>NZ_JH594501.1:0-510883 GCF_000243015.1 Segatella maculosa OT 289
AAGGTACGCACCCAAAAAGGCACGCACCTCGCTTCTTGTACTACTTCTCTGTTTATCTTAATCCTATCAAAGAACGCTATTTCATCTCGCCTCCGAACAACATCAGGCTCGGAAAGCGAATGCAAAAGTAATACAATTATCAATTACAACCAAATCTTTTTAAAGAAAAGTTTAATATGACAAGAAGAATTTTCAGAAATCAAGACAGAAGACATTTGTTTTTAGCTTATATAAGTTATAGGTATTCATCATTAATTGCCGATATATCAAACCTATTCTTACTGAATTCGACAACCATATGCTTTTGTTTTATCAAAAGTTAAGGTGTGATTTTTGCCCAAATAAGTAAATTTTACACCTATTTGTGTTGCAGTCTCAAAAGTTTCGGTATCAGGCAAATCGGAAAGGTTCTTATCGCCTACTTGGATAATATGCATGAACAAGTCTTCTTTAGAAGCCGTTTGGGGACTCACTTCCATACGCCAATGTCCCAACTGTGGGTGGTTGGCGGGCGGGAGGTTCATATTATATCCGTACTCCTGCGGAGTGAGTTTCGGCAGCGGCCAGTTGCGTCCGTCAGACCAAAAATCCTTCCCACTTCCACCTATTTTAGTAAGCATGGCGTTGGCAGGGTATAATGTACGGCAAATCATCTTGCCTCCGTCGGAGGTTTCCGAGAACTCTCTGTCGCCTTTCATCACAGGCTCGTTGATGGTGTGTATCAACCACGTTTTAGGATAATTCTTGTCGATAGCCGCCACTCTGTCGAACACCACGAAAAGGTCGGGGTAGAAATATATAAACTCACGCACTACCAACGAGGCTTTTTTACTGTTGTAGCTTTTGGTAGCATCGGAGGCGAGATATACATAATCGTCGGTAGTACGCATTTCTTTCAGCACAGAGCCTAATGTACTGCTTTGCCCACCGTCGTTGGGGATAGGTTCGAACTTGTTTTCGGTAGAGGCCCCTCCACCCCAATATCCGGGCATTCTTTCATCGGGCATTCTGATGGTTACGCAGTTATGAGCCACCGTGCGGGCATAGTAATGCGACAGATGCCAGCCGGGTTCGGGGCGGGTGCCCGTATCTAACGCACGGTAACCTTTTTTGTAAATCGTGAAATGGTTGTTGTCGAAGTGCTTATGATAAGAGGTTCTTCCCCCGCTCACAAAAAGAGCATAAGTGTCGTCTGCACCCGTGCCTGAACGCATGATGACTTCTCCCGTCCCATCGAAATACATGGCCCCTTTACCCGGGGATGACGCACCCGGCGTACCTTGAGGATACTTTTGTAAAAAAGGCATAAAGGGAAGGCGTTCCGTATAGTTTTTCTTGTTGAACAAGCCTAACAGACGTTGCACATTGGGAGAGCTCCCATAAAGCGTAGCAATCTCTCTGAGGTGATAATTGATTTCTTTTTCGGGAAGCAAGCAATCGTAATGATAGCTATCGCCGAAGCCAAACTCGCGGTTGCCCGGCAAGCGATTCCAATCGATAAAATTCAAGTATCCGAGTACATAATCCAGCTTCTGAGACATGTCTATGCCTGTCGCCGCCCGGTAGCTTCTGATAAAGTTGAAGTCTGCGACAGGGTAGGCACCCAACGCGTAACCTACACAACCGGTCGACCCTCCGCCGTTTTTACCGATTAACTCGCTGCGGAATTGCGTCATTTTCATATTCAGCTGCAATCCTTTTTGGAACATTTTCTCACACCGTGCGTCGTCGATGCCGTCATTGTAAAAGGTGATGGCGATATACCACGGCAGGGCATCCGTCCCATAGAACCCCGTATTGTATCCGCCCGTATTCTCACGAATGCGTTGGGGACGCAGACCCTCACCGTGCCAAGCAATATCCATCATCACCTGATAGAGGGACTTGCCTATCTTTTCGCGTTCGTCTTGTGTCAGAGCGTCATAAATCCAATCGTAGGCGCATAGCGTGCTGATTTGCGGAAACACATACCAGTCGGCATTCAGATTATTGTCTATACGAATTCTGTAATATTCGATAATCTTTTGCAAGAACTTTTTGGTGTAATCCAGATATTCTTTCTTACCGGTTATGAGATATAACATGGCCACCTGCGAGACCTTGGATATGACCCATCCGTTCTCGGTACCGTTCACCGCCGTGGGATTCGGGAACGAAATGGACCCATGTAGCAGATTGTCTACGTCTTCCTTGGTTTGCCAATAGGTATTGCGAGCCGAAGTCTTTGCCGCACTTTTTATATTCGGAATATCTTCCTTGGTGACGAAAAGCCGCGGATGGCTGGCACGCACAGAATATACAGGACACACCGTGCCCTTGTCGTCGGGTACATCTATAGGGTTACGGCACGAAACCGTCATTATCGTTGCCGACAAAGCGGCTGTCAAAACCATGGTAAACAATGTTTTTCTCATATACAGATTTAGTTTTCAGGTTCTTTCCGCACAAAGATACAACTTTTCAATCAGATTGGAGTCTTTATTTCCATATTTTTCTATCAAGCGGAGTGCAACCAGACCTAAAACATTTTGCCTCGTTTGTTTGGCTGTTCCAAAACAAATTATTACCTTTGCCGTCACAAAACAAAACAGTGTGACATATCGCTTATATATAATAGGTATAGAGACGATACAGAGAAATCGCTCCTTCTCTGCATCTTTTAACGCTTATTATTTGGCTGGTCCAAATAATTTGCTAACACACACACACACACACACACACACACACACACACACACACACACAGGCGAGCGACCATAACACATTACGCGTACGCGCGCGAGGCATGCCTCGCAACCCCTATAGGCAAAGGACTTTCACGGAGTTTCCTTTGTTCCATGACCCATGTCCCATAAGGAGTAATTTACGAATAAAATAGTAAGGAAAATGAGAAAGAAAAAGTATGTAAAACCTGCCTGCACATTCATTGTTACAAAAACGAATTATGGCATTTTAGAAACGACCTCCATGCCGGGCCAACATGAGAAACCCAACCATGAGAGTGGTCCATCACCCATTGGTGGTGCAAAGAAGTGGGGTAACCTTTGGGAGAATGAAGAAGTTCAAAATACCTCTGATAATGAAGCTGACGATGATTTTTAAGAATAGCAACTAATTAGAAATATACAAAAGACTATCAAAATGAAACAGAATATATTCAACATAAAATTGTTTGTAATGCTTTGTGCATGTGCACTTAGCTTTATTTCATGTGTCGAAGAAAACACCTTCAACAAAGAGAAAGACAATACAGGAAAATCAGATATTCCCACCAAACTTACCTCTTTTGTATCAGGCAGTACTAAGACACGTGCTTCACTCGATTATGCTGCTGAAAAATGGTTTTGGGAAAATGGTGACAAAATCTACGTGAAAGATGAAGATGGTAATTGGCAGAGTGGTACCGTGGACGAGCCTCACAAGGAGAACTATACATTTATGCTTTCTGGAAGGTATCTGTCAACGAAAAATTACACGGTATATTTCCCCGGTCATCCAATCTTGAAAAATGACGATCCTGTAACAATTCACGATATGCAAGGTCAGATTTATCCTACCAAGCCATACTTCTCTCAAAGAGGAAACGACTTTGGTATCGGTACAGCCAAGCCACAAATCCCCTTAGGTGAAACAAAATACAACTTCTACTTCACACTTCGTCACCCTACATCCATTCTTGTATTTGAACCAACCACGAGCAATCCTGTTTTAAAAAATTGCACTTTGACACAAATTGAAGCTATATCCGACAACAATATTTGTGGAACCTATACATTAGATCCCACCACATATACATTGGTCGGTAGTGGATCCGGAAAAACGGTTAAACTCCGTACACCAAATGCAGCTTTTTCACCTGATGGTTTCCCTCTAAATTATCCCGACATGAAGGTCTACATGGTCATTGCTCCCGGCACACATAAACTCACCGTACGCTATCAAGTGAGAGATGTAGCCAATAATGTTGAGGGGATTATCACCAAAACTTATCCGGCTTTCACCTACGCTGCCAACAGCTATTACGACATGCCGGTTAATCTTGATATCAAAGACTACTCAACTACCGGATATTACATGTGGGATGCACAACAGAATTATTGGTGGGGGAAAGAAGACCAACAGCCGACTATCCCTCCGGGGCCCGGTGCTTTCCAAGGCCCTTATCCAACAAGCAAAGCGAGTGATCCTCAGCGTTGGTACAATGAAAGCTATCCCGGCAATTATATTCGGAATGATGCACAAACTGCACATTTCAAAACACTCCCAAATGCTAATGAAATGGCATGGTATTGTGTAGAGGGCGACCCTCATTGGGATAAAGACCAACTATGGACTACCATGGGTAAACTACATAAAGGAGGCATGTGGTTTAAGAAAAAAGCGAAAATCTTGGCAGACGAACATATTAATGCAACACAGATGCAGAGTTATCATCGAGACAATGGTGGTAATATTGTTGATTTCCGCACAAATCGATATTCGACAGGACATAATGCAATTATTGGTACTCCTCAAAATCTCACAGACTATTTCTTCTTGCCTGCCTCAACATATTATAGTACAGGTATATTAATGGATAGGATGGGAGTCGTCGGTGACTATTGGTCATCAAGTGCTGTTGCCTATTTACCGCTTACAGCTTACTATATGTATTTCACCAGTAGCAGTGTTGTCTTAGCTTATACAGGGCGTGACTTTGGATTCCGAGTGCAACCCTTTGAATAATATTTTCTATGTGGAAGGGTTGAAATAGAATTAAATATCTTTCTACAAAGCTTATAGGTGAGTTTACCCTCATTCATATATCACACTCGTTCCGACTCCTTTTTTTGAGAGAGTTTCGGGGCGAGTGTTTCATTTTCTTCCCGAAAAACTTGCAAAGGGGATGCAAGATTTTGTATCTTTGTAAAAGACAAGCAGCGCTCGGCAATCTGAAAACAAGCTTTCATTGCGCTCGCTTGCACTGTCTTTGTAAATAGGATAACACTTAATCATCTATCAAAATGGAAAATAACAACACGCAAAGGGTGGGAACGACCGCCCGAAACAACCGCACCATGAACCGCAAAGGTCCCTTCATTCGCTTCGACATCGCGATGCTCAACTCGCTTGACATGACACTCGTGCGTCAGAAATACGGCATCGAGGGCTGGGGAATCGTGCTCTACATCATGAAATGTCTCTTGGAACGCCACACCGACTGCCGCGCTCCGCTTTCCATCGTGCCCGAAATCGCATACCTCTGCCACAAGAGTAAACGCACCATTCTGCAGCTCATTCGCGACTTCCCCGCTTTGTTTGAAATCGAACCCGACGGAAAAACTTTCACGAGCCCTTATCTTTTGCAATTATTTGTTAAATGTTCCGCGAAAAATGAAAAGTCAAACAGCAGTTTAAATAAATTAACAAATGAAACCATTGATAATCAACCTGTTAACGTTCCTAAGAACTATGAACAAGAACAAGAACAAAAAAAGACGACGAAAAGAGTAGAAAAAGTCATCGACGACGAAGACGTTGGCAAGTTGATGGAAAGGGATACCGAGACCAAACCCTCTGATACCTCCCCCAACCCCTCCGAAGGAGGGGAGCGCAAATTGCTTGCAAACTCGGTTTTCCTCCAAATATCGCCACAGACATTCCCGACAATACGTGCACAAAAATGGCTTGCACGCCCAATATTCTTCCGAATATCGCCACGAAGGAACTCTCGAATACAGGCATGCAAGCGGCTTGTACACTCAAAATCCCTCCATTTGCGGCCACAAACGAGACCTCGACTACAAGCGCAAAAGCGGCTTACACGCTCGACACTCCTCGCTGTATTCACGGCAAGGGCAGACGCTATGCTGCATTCGCCAGGCCCGTAAGCTCGGGCTCCCTCCCTTTGGGAGGGTCGGGGTAGGTATTGGGAGAGACTCGGGGTTGGTTTTTGGAGGGTCGGAATAGGTGTTTGGAGGGCCGAAGTGAGTGTCCCGGCTTGCAATATGGCCCATATCGGACTGCAACATGGGTCATTCCACCGTGCGAAATGGGTGAGATTACCGCGCAAAATGGGTGAGATTGGAACGCAAGATGTAAGCTGTTGATTATCAATTTGGTTGACAGCTGACGAGTAGGCTGGTAGACAAGTTTCATACTCGTGGGTATGTAGGGACGCACGGCTCGTGCGTCCGTTGAAACAACCCTGCATATCGTTTGACATTCAACCGGAGTGGGACGCACGAGCCAATGCGTCTAAACTTGCATTTCACCTTGAACGGACGCACGAACCGTGCGTCCCTACATGGGTATAGGAATAGCAAGATACGTTGGACTTTCAAAAGCGGACGCACGAACCGTGCGTCCCTACATGCCTCTTGCCACAAATCATTTTTTAATAGAACTAATCCTAAAGTTCAAAATTCAATGTTCAAACTTCAATGTCAGCAAATCATAAAGTTCAATGTTCAATACTCAATGTTCAAAATCAAAGTCCCTACATGCCCATGTTGGCTGGAACGGACCTAAAGCATCTGCTTGGCAACGTCTACAGTCACCTCTAATACGCTCCTGATGAAAGGATATTTCTGATGCATCATCTCGTAGTCGGGCCCCGTGGTGAGGAACTTCGCCCGCCCTTCTATGCGAAATCCCGTGCCTTGGTAGCCGTTGAAGCCCTCTACGTTGCGTGTGCCTAACGCCAAAAGGACGCGGTTGTTCACCTCGACATTGGCCTCTGTCTTCTTCATTCCAGCGGCGGGAATGAGGATTCTCTCGTCATCCGTCACCACCAAATAGCTGTTCCAAGTGCATGCTAAGTGGGGTTCTGCATGCCCCCATGACACGATTGAGACGACACCTTCATTGCGAATGACTTCGAAAAACCTTTCTGTAAGCATTTTTGTTCCTCTATTTTGTTCAAACAGGTGGGCAAAGTTACGAAATAAAAGTGAGAGTTCGGTGCCGTTTTCTTGCTAATTTGCAGCAAGAAACAGTTGACGTGGCATTTTCTTTTCCTACGGTTTGCATTCTATGATAATTTTCCTATATTTGCAATTGCTATCAGAACACTTTAGAAATCATGACAAAGAAACAGACGATTCTCGTGCTCTTGCTCGTTTTAATGGGCCGGACTGGTTTTGCGAAAGCACCGAACGACAAGCTCAAGGAGCAGCTCCTGCGTTATGACTACAGCCGCGTGCTGCTGCAAAACGACCTTTTGGGCTACATCGGAAACGGGCAACGACTCTACATGCACTTTGATACCATCTACAAAGACCCTGCGAATCCGCATTGCTATCACGTGGCGGGAGCAAGCAAGGTGAAGCAGAATCTGTGTCGTTTTACGGGCAGAATAGACCTTCATTCCTTTGCGCCGAACGAGGAACTCGACCCACACATGAAGCGTTTTTGCCTGAAAGCGCAATACCGGCTGAACGAGGAAGCCGGTCAACATGGTTCAGGTTTCTTTGCAGGACGGCTCACGTCGTACTTCTTCATCTACCAAGATACGGTTTATTATGACACGATTGAAGATGGCATGGACGGCTATAACAACAACCAATTCGAGGGCCGTTGGACCTCTTATCGCACGAAAACGTCGAAGAAAGCGAACTTCGGAGTGGCCCGAATTCCCGACTCCGGCGACCTCGATGTAGGCACAGCAGAGTTTTATGTGACGCCAAACAAACAGCATCTTGGCTGGGAAAGCTATATGAAAGCCTTTGAAACGGAGACTCCCGAATGGCAGAAAGCGCAGGCAGAAGAGGACCGTGAGTGGTGGAAAGGCGACAAAGCGGTTTTCATCTCTTGGCAAGCAAAGACGGAAAACGGCGCATTCAAGCTCGCCATCTACAAGAACGGGCGTTATCTTCAGACGCTCGATTTCGGCAAAAACACCCCGGATTACTGGGTAGACCAGCGCGATTACAACTTCGACGGCCACCGGGATTTCGCGGTTTGGCTGAATGATGTGGAGACGACATGGGTGTTTCTGTGGTCCGAGAAACAGGGAAAATACGTGTATGAGCCTTTTTTCAACAACTTAGAACACCCCACCCTTTTCGAAGAAGCCCGTTGCATTGTAAGCAATCGCTATGTCAACGATGAGCGTATAGAATATGAAATGTATCAGTATGACGGTCATTACCGGCACGTTTCAAGCTTGGTCCAGCGCGGATATACGTCGGACAACCTCCTGCTTGTGCTTTATGACGCAGCCGGAAACCCCGTGCGCGAGGTGAAAAAGCCCACGTTCGAACAGCTCACTCCACTTTGGCAGAAGTTTGCCGTGCTGTATCACCTCGGCTATTGAGCGTGGTTTGAAAGGCAATAGGCCCCATCGTGGCCGCTCATTCCCGTTATTTTAGAAGGCAAAATGTAATTAATTCGTTCGTAAAGGCGTTGTATCTCAACTTTTTACTACCTTTGTCTGCGATTACAGCAAAGTAAGAATGAGCAAGAAACAAATTCTTTTGATCAACGACATGGCGGGCTATGGCAAAGTAGCCACGGCCGCCATGCTGCCTATTCTGTCTTATTTCGGCCACCCGACCTATAATCTTCCGACGGCATTGGTATCGAATACGCTCGACTATGGCAAGTTTAATATCCTTGATACCACGGACTATATACAAGGCGTTTTCCCCGTTTGGAAGGCCTTGGGCTTTAGGTTTGATGCCATAGCCACGGGCTTTATCGTCAGCGAAAGACAGGCTTCTATCGTGTCACGCTACTGTCTTGAACAGGCAGAAACGGGCACAACAATCTTCGTGGACCCTATCATGGGCGACGAAGGCAAGCTCTATAACGGCGTAACCCCGGCCACCATCAAGAGCATGAGGGCCATGTTGAGCGTGGCACATCTGTGCTATCCCAACTACACCGAAGCCTGTTATCTGACCAATTGCACGTATTTTCCTGACGGTGTGAGCCTTGATGAAGCTTATAGCCTGCTGGATCATCTGCGCAAGATAGGTGCGAAATCGGCGCTCATCACGAGCATTCCCGTAGACGGGAAGCCCGCTGTTGTGGGCTATAACCACATGGACGATACGTATTTCAGGCTGGGCTACGATGAGATTCCCGTTCATTTTCCCGGCACGGGCGATATTTTTTCGGCCATACTCATCGGGCATTTGCTTGATGATAAGCCCTTGACTGTTGCCACACAAAAGGCTATGGACGGTGTATATGAGCTGATTCTCCGCAACAAAGACAATGCGGATAAGAACCGAGGTATACCTCTTGAGCAGTATTTGAACATTCTTTAGCGGATATGGACTGGATAAATAGTCTCTTCACCACGCACTCTTCCATTCAGACCGTGGTTGTGCTGTCAATGATTATCGCGTGTGGTTTGGCATTAGGAAAGCTCAAAGTGATGGGCGTTTCCCTTAGTATTGCCTTCGTATTCTTCGTGGGTATCCTCGCCGGACACCTTGGGTTTAGTATCGATCCCGTGGTACTTGACTATGCTGAAACGTTCGGATTGGCCATCTTTGTCTACTGTCTTGGATTGCATGTCGGGCCGAATTTCTTTGGTTCTTTACGCCATGAAGGCATGTCAGAGAACCTTTGGAGCCTTGCCATTATCATTGTCGGGACGCTCTTTTCCCTGCTGCTTATCCCCCTGACCGGGGTCAGTTTGCCCGACATGGTGGGCCTTCTTTGCGGTGCAACCACCAACACACCGGCCCTCGGTGCAGCCACTCAGGCCCTCAGCCACTTGGGAATGAGCAGCGGAACCGTGGCACTTGCCACCGCAGTTTCCTATCCCTTGGGTGTCTTGGGCGTGATCATTGCGATGGTGATTCTGCGCAAATGCTTTGTCAAACCGGCCGACCTTGCATTGCGATCTGTGGACAGTAACGACCACACTTACATTGCCGAATTCGAAGTAATCAACCCGGCTACGACCGAAAAACGCATCATTGACGTGTCTCATATGACCCATCTGAAGTTCATTATCTCGCGTATTTGGCGTGGCAACGAGGTCATTGTGCCCACCGCAGAGACTGTTTTGAAGGCCAATGACGACCTGCTTGTCATCACCAACAAGGAAGACGAAGGGGCCATGGAAATCCTCTTTGGTCGCAAAATCAATAAGGATTGGAACAAAGAAGCCATCGATTGGAATGCCATCGACACGCAGGTTGAGAGTCGGGTTCTCGTGCTTACGCGCACCGGTCTCAATGGGAAACGCCTCGGAGAGCTGCACCTTCGCAAGTCGTATGGGGTGAATGTGAGTCGCGTTATTCGTGGAGATATCAAGCTATTAGCCACAGAAGACCTCCGTCTTCAATATGGGGATCGCGTCACAGTCGTAGGACAACGCGAGGCAATCAACCACGTCGAGGGTTACTTCGGCAACTCCGTTAAGACCTTAAACGAGCCAAATATCGGCAGTATCTTCCTTGGAATCATTCTCGGTTTGGCCCTTGGGACTATCCCGATCAGCATTCCCGGCATGGAAAGCTCCGTCAGATTGGGCATTGCCGGTGGCCCTATCATCATGGGAATCATCATCGGTGCACTCGGTCCCAAGCTGCATTTCATCTCTTATACCACGCGTTCGGCCTCGCTGATGCTACGCAAACTCGGACTGAGTCTCTATCTGGCGTGCCTCGGACTCGATGCCGGAAAAGACTTCTTTGGCACGGTTATGCGTCCGCAAGGCCTGCTTTGGGTGGGTATCGGTGCCTTGATTACGATTGTTCCCGTGCTCATTGTGGGGCTGATAGCCCTGAAAACGAAGAAGTTCGACTTTGGAACCATCTGCGGAATCCTATGCGGCAGCATGGCCAACCCCATGGCCTTGGGCTATGCCAACGACACTTTAAAGGGCGATACCGCCAGCATCAGCTACGCATCGGTGTATCCTTTGGGCATGTTCGTGCGTGTCATCATCGCCCAAATCATCGTAATGTTCTTCGCAACGTAATAACGTAGGCATCATGACTCATATTTCTTTTCTGATTGTTTGGCCATTCCGATTTTTTGTCTTACCTTTGCCGGCGTTATGATGTTAGCATTTGATGATAATAAGGTTATAAGCACGATGCAAAGAAACTTCGATTTCTCTGCATCTTTTAACGCTTATTATTTGGCTGGTTCAAATAATTTGCTAACACACACACACACACACACACACACACTGCAGACCTATGACTAAGGTACGCGCATACGCGCGCGTAATATACGCAGCATATTGTAAAAACAATAGGTTACAAAGCTGTTTTTCGGAATATCCTTACAGGATTTTCCAAGATTTTTTGTGTTCTTTTTCCAATCGGGAAAGGGAAACAACAAGCACTCTTCGTATAATCATTTAATCAAAAATAATATGAAAAGATTGTATTTACTCATCTTCTCGCTTATCGTAATATTTACGACCAAGGCACAATCGCCCACGGAGTTCACACAGAACATCAACGGCGTGACCATCACCTATAAAATCATCGACCAAGCCAACCGCTATGTTGAAGTGTCGGCACAATCGGGTGGAGTATTCACTCCGCCACAACTGACCTTTCCTGAAGCGGTGTACAAATCGGGGGAGACTCAACCCTACACCATTACTAAGATAGCAGGCGGTATATTCAATGGAACATTAGGGCAAGGTTGGACGGCAGGTGACGGAACTGTAACCATTACCTTTCCATCTTCTTTGGAAGAGATAGGTTGGATGGCATTCGCTCATGCCTATGACGTTAAGGAAGTGGACCTAAGCAAATGTACCAAGCTGAAAAAACTCGAAGGACTGAATTTTCATCGCGGTAAGATTACTAAGCTTTCTCTGCCCGAAGGGTTGGAAAAAATTGGTGAGCATGTATTTGATGACAATAAATTAGTTTCAGTTGATATTCCCTCTACGGTAAAAGTAATGAATGGTGGTGCCTTTGGGCAAAACCCAATGCTGAAAATAGTCAATCTCCGCAAGGTGCCTGTCGTTCCTATAAGTGATTTGAGTATTGGATTTGGAGACAGCTCTCCTCTTGAAGGTGCAGACCCAAATCTCAAAATATACGTCAACACCGACCTGACCGGACTTTATGCAACAGCAAGAGGCTGGTCTGATGAAGCTGGGAAGTATATAGAAGCCATCGACATGAATGCTACCGGCTATGCATCTCTGTATCTTGAGAATGAGAACTTCCTCGTGCCTACGGGGTGCACAGCCTATATCATCACGGGCATCACGCCCAGCGGAAGTCCCACTACGCCCGACCAAGCCGTGGTGAAAGCATTCGGCGCAGGTAAAATCATTCCTAAACAAACCGGTTTCATCTTGCAAGGCGCACCCAATACAACGATTGAATACCGCGCAGCCGTCACGGGAGCGGAAGAAAGCGTATCCGGAAACATGCTCATCGGTACCGCCACAGCACAGGAATTCAGTTCCGCCGGCAATAAATACTATATCCTTGCCAATGGCGGCGAAGGTATCGGCTTCTATAAGCAGGGCACACGCGACGGAGCTTCCATCAAACTGGCCGCTCATCGCGCAGGTCTCTGTCTGCCCGATGCCATAGCACCTGCCAAAGGATTTATCGTTGATTTCGAGGCTGCCCGCAGTGCAGGCCAAACCACAGGCCTCCGCAGTATCGGAACCACGAAGACATCGGGGGAAGACATCATCTATGACTTGCAGGGCCGCCGCATCACCCACCCCACACACGGCATCTATATCATCAACGGAAAGAAAGTTCTCAAATAAACGAAACGACAATGAAACGAAAATATATCACACCGGTTATCGAAGTCGTCCATTTGCTCACCAACGACAATATCGCACAATTTGTTGTAAGCTCCAAATCAGTAGGAGAAAACGAAGGACTGGCCAAGCCCGAGTCCTCTGATTTCGAAGAAGAAAAGGAGGAAGAAACCACAACTGTGAAATACAACCCATGGGAAGATTGAGCATGAGCCACGGGACGGCTTTCAGAAACATCCCCATCTAATTAAAAAAAGATATAGATCTTTTTGCAAAAACATCCCCATCTAATTGCAAAAACATCCCCATCTTTTTGAAAAGAGAGGGAGAGGAGCCTCCCAACCCCTCCCAAAGGGAGGAGAGTTACAAGCTTGCGAGGAATTAGTTTGCACGCTGTTTGTGCTCCCCTCCTTCGAAGGGGTTGGGGGAGGCTCCCGGGCTCCCAGCGGGAAGTCTCCTTGGGGAGGGCGGACGACTTACCTGTATTTAATCAAAATCAAAATTCACCTTATGATTAACTCGCTTGTCTGTGTGCCCTCCCCGCTTTAATACACACCCGGAAGCCTCTCCCAAAAGCCCACCCCCGAAGAGGGAGGGGAGTAAAATGCAAATAGACCTTGCGAACACTTTAGTTCGCAAGGCCTATTTTTGTTTATTATGTATTGTTCATCATTAGCCCGCAAGCTCGGGCTCCCCTCCCTCTTCGGGGAGGGGCCGGGGGAGAGGCTTTTGCGGTGAATATCACTTAAACGGGTTTTCCGTCGGATAAGGCAGGCTTGCGGGTTGGTTATAAGCGATATCTTTGATGCCAAGATACTTAAACACCTCGAAAAGTGTCTTGCCCACGTGATCGAAAGCCACAGCCCCATGATGCGGATAGCCCTTCTCTACGAGCACATGACGGTAGAAACGGCCCATCTCGGGGATAGCGAATATACCGATACCACCGAAAGAACGCGTCGGAACATCAAGCACTTCACCCTCGGCGATGTATGATCTGAGGTTGCCTTGCGCGTCACATTGCAGGCGATAGAAGGTCACCTTGCTGGCTGCAATGTCCCCTTCGAGCGTGCCACGTGTGAAGTCTGGCGTGCCTCCATTCTCCAAAAGACGGTTTTGAATGAGCTGGAATTTGATGGCACGTGTGCTACACATCTTGCATTCGGGGGTGTTTCCGCAATGGAATCCCATGAAGGTATCGGTCAGACGGTAGTCATATTTGCCCTTAATATCCTCGTCATAGATGTATTGAGGCACGGAATTATTGATGTCAAGAAGGGTCACTGTGTCGCCCGAAGCACACATTCCAATGTACTCAGACAGCGCACCATAGATGTCAACCTCACATGCCACAGGGATGCCACGGCTCACCAATCGCGAGTTAACATAGCAGGGTTCGAAACCGAATTCCTTTGGAAATGCGGGCCAACATTTATCGGCAAAGGCCACAAACTCACGTGATCCTTTGTACTGATCTGCCCAATCCAGCAACGTAAGTTCAAACTGAGCCATGCGCCGACTCAGGTCGGGATAGAACTTACCGCAGCCCATTTCGTTGGCCATATCCTCGCAAACTGCGTCGATACGCGGGTCATTTTCGTGTGCTTTATAGGCCACCAAGAGGTCCAATTCGGAGTTTTCTTCAACCTCTACTCCCAGTTCGTAAAGTCCCTTGATGGGTGCGTTGCAGGCAAAGAAGTCCTGCGGACGCGGACCGAAAGTAATGATTTTCAAGCCTTTCAGACCGATGACCGTGCGCGCAACGGGCACGAATTCGGCCATCATTCGGGCCACATCTTCGGCCGTTCCCACCGGATATTCGGGGATATAGCCCTTGATGTGGCGCATACCAAGGTTGTAGGAGCAGTTCAACATGCCGCAGAAAGCGTCGCCACGACCATTGATCAGGTCGCCATCTCCCTCGGCTGCGGCCACGAACATACAGGGGCCGTCGAAGTATTTTGCGATCAATGTCTCGGGTGTCTCGGGGCCGAAGTTGCCCAAGAACACCACCAATGCATTGCAACCGGCCGCTTTCACTTCGGCAACGGCCTTGAGCATGTCATGCTCGTTCTCCACGGTTGTCTTGCAATTAAACAGTTCGCCCTTGTAAGCTTCTACGATGTTTTCGCGCCTTTTAGTAGACAGTGCGATTGGAAAGCAGTCACGGCTGACGGCAATAATGCCCAGCTTGACCGTTGGGATGTTCGTACTTACCATATCAATTCCTCTTATTCGTTAGATTGTTTATGTTTTCACAGACAAAGATAGCTAAAATTTAATGTCGTGATACTTTTTTCATTGTTTTCTTGGCTGCTTCTAACTATCTTTAACCTTTAGTGTAATGACAACACTGTACAGCCCGCGTTCTTTGTCAATAGCAGCCTCCAAGCTCGCAAACCGATGGAGCATGCGGGCAGAACGCTTTTCATATATCCCCCATGTTTTTTTGAACTTATCGGATTTTATGCTATCTTTGTCATTGTTTTCATCAAGAATACGAACGTATGAACAAGTCGCTTGCCATCATAACAGCCTTTCTTGCGTGCTTCCTCCTATGCTGCTGCCAAGGAAAAGAGGGGAAGCGGTATGTCATCGGCGTGTCGCAATGCTCGGAAGATATATGGCGCGACAAGCTGAACGAGGAGCTCAAGACGGCCACTTTCCCTGAAGATGAGGTGTCGTTGCAGTTTGCTTCGGCCGATGACAACGACACGTTGCAAATCCGACAGATAGAACAATTCATCAAAGAAGGCGTAGACTTGCTGGTCATTTCGCCCAATCAGGCGCACGCCATCACGCCCGTTGTCAACAAAGCCATGCGGAAAGGCATTCCCGTTATCCTTTTCGACCGCCGCACAGACGGTGCATACACGGCCTTCATCGGGGCGAACAATGTGGAAATAGGCCGGCAAATGGGCGACTTTGTGGCCCGACAAACAGGCCATCGCGGCTCCGTTGTCGAAATCATGGGGCTGAAAGGCTCCTCTCCGGCGGCCGACCGGCACCGCGGTTTCATGCAAAGCATCGCCAAATATCCGGGCATCAAGCTCGTCAGTCTGCAAGGCGATTGGACGAAAGCAAGCGGAAAGCGCGCCATTTTAGACCTGAAACGACGCCAAGGGGCCGACTTTTGCGCTACAATCGACTATGTCTTCGCCCAGAACGACCGCATGGCAATGGGCGCACTTGAGGCAGGCGTGCTCGGCAAACGCACCAAATTATGCGGCGTCGACGCCCTTCCCGGTCCCGAAGGTGGCATGAGGCTCGTGGCCGATAGCGTACTCTCGGCCTCTTATATCTATCCCACGCGCGGCGACCTTGTGCTGAAACTGGCCCTGAACATACTGAAACACCGGCCCTACAGCAAGGAAAACCTGTTGCAATCGGCCCTCGTCACGCCCGACAAAGCACCGCTGATGCGCATGCAGGCCGACGAGATGAACATGCAACAACAGCGCATTCAAGACCTTCACAAGAAGCTCGACCTCTTCTTTGTGCGCTATCATCATCAAAAGGTCTACCTGCTTTTCACGGTAATTATCCTCATTCTGCTCGTCGGCATCTTTATTTATGTCTACCGAATGGCCGTCTATCGCCACCGAATGACCGAGAAAGCCATCACCGAAAAGCTGCAACACTACATGCAACTCAACGAGCAGCGCAACCGAATGGAACGCCTTGCCCAACTGCCCGCAGCCGAATCAGCCGACAATGTGCTCGATGCCGACACCAAATTTATGAACCGTATCTTCGATTGCATCATCAAAAACCTGTCCGATTCAGCCTTTAGTGTCGAGCTATTGGCCGCACAATTGGGCATGAGTCGCGTGCAGCTCTACCGCAAGGTGAAGACCATCACCGACTCATCGCCCGTGGAAATCATTCGCATCACGCGCTTGCAGCAGGCCGACCGACTGCTCCGGCAAGGCGGAATGAACGTTTCGGAGGTCTCTTATGAAGTGGGTTTCTCCTCTCCCTCCTATTTTTCGAAGTGCTACAAAGAGCATTTCGGCCATCAACCTACGGCATCGGGCACGCACGCCGAATAGCCGTTGCCCCGCAATACGCCCATGATAGCGATGCAGGGACGCACGGCTCGTGCGTCCACACCACGTGGTTGACGAGTAAACAAGTAGACGGGGTGAACGAGTTGCATGCTGCGAGGCATGTAGGGACGCACGGTTCGTGCGTCCGCGCAAGGAGAATGAAACACAAGTGCAGGATTGTTAGAGCGGACGCACGAGCCGTGCGTCCCTACATGCATTCGAACGGAGTGGAGTGTCGCTCCTATTGATTATCAACGACTTATACCTTGCGTTCCAATCTTGGCCATTTTGTACGGTAATCCCAGCCATTTCACCGCGCAATATAACCCATATTGCACGGTGAAATGGGTGAGATTGGAACGTCATAGGGCTGACTTTGAAACATCGCATGCAAGTTGTTGGTTCTCAATGCCAAAACTGTTGCGCATCAACTACTTGCATTCAATGTTCTGATGCGTGCCCAATAACGGGGCGTTTTATCTGAAATCGCGATGCTCCGAAAGCGTGTTATTTCCCAAAAGTCTCGTCCATGAACTGATAAAATGCAGGGTCTTCGCCCACAACCGTCCTCACAATCTTGCCGTCGGGACCTACAAGTATCTTCGTGGGAAAGCCCCTCACGCCGTAATCGGCAAGCACCTTGCTGTCTTTCGGATTGTAGACATGGAGCCAAGGCAGCTCATGTTTCTTCACGGCCGCTTTCCATTTGTCTTCCGGGTCGTTGCAGTCGATGCCCAAAATCTCGAATTTTCCGGCATATTTCTTATAATATTCCTTCATTTGAGGCATGCCGCGGATACACCAAATGCACCATGAACCCCAGAAATCAAGCAGCACATACTTGCCTTTCAGGCTCGAAAGCGACAGCGGTTTGCCGTGAATATCGTTCAACGTGAAGTCGGGTGCCACGACACCGGCAGCCTGTGCGGCCTTCGATTTGGCCTCAGCTTCGGCCTGTTTCTTGTAATCATCGATGGCACGTTGCAGGTAACTCTTCATTCGTCCAGTCTTTACTGTGGCGGAAAGCAGCTTGGCCGCTTCCTCGATTTTCTCGCCTTCCAAAGACGTAACGGCTGCGGCTGCGGCCTCCCAATCGGGATGCGACTTGACAAAACCCATGATGGCATCGTTGATTTTCTGCTCAAACCCGGGTGCCTTTTCCTCATATTCTTTCATCACCTTGGCGCGTTCCTCGCCCGCTTCGATGCGTTTTGAAAGGCTTTCCGTGAAGTCTTGAAGTGCTTTCTGGGCCACTTCGAGTTCTCGGTCGAACTGTCCATACTGCTGATAGAACCTGCTTCCGCCGATATCATAGCGCGAATTGAGGTCGCCTTTCAGCTCGACTGTCTCGCCGGGAACAGCTATAATGCTGAGTCGTTTGCGCTCCGTTCGGTGCAAAGTTCCCATCGATACGAGGAAAATATCCTTGGGTTCGTCCAGCCGAAGCGTTGCATTGAACCGGTCGTTCTTCACAAGAATGGTGTCGCGACGGTAGCCGTTGTCTTGCGGAATAAGGGCCACCACGGTGTCACCGAAGTTCTTCAATTCGGATTTCACCGTGAAATTACCGTCGGCAGCAGCTGCCGTCTGCGCGCAAAGCAGCAGCGAAAGGCCTAAAAACATTTTATTCATCTTTCTTTGTCTTTTGTGATTATTGATGCAAAACGGCTGCCATGGTCGGGCCATCGCAGCTTTTACAAACGCAAAAATATAAAATAAAGGCCCTGAATGTAGCATTCAGAGCCTTTCTTTAAGTATTTTTATTTCTTTTTCGGACGCCTTCTTGCCCAGCCTTCTTCACTGAAATCGGGCACTTCGCCCTTGAGTTTGAAGTCACTTCCATTGATAAGACTGCGCCAATCTGTCTCGTTTCCGGTCTCATGTTGACGCTGACGGCGGGCCTGACGCTCCTCCGTTCGCTTGCCGGAACGCCCACCTCGGTTGCCTTTCTCCTTGCGGTTGTCCCGGTTTCCGCGTCCGTGACCGGTGTCATCGGCATCATTACAGCGCACTTCGCGGCCCTTATAGCTCGTTCCGTTCAAGGCATTCATCACCCGTTGCGCGTCATCTTCGGGCACTTCTATATAAGAGAACTTCTGAAGCAAGTCGATATGGCCCACTTCCTGCCGCCCGTGAACGTGCTTGTTGAGGTATTGCATGATTTCACCGGGATAGAAACCGTCGCTCTTTCCAAGGTTGATGAAGAGCCTGCGATAGCCGCTTTCGGCCTCATGCTTGCGGCGTCCGCCACTCACTTTGCCCCGCATCGTGCGCTCGCCCCGCTCACTTCGGCCGGCTTTCCCGGCCATCGGCTTCTCTATTTCGGGCGCATTCCGGTAGTAATCCAAGAAGCGTCCGAAGGTGACGGTGACCATTTTCTTGATGATGTCCTCCTTGTCAACATACTCAAAACGGCGCATGATGTCGTCCATATAGGGTGCGATTTGGTCCTCATCAACGTCGGTTTTCATGATGTCGTCCATCACTTTAAAAAGCTGTTTCTTGCAGATTTCCTCGGCTTTCGGCAGTTCTCCGTCGATAAAGTCCTTGCCGATTTGCTTCTCAATCTGCCTTACTTTCCACTTCTCCTTGATGTGTATGATGCTGATAGAGGTGCCCTTCTTGCCCGCACGCCCCGTTCTTCCGCTTCGATGCGTGTAGCTTTCGATGTCATCGGGCAGTCCGTAGTTGATGACATGGGTAAGGTCGTCCACGTCGAGCCCTCGTGCTGCCACGTCGGTTGCCACAAGTAGCTGCACCGTATGGCGGCGGAACTTCTGCATGGTGAGGTCTCTTTGCTGCTGACTCAGGTCGCCATGCAAGGCTTCGGCATTGTAACCGTCTTTGATCAGCTTGTCGGCTATCTCCTGTGTCTCGAGCTTTGTGCGACAGAAAACAATGGCGAAGATGCGCGGATGAAAGTCGACGATGCGCTTCAAGGCGTGATATTTGTCCTTGGAATGCACGAGATAGTAGATGTGGTTCACGTGTTCCGCACCCTCGTTTCGGCTACCCACGACGATTTCCTTATAGTCGTGGAGATAGCTTTTGGCCACTTTCTCCACCTCACGGCTCATAGTTGCCGAGAAAAGAAGCGTGTTCCTGTCTTCCGGAAGCTGCTCGAATATGGCGTTGATACTGTCGGAAAAGCCCATGTTCAGCATCTCATCGGCCTCGTCGAGCACCACGTTATTGACCTGACTGAGCTCCATTACGCCGCGATTGATAAGGTCTACCAATCGTCCGGGCGTTGCAACAACAATCTGAACGCCATGCTTTATGGCGCGAATCTGCGGGCGAATGTCGGCCCCTCCATACACCGGAACCACGTGAAGACCGTCGATATACTTGCTGAAATCCTTCAGGTCGTCGGCAATCTGCACGCAGAGCTCGCGCGTAGGACTCAAAACGATGGCCTGCGTTGCACGGTTCTGTGCATCGACCTTCTGCAACAAAGGCAGTCCGAAGGCTGCCGTTTTGCCCGTGCCTGTCTGTGCAAGTGCGATGACATCGTTCTTGTTGCCTAACAAATAAGGGATTACTTCTTCCTGAACAGGCATCGGATGTTCGAAACCCAACTCTTCAATGGCGCGGCGAATCGCTTCGCTAACGCCCAATTCTTCAAATGTTTTCAATTTTTTCTGATTAAATGTGAAGGTACAAACGCCCTCCCAGCCATTTAATCCGGGCGTACTCACCTTCTGAATCCATGGAAGTTGATTACCTATGTTTAACTCCAACTTCCTCAAAGTCGGCTGCAAAGGTAAACATTCTCCGTGAACAAGGAGAAAGAAAAAAGGTAAAAAAGCATAAAATACCCACCCCGGTCTCCCCAAGGGAGGGAGTTTCACCCGGCCCCTCCAGAAGAAAGAGGACGGAATTACGGCCGTTTGGGTATTATAGTCTTGGTTGATGAGAGAACAATCGGCATAAGGTGGTGATTTGATTTCCGCCGATTTGTTCTGTCTTTACAACGCATGTGTTGCCCGGAATGGGCGGGGCAGCGATGCCTTCAGCAATGGTTGTGGGAGCCGTTTCCACGCGTATTTCGTCCCAAAGTCCGCGTTCAAGGAACGCTTGCAGGGTCTTATTGCCCCCCTCAACAATAAGACTTTGCTTCTTTTCGGCATAAAGTCGGGCCAGCACTTCATCGATGGTGGCAGCCACAATCCAGCCTTCGGGCCGTTCGTTTGCAGCCGACATGGAGGGCGAAAGTACGATGCGCTCAGGGTTAGGGCCGCTCCATTGACGCACGTCGAGACGGGGATGATCGGTTAGAAAGGTGGTATGACCAACGAGAATGGCATCATTTTCAGCCCGCATCTTGTGCACCAATAGCTGTGTTTCGGGCGTGGAAAGTTGCAAAGGGCCGTCGTTTCGGGCAATAAAGCCATTGGCGGTCTGTGCCCACTTCAAAATGATATAGGGGCGATGTTGCTCGTTGAACGTGATGAAACGGCGGTTCAAAACCAGACATTCCTGCTCCATGACGCCCACGATGACCTCGATTCCGGCCTCTCGCATGCGTTGAATGCCACGTCCCTGCACCTTTGCAAAGGGGTCAATACAGCCACAGACGCATCGCTTGATGCCCTTACTGATAATCAAATCTGCACAAGGTGGCGTCTTTCCATAGTGGGAACAAGGTTCTAATGACACGTAGATTGTGGCCTCTGGTAACAAGGAATTGTCTTCCGGTTTGACGCTTGTAAAGGCGTTAACCTCGGCATGTGGCCCGCCGAAATGCATGTGATAGCCCTCGCCGATGATATGACCTTGGGCCACAATCACAGCTCCCACCATTGGGTTGGGCTTTGCTTTCAGCCGTCCGTTCTCGGCCAATTGCAGGCAACGTTTCATGTAATATTCATGCTCCATCGCCTGCAAACTTACAAAAAATCTTTGATATCAGAGTCCGTTCTGTATTTTTTCGTGAAACAAGGTGATGACATCAAGCATCTCGTCCGGCAGATATGAATAGGCCTTCTCAACCATTTCTTCAGGTATTTCATAGTAAGATTCGGCGATAGAACCACAGATAGCAGCCTTCGTATCCGTGTCACCTCCGGCCGCAACTGCTGTGCGTATGGCGTCTTCAAAGCTTTGACTTTCCATGAAACAACTGATGGCATAAGGCACAGTCTCATTACATAAGCCGTCGAAATGGCCCTCGCTTCCGATCTTATAAATATCACGAAGCGACGTAAGATGGTAGCCGAAGTTGCGCCGAACGGCACTTTCTATCTCGTCTTTTGTGATGCGACAGGTGCGAAGCCAGTAGATAAGGGTAGCCACACACTGTGCCCCGTTGATGCCATCGGGGTGATTATGGCTCACAACGGCACTCTTTTCTGCCTCGCGAAGCACGTCATGATAGTCATCGAAAAGCCAGCCGATGGGACTCACTCTCATGGCCGAACCGTTGCCACTGCTGCCATATGGCTGCGGATTTTCACTTTCCACCCAAAGCGAAAACTTGTCACCATAGCCTCCCATAGGGGTGGGATAGCGACGGCACCAAGCGTGAAGCGTCTCGCCATATGGCTGATTGTGCAAGATAGCATCAGCTATGGCTACCGTGCAAATCGTGTCGTCTGTGAAGTTACAATCAGACGTAAAAAGTTCAAAATCCGATGTTGTTTGCTTTGAAAATTCAAAGCGTGAACCGACAATGTCTCCAATGATAGCTCCAAGCATGGCAGTAAGGTTAATACGGGTTGATAGATGTTGCAGAGCCATGGCTCCTTGTTGTGGTCTCACCGAGAATCGAACTCGGATCTAATCTTTAGGAGAGACTTGTTCTATCCATTGAACTATGAGACCCCACTTCATGCTATACATTATGCAAAGATACAATAATTTGGAGAAAAACCGCTATATTCAGAGTATAAATTTGAAGTTCCCTACTGAAGTTCAAAATGGCATTTTGAAGATGTAGAAGATAACAATGCAAAGTAATACCTTATTTCTGACGCTTCAACACCCCTGCTTGCTCGTCATGATTCGCAGCACCATGTCGTCTGTTGCACACATAGCTTCCTTGCCGATGCTGGTCAAATTGTGGATACTTTGGTCCACACAATCGTCGATGATACCCTCGGCAGAGGTCACATGTCGCCCTTCGCGGGCCAGAAGTGCACTCAAAAGGGCCGTACTGACGCCTGAACATATCTTCAAAGAGCAGCTGGGTTTGGCACCATCGCATATCATTCCGGTGAGGTTAGCAATCATGTTCTTCACCGCATGGCACACATCTTGGTAGCTTCCTCCCATGAGATAAGTAATCCCACAGCTGCTTCCTATGCTCGCAACCACGCAACCACAGAGGGCACTTAGCTTGCCAAGACTTTGCTTGATGTAGATAGCTGTGAGGTGACTCAACATGAGTGCGCGAATCAATTCCTCTTCGGTATTCTCGTTTTCTTCGGCATATACGGCCACAGGATTGGTGGCACAGATGCCTTGGTTGCCCGACCCTGAGTTGCTCATCACAGGAATCATGGCGCCTCCCATACGTGCATCGCAAGCCGAAGCCGTGGTGGCAATGATATGAGAGAAGATACTATTGCCGAAAATTCCATGGCTCAAAGGGCGGTCCATGGTCTTTCCAAGGCAGTGACCATAGTTGCCCTTGCGGCTTTCGCGAGCTGCCCGAAGATTGTATTCCTTGGTTTTGAGAATGAAACGAAGCTCGTCTGTCGGTGCTGTCGTAGCGAAATCCCACACGAGCTTCATGTTCAGTTGAATGTCGTTTTCGGCCGTTTCTTCACTACATGCCTGCCGTTTGTCAAGCAAAATCCTATCGTCTTGCGCCTCAAAGACAAAGTGGGTGTGTGCCCCGGAGATGATGGCTGTGGCCTGATGTCCCTCACTCTCGCAGGTCACCTCCACGTAAAGCTTCTCGCAACTGTTGCTCTTCAGCCCGATACAGATGCGGTCTTCGGCCACAAACTGCTTGCCTTCTTCGAGCGATTCGGGCGAAAGATCCTTGATAACTTCAAGCTGATAGTCGCTCTTTCCTATCAAACTGCCGAGCGCAATGGCGATAGGAAGGCCTATCATTCCTGTGCCCGGAATGCCTACTCCCATAGCGTTTTTCAGGATATTTGCACTGAGTAGCACCTTGATTCCTTCCGGTTTGCAGCCCAAGAGCTCCGTGGCACGGGCCGTACAGAGGGCCACTGCCATCGGTTCCGTACAGCCTACAGCGGGCACGACCTCGCGGTTAACGAGGTCGAGTATGTGTTTTCGCGTTTCTTTATCAAGCATTTCGGAAAGGATTATCTCTTCTTTTGATAAGCATCAAGACCCTTCTTCAGGAAGTTGATATAGGCGTTTACGTCTTTATTGTAGGCATAACTTCCGGCCAAAGGATTGCCTTCGTTGTCTACCGGCACATAGAATGGTTGGGCATTGGCACCGAACTTACTGCGTTGCAGATAGCTCCATTTGTCGCCAATTGTGCGAAGTATGCGCTTCTGCCCATTCTCTTTGATTTCTATTTCCTGTGGAAGAGGCATGTTATCGTCCACATATAGCGAGATAAGCACATAGTCCTTCTCCAGAATTTCCATGACACGTGGGTCGGTCCACACAGCAGCTTCCATGTTACGACAGTTCGTACAACCATATCCGGTGAAGTCTATTAGCACGGGTTTTCTTAGGCTTTTCGCCGCAGCCATACCCGTTTCGTAGTCTGTATAGTGGGCTTTCACGACCTTGGTGTTAAGGTTAAAGTCTTGCGTTTCCATCGGGGGAGCGAATGCACTCACGGCTTTTACGGGCGCACCCCACAGCCCCGGTACCATGTAAACCGCAAAAGCGAGCGAGCAAAGGCCCAACATGATGCACGGAACAGGCATCGGTTTGTTGATATCTCCGCCCACGGCATCGCTCTGGAACTTGAGTTTTCCGATGAGATAAAGGCCTAATGCTGCGAAAATCACAATCCAAATCGAAAGGAATACCTCGCGACTAAGCAGGTTCCAATGCGATGCCATGTCGGCCGTACTAAAGAACTTGAGCGAGAATGCCAGCTCAATGAAACCCAAGACTATCTTGATGGTGTTCATCCACGCACCCGACTTCGGAGCGCTCTTCAGCCAACTTGGGAACATGGCAAACAGCGTGAACGGCAAAGCCAAGGCCACAGCGAAGCCCAACATGCCGAAAGCCGGACCGAGAAGCGAGCCTGATGTGGTGGAAGCCACAAGCAGGAAGCCGATAATCGGGCCCGTGCATGAGAAGCTGACCAGCGTCAACGTGAATGCCATCAAGAAGATCGAGAGCAGTCCGGTGGTAGAAGATGCCTTCGAATCCACGGCATTTCCCCATTTCTCGGGCAGCTTTATCTCAAACCATCCGAAGAAACTTACGGCGAAAATCACCAGCATCAGGAAGAACACCATGTTGAAGAAAGGCTTCGTAGACCATGCGTTCAAGGCCGAAGGACCGAAGATTTGCGTCACGGCCAAGCCCAATGCGAGGTAGATAACCACGATAGAAATGCCGTAGGTGATGGCATCACGCACGCCTTTTCGCTTGTCGTCCTTCGCCCGTTTAAGGAAGAAACTCACGGTCATCGGTATGATTGGCCACACACAAGGGGTGAACAGCGCGAGCAAACCGCCCAAGAAGCCCATCAGAAAGATGTAGCTCCAGCTTTGATGTTCTGTGCCGTCGTTGCCGTTCTGTGCATTGAGTTGCTTGATGACCGGCTGCCATAGCGCGTCTTTCTCGGCCTTCGAGAGCGACGAATTGGCTGTGGCAGCCATGCTTGCTGCACTGTCTTGCCGTGCCTTTGCCATACTGTCGGCCTGCAATTTCGCCAAACCTTCCTGCGCATCTCGGTTGCCCTGTGCGGCAGCCATGGTCATAGCGGCCAACAATTCAGCAGAAGGCGCTTCCTTTCCGGCCTCGGCTTTCGCCTCTTTCGCAGCCGCAACGGCCGGACTCTTCCCCGACTTCTCGAACTCAACCGTCGTGGGTGGCAGGCAACTTTGGTCGTTGCAGGCACCGTATTCCAAATGGCCTTGCAGCACATAGTTGGGCTTTGTGAACCTCACTTTCTGCGTGAACGTGACGCCATGTTCGAAATAGCGCAGCGTCATGTCGAAGTTCTTGTCGTAGTTGGATATCTCTTTCCCGTGCGCCTGCAGCCGTCCCACGAGTTCAACACCGTCCATCTTCGTGGCCTTGAACGCTGCCGAAGTAGGCCCTTCAGCCCCAAGTCGCGTTGAATAAACATGCCATCCGGCGGCAATCTTGGCCGTGAACACAAGCTCGGCCTCGGCCGATTTGCCCGTATTCAGCCGGGCATTGAACTTCACGGGCGACTGGATTTGTGCACTTGCCATGAGGGTCAGCATGAGCATCACGGCGATTGAAGTTATCTTTTTCATGTCTTGTCGTTGTTTGTTTTAGCTGCAAATATACGAAATACTTATCAGACTGCACTCCCGATAAATGTTTTTTAAGACAGAAGAAGCCTCTCCTTTGACCATGATATAAGGATTTCGACACCGCCCACAACGTGATTCTGCCTCGAGAGATATAACACATTGCGAATTATCAGCGTGCAGATAAATTTGTCTCACCACGTAGAGAAATATTTCTCACCATGGTGATAAATATTTCTCTGCATGCAGATAAATTCGTCTCACCATGGTGATAATTCGCAATGTGTTATATCTCTCGAGGCAGAATCACGCTATGTCGGGTCTTATAGCTACGTTATCTCGAGCTTGGATATGTCGTTGGGTCTCCTGTTTCCCATAAAATCAAAGTGGATAGATGGTTCATAAGGAATCGCATCTTGCCCTTTTCAGGGGGGAGATAAGCGTATATGATGCGACAAGAGCGTTAATTAATTCAAATTACAAGCTGTTTTTTATAGTTTTATTGTTTTGCGTTGCTTTATTATTTATATTTGCAAAAGCAGACGGTTATCTGTAACAAATCATCGTCTGCCGCAGGGTTTAACTTATAAATTAATGCTTATGGAGAAGCGTTCGTGCTATGGAGCGTGTTTCGTTCTTGGTTTGTTAACTCATGGAACAGTGATGAACAAAGAGCATTTAATCATGAACAACGGGAATATTCTTAAAACACAGAAATGATGAAACAATATTTAATGTTGGTATTTTGGCTCCTTCCATTGGGAGTATTCGCACAGTCTGATAACTTTCGAGTTGAGGTTGCAACACAAGGGTGTATGTTTTATAGCGATTTCAAGCCTTACGCGCTTGGAGGAAGCCTTGGGTATAACATCACCGACCGCTTCTTTGTGAACGTAAAGGGTGAGTATGCCATCAACATGTTCAAAAAAGACGGCGTGAAGAGCTATGATGACTGTCTTGTTGCAGGGGTCAATGCAGGTTATACCTTCTTGAAAAGCAGCCTCATCGACATTGATGGGCGATTGGGGTTTGGAGATAACTTCAGAAAGAGCGAGAATTGGCGATACAGCTACTATGATGCGGGCATTTATGGACACTTGGGCAATTCGAAAGTGAAACCCATCATAGGTCTCGGTGTTCGCTATTATGATTCGAGGAACTCGTATTCTAAGGATTATACGCGCTTTTATGTCTCTATTGGTTTTGGCTTGAATTACTGATAGCTCAAGGTTGGAAAGGCTAAAAGAAAAGTAGTTGGACTTGTAAAATCATCGTAATCGTCTTCCAGACAGATACAGGCAACGAAAAAGCCGGGCGCATTGAGCGTCCGGCTTCTTCTATAGTATAAAGGTGTTGGGGCTTATTCCTTCGGCAACATCACGACGGTGATTTTGCTTCCCGTTGCAAGGAAGGCCTTCACGAAGGCCGAGATGCTTTGCGGGGTCTGTGCCTCAACGAGCTTCTTGTAGTCGGTGTAGGTATCGATGCCCAGCTTGTCATACTCGTAGATAGTGCTGTTCCAGAAGCCATTGGTCTTGGCTTTGTCGTCAATCTGCTTGAGCATGACGGCTTTCACCTTGCCGAGCATCTCTGCATCGCAGGTGTTGGCGAGCTTGTCAGCCTCTTCGGTCATAATCTTCAGGGCGATGTCCTTCTTTTCGGGCTTCATCGGGCAGACACCAATGAGTTGATAGCTCTTGTAACCGTCATCGGCGAGGGAAGAACCGCCGTATGCGCCGCACGAGTAGGCTGCGCTTGCTTCCTCACGAATCTCTTTCAGATAAAGCATGGAGAGCACTTGGGCTGCCATGTCCATCTGAATGCTCTTCTCAAGTGTGTAGGGCAGGCTTTCGTTATGCCAAACCATGTAGGCGTTGGCCTTTGGTGTTTCCATCTTACGCTGGAAGATGTTCTCAACTTTACCCTTTACCATGAAGCGGTTGCGCTTTGAGGCTGTGTTGATGGTCTTGGCAGGCAGTGAGCCAAGGTAGCGGCAGATGAGCGGACGAATGGTTGCTTCGTCGTAGTTGCCGATGATGGTGAACTCCCAACCGCGTGCACTTGCGGTGCGTTCCTTGGCCATTTGCAGAATGCGGTCGTAGCTGATGTTCTTCAAATCTTTGAAGAGCAGCGGTGCAACGCGGGGGTTGTGACCGTAGAGGGTGGCTGAAAGCGAATCGCTGAAAGCTGTCTCCGGAGAGAGTTCGCGGTTCTTCAACGCCAATTCATACTGCTGCATGAGGTTGTTGAAGGCGTCGTTGTCTTTCTTGATGTTGGTGAAGTAGAGATATACCATCTGCAACATCGTCTCTACGTCCTTGGGCGTTGCGTTGCCGTCGACGCTCATCTTGCGCTCGTTCATCGTCAAGTTTGCATTGGCAATCTTGCCGGCGAGGGCCTTTTGAAGCTCGGTACTGGAGAAGTTTCCAAGTCCGCTGATGCCGATAACATCGTCGAATGTGTTGAAGTTTGCAAAGTCTTTGAGGCCGTATGTGGTAGAACCACTGCCGCCATTACCGCTCAAGAGCACTTGGTCTTTCTTGAAGTCGGTCTTCTTGAGAATGACTTTCACGCCGTTGGAGAGCTGCAGTGTGGTGTAGTTGAACTTCTTACTCTTGGTTTCTTTCAAGATTTTGCCGGCCTTGGGCAGCTGTTTGAGGAGCGGTTCGTTCTTCACGTTGTCCACGTAGGCAGTGATTTGCGCTGCGCGGGCAGCCTTCACAGCGTCGAGCAGCTGCTCTTTTGTGGGATAAACATTACCTTCTTTCTCGTTGTTGAAGTTGATGATGACCATGTTGCTGTCGTTCTCTGGAATGAGTTCCTTGATTTGTTGGTTGACAGCTTCCAGCGGAATCATCGGCACAATCTGCTTCATTGTCTGATAAGTGTACTCGATTCCGGGCATTGGTTCATTGTTCAAGAAGTGGCCAAGGCACTCACGATAGAACTGTGAATTGTAGCGTTTGTCTTTATTGCTGTATTGTTTATCGAGCCTACTTAGGTAATCTTGCTTGAAACGGGCATATTCCGTAGCGGTGAAACCGAACGTTGCTGCACGCCGAGCTTCGATGAATGCGGCCTTCAAAGCGGCAGCAGTGAGGGTGATGTCCTTAGGCGAAGCATCGATAGAGAAGGCATCCTTGGTCTTTGCAAAGATGTAGTTGCCGTCGCCGGCATAAGCATTCACGAACGGACAGTCGGCCTTTTGCGCAGCCTCGGTGTAGCGGTTGTTGAGCATGCTTGCGATGGCATTGTTCAGATATTCGTAAATCAGATAGCGAATGTTGCCCTTCAGCGAGTCGGGGAACACGTCGTGCTTGAACATCAAGTTTACGCTTGAGCTCTGTTCTTCCTTGTCTTTGTCGATAATAACGATGGGTTCGGCATTGTCGGGCACGGGTTCGTCAACGATAGGAGCCTCGTTCTCGGGGTTCTTGATGTCGCCGAAGAGCTTCTTGATTTGTGCTTCGACCTTATCCACGTCTACATTACCGATGATGATGAGGCCTTGATGGTCGGGATGATACCATTTGTGGTAATAATCCACAAGCTCTTTGCGCTTGAAGTTGTCCACCACACTCATCAAACCGATAGGATAACGCAGACCATACTTGCTGCCGGGGTAGAGTGCGGGCAGGTTACGCTCGAACATTCTGCTTGAAGCACTCGTGCGAAGCCGCCATTCTTCGTGGATAACGCCGCGCTCTTTCTCGATTTCCTCTTGGTCGAGTGTCAGTCCGGTCGACCAATCGCGCAGGATAATCAGGCAGGTATCGATGGCCCCTGCACGCTGTGTAGGCACGTTGCTGATGTTATATACCGTCTGGTCGATGCTGGTATAGGCGTTCAAATCGGCCCCGAACTCGATACCGTTTGCCCTGCACCATTCGATGAGGTTGTTGCCTTTGAAATGGTCGGAGCCGTTGAAAGCCATGTGTTCCAAGAAGTGAGCCAAGCCACGCTGGCTTTCTTCCTCCTGAATGGAGCCCACTTTCTGGGCAATGTAGAAGTTGGCACGGTTCTCCGGCCAGTTGTTGTGACGGATATAATAGGTGAGCCCGTTCGAGAGCTTGCCTATTCTCACGTCCTTGTCTACCGGGATAGTCATCTGCGGCTGTGCCTGAGCCGTACCGGCCAGCATCAGTAGCGCAGCTACCCATAAGTTTTTAAGTTTCATGTATAAGTATTTTTGTTAGTGAATAAATCGCTTTACCATGCCGAAAGCCTGCACCATGCGCGTTTGTCTTGCGCTTATCGCGTGCCGTCGGACACTTGCAAAGGTAATATAAATAATGTAATTATGTTCGTTTTTATCATTTTTTTATGCTGTTTCAGTATGAATTTATCATTCAGAAAGCGTTTTTCAGCATGTATTAATTTTTACTTTGAACGTTGAGGTTCTTGACTTTGAATTTTGAACATTGAGTTTTGAACTTTAGGATTAGCTGAATGACCAGATAATTTGTAAGCAAGAGGCATGTAGGGACGCACGGCTCGTGCGTCCGCTCCAGCACGGTTGACGAATAAACAAGTTGACAAGCGAATGCGTTGCACGAACAATCAACTTGTCCACCCCGTTTACTCGTCGACTTATCAACTGAAAAACGGAACGGACGCACGAGCCGTGCGTCCCTACATGCCTCTTGTCAACAATCCATCTTATCATTCGGACTAATCCTAAAGGTCAAAATTCAATGTTCAAAGTCCAAAGACAGCTAATCATAAAGGTCAAAGTTCAATGGTCAAAGTTCAAAGGTAAGGTCCCTACATCGCACAAAGCATACAACTTGTCCACCCGTCTACTTATCAACTGTCAACCGAATTGATTATCAACGACTTGAACCTTACGTTTCAAACTCACCCATTTTGCACGCCAATATGGGTGAGATTAGCGTGCAATATGGCCCATATTACCGCGCAAAATAAGTGAGTTTGCAAAATAAAATGAACTGATATAGAAAATCAGATGCTAAAGACGAAGGCTGTTGCGCTTATTCTTACCCTTTTACCTTCTTACTTTTCTATCTTTTTGCTTTTCTTTTATCGGATAAACAGCAGCTCGCGATACTTCGGAAGCGTCCAAAGTTCGTCGCTCACCACGAGTTCCAACTTGTCCACCTGATAGCGAATGGCTGCCATCTTGGGCGCAACGGTGTCGTGATAGGCAAAGGCTCGCTCGCGGGCACCCTCGATTTTGTTGGCCACCTTGCGGGCATTGACCAGCTCTTCCACGCCCGTTTCGATGAGTTGTGTGCGCTCTGCAATCTCTTTGATGATGTTGATGTTGCGTGCCGTGAGCTGTTTGCCCTCTTCATGTCCGAAGATTTCGATCATACTTTGCACGTTCTTGGCCAATTGGCTCTGATAATGTGTGGCGACAGGCACGATATGATTCATCACAAGGTCGCCCATGACACGCGCTTCTATCTGGATTTTCTTCGTGTAGGTCTCCCATTTCACTTCGTTGCGGGCTTCTAATTCGTTGCGTTTCATCACGCCCGTGGTCTCAAACATCCTGATGCTGGCTTCGTTCAAATAGCGGTCGAAGCAGGCCGGACATGACGATTCGCAATCAAGTCCGCGCTTCCGTGCTTCCTCTTTCCATTCATCGCTGTAGCCATTGCCGTCGAAACGGATCGGTTTACAGGTCTTGATGTCCTCGCGAATCACGTCGATAATCGCCCCGGTTTTGTCTTCTCCCTTGGCAATAAGGGCATCGACGCGCTGCTTGAAGTTGGTGAGTGCCTCGGCAACTGCGGCATTCAGCACGATCATCGCACTGGCGCAATTGGCCTCACTGCCCACGGCGCGGAACTCAAAACGGTTACCCGTGAAGGCAAAAGGCGATGTTCTGTTGCGGTCGGTGTTGTCGATAAGCAGCTCAGGTATCTCAGGTATGTCGAGCTTCATGCCTTTTTTACCGGCCACAGTGAAGAGGTCTTTCTTGTCGGCCAGCTCAATATGGTCGAGCAAATCGCTGAGCTGTCTGCCCAAGAACGATGAGATAATGGCCGGAGGAGCCTCATTTGCACCGAGTCGATGGTCGTTGGTGGCACTCATTACGCTGGCTTTCAGCAAGCCATTATGCTTGTAAACGGCCATCAATGTCTCTACAATGAAGACCACAAACCGCAGATTGTCCTCGGCCGTCTTACCCGATTTGTGAAGCAAAATGCCTGTATCTGTGGTCAAACTCCAGTTATTATGCTTTCCACTTCCATTGATTCCGGCAAACGGTTTTTCATGAAGTAACACCCTAAAATGATGTTTATGAGCCACCTTTTTCATTAGACTCATCAACACCATATTATGGTCAACAGCGAGGTTACATTCCTCGAATATCGGTGCCAACTCAAATTGTCCGGGTGCCACTTCGTTATGTCTTGTCTTGCAAGGTATACCGAGTTCGAGGGCTTGCACTTCCAAATCCTTCATAAAGGCCTGCACCCTTTCGGGAATGGTGCCGAAATAATGATCGTCCATCTGCTGGTTCTTGGCTGAGTCATGTCCCATCAAAGTGCGGCCGGTCAGCATCAAATCGGGGCGAACCGAGTAGAGATCTTCGTCCACAAGGAAGTATTCTTGCTCCCAACCTAAGTTGGTGCTGACCTTCTTCACGTCTTTATTGAAGTAATGGCACACCTCTGTTGCGGCCACGTTCACAGCATGTAGTGAACGCAACAAGGGCGCTTTGTAGTCCAAGGCTTCGCCCGTATACGAGATGAAGATGGTAGGTATGCACAGCGTATCATCAATAATGAACACCGGAGACGTTGGATCCCATGCACTATATCCACGTGCTTCAAACGTATTTCTGATGCCTCCGTTGGGGAAAGAAGAGGCATCCGGCTCCTGTTGTGCCAGCAGTTTGCCCGAGAACTCCTCGATCATGCCACCCTTTCCGTCGTGTTCCACGAAGGCATCATGCTTCTCTGCCGTACCTTCCGTAAGGGGTTGGAACCAGTGAGTGTAGTGAGTCACGCCGTGTTCCTGCGCCCATTGCTTCATACCTTCAGCCACTGCGTCGGCTATCGAACGGTCGAGTCGGGTACCATTGTCTATAACATCCACCAATTTTTCATACACATCGACCGGCAAATACTTGTACATCTTCTGCCGATTGAACACATATTTCGCGAAATATTCAGACGGACGCTCCTTCATTACTGCCGTTTCTATCGGGCGTTTCCTGAACGCTTGGGCCACAGCCTCAAATCTTAAGTTTACCATTTTCTTCATTTTTATTCTGAACCTGCGTGATTCACTTCTACAATTATGGTTGCAAATATACGTTTTTTCTTTGTTATATCAAGGTTTGATGTTGTTTTATTTAAGATAAAATTGTGTCCTCGAGGCGATGATATCCTCCATATTGTCTGTTGCCCACGAGAGAAGTGCGTCGATAAGTGGCAGAAGACTCTTGCCTTTCTCGGTCAAAGAATACTCCACGCGCGGCGGAACTTCGGGAAAAGCCTCGCGATTTATCAAGCCGTCGGCCTCAAGCATCTTGAGTGTAGCGGTGAGAATCTTCTGCGAAATGTCGGGAATGCTGCGCTGCAACTCCTTGAACCGTATGCTTGGTTGGCCCTCCAAGGTGAACAGAACCAGCATCGACCACTTGTCACCCACCCGCGACAGCACGTTTCGAACAGGGCAATCGGGATAAAGAGCATTACGGATTTCGTTGTGTTTCATTGTCATTCTTCTTTGATTTGCCTCACAAAATTAGCCAATGGAGTGTAGGTCACGAAAGTTTTATGGTTAAACAATGTAAAACATCAGCCAGAAAGACGCGCTGTTTGCCCATTACTTACCTCTTTGTAACTGTCTTTCCTTTTCGTGCCTACTTGTTTCATCGGCTGATAAAGCATACCTTTGCAGCAGAAACAAGAAACAAATAAAGACAACAGAAATGAAAAAGAAAGTTATTTTGGCAGCCATCGCTGCACTGTTCACACTGACCGCCTTTGCACAAGGCAAGTTCGAAACACGCAAAGTGGGCAATTTTACCCTACATGTTTACAATTCCGGCGATGTAATGGCCGATGCAAGCTACATCGTTGAAGGCAAAAAAGGACTCGTAATCCTTGAAGAACCGCTTTTCAAAGCCAATGCTTCGGCCTTCGACACCTATGTAAAGAAGTTGAAAAAGCCCGTAGAAGCTCGCATCACCAACTATCATGAGGGGGCTACGGGAAGCCATGTTGTCATTCAACCCGAGGGCATGCACAAGTTTATGCACGAAGGAGTGTACGATGCAATGATGAAAGGTTTCCAACAATCTTTCGGTGACAAGATGGCCGAACGCCCCACGGGAAAGGCCAAGGAAGTGGCTTTTGGAAAGTCAGTCACGATAGACGGTGTCGTTTATCGGTTTGACAAGGGCCCTGACAACGATTTTCCGGCAGCCCAAATCCTCATCGGCAAACAAGTGGTTTTGATGCACTGGGCACCTGCAAAGGCCCACATGAACAACTTACAACTGGCCAACCGCGAGGCCGTAGCACAGGCATTGAAGGGCTTGAAGGCCGCAAAAGCCACAGGAGCACGCTTCTTCATCGGCGGACATGGCGGACTTTCGACGGTTGATGCCCTTGATTTCCGCATTCAATACTTGGAGAAAATGGAAACGCTTCTGCGTGAAAACGGTGATGCTTCGGCCTTTGTTGCGGCCCTTAAAAAGGCATATCCAGACTTGACAGGGGCAGAAGGATTGGAGGCTTTGGCAAAGAATCTCTATCAATAAGAAACATTATAAACAACAATTTTAAGGAACAAGATGATGAAAACAGTTGAAACAATCAAAGAAGGTAAGAACTTTACGGTAGTAAACGTGGGCAAACTCAGTGGCATTAAGGACTATGTTCTTCCGTTGGGTAATATTGAAATACCGGGCAAAGTGTTTGTCGGCGGAGCACTACATGCCACGGGTAGCGAGCTTTCTTTCCAAGCTTTTGCGCCCGGACAGGACAGTAGTTTCCTACACAAGCACAGGAATCACGAGGAACTCTACTTCATTTTGAAGGGCGAAGGCCTGTATCAAGTGGACGGAGAGCAGATACCCGTGAGCGAGGGAAGCGTCATTCGCGTGGCCCCGGAAGGCAAACGAGCACTGAAAAACACGGGAAATAGCGAGCTATTGATGCTCTGTGTGCAGTACAAAGGCAACACTTTTACAAAAGAAGATGCCCAAGATGGCACCATCTTGAACGATGAATTGAAATGGTAACCGACCCGCTTTTCCCCGATTGTCCGGTCCGCAATGTCCTCGCAAGGCTTTGCGGACCGAACACATTATGGGTCATTCACCTGCTGAACGAAAGGCAGGCGATGACGCAAGACGAACTTGAACAGGAGATGAAAGGGACGAAGCGAAGCGAGGTTTCGGCCGCCATCACCGTCTTGAAAGCCGACAATATCATCGTGTCTTGCCGGAATACTTACCGGCTTTCAGCCTTGGGAGCATCGATTGTGCCCTATATAAAAGGGCTGGTGAGATGGTGTGAGCAACAGGTTTCCCCCGACTCCTTCCAAAAATAGGCGGGGAAAGAAGCTTCGTCTCTTTTGTTTGAGCCGGAAACGAGGTTTTATAGCCTCCCTCTCTCCGCATTTCCTGCGCCCGTTCCCTTGTATTTGCTTTGCGAAGTATTGAAGTTATAGGTCACGGTGAGGCTCACGCGGCGGCTGTACTCATAGCCATACTTGCTGAGGTTGACGCGGTCGGCATAGGTATACGACTTGACTTCGTTGGTCTTCAGCAGGTCGTTGACGAACAGGTTGACCGTCCATGCCTTGTTACAGAACTGCTTCATGAGTTGAAGACCCAGGTTGGAAGTCGGCGACATGTGATTAAAACCGTAGTCTTCGCCAAAGGAATGACGGAAATTCACATAGACCGTGAAGTCGTGGGGAAACGAAAATCGGTTGCGAAGAGAGAAGAAAAAGTTCGGTTTATTCATGTTCTTGCCGCTTCCATAGCCCTTGGCATCGAGATGTTGGCGACTGAAATTCAACTCATACGTGGGTTGATAGCAACCGAACTTGGGCGAGGCCACGACCGAAGCATAGAGATATTGGAAGCTATCGAAATTGAGATTGCGACTGAAACCGATGTCTTGTCCGTTGTAAAGTGTGGCCGTCCAAAGCATCACATCCTTGGTATATTCATGCCCAACCTCGGCACTTAGCCACGCATAGCTGGCCATCAAGCTGAGGCTTTTCACCATTTCCGGGCGCAGATAGGGGTTACCTCCCTCGTAGAAATAGCGGTTGTCATACTGCACTTCGTTGCTGAGCATGCCGTAACTTGGGCGTTTCGTCTTGTAGACATAACTGCCCTGCAGGCCCCATTTGCCTTTATGCCAAGCCAAAGAGAGCGAGGGGAACCAGTCGGAATAGCGGCGACTGGGCCCCTTTTGCCATGCTCCTTGCTCATAATAATCAGAGACTACGTGCTCATAACGCAGGCCGGCATTGGCCGAAAGGCTGCCAAACGTGAGTTGATATTCGGCAAATCCGGCTGCATTTCGCTCTTTAATCTCGGTCGAAGTGCTTTTCACAATGCCCTCATCGTTGCGATATTCGCCCTTTGAATAGGTGCTTGTGAGTTCGGTTCCCATGTTGATTGTGCCCTTCCAAAGCGGATAGGAGAGCAGCAATTTGCCTGCCGTAAGCCGGTTGTTTTGGGCATGATGCGTCGTAACATTCTGGCTATGGAGTTGCAAACTCGTCTCTTTGCTCAACTTGTTCTCGTTGTTTTTATTCCATAGGTAGGTCATATTGAGGTCGATACCCAGCTTACCCAACTTCCCGATATAGTAGGCATTAGCCTCGTGGTTAGGCCCGACTAGTTCGTTAGAAGTATAGTCATGGTCGATATGTCCTATCGGATTACCATTCTTCATGATGTCTTGTGAGCCCTCAATGGAATACCCTTTGTCGTAGAAATAGCGCGTCAAGGCATAGCTAAAGCCAAGGGAATTGTCGCTGTTGAAGTCGTAATTGGTGCCCCATTTGGCGTGAAGTCCCCACGTGCGGCTCATGTTTCGTATGTGTTGGTCAACCACAATGTTGTCCGATCCCTGTATTTCTTCGCGGAGATGTGGGTCTTGTGCGGAAACAAAAGTGAAGACATAGGCGTCCATAAAGGCCTCCCATCCGCCGTGACGATACTTCAAATAGTCTTCTTGGAAGCCCGTCCAGTAGGTGTTATATTTGACATTATTGTCGGCACGGAAGCTCAAACCGTCGCCTTGAGCCCGCATTGTCTTGATGCGAATGACGCTCTTCACGGTGGCATTATAGCGGGCGCCGGGACTCGTGATGACCTCAATGGCTTTTATATCCGTGGACTTCAGCTGTTCAAGTTCGCTCTTATCCTGCACCTTTTTGTTGTTGATATAAATCTCGGGTGTGCCTTTTGAGAACACATTCACGCTGCCGTCGTTTTCCACATTGACGCGGGGAAGCTGGCGAAGTACGTCGGTTGCCGTTCCAGAATGGGCCAGAATGGTGTTTGATATATCTACGGAAAGACCTCCCGTAACAACCTTATATTGTGGTCGGTCGGCCTTTACGACCACCTCTTTCAGGGCATAATGCCGCGCTTTCAGCGTCAACGTGCCGGCATCATCGGACGTAACGGACTTGAAAAGTGGCTCATATTCCACCGAAGTGAGCCTCAAAAGGTAGGCCTGTCCGCGGGGAACTTCAATGCGAAACTGCCCGTTTTCGTCGGTCACTGCACCTTGAATGAAGGCTGAGTCGGTGGGGTTCAGCACCACAACGTTCACCAAAGACAAAGGTTGTTGCTGCGCGTTGACCACCTTTCCTACAATGGTCGGCGTAGCCGAAGCACTGCTCAAAACGCCCAAAAAGAGGCAGGTTGCAAGGAGAAATATTTTCATATATGTTTCGTTCTTATGGTCTTTGACGGTTGAACTCACCGAAAAGTTGATGCTACGACGTGGATATTCGGTATCTATCTCCTATACGCAGGAAAACGTTTTTTGTGACATGATCATATAAAAAAACAAGGGAGAAGCATTTTTTCTATGCTTCGCCCCTGCTATTCGGACGTTGTCAATGCCTAACGATGGGCAGACGGCCTGTTATGCATCATTTGTCATCAATCTCGACCGTCTTGTCAATCTTGTCAATCTTGTCTTGTGTCTTGCTAATCTTCTTTTGCCAGCAGTCCAACTTCTTCTGACTCTTGGCCAATTTCTTGTTGAGTTTCTTCGTTTCTTTAAGTTGCTTCATCATTGCTTTGGCATCTTTCACGGTGCCGGATGCATCAGATGTGCTGAAATTCGTAGAGGCTATGTTGGCCGCAGCATTGGCCGCAGCAACCTCTTTCGCCAGTGATTCGAAACTTGCCTTCTCTTTTTCATAATTCAATTGAAGCTGTTTCAGTTTGGCAGTCAGCTCCAACACTTTCTTTTGTTGCTTGAGATCGTTTATCGTTGCTTCACTCTGAGCGAAAGCAACAAAGGCAGTAAACACTGCCATGCAAGTGATTAATAGTCTTTTCATTGTCGTATCTTTTATACATTTACGCTGCAAATGTAGAGAGAAAGCACCAATCCTGCAAATTTTTCCGAGGAAAAATTCAATATATCGGCAGATATTTTGTTTTGCATGGACCGCCAGCGTGTGAGACATATTGTATCTAATCGCAAATGTTTACAATTGCTTTCGCACAGCTTGCGTATTTGAAACAAGATGCACTTTCGCCCGAAATACGCGCCGGAATTTGTGGTTTTGCAAGACACTGACAATCAAATGGTTATCGGAAATGATGTAGTTTCGGGCATGAAATCCTGCGAAATCCGTTCCTGTTTCAATGGAATTGCACTGCAAAATCAGCCATTTCGGCGCGCAAAATGGGTCACTTTGACGTATAAAATGGGTGATGTTGCAAGGCGGAACGGCCCATACGGCATCGTTATCCGATTACTTTTCTCAACGAAATGTCTTGCTTTGGCTCGCTTTCCCCTACACTATCGTATGGGAACACGGCCTTCATGGGCTTCTCATCTCTGAATGATAGCCTGCTGAAGTGTTAAAAACAGAGTTATAAAATTTACAAAAATAGAGCCTCGTCTGAAGTTCCTCTCCGAAGAGGGAGCCTCTTCTTACTTTTCATAAGCCTCGTCTTCTTCGTTGGGTTTGAACTTCCTGTAGACGAAGTTCTCGCTCAGATAGTTCTTGCGTACCACGGGATTGGCGGCCAATTCCTCGGGTGTTCCGTGGAAAAGAATGCGACCTTCGAACAAGAGATAGGCGCGGTCGGTAATCGAAAGCGTCTCCTGAACGTTGTGATCGGTGATGAGTATGCCGATGTTTCGGTATTTCAAGCGCCACACAATGTGCTGAATATCCTCCACAGCAATGGGGTCTACGCCCGCAAAAGGCTCGTCGAGCATGATGAATTTGGGGTCGATGGCGAGGCAACGTGCTATCTCCGTGCGCCGACGTTCGCCTCCGGAGAGTTGGTCTCCCTTGTTCTTTCGCACCTTATTCAGGCGGAATTCGCCGATAAGACTCTCCAGTTTAGCGAGCTGTTCTGCATGTGATAGCTTCGTCATCTCAAGCACTGCCATGATGTTATCCTCTACACTCATCTTGCGAAACACGCTGGCTTCCTGCGGAAGATAGCCTATTCCGGCTCGCGCCCGCTTGTAAACGGGGTAGTTGGTTATCTCTTCTTCGTCGAGATAAACATGGCCTTCGTTGGGCACAACGTTGCCCGTTGTCATATAAAAAGAGGTAGTTTTGCCTGCACCATTAGGCCCGAGAAGGCCCACAATCTCGCCTTGTTTGACGTTGATGCTCACGCCATTGGCCACCGTTCGCTTGCCATAACGTTTCACAAGTCCCTCCGTTCGGAGCGTCGTCAGCTGCGTTTCGTCCATAAAATCATTTGTTTTGCTGCAAAGTTAGTTGAATTCAAGAGGATAACAAAATAAAAAAACAAAAACTATATGGTTTAAGCAGTTTTTCAGAGGAATTTGGTTACTTTTGCAACCAATAAGAACTAAGGATACAACTATGTTTATATTCAACCTGCTTTGCAAGTATCTCACCACTTTCGGAAGCTATCTGCTGTTGATGGGGCGGTCGATTGCCATGCCCGACAGAATGAGAATGTTCTTCAAGCGCTATCTGAAAGAGATGTCGCAGCTGGGTGTCGACTCCATCGGCATCGTGCTCTTGATTTCCTTTTTCATCGGTGCCGTGATCTGCATTCAGATGAAAGTGAATATTCAGAGCCCGTGGATGCCGCGCTGGGTGTCGGGATATACGACGCGCGAAATCATGCTTTTGGAGTTCTCGAGCAGCATCATGTGTCTGATCTTAGCCGGAAAGGTGGGCTCGAACATTGCTTCCGAGCTCGGGACCATGCGCGTGACGCAGCAGATAGATGCGCTGGACATCATGGGCGTGAATTCTGCGAATTATCTCATACTTCCTAAGCTCTTGGGATTGGTCACGATGATGCCGTTCCTCGTTGTGTTCAGCTCGGCCATGGGTATCGTTGGGGCCTACAGCACGGCTTACGTGGGCCACTTGCTGCCGCCCGACGACCTGACACTCGGTATCCAGCATTCCTTCAACGCGTGGTTCATTTGGATGAGCATCATCAAAAGCATGTTCTTTGCGTTCATCATCGCGAGTGTTTCGTCGTTCTTCGGCTATCAGGTGGAAGGCGGCTCGGTCGAAGTGGGGAAAGCAAGCACGGATGCTGTCGTCTGCAGCAGCGTATTGATATTATTTTCGGATGTGTTCTTAACCCAATTACTGTCATGATAGAAATCAAACACCTGTACAAATCGTTCGGAGACAAAGAGGTGCTGAAGGATATCAGCACCGTTTTCGAGGCCGGGAAGACCAACCTCATCATCGGGCAGAGCGGAAGCGGCAAGACGGTCTTGATAAAGAACCTCGTGGGGCTGCTCGCGCCGACGCGCGGAGAGGTACTCTACGATGGGCGCAATTTCGTCGCCATGTCGAAGCGGGAAAAGGCTGCGATGCGCCGAGAAATGGGCATGATTTTCCAGAACGCGGCGCTGTTCGACTCATTGTCGGTGCTCGAGAACGTGATGTTCCCGTTGGACATGTTTTCGGCGATGACTTATCGCGAGCGCGTGAAGCGGGCGCAGGAATGTCTCGACCGCGTGAACCTCATCGACGCGCAGCTGAAGTTCCCCGGCGAAATATCGGGAGGAATGCAGAAGCGTGTGGCCATCGCGCGCGCCATCGTGATGAACCCGAAGTATCTTTTCTGCGACGAGCCGAATTCCGGACTCGACCCGAAGACCTCGCTGGTGATCGACGAGCTACTCTCGGGGCTCACCAAGGAATACAACATGACAACCATCATCAACACGCACGACATGAACTCGGTGATGGGTATCGGCGAAAACATCATCTTCATCTACAATGGGCGCAAGGAATGGCAGGGGACGAAGGACGAGGTGATGAGCTCCACTAACAAACGGCTCAACGCGCTCGTGTTTGCCAGCAACCTATTTAAAAAGGTGAAAGAGGTGGAGATGGAGACGCTGCCACCGGGCGACTGACACCCCGGCGCGCGCCTCGCCCGCTTTTCTCACATGCTTTTCACAGCCGACCGACGCGCACCCACTCCTTTCGTGCGCTTTTCACGACCGACCGACGCGCGCCCACGCTCCTCACGCGCCTTTCGCGCACAGTTTCCAGGGGCAACGGGCCGTCGCCTGCAAATTATCTCCGTTTTCTTTGCGTTTCTTTGTGTTTTTCCGTAATTTTGCGGGAAAATCCAGACGGCCGACGGCGTCTGCCATCAATCCAAACGTGTAGAAAACAGCAAATCAATAAAAATGGAAAGAAAAAACGAAGGCTTGAAGGCCTTAGGGACGAAGACGGTGTATCGCTCGGACTATTCGCCCGAAATCTTGGAGACTTTTGACAATAAACACCCCGAGAACGACTACTGGGTGCGTTTCAACTGTCCAGAATTCACGTCGCTGTGCCCAATCACCGGTCAGCCGGACTTCGCTGAGATCCGAATTGGCTACATTCCGGCCGAGAAGATGGTCGAGAGCAAGAGCCTGAAGCTCTATCTGTTCAGTTTCCGAAACCACGGCGATTTCCATGAGGACTGTGTGAACATTATCATGAAAGACCTCGTGCGACTGATGCAACCGAAATATATCGAGGTCACGGGCCTTTTCACTCCGCGCGGAGGCATCAGTATCCACCCATACGCCAACTACGGGAAGCCCGGGACGAAGTATGCCGCAATGGCAGAGCGGCGGCTGATGGAAAGAGAGTGAGGGAGCCTCCCCCGCCCCTAAACACCCACCCCTACCCTCCCGAAGGGAGGGAGAACGAGCTTGCGAACTCTACCGGCTTTCAAAGGGCCCTGTTCCAGTCCTCACGAAAGAGGGAATTCGTAGATGGGCCCCAGCCCAGCCCTCCCGAAGGAGGGAAAATGGCTGAGAGCCTCCCCCGCCCCCTCCAAAGGAGGGGAGAACGAGCTTGCGGGCAAATCTGCTCCGGTTTCTGCTCCCCTCCTTTGGAGGGGCTGGGGGAGGCTTCCGTTTTTTCTCCCCTCCTTTGAATGGGCCGCGGGAGACTCTCGTTTTTTTTCAGCCAACGGTAATTTCCACTCGGAAACTCGGATTTCTGGACAACCAACAACGATTTGTATAAAGAATTTTGAAATTCTGAACAGCCAACAGCAATTTGTGTCAAGAATTTCGGAATTCTAAGCAGAAATCGCTGTATTTTGTCAAGAATTTGCGAATTCCGAGCAGAAAACAGAAAATTTTGCAAAGAATTCGAAAATTTTTTGTAGAAAACGGGAAATTCTGCCCAGAATTCCGAAATTCTTGATAAAAATTCTCATTTTCTGTTCAGAATTTGCAAATTTTTGATAGAACACAGCAATTTCTAACGAAAAACTGCAGTTTCTTAGCAGAAAATGAAAAAATATGATGAAAAACTCGAGTTTCTGAACAGCCAACAACAATTTTCGATGAAAAACTGCAGTTTTTTGATAGAAAACGAGAAAATATGATGAAAAACTCGAGTTTTTTGGCAGAAAACAAAAAAAATTGATGAAAAACTGCAGTTTTTTGATAAAATACGGCGATTTCTGACGAAAAACTGCAGTTTTTTTGTAAAATACGGCTAATTCTGATGAAAAACGCGCGTTTCTGAACAGAATACAGCAATTTCTGATGAAAAACATGCGTTTCTGAACAAAATACAGCAATTTCTGATGAAAAACATGCGTTTCTGAACAAAATACAGCAATTTCTGATGAAAAACATGCGTTTCTGAACAAAATACAGCAATTTCTGATGAAAAACATGCGTTTCTGAACAAAAAAAGGCGAGTCCTCACCAAAAACATGCGTTTCTGAACAGAAAAAGGGGAGCCTCCCCCCAGCCCCTCCAAAGGAGGGGGGCACGAACTTCGTGTAAGCTAATCTGCTCCCGTTTCTGCTCCCCTCCTTCGGAGGGGCCGGGGGAGGCTCTCGTTTTTGCTCGCTTCCTTTATAGGGGCTGGGGGAGGCTTCCATTTTCGCTTGCCTCATTTGTAGGGGGCGGAGGAGGCTCCGGTTTCTTCTCCCTCCCTTCGGGAGGGCCGGGGTGGGCTCCCCGTTTCTGCTCCCCTCCTTCGGAGGGGCTGGGGAAGGCTCCGAATTTTCAGTAGAAGAATGGGAGTTTCCCACAATTCATCAGGACGAACGGAGGCTCTACAGCGGATACTCGTCGAAAGCGTAGAGCGCGGTTGAGAGATAGCGCTCGCCGGTGTCGGGGAACAGCGTGACGATGCGCTTGTTCTTGTTTTCCGGCCGTCGGGCGATTTCGGTGGCGGCAAAAGCGGCTGCGCCGGACGAAATTCCGACCAGAAGTCCTTCCTGTCTGGCCAGCTGACGGCCGGCAAGAATGGCTTGGTCGTTCGTTACGGTGAAGACCTCGTCGACTTGGGCTGCATCGTAGGTATCGGGTATGAAGCCTGCGCCGATGCCTTGGATTTTGTGCGGGCCGCTGCTGCCGCCGCTCAGCACGGGCGAATCGGTAGGCTCTACGGCTATGACCTTGATATTCGGGTTGCGCTCTTTGAGATATTTGCCGATTCCGCTGACCGTTCCGCCCGTCCCGACGCCCGCTACGAAGATGTCGACGTCGCCGTCGGTGTCTTGCCAGATTTCGGGTCCGGTGGTCAAATAATGGATATGCGGATTGGCGGGATTGGTGAACTGGCTGAGGATAACGCTGCCCGAGATGCTGTCGCGCAGTTCTTCGGCTGCTTTGATGGCGCCTTTCATGCCGTCTTTCCCGCTGGTGAGCTTTACGTTTGCGCCGTAAGCCTGCACCAAGGAGCGGCGCTCGATGCTCATCGTCTCGGGCATGGTAAGAATGAGTGGGTAGCCTTTTACGGCTGCGACGAGGGCCAGCCCGACGCCTGTGTTGCCGCTGGTGGGCTCGATGATTGTGGCACCGGGCTTGAGTTGCCCTGTTCGCTCGGCTTCTTCGATCATGGCACGGGCGATGCGGTCTTTCACGCTGCCGCCGGGATTGAAAAACTCTATTTTTGCGACGATGGGGCGTGTTGCTCCGCGGAACGTTGAGTATTTGTGCAGTTCGACGAGCGGCGTTCTTCCGATCAGGTCGGTTATCTGTTGATAAATCTTAGTCATTGTTCTGTTTTTAATTGTTTTTGTTCTGTAAATTCATGTTATTTTACGGCCACGAACGCCTGCTCGAGGTCGTCGATGATGTCTTGGTAGTGCTCGGTGCCGATGGACAGACGGATTGTGCTTTCGAAGATGCCTTGGTCGGCGGCCTCTTCCCGGCTCAGTTCGGAGTGCGTGGTGGAGAGCGGATGGATGACGAGGCTCTTCACGTCGGCCACGTTAGCGAGTAGGGAGAAGATTTTCAGGTGGTCGATGAAGGCGAACGCTTTCTGCTGGTCGCCGTCTATCTCGAATGTGAAGATGCTCCCTGCGCCTGCGGGGAAATAGCGGTTGTAGAGCGCGTGGTTGGGGTGTTCGGGCAGTGAGGGGTGATTGATTTTCAGAACCTGTGGCTGTTGCTTGAGGTAGTCGATGACTTTCAGCGCGTTGAACACGTGTCTTTCGACCCGCAGGCTCAGCGTCTCGAGCCCTTGTAGCAGGATAAAAGCGTTGAAGGGCGAAATGGCCGCACCTTGGTCGCGCAGGAGTGCGGCACGAATTCTGGTCACAAATGGCGCGGGTATGTCTGAAAATTTGATGCCGTGATAGGAAACGTCGGGTGTGTTGAAGCCAGGGAAGCGGTTTCCTTGGGCTTTCCAATCGAAGCGGCCTCCGTCGATGATGATTCCGCCCATCGTCGTGCCGTGGCCTCCGATAAACTTCGTTGCCGAGTGGACCACGATATCGGCGCCATGTTCTATGGGGCGAATGAGGTAGGGCGTGCCAAAGGTGTTGTCGACAACCAAGGGCAATCCGTGGCTGTGGGCAATGGCTGCCGTTCGCTCGATGTCGGAGATGTTGGAATGAGGATTTCCCAACGTCTCGATGAAAATAAGTTTGGTATTGGGTTGGATTGCGGCTTCCAGTGCGTCGTAATCGTCAGGATCGATGAACGTTGTGCTGATTCCCTGGCGCTTCAGCGTGTGTGCAAGGAGATTGTAAGTGCCGCCATAGATGTTTTTGCTGGCCACGACGTGGTCGCCCGCGTAGGCGATGTTGGTGATGGAGTACGTCACTGCGGCGGCTCCCGAAGCCACGGCCAGCGCGCCCACTCCGCCCTCGAGCGCAGCCATACGCTCTTCGAAGACGGCCTGCGTCGTGTTGGTGAGCCTCCCGTAGATATTCCCGGCGTCCTTCAACGCAAAGCGGTCGGCGGCGTGCTGCGCGTCGTGGAAAACGTAAGAGGTCGTCTGGTAGATTGGAACGGCGCGCGCATCGGTCGCCGGGTCTGCCTGTTCTTGCCCTACATGAAGCTGAAGTGTCTCGAAGTGTAGTTTTTTCTCGTTGCTCATCGTCAAATCCTTTCTGTTTGTTTATGGTGAATACTGTTTGCAAAGGTACAACGAAAAGGCGTGCCGCGCAATCGCACATTCGAGGCATATTGACTACCATAAACGTGGTATTCACGAAAAAAATCTCCCCGCAACGCCGCTGCTTATATATTATTTCGTATATTTGCGGTATAGAAACCATCACTATGAAGTACGCAGACTATATCGAACAGATTGAAATCGAGTCGCTTTGGAGCGGCACCAAACACATCTTGTGGAACCTCGACCGCAAGGTGAATATCCTAAGCGGCATCAACGGCGTGGGCAAAAGCACCATTCTGTCGAAGGTTATCCGCGGTCTTGCACAGGGTGGAGAGTTTCCGAGCCACCTCTTAAAGGGCGTACATCTGAAGGTGAAGCCCGAAGATGCGAAATGGATCCGATATGATGTGATTCGCTCTTTCGACCGTCCACTGGTCAATACCGACTCACTTTCCCAGATAGAAAACCTGATAACGGAACTCGATTGGCAGCTTTTCCTGTTGCAACGGAAGTATCTTGACTACCAAGTAAACGTGGGGAACCGCATCATCGAAGTGCTTCAAAGCGGTGCTAAAGACGCTGCCTTGCAGGCTCAAAGTATCTCCGAAGGAAAGAAGATGTTCCAAGATATCATCGACGATTTGTTCAAAGAGACGGGCAAAACCATCATTCGGACCGAGAACGAGATACGCTTTTCGCAGCTTGGAGAGGTGCTTCGGCCTTACCAACTGTCGAGCGGTGAGAAGCAAATGCTGGCCATTTTGCTGACTGTCTTGGTCGAAGACCGCCTGCCCTACGTGCTTTTCATGGACGAACCCGAGGTGAGTCTGCACTTTGAATGGCAGAAACGGCTCATCGAACTCATTCTGAAACTCAACCCGAACGTGCAACTCATTCTCGCAACCCACAGTCCGGCCGTCATCATGAACGGCTGGATGGACCACGTGACCGAGGTGACCGACATCACGTTGTAGGCCCGATTGCAAGCTATGGGACACCGACTGAAAGACAACATCACCTCACATTATGTTGAAGCGGCCAACAAATTGGCCTCGAAACGCGCCCGCCACAAGGTCATAGCCTATGTGGAAAGCTACGAGGATGTCTTTTTCTGGCGTACCATTCTCAGCCGTTTTGAAACGCCCAACCGCTATTTTGAGGTGATGCTTCCGTCGCGAATGGCTCATTTAGAGCGTGGAAAAAAGGCGGCAATCAGCAATCTTCTTGACGGAGTGGGGCAGGATATGATTGCTTGTGTGGACGCCGATTACGACTATCTCATGCAAGGTGCGTCGCCCGGATCGCGCATATTGCTCGACAATCCCTATGTTTTTCACACCTTTGCTTACGCCATTGAGAACCTTCAATGCTATGCCCCTTCCTTGCATAATGTGGCAGTTGCCGTCGTACTCAACGACCATTCCATCTTCGATTTCAATGATTTCCTGCGCCAATATTCCGAAGCTATCTATCCACTTTTCATATGGAATATTTGGTATTATCGGTCAACACACTACGGAGAATTCACCATGACCGACTTCAATCACATCATCGAAACGGGCGACATCAACATCGATCACCCCGAAATCGCATTGGAACGACTGCGCAAAAAGGTGGGACGAGCCGTCGAAAACCTGCGCCGCAAGAACCCCGATGCACGCGAAAGCTATCAGCAAGTGAAGGAAGATATGAAGCGATTGGGCGTGAATGCCCACAACACCTATTTATATATACAAGGTCATCAGCTCTTCGATCACATTGTATTGCCCTTGCTTGAGCGCGTTTGTAGCAGACTCTTGCGCGAGCGCGAGCGTGAAATCGGCCGTCAGGCGCGGCACAACATGCAGTATCAGACAGAGATGTCGTCTTACAAAAACAGTGTGGGCGACGTGAAATCCATGCTGAAACGCAACATGGGCTATGCGTTCTCGCCTCAATACGAGCAGATTGTCGAGGCCTTGAATGCCGCTTGGCCGGCGACTTCCCCGGCTCCACTATATTCGAACAATCCTTAAAATGCAAATCCATCAATGAAGAAAATCAAGACAGGAAAACCGCTCTCCGAGCGCGAAAGTGAGTCGTTGAACCTCTATCTCAATGAAATCGGCCGGGAAACCCTTCTTTCCGACGACGAAGAAAAGCTGCTCTCACAGCAGATTTTGACCGGCGGAGCGGCGGCAGACCGTGCGCTGAACAAGCTCACCTCGGCCAACTTGCGCTTCGTGGTGTCTGTGGCCAAGCGATATACCGACCGCGGTGTGGCCATTCTCGACCTCATCAGCGAGGGCAACATTGGCCTGATGAAGGCCGCACTAAGCTTTGATGGCAACCGAGGCTTACGCTTTGTGGCCTATGCCGAGCCCTTTGTTCGCAAGGCAATCGAGGCAGCTGTCAACGCACAGAGCGGCATTTTCCGACTCCCAAAGGGTGAACGAAGCCCCGAAGAGCGGGCCGGCAGCCATGCTTTTTCAGTGGATGCACCGCTCCAGAACGGCAAAAATGTGAGTCTGCTCAGCGTACTTGCCGACCCCGCGGCAGCCCGTCCGGATAAAAAGGTGCTTGAAACTTCAGTCAAAGAAGAGCTCCTTGAGGCGATGACAGTGCTCAACGAGCGCGAGAGAAACGTTGTCGAAGCTTTCTATGGCATCGAACAACCCCACCTCACCTTTGCCGAAATCGGTGAGAAAATGGGGCTGAAGCGCGAGCGTGTGCGCCAAATTCGCAACACAGCAGTGCGCAAACTCAGCCGCAACACCACCTCCGACATGCTCAAAGCCTACCTTGAATAGGCCATGCCGGCAAGCCTCATCTCTTTCCTGACGATGTCGCATTTCGTCACATAGTCGGCAACCTGCGTCGGATTCTTGCGGATATAGGCCAGCAATTCGTCGTAGGCCAGCCGCCAATCCTCGTCACTTATGGTTAAAGGATAGTCTTCTCCCACGTCATAGGTCACCCAAAATCCATTCAAAAAAAGGCTGTTCTGCACGAAAGCACGGGCGTAGAGGGCCTCTTGGCGCAGCCGTTTGTCTTGCTTGGCTACGTCAAGATAGGCCATTGCCTGCCGTGCATAATCCTTCTCCCAAGCCCTTGCACTGTCACCATAAAGCTTGTCATAGTGCGTCAGATACCAGCAATCGCCGTAGCATGAAGCCTGGTAATAACGCACAGCAAGCTGCATTGCCAATTCAGAACGCGTGGCATTATTCGCCAGTTTGTAGCGTTGTTCAAGACTGTTCATCTCTTCACAGAACGCAATCTTCTGGTTGCTCGTCAACGGAATGTCCTCAGACGACCTTTCACCGTAGTCGTCCCATTCGTCATCGACAGGTTGCTTGACCAGCCAGCGCGGCTTTTTATAGTCGCGACGTACCATATAAAATGAGATACCTTGATGGTCTACATAGTCCAACGGCACCTTTTTCAGCACGGGAATTGCCTCGGCAAAGCGACCTTCGGCAATGAGTTTGGTACCCAAAAGGTCGTTGAAATAGTTGGCATCGCGGAAGCTGTTCTTCGTCAGTATATACGCTTCCAAGGCGTCATCATAGTGTTTTTTGTTGATGAAAGCCATGTAATCGCGCAGCTGGTCGGCCGTCATGGAGTCCAAATCGCAGAAGTATTCCTCGTAAATCAAATATCTTGCATTGCCCGGACTGTACTGGAATTCGTCGTCATCTGCCAGAGAATGAAATCTTTCGCACATGCCTCTGCTCGCTACAGCCATGTTGATGTTGTGGCGTTTTGCATAATATCCGATGATATTCTGCGTCATAATACGGTCTAAAACACGGCCGTAATAGTTCAGCTCGAAGCTCTTTGGATTGCATTTTCCGTCCAAGAAGCGCAGCTCTTTCGCCACAAATTCGGCATCAAACGGCTGTCCTTCGCGCATCAAAGCCGTCACGGCAAGCAGGTGAATGGCGCGTGCATTGTCGCGTTCGCGCAGTGTTCCGCTCATTGTCATGGCCATACGGCTCTTCTCTTCGGCTTTTTTCAGGTCGCCGTTCAGATAGCTGATCATCGCCGAAGCAGTCTTCCAGAGTGCCGGTTCGTAGCTTTTTCCCTCGCGAACCACGCGTTCTGCAAACGCAACAAAGTTCGAAGCCTCGCGCTTGAAAGCGTTTTCTTTATCGCCAGGCTCCATATATGGCTCGTCATCCACGGCCTCTTGCATGTTGTTAACGAAGTTCTGAACGAGCCAACGCAGGGCAGGCGAGTTGGGATTTTCATGGTAGAAAGACCGGATTCCGTCGTAGTCTTCAAAGCCTTTCGTGGCCCATTGAATGCTGGCAGCGTCGCCTTGGCTCACATAGATGGCCAAGGCTTCCTCCCTGTGGCCACTGTTCAGCAGCGCATAGGCATAGATGTTGCGACACATTTCCTTGTAGATGCTTGTCGGAAGTCGGCTCGCCCGCATCGTCCAAGCCACCAGAATACCCTTCGCATTGGCGTCCAACAGATAGCTGCGCATCAGCAACAACGTGTATTGTGCAGCCAGTCGCTGCCCCGAATAGTTCAATGCAGCCTTGCGCATCAGCTGGATTTGTGCCTTTTGCAGGGCCAATTCGTCCTTCGACGGATAGTCCCATTGCTCTTTACGGCGCTCACAAATGTGTTGATATTTGGCAATGTGGCGCACGTAGGCCAGCATTTCAGCGTCTTTTTTCAGCTTGGCTGCCTCTATGAGCAAAGCGCAATCGTCGTCGAAAAAGCCCTCTTTCACCCCCGTATAGGCCTGCCAATAGCTTGCCAAAGACGTCTGGAAGTCGGGACTTTGAGGCTCCGTTTGTTCGGTATTGATGACATTCATCATGTAATAATTGTGCACAATGGGGAACACAGCGCAGGCCCAAGTGGCCAACGGCAGCCCTAACAAACTAATGAGAACGATAAATTTCTTCATAATCACGGGGTTTATAATTTGCAATATGATTGGGACTGAAATCATAGATGATGGTTTCTCTCTTCAAATCCGGACGTATTTCCTCGATGGTTTGCTTCACTTTGAGCACCTCTCCCATGCTTACCTTGCGTTCAATCACGCTGTCGCCGGGCAGCACGGGCAGGTCGTTATCCGCATGAAGCACGCCTTTATAGTGCCCGTTACGGAACAAAAGGCGATAGGAAAAGAGCGGGTAGGCCGGCGAAAGTGGCAGGCGGTAGCCGCTGAGATACTTCAGATAGGGAACAACATCGCGCAGGTCGAGAATGGGATGTTCGCACCGCAGGTCGGTAAAGTCGCCCGTGTTGTACATCATCAGCACGCCTTTGTCGACGGGAGGAATGGGCTGTGAGAGCTGATGCAGGCGTATCGTGGCAGACAAAGCCAGCTGTTTCGCAGCGGCAAGTCGGCGCAGTTGTGAGAGAAAAGCACGGTAATTGCGGCGCGAGGTCAGTGTCCAATCGCAGTCAATCTGCACTTCTTTCACGCCAATATCGTGCGTTTCGCTGATTTGCAAGATGCGTTTGAGCACTTTTTCAGCCAGTCCGTCCGTGTTTTTGACGTTTTTCATCACGTCGTTCACGATGAACACCACGGGAACGACCTCCACCTTGCGAGGCAGTTTGGCCGAAAAGCGCAGCGTGGCATTGGGCATTGGCTCACCATTACGGTCGAGAATGACGTCGAAAAAGCGCAGGTAGAGCCTGTCAAGTCCCTTGGTTTGTTCCATGACACGAGGCTCCGAACGCCACTCGGTGCTCCAGTAATAGGCGCTCCGCAGCGTTGTTCGTGGGGTGTTCTGCCGTTGGCAACCGACTGCCAAGAGCAGCATAAGGAGCCATTTTAGTTGATGTTTCGGCCTCATGTTATGCAGGTTTCATACTACAAAAATAAATATTTTCGGCGAAAGTCGGTGCAATGAAAGGCAAAAATAAAGGAATAGGAAAATAAAACGGTTGACAAGTCGACGGCAGACAAGTGAACGAGTTGCTCGTCACGCAGCATGTAGGGACCTTGACTTTGAACTTTGACCATTGAACTTTGACCTTTAGGATTAGCAGTCTTTGGACTTTGACCATTGAACTTTGACCTTTAGGATTAGTCCGAATGATAAGATGGATTGTTGACAAGAGGCATGTAGGGACGCACGGCTCGTGCGTCCGCTCCAACAACCATGTTTATATACTTTCAATTCAACTCAAACCGGCATTTAATGGCAGGAAAACAAGTGCTCCACAACCCATAAACCGCATCGCGGTTTCATTGTTTGCACTTGTTCTATGTGTTGGTTTCATTCATAAATCAACTAAAAACCGCATCACAGTTTCGTTGTTTGCACTTGTTCTATGCGTAGGTTTTATTAATAAATCAACTAAAAACCGCATCGCGGTTTCGTTGTTTATAGGGCAGTGTTGGCATGCAATGCCAACGCTGTCATGGGGCGAGTGATGCGAAAGCAACGCCATCGGTGTTGCGTTTTCTTTCTATAAACATTACATATGGGTGTATGAATTTCACATTTCGAATGACCTTGGTTTGCAACATGACCCATTTCACATCATAATCTCACCCATTTTACCGTGCAATCCCAGCCATATTGCACGCTAAAATGGCTAAGATTGAAACGCAAGATGCAAGTCGTTGATTATCAATCAAGATGATGTAGGGACGCACGGCCCGTGCGTCCGTTCAATAAGCCATGTGTATATACCTTTTAATATGAATGGAGCGGACGCACGAACCGTGCGTCCCTACATGCCTCTTGCCTGCAAATCATCTCGCCATTTGGCCAATCCTAAAGGCCAAAGTTCAAACTGCAATGTTCAAAGGCAGCTAATCATAAAGGTCAAAGTTCAATGGTCAATGTTCAAAGTCAAAGTCCCTACATTTCCTTCTCGGCCATGTTGCACGCAAACGCGGGCTCCCCTCCTTCGGAGGGGCTGGGGGAGGCTCCCCTTTCCCACCTATTTCTTAAACTTCTCAGCCTGCTGTTGAATGAGCGCGGCATCGTTGAAGTAGTCTATTTGCATGGCTTTTCGCACCTCGTCCATAGTTTGTGAGGCGGCTTCGCGGGCGTCCTCGCTTCCTTTCCTAAGGATATTGAATATCTCGGGAACGTCTTGTTCGAACGCATGGCGACGCTCGCGGATAGGCTCAAGCATGCGATTGATGACGCTGTTCAAGAGCTTTTTGCACTTCATATCGCCGATGCCACCGTGCGTATAGGCTGCTTTCAGCTCGTCGAGTGTCTTGAATTCGGGCCAGAAATCAGCAAAGTCTTGGTCCGTAGCGAACGCATCAAGATAAGTAAACACGGCATTTCCCTCCACATGACCGGGGTCGTTGAGGTTGACATGCAGCGGGTCGGTGTACATGCCCTTGACCTTTTGCCACACCGTTTCGGCGTCATCGCTCAGATAGATGCAGTTGCCAAGGCTCTTACTCATCTTCTCTTTGCCGTCAGTCCCGGGCAAACGGCGGGCCGTTGTGTTCTCCGGAAGCATGATATTCGGCTCAACCAGCACCTCACGGTACACCTGATTGAAGCGCCGAACCAGCTCGCGTGTAAGCTCAATCATCGGCTCTTGGTCTTCACCTACGGGGATTGTGGTGGCCTTGAAGGCTGCAATATCGGCCGCTTGTGACACAGGATAGCAGAAGAAACCAACGGGAATGTTGGCTTCGAAGTTGCGCATTCGGATTTCGGTCTTGACAGTTGGGTTGCGTTGCACGCGCGACACGGTGACAAGGTTCATCAGATAGGTGGTCAGTTCGGCCAGTTCGGGTATCTGACTTTGGATATACAGCGTGCAACGCGCTGGATCCAAGCCCGCAGAAAGATAGTCGAGGGCCACCTCGATGATGTTCTGTCTGATCTTTTCCGGGTTGTCTGCATTGTCTGTCAGGGCCTGAACGTCGGCCATGAAGACGAACATTCGGTCGTAATCGCCCTCGTTTTGCAACTGCACACGGCGGCGAAGACTGCCCACATAGTGTCCCAAATGGAGCTTACCTGTGGGGCGGTCGCCTGTAAGAATGATTTTTTTCATGTCAGAATTCTGCTGTTTTAGGAGTTCGTGGGAATGGAATCACGTCGCGAATGTTCTGCATTCCCGTCACGAAAAGAATGAGACGCTCGAAGCCCAAGCCAAATCCTGCGTGCGGACATGAGCCATATTTGCGCGTATCGAGGTACCAATTGTAACTCTCTTTTTCCATTCCTCGCGCCTCAATCTCATGGACAAGCTTGCCATAATCCTCTTCTCTGACCGATCCACCGATGATTTCTCCGATGCGAGGAAACAGGACATCGGTTCCTTGCATGGTCTTTCCATCGGGGTTTTTCTTCATGTAAAAGGCCTTAATCTCGCTGGGATAGTCGGTCATTATGACTGGACGTTTGAAGTGTTCTTCCACAAGATAGCGTTCATGTTCGCTGCTGAAGTCCATTCCCCAGCCTGTAATCGGGAACTCAAACCGGTGACCTTGCTTGACAGCCGCTTCGAGAATGTCGATGCCTTCGGCGTAAGTGAGGCGCACGAAGCGCTCTTTGACAACGGATTCCAAGGTCTCGATGAGCGTCTTGTCAATCATCTTGTTGAGGAAAGCAAGGTCATCTTTGCAGTTGTCGAGGGCCCATTGCACGCAATATTTGATGAAATCCTCCTCCAAGTCCATGAGTTCTTCCTTGTCTAAGAAGGCAACTTCGGGCTCAATCATCCAGAATTCGGCCAGATGTCGGGGCGTATTGCTGTTCTCGGCACGGAAGGTTGGGCCGAAAGTGTAGATGGCTCCGAGGGCCGTTGCGCCCAGTTCACCTTCCAATTGACCCGAAACCGTGAGGCTGGTCTTCTTTCCGAAGAAGTCTTTCTCGTAGGGAACGGGCCCTTTCCCCGTGCGTTCCAAGTCCAAAGTGGTCACTTGGAACATCTCACCTGCGCCTTCTGCGTCGCTTGCCGTAATGATTGGAGTGTGGAAATAATGGAACCCATGCTCGTGAAAGTACTGATGTATGGCGATAGCCATGTTGTGACGAATGCGGAAAACAGCCCCGAATGTGTTGGTACGGAGGCGAAGATGCGCGTATTTCCGCATGTATTCGAAGCTCTGTCCCTTCTTTTGCATGGGGTAATCCGACGGACATAGCCCATAGATTTCAATCTCCTTGCTTTGCACTTCGACCGTTTGTCCGGCTCCTTGGCTTTGCACCAATGTTCCTATAACGCTGATACAAGCACCCGTTGTGATGCTTTTCAGCGTCTCGGCATCGATGGTTTCGGGGTCAACGACAACCTGAATGTTGTTGATAGTCGACCCATCATTGAGTGCAATAAAGTCAACCGCCTTGCTATTTCGGTGGGAACGGACCCACCCTTTCACGTTGATAGCCGTGCCATATTCGGTGCATTGGAGTGCATCGACAACTTTTGTTCTTTTCATTTTCAATGTCCCTATTATTCAAACATACCGCTGCGGAGCATGTCGACCTCCTTTTCCGTGAGGAAACGCCAGTCGCCTCGGCGCAAATTCTTCTTGGTCAGGCCGGCAAACTGCACGCGGTCGAGGCGTGTAACACGGTAACCGAGGTGTTCAAAGATGCGGCGAACGATGCGATTCTTGCCACTATGTATCTCGATTCCAATCTGTTTCTTGTCGTTCTCATCGGCATATTCAATCGCATCGGCGTGGATTTCGCCGTCTTCCAGCTCAATTCCGGCAGCAATCTTCTGCAGGTCGTCTTCAGGAATAACCTTATCGAGCCGAACATGATAGACCTTCTTCTTCAAGAACTTGGGATGTGTGAGCTTGCTGGCCAAATCTCCGTCGTTAGTCAGCAGGAGTACGCCCGTCGTATTGCGGTCCAAGCGACCCACAGGATAGATTCTTTCGGGGCAAGCGTCCTTTACAAGGTCCATAACTATCTTGCGTTGCTGCGGATCGTCACTGGTTGTCACGTAATCTTTGGGCTTGTTCAGCAGCACATAGACCTTCTTTTCGAGCGAAACCGGCTGATCATGGAACTTGATTTCATCGGAACGGAGCACCTTCGTACCCAGTTCGGTGACAACGTTGCCGTTTACGCTGACCACTCCGGCCTGAATGAACTCGTCAGCCTCGCGACGTGAGCACACACCTGCGTTAGCTAAGTACTTATTCAAGCGTATCGGCTCGTTAGGATCAATGTGCTCTTCTTTGTATTCAATGCGTTTTTTGAGGCTATATTTCGCATTTGGGTCGTAGCCCGGCCGATTGTTGTAGCCATAGTTGTTGTTATAGCCGCCTTGCGGACGCCCATAACCGCCGCGATTGTTGTAACCTCCGCGGTTGTTGTAGCCACCTTGCTGGCCATAACCGCCACGGTTGTTGTTGTAGCCACCGCGATAGTTGTTATAACCACCTTGCGGACGACCGTAACCGCCTTGCTGTCGGGGCTGATAGCCGCCTTGTGGGTCGTCGGGATTGCTGTTGAAGCGAGGCCGATAGCCTCCTTGTTGCGGCCTTCCGTAGCCACCTTGCATGCGAGGTTGGTAGCCGCCGGCCTGCATATCGTCGGGATTGTTGTTGAAACGCGGGCGATAGCCACCTTGTTGCGGCCTTCCGAAGCCCCCGCCACGGTTATTATTGTAGCCACCCGGCTGCGGACGGCCGTAACCGCCTTGACGTGGCTGGTAAGGACGCTGCGGACGGTCGCCGTTTTGCAGTGCCGAACCGAAGCCTTCGGGGCGGAACCCGCCTTCGTTTTCGCTGTCGTTGTGGTCTGTAGTGTAGGCACGTTGGTTGTGAATGCGCGGGCGTTGTGGGCGACCGCTGCCTTGATAGTTGTTGGTGTAACCTCCTGTGGGACGTGAGTAGCCCTCACGGGTGCTTTCATTCTGTTCTGTTGACAGGTCCTGAGCTTTGTTTTCTAATTCTGAATCCATGTTTGTTTTAATTTATTTCAGCCTCGCGGCCGGGTTAATACTTTTTATTTCATTCAAAAATATGATGTGATTCGTTTATTCGTACTATATTTTTCTACATTAATTATCATCATCTTTTTTCGCAATTCGGCCTCCCTTCCTTTGGAGGAGCCGGGGGAGACTCTCCCTTTTTGGCCGAGATGGGGTCTTAAATCCCCGTATAATTCCACGGAGTAATGGCCATCAGCTCGGCTTTCACGCCGTCGCTGACCTCCAATTCCTTGATGAATGCGTGAATGGTTTCCTCATTCATCTTCGCATTTGTACGTGTCAAGGCCTTCAAAGCCTCGTAGGGATGCGGGTAAGCCTCGCGGCGAAGGACGGTTTGAATGGCCTCTGCGACCACCGCCCACGTGGCTTCAAGGTCGCTATGTAGCTTCTCTTCGTTCAGAATAAGCTTGCGAAGACCTTTCAAAGTGCTCTGAATAGCGATGACACTATGGCCGAACGGGACTCCTATGTTTCGCAAGACTGTGCTGTCGGTGAGGTCGCGTTGCAGGCGACTCACAGGCAGTTTGCGGGCCAAGAATTGCAGCATGGCATTGGCAATGCCGAGGTTTCCCTCGCTATTCTCATAGTCGATGGGGTTCACCTTGTGGGGCATTGCGCTCGAACCCACCTCACCCGGCTTGATTTTCTGCTTGAAATAATCCATCGAAATGTACATCCAGAAGTCGCGATTGAGGTCAATCATGATTGTATTGATGCGACGAATGGCATCGAAAAGCGCGCCCAGATGGTCGTAATTGCTTATCTGTGTGGTCCATTGTTCGCGTTCCAATCCGAGTTTTTCGATGAAACGGTTACCGAAAGTGCGCCAATCATATTGCGGATAGGCCACATGATGCGCGTTGAAATTGCCCGTTGCGCCACCGAATTTGGCTGTTATCTTGCAGCCTTTCAGTGCATTCAACTGCTCTGTCAGGCGGTAAACATACACCATGACTTCTTTTCCAAGTCGTGTAGGAGAGGCAGGTTGGCCATGAGTCTTGGCCAACATCGGCACGTCTTTCCATGCCTCGGCATATTGCTTGAGCTGACTGATGAGTTCTTCCACTTGCGGATAGTACACCGTTTGCAGGGCTTCTTTGACTGAAAGCGGCACGGCCGTGTTGTTGATGTCTTGAGACGTGAGGCCGAAATGAATGAATTCCTTGCACGCTTCCGGCCCTCCGATGTTGTCAAACTGCTCCTTGATGAAGTATTCCACGGCCTTTACGTCGTGGTTAGTGGTGCGTTCTATCTCCTTGACACGGGCTGCCTGCGTCTCGTCAAAGCGGCGATAGATGTCGCGCAGCGGCTCGAATAGCTTGTGATCAAAGCCTTTCAGCTGCGGCAAAGGGAGTTCGCAAAGCGTGATGAAATACTCTATTTCGACGCGAATGCGGTAACGTATCAGCGCATATTCAGAGAAATAGTCGGCAAGCGGCGCGGTCTTTCCCCTGTAACGGCCATCAATCGGCGAAACGGCAGTCAGTTCATCAAGATTCATAATGATAGATGCAATATGATAATATGATGTTGCAAAGATAGCGATTTCGGCCGGAATAGGAGCGAAACAGAATAATAAATAACATTAAATTCGCGGGATAGCGAACCGAAACAGGCCCATTGCCCGAGCGGACATACGTATTATGCGGCCGTATATGCGTTCGAAGGGTTTGTAAGACGAGCTATCCTGCACATGAATAGGCGCGAGATGGAGATGTAGGGACGCACGGTTCGTGCGTCCGCGCAAATGGAATTGGAAGCATGTCTACAGGGTTATTGGAGCGGACGCACGAACCGTGCGTCCCTACATGCGCTCAATCGGTTTATAATCTCAGCCATATTGCGCATGAATAGGCGCGTGGTGGAGATGTAGGGACGCACGGTTCGTGCGTCCGCGCAAATGGAATTGAAAGCATGTCTACAGAGTTATTGGAGCGGACGCACGAACCGTGCGTCCCTACATACGTTCGAATGATTTATAATTTCAGCCATTTGACCGCGTAATATGGCTGAGATTAGCGGCTAATATGGCCTATTTTGCCGTGTAAAATGGGTGAGATTGGAATGCTATCTCCAAACGATTGGTTTTCAAAGTGTTGGCTCTTCTTCCTCGGAGGAGTTGAGGGTGGTGGCAATCGGCGGGGCGGAAGGGGTCTCGATTTCCCCGTCTTTCATGTGAATGGTGCGGTCGGTGATGGCAGCAAGACCCTCGTCGTGGGTCACAATGACGAAGGTTTGACCGAATTTCTCGCGCAGTTCGAAGAAGAGTTGGTGCAGTTCGGCCTTGTTTCTGCTGTCGAGACTGCCCGAAGGTTCGTCAGCCAAGATGACAGCAGGGCTGTTTACGAGGGCCCGGGCCACTGCCACGCGCTGCTTTTCTCCGCCCGAAAGTTCGGCAGGCTTATGGCCTGCGCGGTCGGAAAGGCCCATGAAAGCGAGCAGTTCCAAGGCACGTTGCCGGGCTTCGGCTGTGTTCTTGCCGGCGATGTAGGCCGGAATCATGATGTTTTCAAGGGCAGTGAACTCGGGCAAAAGCTGGTGGAACTGAAACACAAAGCCGATGTGGCGGTTGCGAAAGTCGCTGAGTTTGCGCGTTGAAAGGCTGCGCACGTCGATGCCATCGATAGTGATTGAACCCGTATCAGGCTTATCGAGCGTGCCGATAATCTGCAACAAGGTGGTCTTTCCGGCCCCCGAAGGCCCCACGATGCTGACGATTTCGCCTTTGTCGATGTGCAAATCGATGCCTTTCAGCACCTGAAGACTGCCGAAACTCTTGGTGATATGCTTGATGTCTATCATAATTCTATGTGTTTTAAGATTGCTTTCTGCGTCGCCGTTCCACCCATCTTGCGAGCGATTCCCACGCACTATGCTCCTCTGTATGCTGCGATTGGGAGTACGTCATCTCCTCTTGATTGCCGTATTGGTCGGGGAATATGATGAGCAGGTTGCGGCCGTTGAAGTAGCGTTTGATTTCATCGGGCAGGTATTCCAGCGCGTTCTTGTAGGAAACGGTGCCCTTTCGGGCCGTCACAATGACCAGCAGATGGTCGCCAGCGATGCTGGTTGCCAACTGTGGGAGGGCGTTCCAATGAGGCATTTCAGTGTATTCGGCGCGCACTTGTGGGTGGCGGTTGCGGATAAATTCATTGACATGAGAGAGCGTGTCGGTGCGTCCATGGAACTGAATGCGGCACTCCAAGTTGCCAGCCAAGCGAGCCAAGCGTTCCAACCAGCGGTAGAATCCGGGTTCAAACTCGGCGCGTGAGGGCACCGCAACCTGTATTCTTCGGATGGTATTCAGCGGTTGTTGAAGTCTTGCCATCATGATTTGGCGGTTCAATCCGTTGAAGAGACTCTGGTGAAACTCGCCCCAAAACCTTGAAGAAACCTCTTTATGGGTGTGCATTCCGATGAGGATTTCAGAGGCTTGGAACTCTTTAAAGGCATGCTTTATGCCGTTGGCAATGTTGGCAGCCACGCGAGTTTGCGTCTGAACACGCACATCTGAGCCGGCACAATAGCGTGTCATTTGCTCCAAAAGCCGCTTGCCTCGCTCGATATTTCGCTCCATCTGCGCGTCATCATAGACCACATTGAGGGCCACAAGCCCGCGGTTCAGCCTGCGATTCTGCATGAGAATGGCCATGTTCATCAGGCGTTCGGCATACTCGGGATACTTCACTGGGACGAGAATCTTCTCATCTGTCTCACGATTCGACTCAGATGGCATCTCTTTATCACGCAGAATGATACGCCGGGCCGCCTGTTCTGTGATGACACTTGATATGATACAGGTGAACAAAATCATGATGATTACGGCATTGAGCAGCTGTGCATCGACGACAGGAGAGCCATCTATGGCCGGCAGTTTCATGCCTATCATCACCATGGCGATGGCACCTGCGGCGTGAGCGGAGGTCAGTCCGAACATCATGTGGCCTGAACTCAGGGGCAAACGGAAGCCGATACACGACGCATAAGCGGCCAAGGCTTTGCCCAATGTGCCGAAGAAAACGATGCAAACCACGGCCCACAGAATGCCACCGCCCGCGAAAAGCAGACGCACATTGATGAGCATTCCCACGCCAATGAGGAAGTATGGAATGAAAACGGCATTGCCGATGAACTCTAATCTGTTCTTCAACGGCGACACAGATGGGATATATCGGTTCATAATCAAACCCGAAAGGAAGGCGCCAAAGATGCCTTCTAAGCCGATAGCTCCACTCAAAGCGGCACACAAAAACAGCATGGCAAGCACGAAGATGAACTGCATCACGGCGTCACTATAGCGGCGGAGGAACCACCGGGTGAGCCGCGGTAGCAGAAAAATCACGCCGGTGCAGTAGACAATGAACTTCACTGTGAAGGTCAACCAGAATGTGATGCCGCCCTCACCGCTGCTGGATGCCACGATGGCCGCAAGGAAGATGAGGGCGAAAAGGAAAGAAATCATGCTCGAACCTACGCTCAACGTGACACCGGGCTTACGCTGCAAGCCGTATCGACTGACGATAGGATAGGTCACAAGTGTGTTACTTGCCATGATACAACCCAGCAACAAGGCGGACGTAATACTGTATCCAAGCAACCGAATGCCGGCAAAATAGGTGAGCAAAAAGGGCACACTGAACGTCAACAGCCCAAAAATAATCAGGCGATTCTTGTTTTTCCGCACGCTCTCCATATCCATTTCGAGGGCCGCAAGAAACATGATATAGTAGAGACCTACGCGCCCAAAGAGTTCGAAAGAGTCGTCGCGGACGAGTATGTTCAGCCCGTATCGCCCCACAACTACGCCAGCCAACACCATTCCAATGATGTGTGGAATGCGCAATTTCCCCATGATAATCGGTGCAAGAAGGATTATCAGCAACACCACAAAGAAGACAAGCGTGGGGTCTGTGATGGGAAAATAGTGGGCAAACAGTAGCATATCCGGCACAAAGTTACACATAAAATGCCGAAAAATGACTATTGTCGCCACGCAAAATGAAATAAAATGTCGTGCTGGCGCGCTGCTGTGACCGCGCTCAATCCTTCAACGAATATGTCACCGTCGTCACTACCCTCACCTTTTTGATGTAGGGTGTGTTCGAGTCGCGGTCTTCGATGCTGAATTGTCCTTGGTCGGCACTCACGATTTTGTCGAGTTTCGAGTGGCTGTTCTTGGCAAACTGTTGGGCTGTGGTCTCGGCGTTGGCAATGGCTTCCTGCATCATGCGCGGCTTCATGGCCTTGAACGAAACATATTCGTATTCGATATTCGTGTCATAGTCACCCGCAACGATGGCGATGCCCTGCTTCAGTAACTCGCCTTGGCGGGCAATAATACTCCTCACGAGGTCCACCTTGCGTGAGGTGACCGTGATAACAAGCGTGGCATAATAGCGATATTCCCGGTCGTTAGACGAATATTGCTCGGCTTTCACATCAGTTACTTTCGGAGCATTGATGCTAATCTCGCTGGGTTGAATGCCGTTCTTGATGAGGAAGGCTCTGATCTTCTGCTGTTTCACGGCAATGCGGTCGTAAAGCAGGGGAAGTTCGTCGCCAACTTCCTTGGCCACGATGGGCCACGTCACTTTGTCGGCCGCAACTTCCCGTTCGGCCAATCCCTTCACGCTCACCTTGCGGTCTTTGTTGGCGTAGTTGTCGATACCACCTTTGATGAAAAGGCCCAAAGCCATGATGCCTATGGCGATGATGGCTGCTGACAAGATTCTTTCTTTCATACGATGAATAACTTTAAGGTTTGGAAATTAGAACATGATTTGGTTTCGCTTTTAAAACGTTGAAGCCATCCCTTTTAGTATGTTTTGGCAGACTTGCACATGATAAAATAATGATTCGTTTCCTCTTTCCGCTTTTTTATAACGCCACATCCCTCATATTCCTTTGGCTTGGTTGGCAATATAGACGCCAAAGAGTATCAATGCACTACCAATATAGGCCATAAGCGTCATGGGCTCATTGAGGAACAGCGCTCCGGCAATGACGGTCGTGACCGGATTCAGGTAGATATAGTTCGAAGCTTTCATGGCTCCGATTTTACGGATAACCCAACTCCAAAGCACAAAGCACACGAACGATGCCACGAAGCCCAAGAACAGCAGGTTAGTCCAGATGTCCAGTCTGAGAAAATCGCCCAGCGGGAATGTCCACGGCTTGAAAACGAACACTGGCAATATGGTGAGTAGCCCGTAAAAGAAGACTTTTCGGGTGATGAATACAGCTCCATAGCGTGCCGATGCCCGTTTCATCAGCAAGCTATATATGGCCCATGCCACGGCAGCGGCCAAGGCAAGGAGGTCACCAAGGGGATTAAGATGGAGCACGAAGTGGCCGTTGAAGATGACGACGCCCACACCGGCCAGCGCAATCAATGATCCTGCGATGAGTCGAGGGTCGGCCTTGACGCTTTTCACCATGGCAATAGCCATGCAAGTGGTGAGAAGAGGGGCCGTACAGACAATGAATGACACGTTGGTGACATAGCTGATACCCACCGCCATGTTCTCGGAAAGGAAGTAAAGTGAGCCACCCGTGATGCCAAGAAGGGCCATCAAGGCTTCGTCTTTCCATGTGTTGCTGAACAAACGCTTGGGAGAGATAAACCAAATGCAGGCGTAGGCAATCAGGAAGCGCAGCAGGAAAATCTCTTGGGGCTGCAGTCCGCCCAAGATAAGATACTTCGTATTGATGAAAGTTCCGCCCCAACAGAGCACGGTAACAATGCCAACGATATGCGCCCCGATTGATTTTCTTTCATTCATTTCCCCGTTTCTTCTCGTTTTTCCGTTTGCAAAGTTAGCCTTTTTCTTTCGTTTCCGCAACACCGCCTGCACTTTTGCTTGCCAACACGGTGCCGCCGGTGTTGTGATATGGCCCATATTGCCGTGTAATCTCAGCCATTTTACCGCGCAATATGGCTGAGATTGCACGGTAAAATGGCTGAGATTAGATCGCAATAGGAGCTGAAACGATTCTCAGGGTCAGAAAGACAGTTACTCATCGCACACGCTCATGGCCTCAAGAGGCTTGTTGGTCGTGATGAAATCCACGCCAAGTTGCTTCATCGCCCGCATGTCTTCGACCTTGTTTACCGTCCAAACGTTCACGTCCATGTTCAATCTGTGGGCCTCGGCTACCCAATCAGGGTGCTTGCGCAGCACTTTCAGCTGGTAGTCTATGCCTGTGATGCCGTCTCGGGCGAGCGTTTCGGGTGCAATGTCGCCGTTCAAGTAGGCCACGCGAGCCTTGGGAGCGCATCTCACCAGCTCTTTACACACGTCAAGACTGAAAGAAATATACTCCACTTTGCCGGCCACGCCGTATTTCTCTACGGCTTTCACCGCCGCTTGCGCTGCAGCAAGATTGGCATTCCGCTCGGCATGCTTCTTGATTTCGATGATCAGCTTCGTGGAACTCTTGGTTTTCCTCATCATTTTCAAGAAGGTTTTCAGTTCGGGCATGCGCTCTCCGTTCGCCAAAACCAGTTTTTTGCATTGCGCATAAGTGGAGGTTTGAATAGTGACGCCCCCAAACGACGGGTCATGGTTCACCATCAGATGGCCATCGGCAGTGATCCAGATATCGGTTTCAGAGCCATAGATGTTCAATTCGAGGGCATTCTGAAGCGAAGCCCGTGAGTTTTGCGCCGCACCCTCCTTGTCCCAATATCCTCTATGGGCAATCACTCGGGTTTGGGCGCCTACATTCAAGGCCAACATGAATGCCGCCAGCAGCATGATCGGTTTCTTTTTCATTGTATATCAGAATTAAAATAAACGCTGCAAAGGTAAAGTTATTCACAAGAAAAACAAAATAATCGGGCAGGAAAAAGCGTATCGGACGCTCTCTTTGCCGATGTACGACGACATTTGCGGCCCGCTTGGCATAGATTATCATCGTTTTTATTATCTTTGTAGCGTCATATCGCTAACCTTTCAGGCACATGAGGACAATCCTTTTAACGATTTTAATGATGACTTCTATGACAAATATGGCACAGACCAAGGAGAAACAGATGCAACAAAAGGCGCGTCGCCTCATCAATATGATGACGCTCGACGAGAAAATCAGCCAGATGATGAACGAAACGCCAGGCATTCCGCGCCTCGGAATCAAGCCTTATGACTGGTGGAACGAGGGACTTCACGGCGTTGGAAGGGACGGACGGGCCACCGTTTTCCCCCAACCTATCGGCATGGGTGCCACGTTTAATCCGGCTTTAATCAGGCAGATTGGCGACGCAATTGCCACAGAAGGCCGCGCAAAATACAACGTTGCGCAACGCAATAACAACTATGCTCGCTACACAGGGCTTACATTTTGGTCGCCAAACATCAACATCTTCCGCGACCCAAGATGGGGTCGGGGCATGGAAACTTACGGAGAAGACCCGTTTCTCACGGGCACATTGGGCATCGCCTACGTGCAGGGAATGCAGGGAAACGACCCGTTCTATCTGAAAGTGGCAGCCTGCGGAAAGCATTATGCGGTGCATTCGGGCCCCGAAGCCACGCGCCATGAGGCCAATGTCTCGCCCACCAAGCGCGACCTTTTCGAGACTTATCTGCCTGCTTTCAAGATGCTTGTGCAGCAAGGTCATGTAGAAGCCATCATGGGAGCCTACAACCGCGTCTACGGCGAAGCCTGTTCGGGCAGCAAATATCTGCTGACCGACGTGCTCAGAAAGCAGTGGGGGTTCCGCGGACACATTGTTTCCGACTGCGATGCCGTGGCAGATATCCATGCAGGACACAAGATAGTGAAGACCGAAGCAGAGGCTTGTGCCATCGCAATCAAGGCAGGTTTGAACATAGAATGCGGGCACACGTTCGAAGCAATGAAGCAGGCTGTGGCGCAAAAGCTGCTGACTGAGCAGGAAATCGACCGTGCATTGCTGCCTTTAATGATGACAAGACTGAAGTTAGGTATATTAGAATACGACGCAGAATGCCCCTACAACGAAGTCAAGGAAACCGAAATTTGCAGCCCGGAGCATATCGCCTTGGCCCGCAAGGCAGCTACGGAAAGCATGGTACTCCTCAAGAACAACGGCATACTTCCGCTTGACAAGAACCTCCATACCCTCTTTATTGCCGGCCCGGGAGCGTCGGATTCCTTCTGGCTCATGGGCAATTACTTCGGCATTTCCAACCGTTATTGCACCTATCTTCAAGGCATTGCCGACAAAGTAAGCAGCGGAACGGCCGTCAATTTCCGCCCCGCTTTCGGGGAAAGCACGCCCACCAAGAACACCATCAACTGGGCGTTGGACGAGGCTATCGCTGCAGAAAAGACCATAGTTGTCATGGGAAACAACGGAAATCTTGAGGGAGAAGAGGGCGAATCCATCGCTTCTGAGACCCGCGGAGACCGTGTTTCAATGCGTTTACCAGCGTCACAAATGAAGTTCCTCCGCGACTTAAAAGCCCGAAAAAACGGCATCGTGGTCGTATTGACAGGCGGAAGCCCCATCGACGTGCGTGAAATCAGTCGCTTGGCCGACGCTGTTGTCATGGCATGGTACCCCGGACAAGAGGGCGGTTACGCCTTGGCCGACTTGCTATTCGGCGACGAGAACTTCAGTGGACGGCTGCCCGTGACCTTCCCCGAAAGCACAGATGCACTGCCACCCTTCGAGGATTACGCGATGAAAGGGCGCACCTATAAATACCAAACGGCCCACATTCAATATCCGTTTGGCTACGGACTCTCCTACACCACCGTCACCTATGCCCATGCAAAGGTCGAAACCATGCCGCAGAAAGGCCGGGGCATGACCGTCAGTGCAGTGCTGAAGAACACCGGAAACAAGGCCGTCGACGAGGTGGCACAGGTATATCTCTCCGCTCCGGGAGCCGGAACGACGGCCGCTTTAGCCTCACTCGTAGCCTTCAAACGCATCGGTCTGCAGCCCGGCGAACAACAGTTGGTCCGTTTCGACATTCCTTTCGACCGACTACTCACCGTTCAGGAAGACGGAACTGCACAGCTCTTGAAAGGCAACTACACCATAACTGTAGGCGGAGCAGCCCCCGGCGAGCGCACGAAAGCATTGGGCATAAGTATGACAACAACCGCCTTCCACCTTTGAACATTGAACTTTGAACATTAAACTTTATGATTTGCGCCCTTTCTGTAAGCGTCGGGCAAATCATAAAGCAAGGAGAACACACCCTTTTCATTAGAACAAAACGTCGCTTTCTTCAGAAGGAAACATCGCTTCCATCAGAAAGAAACGTTGCTTGCGTCAGAGAAAAACATTCTTGCATCAGAGAGAAACGTTGCTTGCGTCAGAGGGAAATAGTCTTTCCATAGGCATTCCGTCCCTTTTCCTCCTATTCTCATGCGCTTATCACCATGGAGATAAGACTTTATCACCATGGTGATAAACATTTATCTCCATGGTGATAAGATTCTATCTCCACGGTGATAATGCTATTCCTTCCGCAGCAAAAAGTGGCAAGAACGGTTGGAAATCCAACTACCTCCCCTTTATTGCCGTCTCCGCCCGGCAATAAAAATCCTCAATTGCAGGGAAACGATGGCCCAACTTCACGCCGGCCAAGGAACAACTCGGCAAATCCTATCATGGTTGATTGCCGTTTCATAAAGCAAAGATGCTGAAAATAATGAAATGAAGAAAATGGAAAAACAAGTGTTCTGCAGCCGTCTCACCTTATCTATAAAAAGAAAATATCAGCAACTCAAGCTGCTTCTAAGTTGCTGATTTCCTGAAGTGGACCAGCCAGGGCTTGAACCTGGGACCTCCAGATTATGAGTCTGTTGCTCTAACCAACTGAGCTACAAGTCCGGGAAACTGATGATTCGCGTGCAAAGATAGTGGGTTTTGAGGAGAAAACCAAATAAATGGCGAAAGAAATCAGGAAAAAAAGACTATCTTTGCATAAAATTGCGGCATAAGCCCATTGCAGTCAGGGGCCCACATGCCCACTGTTGCCCCACGCTCAAAGGAATCCAAGGTTATGAACACAATATTTTTAAGTGAGGAAAACAACGCCATTGCGCCCTGCGTAGCTACCATCGGCTTCTTCGATGGCGTACATCGGGGTCATCAGTTCCTCATCAAGCAGGTCAAAGAAGCTGCAAAAGCCGGCGGATTTGCCTCAACCGTGATCACGTTTGACCGTCATCCGCGACAGGTTTTGCACAGCAACTACGTGCCACAACTGCTGACTACACTCGAAGACAAGCTGCTGTTGCTCTCGAAAACAGGCATCGACAACACCGCGGTGCTACATTTCGACGAGGCAATGGCACGTCTTTCGGCCTTTGAATTCATGCAACAAGTGCTCTGCGACCGGCTGAAAGTGAAGCAGCTCATCATCGGTTACGACAACCGTTTCGGCCATAACCGCGAGGAAAAGTTCGACGATTACGCGCGATACGGCCGCGAATTAGGCATCGAAGTCGTTCATTCCGAGGCCTTTCTTCTGCATGGTGTCAACGTCAGTTCATCGGTCATTCGGTCTTTCCTACAGGCCGGCGAGGTGGAAATGGCCCGCCAATGCCTCGGCTATCCTTACACCTTTGTCGGTAAAGTGGTGCATGGCTACGGGCAAGGTCGCAAGATGGGCTTCTCGACAGCCAACATCGACACGTCTGAAAGCGGCCAACTCACGCCCGAACCGGGCGTATATGCCGTGACCATAAAGGTTGAAAACGATGCCGAAGTGCACCATGGTATGATGAATATCGGCACACGTCCCACGTTCGAAGGCCAGAAATTGACGCAGGAAGTGCACCTTTTCGACTTCGATGGCGACCTCTACAACAAGCAAATCCACGTGTCTTTCGTCCACCGTATCCGCGAAGAGAGGCGGTTCAACAACGCGTTTGAACTGGCAGAGCAGCTTCGGAAAGACCGTTCACAAATAAAAGAACAACTCAAAAACGAAATAGAATAATGAACAAAACAGGCAAAACAATACTTGATACACTGCTGTATCTCGTCACATTCGTCATCATTCAGCTTGCCATTCCCTTGATTCTTGTGGTCGGTTATATGCACTTCTATCCCGATCCCCAGCAGGATTTTGGAAACATTCTCACCCAAAACGTAACGCTCAACATCGCATCTTCCATCATCGGCAGCCTCATTGTCATCGCCCTTTTCATCAAGTTGGGCTGGATATCGAGGTCACGTGCCTATCTTGTTTCGCGCCCTTGGGCCACGCTGATGTGGGTAGTTCTTGCGGCAATCGGCATTATCATTCCGGCTTCCGGACTTGAAGAACTGTTCAAAGTGGATATGCCCGAGCAGCTTGAAGTGCTTTTCACACGAATGATGCACGAGCCTTTAGGCTATGTGGCCATAGGAATCTTGGGACCGCTTGCTGAAGAAATCGTGTTCCGTGGTGCTATTATGCGCACGCTTCTCAAGCTTTTCGGGAGCAAACCTTGGATTGCTGTCGCGATTTCCGCAGCCGTTTTCGGACTTGTCCACGGTAATTCGGCTCAGTTTCTACATGCATTCCTGTTGGGTTTACTGCTGGGTTGGATGTTCTACCGCACAGGAAGTATCGTGCCTGGTGTAGTGCTTCATTGGGTCAACAACACCATTGTCTATGTCATGGCCAATCTAATGCCGGGCTTTGAAAATGCAACCTTGAGTCAGCTTGCAAATGGGAAGCCTGTTGTTATCGCTCTTTACATCTTCTTCTCATTGTGTATTCTCGTGCCCGCCATTGTGCAATTGAACCAGCGCCTCAGGCGGTAGGGCCCACAGTCTCGCCCAAATCGTTTTTCAATCTCAGCCATTTTATGCGCTAATATGGCCCATATTGCACGGTAATATGGGTGAGATTGGCGCACAAAATGACTGAAATTAGAACGCAAGATATAAGCCGTTGATTATCAATCCGGTTGACAGTTGATGAGTAGATGAGTGGACAAGTTGATTGTTGCCCGGTATGTAGGGACGCACGGCCCGTGCGTCCACTCCAACGGCCATGTACATTCGCTCAAAAAACCATGCATTTGTATTTCATTCATCTTGAACGGACGCACGAGCCGTGCGTCCCTACAACCCTATCACGGCCAGATTGATACGTAAAATGGAGATAGGACGAGGGCGCTCGAATGCATGTAGGGACGCACGGCCCGTGCGTCCGCTCCAACGGCCATGTGCATTCGCTCAAAAACCATGCATTTGCGTTTCATTCATCTTGCGCGGACGCACGAGCCGTGCGTCCCTACATGCCCCTTGCCTGCAAATCATTTTTTAATAGAACTAATCATAAAAGTCAAAGTTCAAAATTCAAACTTCAAAGTCAATATCCCGACGACCTTATCATGGCCGGATTGATGCGTAAAATGAGGGAATTTACAGGCATGAAAAAGCCTCCTTCCATGTTGTTACTGCATAAAAGGAGGGATGATACAGCAACGCTTCTGCATGTCAGGAGGCTAAGGGCGTGTTCAAATCCGCCTGATGCGCTTGCAAAAGAAGCGTGATTCGAACACCGATATGTCTTATTTGAAGTTTGTTTCCAAGCACAAAGCCTACGTTATTCTAACGTGCTTTGCCGTAATATATTTTATTTGAGGTTTATTTTCAAGGGTTCTTTCAAGGTAGAGCAGAAATATTCGATTTCATGTTGCCATGCCTTTTGGTCTCTGATGCCCGATCCCGGCCAGCCAGCACCGAAATAATAGGTGATTTTCTCATGCGGATTGATGGTCGTTTCGCACACGGCATGCCCCGAAACGCCTTTACACAAGCGCGTATTTTGCAGCATGCGCGGTCGCGATTTCACGTTGGGAAAGAGCACACCCACGTAGATTTGGAGGTTATGTCCATCGGGATTGTCGGTCGGATCGGCGTATTGCACGTAGTCATTGCCCAGCCGGACCGTCTCTTTACCGGCATCGTGGACGACAAATCCGGCACAGAACTTCTGCCGATGACGCAGGTTTTCATACCAAACGGTGATGCGATTGAAGCTCGATCCCTTGTCGAGTGTGATCAAACGGTGCTCAATCAAGCCGTTTTCTCCATTCACATTCACGGGCAGATAGATGAATTCTGCACTGAAACGCAGGGGCCCATTGTCGCGCACATGGTATTCCTTGAAGCAGTAGGGCATGACAATGCTGTCGCCAATCATCAGCGCCGGGGCTCCACAACCCAGCGTCGGACCCACTTTATAGCAGTCGAGTCCGTTGCCATGGTCGCGATGTAGCGAGTTATTGAGGCTGATACTGTCAGCCTCTTGCTGCTTTCCAAGGCTACGAAGTCGCTTTTCTTCCTGATTGGCTTCATACACTTTGGCATAGCGTTCGGCCACGACGAGCCCGGGAACCGACTTCAACCAGACGTCGAAACCAAAGGCTTTCTCGCCCGTTTGCTGCAAGGCCGGACCGTAAGCACGGTAGGCACAGCGATCGTTTTCCCATGCGAAATCGTCCACACGCCACGGATATAGCCGCCCGTCTACGGCCGATTGGAAGGCGCGGGGCATGCCGCAAGTGATATGAAACACGGCTTTTCGCTGTGGAGAAACGGCCGCTTCGACGAGCAAAAGACTGTCGGCGGTGAGCTGATAGACCACTTGTTGTTTGAAAACATTGCGCACGATGAGGGGCGAACCGTAGGCACGTCCCAGGCGTTGATAGACCTTTTTGGCATCGACCTCAACCACTTGCACACGCTGAACGGGCGTGGGATTGCTGACAACGAGGTCGATTGACTGTGCATGGACAGCCATCGGGAGTGCGAACATGGCGCAAACGAGCCAACTTCCTGCCCGCTTTGAGCGACTATTGCTGAATGATTTTCTTTCCATTTTTAATAACAATTCCTTTATAGGTTGTGCCAACTTGTTGGCCTTGCAGGTTATATATCGCGTCAATTTTCGGTGTCCGGTGTTCGCAAATCAGCTCTGTGAGCCCGGTGGTTACGACGTTTCCCGACGCATCTTTCACGATAATGTCATAGAGAAAGTTGCCATTGACGGTCGTCAACAGCACATCTCCGTCGGCTTTTACCTTGCCGATGCTCTCTTGAACGAGTGAAGGATCGTCGGGAGCTGCGAAACCTTTCACGACATCCAGATTGGAAACGGCCTTGAGATAGCGTGCATCTTGGCTCGAAGCCGACTTGCTATGAACAATGATTTGCTGGCCCTTCTTGCAATCAGGGATAAGAATAGCAATGGCATTCGCGTTCAATCGGAGCACACGATAACCCTCGTCGCAACAGAGCATGAGCTTTCCGGGGCCAAGAATCTTGCAGACATCGTTCACATATACGCCGAAACGCAATCGCTTCGTACATTCCGGTTCCTTGCCGTTTACTGAAATCAGGGTCGTATATTTCTTGATATCCTTGGGCAAAATCTTCTTAGAACCGCTCGAAACGCCCAAGGCTTGCTGGTTGATATAATAGTTGCGGCCGGCATCCTGCCCCTTGTTCCAATTGGTATCCTGCTCAAACAAGGCCTTATCTTCCGTCGACATCACTGTGAAGTCCCATGTTGTCTTGGCCGTTTGCACGTTCGCCATCCACGACTTTATCCAATCAGGAATGCGACCCAAGCGTTTCTCCAACTGTGCCACATAGAGCGAGCGAGGGTTGACGGCCTGTCCTTGGGCCTCGTTTCGCTTCATCTGATCGGTGACAAACGGGATATGCGCTCCATGGAAGCCCACAACGGTAGGCGGTAACGACTTATACCAGATGGAACGTACGGTTTCCCACCACGAGAATGGGAAATCTTGGGGGTTTGTCGTCGTGCATTCGAAGTTCCATATCGTGAGGTCGTCCAAATGATTGGGCATCTGTGACAGCGAACCACCCATACGCAATTGCATGAAACCACCTTTGCAGCAGTCGAAGAGCGTTGCCCTCGGCTGTGTTGCATGGCTTTCGAAGCAGGCATCGCTGCCCCATTGACAATTCCAAATGACGTTTCCGATGCTCGGTTTCGACACACCGCAGGCATGAAACTGGCCCAGTCCCACCCGATGGTCCTTGAAGTTCTTGTCGCTCGTCATGTAACCGTCGCTGTGGTCATAGACATTGGCAATCAATCCACGTGACGAACTCGCCATGCGGACAGCAGAATGGCCTCTGTTTCCGGTAATTTCCACATCGTAGCACACGACGTTTGCACAGTCTTGAAAGGTGGCACAGCCGCTGACACTCTCGAAAGAGACACGCCGCAGCCATGAATTGACAAGCCGAATGAAGTCGAGAATGTTGTAACCTCCGTCATCATTCCAAGAACCATGGTGCTTGAAGTGCGGATTGGCCTTGCCTCTGAATGTCACATCTTCTATTCCCAGCCCTTCATAATGGCGATATTCGGTGAGTTCCCAGCCGTCACTGGGCTTGACGGCATGCATAATGGGTTCTTCAAAGGTCACTTCATTGCCCGAAATGGCTTTGATTTGATGGTAATCAACGACCGTCGCACCGCTTTGTGTGAGGTTGGTCATTGTTGTTTCGGGCGTTCTGCCTTGGAGTTCCTCCTTGATGACCAAAGGATCTTTATTCGGTTTCATGTAGAGACGCACCCATTGGCCTACAGCCAACTTGCTGGTGTCGTCTACTTTGACCTTGAACGTGTTCTTGGTAGCGGCTCCAACGACCGTGGCATAGCTTTTCGGGGTCTTTGTCCCATAGTTCAAGAGACCCAACATCGACGGAGAACTATAGAGAATCTTCTCATCTGCCGGCAGCATCGGGGCCGTCATGGTGAGGAAAGTCTTGTCACGTCCGGCGCCTTTCAGTATGACATCGTTCGCAGCCAGATTGATACGGACCGACTTTTTCTTGTTGGTAGCAGCGTCTATGACGTCATCTTCTTCGGAATGAAGAATGAATTCTCCTTCCGGAAAATAGATGATAGCGTGGGCTTTCACGTTATATCCGATTTTCTTGATAACCTTTTCCAAAGCCTGTCTGTCCGATTTTCCATCGTTGGGAACGGCTCCATAGTCCATGACATTATAGACGGTGTAGCCCGGATAGCTTTCGGGCGGAAGTGAAAGGCCATGATTATAGCCTGCATACGAGAAATCCAACAACACGTTATCCTTGGAATTCGTGGCAAATTCATTCCATGCCGTGGTGTAAGGCCCTTGCGCACAGACAGGCAAAGCAGCCATCAAGCTGCCCAAGAGCCATAGTTTCTTGTTGTGTTTCATTTCTTATATTTTAAGATTTCGTTTAATATGCCTTGCTTGTACCATGGGTCGTCGATCTCATGCAGCAGCTCTCCCAATCTCAAGCAAAGCTTTTCATAGTCTATCGGTCGGTCGGTCGGAGTGATATTATGCAACTGATAAGGGTCGTTCCAGTCGTCGAAGAAGAGTGTTTTCACACGTTTGTGTTTCCTATTGATATAGAACGCCAGTGTGTAACGGCCAGTCTTGATGCCTCGGGCGGAAGGGAAATAATCGCTGACAATGCCTTCTGCGTTCTTTGTTCCGTCCATATTCTGAATGTAGAGTGCGGCATCGGGCCGCTTCACTGCGGCTTTTCCGTTGATGAACAAAGCCGAATAGTCGCGTCCCTGCACGCTGTGGGGCACCTTGTTTCCCAAGCCTGCCAATCCAAGAAGGGTCGGCATGATATCCGGAGACGACAGCAATAGTGAGTCAACCCGTGGAGTGAGCCTTCCGGGATAGCGTGCCATGAAAGGTATGTTCATTGATTCGGCATAGGGAGAGTTCTTAGGATCCTCCGTACCTTGGCTGCACATGGTCTCTCCATGGTCAGAAGCAAAGACCACAATCGTGTTCTTTTCGAGGCCCGCTTCCTTCAAAGCGTCCAATATTTTGCCGAAAGCTCTATCCACACCTGTGACAGATGCGAAGTAGAAAGCAGCCGAACGGGTCTTTAACATGGTTCGGTCGGCATTGTCACGCACCAGCAGACTGTCGATAGGACGGTCCTTATAGCGGGCGTAGTCCTCGGGCATACAGTCGGCTTCTGACCGATATGGGCTGTGAGGAGGGTTCATGGCGACCATCAAAAAGAATGGGCGTTTGGCATCTCTAACCCCATTTTTGTTCTTGATATAGTCTGCAGCGACCTTCGCTTCGTGCAAGGGAGACCACTCATGCGGCTCATGTTTCTTGCCGTTTGTATCCCAATAATGCGGATTCTTATGTACATCGTAGGTGCCATAAGCGTACCAGAAGTTGAAACCGTGCCGCCGTTCGGCCGGAGTATAGGCGTCCCAAACGGGCATAATGTCCTCCACATAGTGGCCGGGACGGTCAGGATCGTTCCTTTCGGGGCGGTCGGCGTGTAGCTTTCCAATGTATCCGCAGTCGTAACCGGCCGCTTTGAACACGTCGCCCATGCATATCGTCTCCTGACGGATATAACTGAAGGGGCGAGTAGAGTTGCAATTGACGGGAACGCCGCTGCGGTTGGGATACATACCGGTGAGCAAACTGCCGCGATGTGGGCTACTTAGCGGGAAATTACTCATGGCCGAGGTCAGAACGACGGCCTCATGGGCAAACTGATTCAGGCGAGGCGTATACGTAGGGTCGCCTTTGAACTTCACATGTTCAGCGTAACCGGGACGCTGCCATATCCCCAATGCGCAGTTACGGAACTGATCGGGGAACACATAGACGACATTCGGACGCGTGGTTTGACCGCCCGCAGCATACATCATCTGCGGACTCAAGGCCAAGGCGCCTAAGAACAACTTTCCGTTTTTCATTTTCTTCTCGTTAAGGCTTCCAGAAAATAGTAGTCGGCATAGTTCAATGGGACATCAATCTCATTGTTATGTGGAATGCTTCCCACAGAGTGCATCAGCAAGAAACAGCCGTTCTTGCCTAATGGTGCACGGTATTCGGGTGTCGAAAGCGACTGCATAATCCTGTCAGCCAGCGTCGCATAGCCACTATCCGGAAGATATTCGTTCATTTCATACAGGGCGGAGGCCACGCAGGCAGCACTCGAAGCATCGCGAGGTTCGTTGGGTATGTTCGGTGCATCAAAGTCCCAATAGGGCACAAGGTCGTCGGGAAGGTTCTTGTTGTGCATGATAAAGTTCAAAGAAGCAACGGCCCTGTCTAAGTATTTCTTGTTGCGTGTGTACCGATAGCAGGTAGTATAGCCGTAAACAGCCCATGCCTGCCCTCTTGCCCAAGCACTGTTGTCAGCATATCCCTGTGCCGTTTGCCGGTGAAGCACCTCACCTGTCGTCGGATTATAATCGACTACATGATAGCAACTGCCGTCCGGACGAAACTGATTCTTCAACGTTGCATCGGCATGGGTAATGGCTACGTTCCAGAAAGTGGAGTCTCCGCTCAGGCGGGTTGCCTCGAACAGCAGTTCAAGGTTCATCATATTGTCGATGATGACGGGGCATGTCCAGCCGCGTTTCGACTGCCATCCCTTGTCAGTATTCCATGACTGAATGACTCCGGCCCCTTTCCGAAAGCGCGTGCAAAGCGACTTTGCTGTCTGAATGATAACTTTCTTGTATGCCTTGGTGGGCTGTAACCGATAGTTGTTCAAGTAACTTGAACCTATCATAAAGCCGACATCGTGGTGCCACTTCAGGTATTGTATGGAGTCTAACACCTCGGTGAAGCGCTTGGATTGTTGCAACCACGACTTGTCATTGGTCAACCGATAGAGGTAGTACAGGCTTCCTGCAAAGAAACCCGAGCACCAATCATCGGTCGGAATATACACCATGCGGCTCATCTTGTCGATGGTTTTGGGGATACGGACGGCACCTTTTCGGCCAATTTGGTCGAGCATCAACGAATATTGCCGTGATGCAAAGACGATGTCTTCGCTCATGGTGTTACATACATTCCCTTGATTGGCCATGCAAAGGGCCGGAGTCAGCAGAAAAACTCCTGCTGCGAGCAGCAATTTTCTTATTTTCATGTTATAGTTTGTTTAGTTCGATATCGTAACTCAGTCCATCTTTACACCTCACTTCAATGATGGTGGTCTTGTTAGTCCGGTCAATCAGCCTTATATTATCGTCTTGTTTAAAATTCCATTTGCCCAACAGCGTCACGGTTACAGGTATTTCGCGGCTTGGGTTCTTGATCCAAGGGCGGCTGTAAATGCTTCTTTCTACGCGTTTTCCATCTTTATAGATGTCGTCAGTAGGCCCTTGATACAGTGAAAGGTCGGGTTGTGCGACCGTCAGTACCATCTTTTCCTTGCCTACCTGACGTATCATGGCAAGGCAAGTGGTGTCGGTTTGCAGCAAAGGACCGCCGGGAAGGAGCCCTTTCGGGGTCTCGAAGAGAACGTAGGAGAGCGACTTCGTGGCATCAGAACGCACGATGTGGGCGTCTCTATTCCGTTGAATGACGGTGTATGTGGGCGTTGTTTCGAAGGTTTTCAGCCGTTCCGGAGTCGTATTAGGGAGCACGGCATACTCGTAACTGCCGTTCCGAGGAGCCTTCCCATGGCTGATATAGAGCGAAGCCCACATGCCTTCGTTGGGCTTATCAGTGTCGTTGTCGCGCGACTGCTGGCTGACAAGGCCCGTAAAAGTGGCGGAGTTGGGACTGTAATATCCCGTTCCTAAATGGTCTAACCATGTTTTTCCGTCGCCTTGATAGGCCTTCCAATAAGCCTGCACCTGCGCATCAGGGGCTGCCAACTGGAAGATCGTGGTCTCAGTGTCGTGTTGTTTGTCGTTGTTTTCTATGTCGCTTCCGAGGCAGACAATGACATCGTTGAAGAAATGATAGGACTTACGGGCCCTGAAAGAGCCATCGTATTTATCGTGTTCATGCAGCTTCATGCCGAAGTTCCCATTGCTACCTTGCTGTGAGAGCCCGCCTGCGAAGGCTTCGTCAGAGAAAAGCATCTCCTCCACGCCCGAATGCAAATCGACATTGCGTATCTTTGCCCTCAAATCGACCAAAGGCAGATGCAAACTTGTGACACCCGGGATGCGGTTCCAGTTGAAACCGGCCTCCTGCCAGCCGCTTGTCGTCGGGGTAACGTCCTGATTTTGAGGTGCAGTCATCAGGAACAAACTACCATAACCCAGATAACGACCGAACTGATTCTCGTTCGTATAGTGTTCACTACTCCACAGGTAACGACTCATACCACGGACCACTGCCGACCAATTTCCTCTACGTTGTATTGAAGCACAGGCGTAACCCAAGGACAGATTGCCCTGAGGAGCCGCCTCTGGTCGGACACCTTGTGCTGCAAACTGCCTGCAAAGCTGTTTTTCTTTGGGCAATGTCGTGTGTTCAACCAAGCGCATGAAGCTCGCCACCATGTCCACATCGACAGGCTTATTGCCGTCGGGTGTCCCCGATAAAGCCATATAAGCGTAATGCATTGGGGTGAGATGGCCCTTCCCATCAGGGTGACGGCCTGACATGGAAAGCGGAAAATGCAGCTTATTACAGTAGAAACGCATAGCCAAAAGCGCGTTCTTCACCGTCTGATGTGCCAGCTTTCCGACTGCAAACTCGGTTCCGCTCAAGATGTAAATCATCTGTGTGGCACCGTTCAATCCACCAATGGCGTAGGCAGGATAGTTGTTACAATGATGATAAGCAGACCCATCTATCTTGAAAGAATCCATTAAACCCGGAGCAGGACGGCAGCCCCAATCCAACCAACGAGAGCAGGAACGGACGTATTGCAGCTTCTCTGGCGAGTCTTCCATCAGCAGAATGCTTGCCATACAGCCAATGGAAGCCGTGTTAAACGTGTCCATATCCATGCCGTTGACCGTGGGTTTGACATAAAGTTGCTTCAATTGCGAGTACCATGTCATGGTGGCTACGGCTTCGGACAGCTTTCCAGCGGCCTTCAGTACGTCTTTCATCAGGAAATATGCAATGTACATGCTGCGAAGACTGTAGCCGTAATGATGGATATTGCCCCAACATGAACCCCAAGTCACGCCTTGGTCGGTGATATGTTCATACATCAAGAGGAACATTCCTTGCAATTCTTTCTTGTCTTCTTCTGCTGTGGCATTGTTATAAGCCACGGCAATCTGTTGCATAAGCTTGAAATAATCGTTCATTTCAAAGCCGGTACGCGTCAGAATTTCCTTGTCCCAGCCCGGTATCATGCGCTCGTAGGCCTCCGCATGGCGCACAAACCAAATGGGCATTCCCGTGATATTGCCTTTCTTTTCCCTTATTTTATAGGCATCAAACTTGTCCCGAAGGGTTTCCATCTGCTTGGGATAGAGTTTCGCAGGCGTATAAACGAGACTGCGGAACCGCTTTTCCATCTGCTGCATAGCCTTGCTTTGCTGTTCCGTCACAGGGGTCAAGGCGATATCGGGCTGCAGTTTTGAATGCTTCAACACCTGCAACCAGTCGTTTGTCGTCTTGGGATTGACAAACGGAAGTTGCTCATCTGCGGTCTGATAGCGTGGATCTACCTTGATAGCCGTTATCAAATGGTCGATATACAGCCTGCTATGCGTGTCGGGGGCCTTGATTTTGATTTCGTCCATGCCGGGTTCTGCGCTTCCTTTCATGTCACGTTCGTAGCAGACCCACGCTCCTCGCCAGCCTTTAAAGTTGAGGTTCATGGGAAATGACGTGCATACTTTCCCTTGTTTGCAGAACTGAAAGACCAAAGATTTCCCAGATAACGGGGCTTCATTGTAGACCCAAACGATGAAAGCAGAGAGATAGTTGTCCAAACCATCAGTTTTGCGAGGCTCAAATTGTAAGTCTTTGTCGATTTTCAGCACCCCTCCAGCCTGAAAGCTCCACTCCAGCGACCTCTTTCCATTCTTGAAATGCTTGTCGGAAAGCGTAACAGCGGATTTCTCTACCTTAATATATTGCAGTTCCTTGGCATTTTCAAATGAGAACATGCGGGAATCATGGTACAATTGGGCATGTATTGCTGACGAAAACGCCAGACAACATGCCGCTATTGCCATTCGCACCAATTCTACTTGCTTCATATCGTCATTCAACCACCTTGATGTTCAATTCGCGCAACACCTGCGACTCGGCCTTATAGTTGCTGTTTGTTGCCACGAAAGTAGCCTTATAGGTACCCGCAGTCTTATATATATAGGTATAAGAGGACGTTCCCTCCGTCACATTCTTGATGGGTTGCCCGTAATCCGGCGAGCAGGCATTGGCTAAAATCATGTTTGAGACGAGCCAACTGTATTTCAGTTTGGCCCCACTGTTGGAACTATGAATGAAGAAATCACCTTTTGTGGCCCCCGAAAGGTTCCATATACCGCTCGTACTGTTGGTAACTGAGCCGTATTCACGGTTAACTGTCATCGAACGTTGGTCATTCAAGCGGTGATGACACATCATGTTGATGGGCGTAAAGTTGAAATCGCCGGCAAAGAGGGTCGAAGTCGTCCCGTCTTTCATGGTGTTGACGATTTTCATACCTACGATATTCACGCGTGGCTGTGCAGCTGCGTTGGAAACAGGCTTATAACAGGCTGCAATTGTCATGCGTTTGCCGAGATAAGGCGTGAAGTCTACTTCGAAATGCGTTGCATTGGCTGCATTACTGGGTGCTGTTGGCATCTTGGAAGGGTCAACGAGGTCGTTCCATGCAAAGCCTTCGACCAGAACGGAGTCTGCTTCGAATTTGTTTTTAGCGAGTCCCGGGAACGTTTCCGAGAGATACAGCTTCAACAGATTGACCGAAGTAGCGGCATTACCATATTGATACCAGACGGAAAAGCTCAGTTTAGACGACACAATGTCTTCTAATGCCACTTGATCGCGTTTCCGATAGATGAATTTACGGCCGGATTCTCCGCTAAAGAAAGTAATGAAGTCGGGATTTCCCGTGAAATCGAAAGTCAACGGCGTGCCTTTCTTGACGACAACTGTATTGCCTTCCCATGTAACATTGCCCGTGGACGAAACCGTTACGTTCAAGGCTGCCTTCTCTTCCAGCTCATCTTCACAACTGACAAGGGCGAAGGCCAACAATGGAATCAATAAATATATATATCGTTTCATATCGTTTGAATTTATTGGATAACAAATTGAATACTGAGAAATAGGCGCTTTTGCTCCCTACCATCCTGGATTATTGTCCTTAATCGCCTTGTTGACGGACATCTCGTTTGATGGAATCGGGAAATAATTATAGGTATCCGACACTTGAAAATACGTGTAGACGTTGGAAGGACCCAAGGTCCAGTTGCTTCCATTCTTGGCTCTGGCAACCAACGCATTCATATTGGCCTTGAATTCGCCCCAACGAATCAAGTCGAAACGTCGTGTCATCTCGAAACACAGCTCCATGGCGCGCTCATTCTTAACAGCCGTGCGGAAATCTTCCTGATTAAGGCCTGCAAGAACGGCTATACCAGCCCGCTGTCTAACAGCGTTGATGCATTGATAGGCCAATGTCGTGGGCCCACCGTTGACTTCATTCTCGCATTCTGCCACCATCAGCAACACATCGGCATAGCGAAGGATTGGGAAGTTGACCAATGTAAAGTTCTTATTCTTCTTGTCCGGTTCGTATTCGCGCCGCCATTTGCCGCATGCCCTACTGTAATCCGTGGTCTCGGTGGTCTTTTCGCGGTCGCCGAACTTCGCATTGGAAGGCTGATCGCCGTAACTGAACGACTTGTTCCAGTATTGTGCCTTCACTTCATCACGCTTTCCCTTCTCGAACATACGGCCGTCAACGCCTTTTCCCGACTTGGATTGCGTGTAAGTAAAGGGAGCGATGTTCCAATTCATGCGATTCTTGTCTCCGTTTGCTTCATAGAGCTCATACAGTTTCGGCGTACTCCAAAAGAAACAATAGCCAAATCCGGGGTCAGCCTTGCCGGTAAGTTCGGCTTTACTCGACAAATCGGGAGCCTGAATGCCGATGATATTCCCCACACGTCCCTCCGTTCGGGTGTCGGTGCTGTAGTTTCCCGTGAATTCTGCCTCCCAAATGCTCTCCTTTCCTGTCGTGTTGTACTTGTCGGAACACTGGTCGATGAAGTAATCCCAATAGTTTGGCGCAAGCGTATGCCCTTCATACATTACTTTCTGGGCAAAGGTGCCGGCCTTTGTGAAATAGGTTTTGCGCAAGGTTGGGTCGGGTGCCACGCCATCGCGGAAACATTCGCCGGCACGGAACATGTATACCCTTGCCAAGATGCCCCATGCCACCGACTTGGTGACGCTTCCCGGCAGATAACCGTTCTCAGATGCCGTCTTGAGATGGTCGGCACTTTCTTCCATCTCCTTGCAGATAAAGTCGTAAATTTGCTCTTTGGGCGTGCGTGCAATCTGCAAACCATCTACGGATTGCGTGGAAGAAGTCTTGAAAGGAACGTCTCCCCAGCACTGAACGAGGTTAAAATAATAGAAAGCACGCAGGAACCGAGCCTCTGCGGCCATTCTTTTCTTGGCCGATTCGGGCAGTCCCGAAACCCCATAAACACTCTCTAAGAAGATATTTGCACGGTTGATGCCGGCATAAAGCGTATACCAAAAGGCCGTAACCGCAGGGTCACTGCTGTTGGCATTGTTGCAAATCAAGCCTCTTGTGACCGGAGAACGACCCGGACCACCGTAGGCTTCCAAGTCATCTCCGCCGGCAAGGAAGAAATAATCGTTGCCATAGAAAGAGGTTTGAGTCAGAATAGCATACACACCTTTAAGGAATGACTCCGTTTCGGCCTCGTTTTTGAAGTAGCTTCCCGACGTTGTTCGCGTCGGTTCTTTATCCAGAAAGTCGCAGCTTGCAGTCAATATCAGGGCTGCCGACAGTATAATGATCGATAATTTAGATAATTTCATTGCAGATACTTATATATATGATTAGAAACCAAGGTTGATGCCGAAGCTGAAACTACGTGCACGCGGATAGGCAGAGAAGTCCAATCCCGGGGTCAGGGCACTATCCTTGATGGATACTTCGGGGTCATAACCGCTGTAGTTGGACCGGGTAAACAGGTTCTGTGCGGCGAAATAGATTCTCAACCGGTCGATTTTGAAGCGCGAAAGCATCTTCTTCGGAACACTGTAGCCCAAGGTCACGGTCTTCAAACGCAGGAACGAACCGTCTTCGATGATGCGCGAAGAGAACACACGGTTGGAACTTGAGGACGTAGCCCTTGGAATATTGCTCGTCGGATTGTCCACCGTCCAGCGTTCAGCGTAGCTGGCATACTGGTTCAGTTCACGGGCTTTGTTCCACGAACTCTCGAACATCAGCCGGTTGGCATTCAATATATCGTTGCCATATGACCACTGGAAGAACACGCTGAGGTCGAAATCACCATAGTAGAAGTTGTTGGTAAAGCCGCCGATGTGCTTGGGAAGTCCGTTACCGATGGTCGTACAGTCATTCGAATCGATGACACCATCGCCGTTCACATCGCGATATTTCGGCATACCGGGCTGCGTGTTGGCCTCTGAAGCGAAGTGAGGAACGTTCGATTTCAGCGTATAACTGTCGCCCGATTTATTGAAATCCTCATACTTATAAGTCCCTTCATAGATGTAACCATACATGGTTCCCATCGAATGTCCTACCTTTGCGATGTAGCTACTCTGCGTGTTGAAGTTCTGATCGAACTGTGCTGCGGTGAGCAGTGCCGTCTGATTGTCTGCCAAAGCCAGCACTTTATTGCGGTTGAAAGCAATGTTGAAGTTCGTTGTCCACTCAAAATTCTTGGTCTTGATGTTGGTGGTATTCAACGTAATTTCCAAACCTTGGTTGCGAACCTTGCCCACATTCTTCGTCGCACTGACGAAACCTGAAGACAAAGGAAGGCTCGATACCAACAGCAAATCGCGTGTTGTCTTGCTGTAAAGGTCTACTGTCAGCCCGATACGGTCGTTGAAGAAGCCAAGATCGAAGCCCAAGTTCCATTGCTCTGTGGTCTCCCATTTCAAGTCTTTGTTGGGGATTGAGGTCGGAACCATGCCCACATTGGTGTTGTCGTTGTTGAAAGGAAAGACGCCACTTGGGACACTTCCGAGCGAAACGAGGTCGCCTTCGCGGTCCTTGAGCAGCTGGTAAAGCCCGTAGGTGTCGTATTCTCCCACGCGATTATTACCCGTCAAACCCCAACTCAAGCGTAGTTTTCCGCTGTTCATCGTGCTGCGTAAGGGCTTCATAAACTTCTCTTCGGTGACGTTCCACGCCAAAGATCCAGAGGGAAAGTAGCCAAAACGGTTCTTTCCTCTGAACTTTGAGCTACCATCGGCACGCATTGTTGCGGTGGCATAGTATTTTGATTTGTAGTTGTAATTGGCGCGACCGAAGTAAGACATCATGGCCCAAGAGGCCTTATCCGACCGGGTCACCGTCGGTGTTCCATCGCTCATGCCGGCCATTCCAAGGCTTTCGTTCGGTATGCGAATGGTCTTGAAGCGATAATATTCATAGTCTGAGTTCTGAAGTGAGAAACCCAACAGCGTATTCAGATAGTGACGCTTGTTGAAATTGGTCTGCCATGTCAGCGTATTCTCGTTCAACCATGTGGCACGCTTGGTGCGAATGACCTGCGCATTCACCTTTTCAATCGACGTACGGCCGCCATATCGGGTCTTTGAATTGTTGAACATGTCGTTGTCAAAGCGTGTATCAGTGTAGCCACCCGACACTTTCAAGCGCAGTTCTTTCGTCAGTTTGTATTCCACAAAACCGTTGAATTGCAAGTAAGTTGTCGTTTGTTTGTTGTATTCGTTGTTCAACGACATGATGGGATTGAAGCGATAATCGGTCGTATTGTTGACGTCGTCGTCTGTCGCATTCTCCACCAACGACTGCAAAGGCAGGCCGGGTTGCGTCACAGGACGGTAGCCCCACACGCTGTAGAAGAGGTTGTTCATGCCCGAATGAGACGAGCCCGAGGGCGATTGTCCCATGCGTCGGGCCTGAGAATAGTTGAGGTTGAGATTCACTCTCCACTTCTTATGGTTGATGGTCGTGCCCAATCGGCCCTGCAAACGGTTGTAGTTGGAGTTCAACACCACGCCGTCTTGGTCGTAATACGACACGGATGCCGTGTAGCGCACGCCCTCGTTGCCACCCGTGAGGCTCACATTATGGTTCTGTAATGGGGCAGTTCTGAAGATCATGTCCTGCCAATCGTATTGCGGAATGTTCCGATAATCGTCCAAAGTCCACTGCTTTCCGTCGTGAAGAGACAGGTAGGTGTCGTCTACAGTCTTTGAATACATCTCCTTTTGCAGCGAAACAAAGTCGTAAGCATTCATCATTGGGATCTTCCGGGTCACCGTTTGCCAACCCATACTTCCGTCATAATTCACCTTAGGTTTGCCGATTTGGCCGTTCTTTGTGGTGATGATGATGACGCCGTTTGCCCCACGTGCACCGTAAATTGCCGTGGCCGAAGCATCTTTCAGCACGTCAATCGAAGCGATATCCGACGGGTTGATAGACCCTGCAATGCTCGCATCCTCTACCGGAAAGCCGTCGATGACATACAAAGGTGAGTTCTCTTGCGTCAGCGAATTGTTGCCTCGGATAACGATGTTCATTCTTCCTCCGGGCATACCTTCATTAGACGACACGTTAACTCCAGCCAAACGGCCACCCAATGTCTGGTCGAATGACGACACAGGTGTGCTGATAAGCGCCCCCACATCGGCCTTGGAAACAGACCCGGTCAAGTCACGTTTCCTCACTTCCTGATAGCCGATGACCACCACTTCCTCAAGACTTTTGTTGTCTTCCAGCAGGGTCACGGTCATCAACTTGCCCGGTTGGGCCTTCAATTCCTGCGTAACGAAGCCCAAGAATGAGAAAGAAAGCACGGCTTCCTTGCGGTCGGTCTGCAGGCTAAAGGCTCCGCTCAGGTCGGTAACCGTACCGATATTCGTGCCTTTTATCACCACACTGACTCCCGGCATCGCTTCGCCAGTGTTGTCTTTCACTACACCTGAGAGTTTAGTTTGTGCACAAATTGCCACCGATGTGAACATCATGAGGAGCGACAATATGCGTTTTTTCGTAATGTTTTTCCTTAAACGATTCATGTCTTAATCTGAAAAGGTTGTATAATTGTTCAACTTTGAATGACAAAATTAGGGAAATCGGCCCGTTGTTCATGGCAGAATAATACAAAAACATTCTAATATCGTACAAAAGACGCATGATTGTGTCCGGGAATGTGCCGCATATCGGAAACCAATGCCCATTGCCTTGCCATGAAACATACATGCGTAGCGATGTAGGGATTTTGACTTTGAACATTGAATTTTGAACTTTGAACTTTAGGATTTGCTATATTAAAAATAATTTGCAGACAAGAAGCATGTAGGGACGCACGGCTCGTGCGTCCGTTCTACGCGAAACAATCAACTCGCCAATTTGTTTACTCGTTCATTGCCAGCTAAAACGTGGGCGGACGCACGGACCGTGCGTCCCTACATGCATTCGAGCAGCCCGCCCTATCCATCATTTTACACATCAATATGGGCAATGTGGGTATGTAGGGACGCACGGTTCGTGCGTCCATTCTGCGCGGAACAATCAACTTGTCCATTTGTTTACTCGTTCATTGCCAACTGAAACGTGGGCGGACGCACGGACCGTGCGTCCCTACATGCATTCGAACAGCCCACTCTATCCATCATTTTACATATCAATATGGGCAATGTGGTATGTAGGGACGCACGGTTCGTGCGTCCGTTCGGCGTGGAATAATCAACTTGTTAATTTGTTTATTCGTTCATTACCAACTAAAATATGGGCGGACGCACGGACCGTGCGTCCCTACATGCATTCGAACAGCTCACTCTATCCATCATTTTACACATCAATATGAACAATGTGGGTATGTAGGGACGCACGGTCTGTGCGTCCGTTCTGCGCGGAACAATCAACTTGTCTATTTGTTTACTCGTTCACTGTTAACTAAAATGTGGGCGGACGCACGGACCGTGCGTCCCTACATGCATTCAAGCAGCCCGCCCTATCCATCATTTTATACATCAATACAACCATGATGGGTATGTAGGGACGCACGGCTCGTGCGTCCGTTCTGCATGAAACAATCAACTTGTTAATTTGTTTACTCGTTCACTGTCAACTAAAACGTGGGCGGACGCACGAGCCGTGCGTCCCTAGATGCTTCATATTGATAATCAACGACTTGAACCTTGTGTTTCAATCTTAGCCATTTTGTCGTGCAATATGGCCCATTTCACCGTGCAAAATGGCTGAAATTGGACGGCGAAATGGCTGAGATTGAAAACCAAAACGGCTGAAACGGAAAAACGAAGTGGGCGGAGGTGGAAAACAAAGTCTTTAGGGTTGCTTTTCAGGGCAGTGTTTTTATCCGTGAAGATATAAGTAGAATTGGGTTGCAGGAACGGTATAATGGAAATGGTGCTGCTCTTTTGTCCGTGAAGATATAAGGGAGCAATCACCATTGAGCCTCTCCCAGCCTTCAACGAGGCGTTTTTATGTGATGAACACACGCAGGTTGTCGGCATCGAAGCGTATGTTGCCGCGCTGAATGAAACGCGATAGCGAACCGTCGGCAGCCAGTTGGCGCGGCGATCCCACGTGGAGCGCACCGCTATCCATGAGCCAAAGGCGGTCGGAAACCTGCAAAGCCTGTTCGATATCGTGCGTGGAAAGGAGAATGGTCTTATGGAGTTCGTGGGCCAAACGGCGCAACAGCTGCATCGTTTCCACCTTACTGGGGAAGTCAAGAAAGGCCGTCGGCTCGTCAAGGAATATCACCGGCGTTTGCTGGGCCAGTGCTTTTGCGATCATGGTCTTCTGCCGTTCGCCGTCGCTCAGCGTGCCTATCAACCGCGTTTTCAACGGTTCTATGCCCACCAATGCCAAGGCTTCGTCGACAATCCGGCGGTCGCGGTTACGCAAGGTGCCGAAGAAGCCGGTGTAAGGATAGCGTCCCATGCCCACAAGCTCGGCCACCGTGATGTGTCCGGCATCGGGTTTCGTGGTGAGCACCACGCCAATTTGCCCGGCACGTTCATGGGGTGTGAGACCCGAAATGTCCCTTCCATTGAGGCGAACGCAGCCTTCGAGCGGGCGGAGAAAGCCCGAAAGCGTGCGCAAGAGCGTCGATTTTCCCACGCCATTCGGGCCCAACAGGCATGTGAACTCGCCCGCCTGAAGGGTCGCTTGCAAGTCGCTTGCCACCTGTTTCCCCGCGTATCCGATGGTTAAATGTTCCAAAACGACGGTTCCCATGCCGCAAAGATACACTTTTATCTATAATTTTTATAACTTTGCAAAGGAAAAGCGTAAGCTTTTAGCATTGAACTTTGGCGTTTGAACTTTGAACTTTATGATTTGAATGCTCATTGAACATGCTTCATTCTACGCGATTTACTCTTTCAATTCCACATTCAACAATTCACATTCAACATTCCCTCATATGTCTTCTCACACGCAACAATCCTCGCTCCACATTGAAAATATGACCGAAGGTGCCCCTGCTCGCGCCATATTGAAATTTGCCGTGCCTTTGATTTTGGGCTATCTGCTGCAACAGATGTACCTGATTATCGACGCAGCTATCGTGGGTCGGTGGATTGGAGTGAACGCTTTGGCCGCCGTAGGTGCCTCAAGTAGCATCATGTTTCTCATCATGGGCTTCTGCAACGGAGCCTGTGCGGGCTTCGCAATCCCTGTGGCTCAGGCCTTCGGTGCTGGAGATTACCACAAAATGCGATGCTATGTGAGCAACGCTTTGCGCATTGCTGTGGTGTTTTCCGTGGTCATTACGCTGCTTTCATGCCTGCTTTGCGAGAAGATTCTCCAGCTTGTCAACACGCCGAATGACATCTTTCACGATGCTTATGTGTTCCTTTTCCTTCAGTTTTGCGCCATTCCTTTCACCATAACTTATAATCTTTATGCCGGTCAAATCAGGGCTTTGGGCAATTCAAAGCAGCCTTTTTATTTTCTGATTGTATCGTCGTTGGTGAACATTTTGCTTGACGTGGTGCTCATTCTGCTGCTGGGAATGGGTGTCGAAGGGGCCGGAATAGCCACGCTACTCAGTCAGGCTTTCGCCTCATGGCTGTGCTATCGGTTCATCAGACGCCACATGCCGATGCTCGTTCCACAGGGAGATGAACGACAATTCGACAACAAAAGGATAAGCATTCTCTTGAATAATGGCGTGCCAATGGGCCTACAATTCTCGATAACAGGCATTGGAATCATCATGTTACAGAGTGCAAATAACGCGCTTGGTACAGTATATGTGGCCTCATTCACAGCTGCTTTGCGCATCAAATACCTCTTTACTTGCGTGCTGGAGAACATAGGTGTGGCCATGGCGACCTATTGCGGACAGAACATCGGAGCTGGTCGTATCGATCGAATCAAGTCAGGTGTGAAGGATGCCATGCTCGTTATGCTCGCCTATTTCGTGCTGACCGTGGCCGTCATCTACCCGTTTGCCGACGAAATGATGATGCTTTTCGTCAACAACGGCGAGCAGGAAGTGATTGCAAATGCCGCTCTTTTGATGCGCATCGCCAACTGGTTCTATCCTTCGTTGGGCATTCTTGTCATTCTACGCTACAGCATTCAGGGACTCGGCTACAGCAATTTGAGCATGATGAGCGGCGTGATGGAGATGTTAGCCCGCTGCGGTGTGAGCCTTTGGTTGGTGCCGGCGTTGACTTGGACGGGCGTTTGCTATGCCGATCCCGTGGCTTGGGTGATGGCAGATTTGTTCCTTATCCCCGCATTTTGGTGGCTTATGAAAAGGTTAAAAGGTAAAAACATAAAACGGTAAAAGGACGTTTAGGCCTAAAATGGCCGAAATTGAGCGATAAGGACAAGGGGGTTGTTGCTCAAACAAACTGAGAGGACGACAAAAACAAGAGAGCCGGCCGGCTCAAGGCAGGCGTTTTTCATCGGCTTTTCTTGCCCGTTGACAGTATTTTTATGGGGGCAAAGATGAAGCGATGAGGCATTTCGGCCCGCGAAATCCGTGGCTTCAGCCATTGTTTCAACGCGTCTTCGGTGAGCACGGCCCCTTTTTGAGGTTCTATCCGAGCGTGAAGTACCGAGCCGAAACGGGCGTCGGGAACGGCAAAAACCAGTGCTTCGGCAATCAACGGGTGGGCTTTCAAACACGCTTCCACGTGCTCCGGATAGACATTTTCGCCCCCACAAACCACCATTTTGTCAACTCTTCCGCGATGAAAATAACGGCCATCGGGTGCTTGAAACACGCGGTCGCCCGTCGATTGCCAGCGATTTTGCCGGCCATTCATAGCCCATTTGCACTTCACCCACAGTGTCCCTACGCCTTCATCGTCGGCATCTCTGACGGCACATTGCATGCCACGGATAGGTCTTCCGATGGAAACTTCATCGCCACGAAGCAGTTCTTGCGGCATAGCCAGCATGAAAAAGCCTGCTTCCGACGTGCCGTAAAGGTTGTAAAGCACATCACCCAAGCTCGCCGAAGTCCTCTCAACCAATGGCTTTTCCAGCCTGTCACCCCCGCTGATGAGGCATTTCAGCGACTTCATTCGGGCCTCGGCATGGTCCGATTGCCACAATCTTGCGAGCATAGCCGGCACGATTGGCATCACCTCTATGTGCTCTTTTGCTATCGCATCAAGCACATTCGTATCAAAATGAAGCAAAAGACAAATCCGTTTGCCCATGACAAGCGAGATAATCAACGTGGCCAAGCCGAAACCATGATAGAAAGGAAGGACCAAAAGCACGCTCTGATAGCGGTCAATATGGACGTCTTGAAGCAGCGAAAAGAATGGAGAAAGGAACGCAAATATGCCGGTTTGGCGGGCAGCCTCCTTATAGTTGCCGCTCGAACCGCCCGTCAACACGCTGATAACTCCACCTCTTTTTATATAAGGAAGGGAAATGCGGACTGTCGACGGCTGTACTTTCATGCGCTTCATCAGCGTTTCGGACGATGTTTTCGGACAGGAATCGGGCACCGACATGGCTGTATTTTCGGCCTCATCATAGATGAAAAGTGCGAAAGGACGGGCCATCAGGTGGGCCAATTGTCGGCTTCCGAGGTCGGTGTTCAGCAGTTTCACGTGAACGCCCAAGCGTGAAAGGGCCGGCAGGAGCAAGGCCGAAGCCATGTGATTGCGGCACAGCAAGGCCACACGGTCGCCGCTTTTCAGACCGTAATCAGCGTACAATATACCGGCTAACAACCGTGCCCGGTGGTAAAACTCCTTGTAATCGATGCGCTCACCGTCGGCAATCAAGGCGCAATCTGCCGCATGATAACGGGCCGAAAAGCGGAGAACGGCCATCAACGTGATGCCTTCGCGCAGCAGACAACCCAGCAATCGCATGATACCGCGCGGCGTAATGAGATGCAAACGCACAAGGGAACGGAGTAAAGACAGGTTCATCGGGCGGCTTTTTGATAAAAGAATCGAACGAAAGGTGCAAGGAACGAGGCCACAGGAGCGGTCACCCAAGCCCACCACGGCTTGTAGGCAAAGTGCTTACTCAAGGCCAATCGCAACAGGATTCCGGCGGCATCGTGGGCCGAATAAGCCGGAAGTGCGTGGTAGTTTGGGTTGACTTGCGACATTGGCGTACGCACCAAAGGCAGATAGGCCACGTGGACACCGATGCCAAGTGAATGCCATTCGCACGCAGCTGTGCGGCACCAAACGTTAGAAGCGCACTTGGAAGCGTGGTAAGCTGACCACTTTGGGGCCGGAGGATAAAGGCTACTGACCGACGAAGTGTAGACAAGTTGGCCGCCAGTTCGGCGCAAAGCGGGCAGTAAAGTGAGCGATAATGCCACCATGGAACGGTAGTTCAGGTCCATTGTCCGGTCGAAATCGTGCAGCCGATCGGCTGCATCTACAAGCCTGCGGCAGATAGATTTGCCCGCATTGCAGAAGAGAAAGTCCACCGATGGCAGCGTTTTTGCCAAGTCACCGCACACAGAATTCAATGCCAATCTGTCGCGTAAATCGACGCAACGGTAGCTTGCACGGCAACCCATGGCACGTGCTTCGCGACACAGCTCCTGCAATTCGGGCTCGCTTCTTGCCAGCAAATAGAGATTAGCCCCATAGTGCATCAGCCTTCGAACCAAGGCTTCACCGATGCCATGTGAGGCTCCCGTGACGACCACCCACCGGCCGTTGAACCGGTTTTTCAGTCGGCTTTCATGCAAACGAGGCGCAGGATAAAGGATAGAAGACAGTAGAGACATGGCTTTTTCTTAACAGATATAACAGTAAAACACGACGATCATCAGGCAGAACAGTAGACCGATGAGGGCATCGAAGCCGCGGTTGGTGAAGTATTCGGGGTTCCGAGGGAAGACATCCGTGTCTGTCAGCGTGATATCTCCGGCCGAAATCATAGCCTCGATGGCCTCTTCTCGACCGTAACCTTCGGTTTTCAGTGCATTGAAAATCCGTTGTTGGCGGGCATTAAGCAGCGTTTTGGCCCGGGCATTTCTTTCGTTCTGCTGCCGTTTCCAGTCTTCAAAGGCCTCTTGATAAAACTTTTTGACACCGTCGAGCAATGGAGAATCGGTGATGAAAGCATGGTAGCTGTAACGCTCTCTCCCCTTGATTTCGTGGTACAGCCAGCGCAAACAGGCACCAATGTGTACGAAAAATAATCCGAAGATGTGTGTCAGCAAGTCTCTGAACATGGTTTCACGGTCGATATGTAAGTACCTTTACGAGGCTATTCCGTTATTTCTATCAGGTTACCTTCGAAACCTTCGACGCAACTTTCATAGTAACCGTCGCCCGTGATGCGTGGTCCGGACACGATTTCATAGCCATCTGTGCGCAGTCGGGCAGTCAGTTCGTCCACTTTCTTCCTGCTTCCCACGCTCAAGGCCACGTGGATATAGCCCGTAACTTCCCGCTTTCGGTGATTAATCTCAACGGTTGGCTTGTTCATGAGCTCCAATCTTGTCCCGCCTTCGAATGAAATGAAGTAGGAACGAAAGTCGGTTTTCGGATTATGGTAGCCGTCATTGCAGGCTGCACCGAAGTAGTTGACGAAGAAATCCCTTGCTTTTTCGAGGTCTTCAACATACATTGCCAAATGCTCAATCCTTGTCATTGCATTCCGTTTTTGCTTGTTTGAAGAGGCTGGGGCTACATTGTTCCATGCTTACGGCCCGTATTCTTCTCCCTGCAAACTTACGGATTTTTTCCCAATATCCATCGAATTCCGACAGAAATCATGCGACCTATCGGTTAGATGAGACCTCTACGGGATACAAAGACAAAGGAAGCCGGCCTCATAGCCAGCTTCCTTTGTCGTGTATGTTATCCTGTGTAGTTTGTTTTTCTTACCTTTATGGCAACCAGTCTTAGTGCAACCTTCGGGCAACGACGTCCCAATCGACAATGTCCCAACTTGCAGCAATATGGTCGGCACGGCGGTTTTGGAAGTCCAAATAGTAGGCGTGCTCCCAAACATCAAGTCCATAGATAGGCTTCAAGCCTTGGCGAACGGGGTTTCCTCCGTTGGCTTCTTTCGTAATGACAAGCTTTCCGTCCTCCTGTTGTGCGAGCCATGCCCAGCCAGAGCCAAAGAGTGTCGTCGCAGCCTGCGTGAATTGTGCCTTGAAGTTCTCGAAACTGCCGAACGAAGTGTTGATAGCTTCCAGCAAACGGCCTTCTGGCTGATTGTTTTGACGTGGCGAACGGAACTGAGAGAAGTAGAGCGCGTGGTTCAAAACCTGTCCGGCATTGTTGAAAAGCGGCCCATCGGGTGCTCCTTTCACGATGTCTTCCACGCTCTTATCGGCCCATTCGGTGTCTTTCACCAGCGAAGTGAGCGTGTTTACATAGTTCTGCAGGTGCTTTCCGTAGTGGAAATTGATGGTCTGTTCACTGATAACCGGCTCCAAAGCGTTGGTTGCATAAGGCAACGTTGGCATTTCTATTTTCATAATGTTTTTGTTTTTAATGTGAATATTCTTTGTTCTGTCAATCGTTTGCAGCCTTTGTGTGACTTGATTGACATTGCAAAGATAGGCAAAGTTATCCTTTCCTGCAATCGATTTTATCTATCGGGCGATAGATAAATAGCCATTTGCCAGGCTACTTTACCAAGAAAAAGCGAAAAAATAGCCTTGCCAGCAGAGGTTTCTCACCTCTTTATGTGTATGCTTTCAACCAACTTACACACAAAGAAAATGCGCCTCCCGTCAAGGAGACGCATGGTTATATTATTATCTTTTTGATTATTCAACAGTAAATGTAGTAACTTTCATCGAATTCTTTGTATTTTCATGATTGGGGTCACCGATAACAATACCGTATTCGCCTGGTGTGAGTCCTTCAAGCACAAGAAGATAAGAACTTTTACCATATTTCTTGGCCTTATAGTCTACACTTGAGAGATTGTTTGTCTCGGTTTTAGAGAGTGTTCCCGCTTCCGCGAGTTGGTATCTCCGCTCTTTTCCTTTTATTTCGAACTTAAATATGTTGATAAACGAGTTCGGATCAGTTTCATTATTGATTGCTTTAACGATAAGACGCGTCTCTGTTGAACCTTTTACTTGGCTGGTTGATTTCGTACCTTGCAGAGTAAGGCGTGATTTTACTTTTCCTATACCTGTAAGATAAAGGCTTGCGCCGGCCTTGGTCTTTACAGTTCCATTTTCTCGACTGAGTTTTACGCCTTGTGTGTTAGAAGTAAGCAGCAGAGTTTCTTCTGCAAATTCGGGTTCTTCTACTTTTACTTGCGCATAGGATGCGGTTGTAAGGCAAGTACTCACAAGGAGCATCATAAAGAATTTCTTCATAATTTCTGATATATTAAAGTTAAATTATAGCACAAAAATACGTTTTTTTCTTGATTTATACAAAGAAAAAGGTTATGAAATCGAAAAAAAATAATCGCATAACGACTCGTCATGCTGGCCAATCATAATGAAAACCGCCTCTCATTTCAAGCTGAAAACAATGGGAACTTACCCTTATAAACGCCCAATCAGGCACTGAATGTCCTCCAAATCAGTTGCAACTTGGATATAATCCGACCACTTTCCGCGAATCATTCCACGCTGTTGTAGGTCGTCAAGCAGGCCGATAAGCGAGTCAAAAAAGCCGTTCATGTTGTATAGAATCACCGTTTTTGCATGATAACCTATCGTGCGGCTGGCTGCCACAGTGAACACTTCATCGAGCGTACCTATGCCACCTGGCAATGCAATCAGCACGTCGCTCTGGGCCAATATCAGGTCTTTACGGTCGCTCAAGTTGTCACATGCGATGTTCACATCAACCGAATTGCTGACGCGTCCGCCCTTTTCAACCACGCGGGGAATGACACCTATGGCCTTTCTCCCACCCTCATGGACGGCCTTTCCGATGGTTTCCATCAGTCCGCAATTGCAACCTCCGTACACGACATCATGCCCGTTGCGCGCCATCCAAGCCCCCAATTCCTCGGTTTTCTTGAAGTATTCGGCATCAATTCCGTTATTCGCAGAACAAAAAACTCCTATTTTCATATCCACAAATTTATTAAAAAAATCTGTGAAATCAATGCCCTCTCCCCAATATTTTATTACTTTAGCACTATGAAAAGGCGGGAGCAACAGCCCTGTTTGGGCAAAACAGAGTTGCAAAACAGTTTATTTATACTCGCTCGGCGACACTCCGAACTGCTTTTTGAAGCTTGTTGAAAAATGGCTCGGCGTATTAAACCCCGTCAAATAAGCTATCTCTCCCATCGTATATCCGCCTTCTCGAATGAGTTCTGCAGCCCGATTCAACTTGTAAGTCTTGAAGAATACGCTTGGATTTGTGCCCGTCAACCCTTTCATCTTATAATATAATTTGGTGCGCGACACGTGTAATCGTTCCGTCAAGTGCCTCACATCAAGTTCCGAATCGGCCAATTCTGCTTCCATAATCTTATAGAGCTCGTCCATGAAACGCTTGTCTTGGGGCGACAATACCTTTTCATCAATGGCATCGGTCTGCGTGGAACTAACAAGCAACTGCCTGACTTTCTCTCTGTTGGCCAGCTGTGAATGAATCATAGCCAGCAGCAATTTGGGGTCAAAAGGCTTTGTGATGTAAGCATCAGCACCCGTGTTGAGTCCTTCAACTTGGCTCTCTACCGTTGCTTTTGCGGTGACAAGAATCACTGGAATGTGGCATAATTGCAGATTATCCTTGATGTCCCGGCACAGTTCATAACCTGTCTTACCGGGCATGACGACATCGCTTAAGATCAAGTTTGGCTCATCTTCGCCGATAGCTTTATAAGCACTCTCAGCATCAAAGCGATAAATCACATTGTAATAAGGCATCAACAACGTCTGAAGATAATTCACAACTTCGGTGTCATCATCGACAACCAAGATCGTAGGACGGCCCTCTGTGTCGTGTATTTCGGCTGCGGTTGTATCGCGAAGAGGGGCGATGGGGAACATTTCTTCCTGATTTTCTTCGGGCAAAGCACGCTCGCCTTCGGTATAACAGCAGTCATCAACAGGAAGAGAAAGGGTGAACACGGCTCCCGGTTCGCCCTCTTTATTGCCGGCAACCAATGTTCCATGATGCAGTTCGGCCAGCTTTCGGGCATAATAAAGGCCGATACCTGTGCCCCAATTCAGCTTTCCTTTCGTCTGATTGTCAAGCTGGTAATACCGTTGGAAAATGTTTTCAAGCTCACTATCAGGGATTCCTTTTCCGCTATCCTGCACCATAATGGTCGCCTTTCCGGCAGCAACATCGAGACTAACAACGATGGTTCCGCCTTTAGGAGTGAACTTCATGGCATTTGAAAGCAGATTGTTCATAATCTTTTCTAACTTATCTCGGTCAAGAAACATCAGAAATGAGTCCTCTAAACCGACCGATTTGAACGTTATTCCCTTTTCTTCAGCATTTACTTTGAATATATCGCAGATCGTAAACAGCTCAGCGATGATGTCCATGCGGCGCACTTTCAAGCGTAATGTGTCGTTTTCGAGCTTGTTGAAGTCCATCAATTGGTTCACAAGACGCAGCATACGAGACACACTACGCCTGACTATCATCAACAAACGCCTGTTGGATTCAGAGATAGTTTGGTCGTCGCAAAGCATGGAAACAGGCCCCGAAATCATCGTAAGCGGCGTTCGGAACTCATGTGAAATATTCGCAAAGAAACTCATGTTCATACGGTTTATACGCTGTTCCTGCTGTTTTTCCTCCGTTGCCCGATGCATTTCGGCCTTCTCTTTAATCGATCGTAGGCGCAAACGGCGCAGCAAGAGCAGGACAATCACAAACATAAAGGCATACAAAGTCCACGCCCACCACGTGTTCCAAGGCGCAGGACTGACAACGATCTCAAGTTCGTTCTTGGCCGTGAACTCATTGTTTCCCTTGCTTTTCGCCCTCACCTTGAGCGTATAACGGCCTGCCGGGAGATTCGAATAAAATGCTTCATGGCTATTACCTGCATCTATCCAATCTTCGTCAAAGCCCTCCATTCGATACGAATAGCAGGCCCGTTCGTAATCACCATAGGCCAAAGCGGCAAACGAAATGCTGAAACTATTCTGCTTATAATTAAGATAAACCGTCGGAAGGTCTTCCAGATTGCGATCGATACAATCGCTCCTATCAGGCGAAACAACCTCATTATGTACTTTCAACATCTCGAAAACCAGCGGAATATTCTGCCTCGTATAATGGTTACCCGGGTTGAATATGGTCAATCCATGGGTTCCTCCAAACACCATTTCGCCGCTTTTCAAACAGCAAGAAGCGCGGTCATTGAACTGATTTCCGCCGATCCCATCGGTCGAATAATAAGAAGTTATCGCGCCATTAAGCCCATCTATCTTATTAAGACCGTTCATTGTGCTCACCCAAATATTGCCATTTTGATCGGGTTCTATCGCTGAAATGTCTTTACATGAAAGCCCTTCAACGCGATGAACCCGCACATGATCGGGGGCAATACAAACCAAACCGTTTGTCACAGTGCCTACAAAAATGTTCCCATGCGGGTCTTCATAGAGGTCTGTAGGAATGAAAACCGATCGCGGAAGGCTCTTTTTCCAATCATTATTGTCTACATTCCACTTCGTTGCCTCAAACGTTTGAGGATTTATCTCAACCAGATCCTGTAAGAAAGCAGCTGTGAGTAGTCCGCCGGAACGCAGCGGCAACGCCACAGGAACGAAGACAAAGGTTGCCGGATAGAGTGTGTTTGGCTTCATTTCTCCGTCAGGCATGAATGCAAAAACCCTATTTGAGGCTGACGTTGCCCACACGATTCCCTCCTTACTCTCCGTCAATGACATGGTGTAGAAGACCGGATAGCGTTTCTCCGGCACCAATGTTTCACCATTATAGCGTGCTTTGACGACTTCTGAACCGTTGGCCATCCACAAGTATCCACGGCTATCAACAAGCAAACTCCCTATTTCATTCTTGTAATCGCTCACTTTAAGACCTTCCAAAGAAAGCGATTTCAGCGTGTTGTCACGCCTGTTATACACCAGTAGGCCACGCATCTTGGTTGATATAAACAGGTTGTCTGCCTTATCTTCTGCCACGGCTAACACCGATTGATGGCCCACTGCTTTGACCAAAAAGTTGTTGGTATTGAAAATTTTATTGTACTGATAGACGACACTATAACCTTGATCGGAAGATCCCATCCACAAGTTATTCTTGGAATCTGTGTACATTTGTGTAACTTTGAAATAGGGTTCGTCGAACGGGAAGCCCGGTTCTTGGGGAGAAAGTAGCGTCTCTGATGCCTTATCATAATAGAAAATGCCATTTTTAGAAGTGCTGATAAGCAGTCCACCTTTATTATATGGGTGGATACAATATATCCGATCATGGCTGAAAACAGGGCTCCCTGCAATCGCATCTGGTGCATTTTCAAAAGCACGCGCGGCCGGATTGTAAACAAGAACACGGTTGTCACCACACAACCAGATGCGCCCGTCGTCCTCCATGTAAGCGTATGTAGGAGAGAAACCCTTTGGCATAGCGATGGAATCTGCCAACGATAATCGCTTTCCCTCATAGCGACGAAGACAGTTTAAGTTCTGAATCCACACGCTATTGTGCCTGTCTATGATGACACGCCCCATGAAATTATGTTGCGGATCGAGGTTCCCAAGTCGCTTGACAAAGCGGTTTTTGCGGGCATCATACTCCAATAAGGAACCTATTGTGTATATTATTATGCGGTTGTTCGGCGTGATGAGCAATTGAACAACGTTGAGGTTCTTGTCGTCCATGGCTATACGTTCAAAGGTATTTTTGTCAGTATACCGGCAAACACCGTTCACAGTAGAAACCCATATCCGCTTGTTTCTGTCGCAAAACACCCCCGTAACGTTGTTATCCGGCAAACCGGTCGAGTCATCTGTGCAGAAATACTGATAGAATTTGTTGCCATCAAACTTGTTAAGTCCCCTGAATGTTGCCATCCAAAGGTGCCCATGGGCATCTTCCGCAAACCCTTTTATGTTGTGATTCGATATTTCATCCGCCACAACCATGGCGTGTTCTTCGTCTGTTAAGGCTGGTTTTTCCTTAGTTTTCGCGCACGAAACAAAGCCGAAGACAACACTGATGAAAAGCAAAGAAAGAAAAGATTGTGATTGGAAACACTTCATGTAAATGTGCTTAATAATGATACAAATGTACGAATAAAACCCTTATCACCAAAGCATTCTGAACAAATAGGAAAATGTTTGAACGCACCTGAAAGAACTTTTGAACGAATATAAAAAATAAAAGAACGGCTGAAAAAAGCTTTGTTTGGAATACATCATACCTTTGTCTCGCAACAATTTAATACTACAAAAATGAAGAAAACAGTATCGATCAGGTCATTTATCCTGTTTCTTTTAATGATTATGTGCCAGACATCATGGGGGCAAGAGCTCATAAATGTCTCAGGTAGTGTCGTTGACAACCTGAAAGAGCCGATGATTGGCGTGAGTGTTGTTGAAAAAGGAACATCAAATGGGGTCGTTACAGACCTCAACGGAGCATTTAAACTCAAAGCCCATAGGGGCGCAACGCTCGTTATCTCCTACATTGGTTTTGCCACACAAGAAGCCAAAGCAGCGCAAAACATGGAGATTATACTGCAAGAAGACTCTAAAATCCTTGAGGATGTCGTCGTCGTTGGCTACGGTATTCAGAAGAAAAGTTCGGTCACCGGCGCTATTTCTCAAGTGAAATCGGAAGACTTGGAGCACCGAACAATCACCGATGCCAAGCAAGCCTTACAGGGAAAGACGGCCGGTGTGCAGATCGTTTCGGCCTCGGCTGCGCCGGGAGCAAGTCCCACTGTGCGCATTCGCGGCTTCTCTTCGAATGTCAGTTCGGAGCCACTTTATGTAGTAGACGGTGTCCGTTTGAGCAATATCAGCGGTATCGACCCCAACGATATCGCCTCCATGGAAATCCTAAAAGATGCGGCTAGCGCCGCTATCTATGGTGCAGAAGCCGGAAACGGCGTCGTATTGATTACCACAAAGAAAGGAACTGCCGGCGAAGGACGCATCAGTTACAGCTTTCAATACGCCGGTCAATCGCTTGCTCGGGTGCCCGAGATGCTCAATGCAACCGAGTATATCCAATATATGACCGAAGGAAGCACCTTTACCCGGGACTATTTGATCGCTAATTGGGACGGAAAAACCGACACGAAATGGACAGATGTGGCTTTTGAGAATAGCAAAATGCGGAAGCACAACCTCGCCTTTACCGGCGGAAGTGACCGTGGTAACTATTATCTTTCACTCACTTATCTGAACAACGACGGCATCGTAACCGGCAATTCCGATACTTATCAACGCCTTACCGCGACCATTAATTCGGAATACATGATTAAGAAATGGCTCAAAGTTGGCACTACCAATCAGATTGAGAAATACAATGTGCGACAAGTTTCAAGCAACAATGAATATGGGTCCCTGCTCACTTCGGTGATGATGCTCGACCCATTGACTCCCGAAACCTACGTTGGAAGACCGCTTCCTTTCCATGTTCAGCATGCTTTAGACACCAAAAAGCATCTTCTTACAGATGCCAATGGAAACTATTATGGCATATCCAATTTCTATGCGGGCGAACAATACAACCCCTTAATCATGCGCGATAACAACCTTTCAAGGAACAGTGGCTTCGCTATCAACGGCTCTTTCTATGCAGATTTCACCCCGATTAAAGGCTTAACTTTCACGTCTCGTTTCGGTTATCGGCTTGGTGGAACACGCAGTAGCACCACAAATCTACCCTTTTATGGCAACGGTGTGCAAAGTAGAGACTACGTTGGGCAGAGCAGTCAAAGTTCAACTTCAATCTATTATCAGTGGGAAAACTTTGCAAACTACATGAAACAATTTGGCAAACACAATGTGAATGCCATGCTTGGTATGTCATATCAGGAATCTACCTATGACTATGTTCAAGGCGAACTTGCCCCTAATGGCGAACATGCCTTGCTCAAAAACGACCCTCTTTTCTACTATCTTCATTACGGATCTGCCTCGGCTACCAAGAGTGTCGACGGCGAAAAGACACGCACAGCAAAGCTTTCTTACTTCGGACGTCTAGGATATAATTATGCTGGAAGGTATTATGCGCAGTTCTCTTTGCGCGCGGATGCGGCCGACCTTGCCCTGCTTCCGAAGAATACCCGGTGGGGTTACTTCCCCGCAGCCTCCTTGGGTTGGACACTATCCGAGGAGAATTTCTTCGCTCCCTTGCGCAAAACGGTCAACAGTTTGAAGCTCCGTGTAAGCTGGGGACAGAACGGTAGTCTCTCCGCCTTAAGCGGATATGCCTACAGTACGGACATGGTTCAGTCGGGATTCTATCCATTTACCTCTGGAATCAAATATGTTCGAGGGGTCAGTCCGTCCACAATGGGCAACGAAGACCTTAAGTGGGAGACCTCTGAACAGACTAATATCGGCCTCGATACCTACCTTTTCAACAGTCGATTGAGCCTCAGTGTCGACTATTTCAACAAGAAAACAAAAGACCTTCTCATTTGGAATACCACCCCATCTCTTGAGATTGGCGGCAAAACCTCGCCCATAAATGCAGGCAATGTGAGCAATAAAGGCGTTGAATTTGAAGTGGGTTGGCGCGACCATATCAAGGACTTCACTTACGGAATACGTGCAAACTTGGCCACTATCAGCAATAAAGTCACCTATATTGACCCCTCCATCACTCGCTTGGCAGGCTCAACTTTCCATACTTATACCGTGACTTACTTTGAACAAGGCTATCCCGTGTATTACTTCCGAGGCTATAAATTCGCGGGAATCGACCCAAACACGGGCAATCCCACGTTTGAAGACCTCGACAACAGCGGCGATATCGGTGATGGAGACCTCACTTATATCGGTGATGCCATACCCGATTTCACCTATGGCCTGACGCTTACAGCGGCCTATAAAGGCTTCGATCTCACCGTATTCGGCAGCGGTTCGCAGGGCAACGACATCTTCAATTGCATCAATCGACCCGACTATGCCGCTGCAAACAAGCAGAAAGCGCTCTTCTATACCGACCGTTGGACACCTCAAAATACCCATGCTACCCAGCCACGGGCTGGCGCTTCGGACATGGATAAGTATGCTTGCTCGAGCGCTATGGTCTTCAATGGCTCCTATTTCAAGATAAAACAGATACAATTGGGCTACACCCTGCCAAAGAAACTGACCGCCAAAGTCGCCGTAAGCAACGCCCGTATCTACCTTTCTCTCGATGACTTCTTCACCTTTACCAAGTATAAAGGCTTCGACCCAGAGGCATCTTCCAATGCAACCTCGGGCATGGGCATAGACAAGGGAGCCTATCCCATGTCGAAGAAGGTTGTCTTAGGCTTCAATATTGACTTTTAATAACCTGTAATTTAGACGAACACTTATGAAAAAATCATATCTTTCACTCATGCTGACGGCCTGTCTTGCACTCGGAATAACGAGCTGTGAAGACCGTCTCGACATTCCCAAGCACGGCAATATGGGCAGTAAAGAAACCTTTTATCAGACAGATGAAGAGGCTGAACAGGCGCTGGCTGCTCTCCATATCAGCTTCCGTGCCAACCATTTCAATTGGTTCTTCGTCAAAAACCTGCTTGCTGACGACGTTTGGTGCGGCGGAGGATCGCGCGGAGACAACGCACAAATGGAGAAACTCAACGAATATACCTTCGGAACCGACCACAACTTGGTGCAGAGTGTGTACGTCAATCTCTACAATATCATCTATAATGCCAACCTGATTATCGAGCGTGTGAAGCCAAACACGCCCAATATGCGACGCGATATAGCCGAGGCTCGCTTCTTCCGCGCGTGGGCTAACTTCGAACTGGTGACGCTTTGGGGAACCGCACCCATAGTGGATCATTTGCTCAAGCCCCGGGAATATCGCCCCGGAAACGCCACAACAGAAGCACTTTGGGCCTTTGTTGAGAGCGACTTGAAGGCTGCTATCGAAACAGGGGAGCTGCCATCGAAGCATGATGTCAACGATGCTGAAACGGGAATCCGCATCACAAAGGAAACAGCTCAGGCCTATTTGGGGAAGACTTTCCTCTTCCAAGGCAAGTACGCAGAGGCTGCACAAATGCTTGACAACGTCATTCTCTCGGGCAAATACGCGCTCTTCACCGGCGAATACGACCTTCTCCTCCATGCAGTCAACAACAATTGTTGCGAGGATTTGCTCGAAGCACAGCTGCGAAACGACCCGGAACAAGCTTGGAATCAGATGACTATGCTCTATTTAATGCAGGGGTGGCGCACCGACAAGCTGCTTTATAGCGGACAAGCCGCTACCGAAATCGCCACGGGAACCTACGGTTTTTTGAATCCGCGCAAGGCTCTTTACGACGCTTTCGTGGCCGAAGAGGGAACAAACGGCTACCGCCTCAACAGCACGCTCCGCACCTATGAGCAGATGAAAGCTTATGGAATCAACATTCAACCGGGTGCCTTCGTCTATGGAAATGAGGGATATTTCATGTGGAAGACGCGCCCGTTGAAGGCCGATTGCATCATTGATGCCCCCTATTTTCAGGGACTTCAGTACACTAACCCGCGCGTCATGCGCTATGCCGAGGTGCTGCTTATGGCGGCAGAAGCCCACCTTCAGGCCGGAAATCCGGGCAAGGCACTCGATTATGTCAACCAAATTCGCAAGCGAGCCAAGCTCTCTCCGCTCACAACGCTCACCCTTGAGGACATTAAAAAGGAAAAACGACTTGAACTTTGCATGGAAAGTGTGCGCTATCAAGACCTTGTTCGCTGGGGAGATGCCAAAGAAGTGCTAGGAAAACAAGGCGCACAGATACCGTCACTCACGGTAAATGGCGTACAATGGGGCTTTAAGAACAGCACTTACGGCTTCCGTGACCGCAACAAACTGCTGCCGATTCCATTGAAAGAAACCGAGCTCAATCCGAATATCTCGCAGAATGAAGGCTGGAAATGAGGCGAAGTAAAAAAGCAGTCTGCTTCCCCTTGTTTGCAATATGGGCCGTTTAACTGTATTAAACAGCCTGTTTAAGCAGATTAAATAGGCCATATTGCAACACTAAACAGGCTATATTGCAAGGTTAAACAGGCTATATTGCACACTTAAACAGCCCATTTAACCGCACGAAATAGCCCATATTGCAGAACCGACTGACTTCCAATAACTTGCAATCCGGCAAAAAAAATAAACAACAACAACCAAATGACAACAAAAAAAACGATTAGATAGAATGAAAAAACAATTCGCAACCCTATGCTTGGCAACGCTGACAACATGCTGTTTTGCCCAGCAAAACCTATTTGGAGAGCAGCCTCCACTTTCTCCGGAGGTGCATTCTGACCACTCGGTCACCTTCCGTCTCATGGCTCCCAAGGCCGAATCGGTGCAGATAACGGGCGACTTTCTGCCCACACAAAAGGTGAATACGCCCTATGGGGAATATGATGCTCCGGGCATAGCCGACCTGAATAAAGACGCAAACGGCCTTTGGACGTTCACCACAAAAGGCAGTCTGAAGCCTGAACTCTACCTATATAACATGATTATCGACGGCGTAAAGGTGACCGATCCGGCCAATGTATATGCCATTCGCGACATCGCCAACACCACAAGCATCTTCCTTATTGGGGGCAACCGCGCCGACCTTTACAAGGTAAACAAGGTGCCTCACGGCACTGTTTCAAAGGTTTGGTATGACAGTCCGACGGCCGGAATGACACGACGCTGTACCGTTTACACGCCTGCGGGCTACGAAACGAGCCGCAAGAAATATCCTGTTCTCTACCTACTCCACGGCATTGGTGGCGATGAACAGGCCTGGACGGAGCTCGGACGCGCCGCCCAAATCCTTGATAACCTCATCGCTAAGGGCAAAGCCGAGCCTATGATTGTCGTTATGACCAATGGGAATATCTCGCAAGAAGCATGCCCCGGCGAGACTTCCGAGGGCTTCAAGGTGCCCACAATGGCGCTCCCAAAGACGATGGATGGCTACTTTGAGCAGGCTTTCCCTGACGTTATCAAGTTTGTCGAGGCCACTTATCGCGTGCAAAAGGACAAGGGCCACCGTGCTATCGCAGGCCTTTCGATGGGCGGTTTCCACTCCTTTTACATCTCAATCAACAATCCTGACGTCTTCGACTATGTGGGATTGTTCTCCGCAGCCATAGACCGACAGCAACAAGGTGGGCTTGATACAATCTATGCCGACCGCGAACAAAAGATCGATAAGCTGTTTTCAATGCACCCAAAGTTACTATGGATCGGCATTGGAAAGACCGATTTCCTATATAAGAACAATGCCGACCTACGCCATTATCTCGACTCTAAAGGGTTTAAATATGACTATATGGAGACCGAAGGCGGTCACATCTGGCGCAACTGGCGTATCTATTTAACTGAGTTCCTACCTAAATTGTTCAAATAATGAGACGACATCACATCTTTATCATGGCCATTGTAGCCTGCTTTCATAGTCTCACCGTATCTTCACAGCCCCGTTTACAGGCCGAAAATATCGATGATGTAATCGCAGCTATGACGCTTGAGGAGAAGTGTCACCTCGTATTAGGCTGCGGAATGAGCTATGGAGACGACGCAAAGTTTCCGGGAACGGCAGGAAGCACCTATGCCATTCCGCGCTTAGGCATACCGAAAACCTACTGTGCCGACAGCAATCAAGGACTAAGAATGAGTGCCCGACGTGACTTTGACAGCCGCAATTACTTCTGTACCGACTACATGACGAGCATCTCACTGGCCTCTACTTGGGACAAAGATGCCGCCTATCGCATCGGAAAAGGCATCGGAAACGAAACCAAAGAATACGGTCTTGACTGGATTCTTGCACCAAGTATGAACCTTATGCGCAATGTACTTTGTGGACGAAACCACGAATATTATTCCGAAGACCCTTATCTCTCGGGCACCATAGCAGCCCATTATGTGATGGGAATTCAAAGCGAAGGAACCGCAGCTTGCGTCAAACACTTTGCAGCCAACAGCCAAGAAACCAATCGAAATGCGAATGATAGCCGCGTCAGTCAGCGCGCTTTGCGTGAACTTTACTTGCGAACTTTCGAGTTAGCCGTGCGGATTAGCAACCCTTGGACGGTCATGACTGCCTATAATAGCATTAACGGTAAGCCCACATGTGAGGACATTTCACTCACCGAAACAGTGCTCCGAGGCGAGTGGAACTACAAAGGTTTAGTCGTTTCCGACTGGAATGCGGGAAGCAATGCGACCGCTTCAATGGTGGCAGGTAACGACATGTTGCAGCCAGGACAGGACAAACAGTATCACGAACTGCTTGCCAATGCGAAGAATGGAAGTCTGCCTATGGCTGTTCTTGACCGCAATGTGAAACGCATTTTGCAGTTTATTGTCAAGTGTCATAACTTCAACAACTATACTTACTCCAACGAACCAGATCTGAAACAGCATGCCGCTGACGACCGAAAGATCGGGGCTGAGGGCATGGTGCTGCTGAAAAACGAAAACGTTTTGCCTTTACTTGCAGGCCAAAACGTAGCGCTCTATGGCTGTACAAGCTATGACATCATTCCCGGAGGAACCGGTTTTGGCGGCACAACAGTGGGCCGTTACACAGTTTCTCTTGTTGAAGGGCTCCGCAATGCAGGCTACTCTGTCTACAAACCACTCATTAATCAATACAAGAAACATATCGCTTCTGAGCAGAAAAGGCTCTATCCTAATGGGCTTCCTCCCTTCTCTTTGCAGCCACTTCACCGCGCCGAAGAGATTGAAATGACCAAACAACAGTTGCAAGAGCATGCTGCTGCTAACGATATTGCGGTCATTACAATTGGTAGAAAGAGCGGCGAAGCGGCCGACCGCACGCAAGATGAGTTCAATCTGTACGCTAAAGAGCGGAAGATGATCAGCCAAATAAGCGAGGTATATCATAAGGATGGCAAGAAAGTCGTGGTGCTTCTCAACATCTGTAGCCCCGTGGAAACGGCCTCATGGAAGCATCTTGTAGACGGAATTCTTTGTACTTGGCAGAGTGGAGAGCAGGTAGGAAACAGCATAGCTGACGTGATTTCCGGTACAATAAACCCCTCCGGGCGACTTCCGGTAACCTTTCAAATCGCCTATGGTGACGCTCCTTCCGACAAAAACTTCCCTTCCGACGTGAAAGAAGTGAAAGACTTAGCCACGATGTATATGTGGGGCAATGATAAAAAAGACGCCAAACGGGAGGTCAAAGCCAATATCGATTACACCGATTATGACGAAGATATCTATGTAGGCTACCGCTATTTTGACAGCTTTGGCAAGGAGGTTAGCTTCCCATTCGGCTTCGGTTTGTCTTATACGACCTTTGCTTACGACCAAATGAAAGTCAATAAGCAGGGCGATACCTACACCGTTAGCGTAGAAGTGAAGAATATTGGTAACCTACCCGGGCGGAATGTGGTCGAACTTTTCGTGGCGGCACCACACAATAAGCAACTCAATAAACCCGAAAAAGAACTACGTGACTATGCAAAGACAAGCTTGTTGCAGCCAGGACAGCGCGAAACGGTGACCATGAAGGTGAGGACAGCCGACTTAGCTTCGTTTGATGAGAAGGCTTCGGCATGGAAAACGGACGCCGGAACCTACCAATTTATGATTTGTAGTTCGACAAATAAAATCGAAACAGAATGTCCGGTGGCCGTCAATTCCTACAAGAAAAAGGTAAATAATGTTATGAAACCGCAGGTAAAACTCAATCGCTTGCATCGTTAAACAATCAAATCATACCACCCATGAAGATGAAACAACTGTTTTCAACCGCCCTCATAGCATCGCTTTTCGTAGCATGTTCGCCGCAAGGAAAGACCATCGACAAACAAGAAATCATTCATAAACTGTCGTTGGAAGACAAGACTCACTTCGTCATTGGCACGGGAATGGAGCATGTGGACGGCAATAATGCCGTAATAGGAGCGACAAAATCAATCGTTCCCGGCGCTGCTGGAACCACCTATCCGCTTGACTCTCTCGGCATTCCCGCCATCGTTTTAGCCGATGGGCCGGCCGGATTGCGCATCAATGCCCACCGGAAAGGCGACTCGGCAACCTACTATTGCACGCATTTCCCTATTGGAACGCTGCTGGCTTCGACATGGAATCAAGAGCTTGTAGAGGAAGTTGGCAAGGCTATGGGGAACGAAGTGAAAGAGTACGGCGTTGATGTTTTGTTAGCACCTGCGGTGAATATCCATCGAAACCCGCTCAACGGACGCAACTTCGAATACTATAGTGAGGACCCATTAGTGGCTGGTAAGACCGCAGCAGCCTACATTCGGGGCGTTCAAAGCAACGGTGTTGGCACGAGTATCAAGCACTTTGCGTTCAATAACCAGGAGACTAACCGCATGAATACAGACGCCCGTATCTCGCAACGTGCCATTCGTGAGCTCTATCTGAAGCCTTTCGAAATAGCCATAAAAGACGCCGAACCGTGGACTGTCATGTCTGCTTACAACAAAATAAACGGCATATATACTTCTGAAAGCAAGGAACTTCTGACCACAATCCTGCGCGAAGAATGGGGCTACAAAGGCGCTGTAATGACCGATTGGTTTGGAGGTAAGGACGGAGCCAAGCAGGTATGGGCGGGCAATGACATGCTCCAACCGGGCAAAGAGGAGCAGTTCAGTGCGATAGTCGACGGCATAAAGAGCGGCAAACTGAAAGAGGCTGACCTCGACAGAAACGTTTCTCGCATCCTTAATCTCATCGAAAAGACACCTCGTTTTCAGGGTTATCGCTACAGTAACAAGCCTGATTTGAAGGCTCATGCAGCCGTAACACGACAAAGTGCTGCCGAAGGAATGGTGTTATTGAAGAACAATAATGCACTTCCCTTGTGCACTAAACCCGCTAAAACGCAAATTGCTCTCTATGGATATTCAAGCTATGACTTCATTGCCGGGGGCACCGGGTCGGGCAATGTGAACCATGCTTACGTGGTATCTCTGCCGGATGGCCTGAAGAATGCAGGCTACAAGATAGACAAAAGCCTTCAAAATGCATACATAAAGTATGTTGCCAAGTGCCAAGCCGACGAGGAAATGCGTCTCGAAGCAGCCAAAAAGAAAGACCCGAAAGTCGCTATGTTGGCAGCATTCCTGCCTACTCCGCGACCGACGGAGATGGAGATTGATACCCAACAGCTGGCCGTTCAGGCGCAAGAATCGGATGTAGCACTCATCACTTTGGGCCGTATCAGCGGTGAATTCCTCGACCGTAAGCAGGAAGACTTCTATCTCACGCAAGCCGAAAGCAAGCTCATTAGCAGCGTTTGTCAGGCTTATCACAAAGAAGGAAAGAAGGTTATTGTGCTCTTAAACGTCGGAGGAGTGATCGAAACTGCATCATGGAAGCACCTGCCCGACGCCATTCTTTGCACATGGCAGGCCGGTCAAGAGGGCGGAAACTCGGTGGCTGACGTCATTACGGGCGCGGTTTCGCCTTCCGGAAAGCTCACTATGACTTGGCCTATCGCCTTCTCTGACGCCTATTCTTCAAGGAATTTCCCTATCGATATCATACCCGATTTCGATTTGAAGGGCCAAGGTAAGAAAGGAACCGGCCGGAAAAACGTGGACTATACCAACTATGAAGAAGACATATATGTGGGCTATCGCTATTTTGACAGCTTCGGAAAGCAAGTCTCTTTCCCGTTCGGTTTTGGGCTGAGCTATGCGCAATTCCGGTATTCTGATGCCAAAATAGATAATAAAGGCGATGAGATTTCCGTTAGTGTAGATGTAAAGAACATCGGAAAAGCAGCAGGAAAAGAGGTCGTAGAGCTTTATGTTGCTGCACCCAACAGCCTTGAACGCAACAAACCCACACACGAATTGAAGGCTTATGTCAAGACAAGAACGCTGAAACCCAACGAGAAGCAAACGGTCACTTTGACCGTAAAAGCAGCCGACCTCGCATCATTTAACGAGACAAAATCGGCTTGGGTAGTCGACGAAGGGGCCTATCGTTTCCTCCTCGGAACCTCTTCCCGCGACATTAGGGCAACGCTTTCTGCCGACATAAAAGCACGGGAAACAAAGGTAAACAACGTGCTTGCACCGAAAGAGAAACTTGAATTGCTGCGTCGATAGGGCGATTTTCGTGCAAATGTCGACAAAACAACAATCATAAAAACCATAGATGATGAACAAGAAACTGATATTTTGCGCCGTATTTGCCCTACTCACCGGGGCAAGCGGCATGGCACAAGAGAAGCTTTTCAATGGAAGCAGCGTGCAATCGCCCGTGAAAAACGCCGACGGAACGGTCACTTTCAACCTCTATGCCCCACAGGCAAGGCAGGTAAGTGTGAGCGGAGACTTCCTGCCGACAGTGAAAATGAAAACCCCGAAAGGCGAAATTGACGTACCGGGAAGCGCACAACTCACGAAAAGCGCACAGGGCATGTGGAGCTATACGACCACCGTGCTCTCGCCGGAACTCTATTCTTACGCGTTCAACGTAGACGGATTGAACATCAACGACCCTGCAAACATCTACATGAACCGCGACATCAGCACCTACAGCAACATTTTTATAATCACCAAAACAAAGGGAGATAAGGGCTATCTTTACAGCGTCAACGAGGTTCCCCACGGCAATTTGGCCAAGGTTTGGTATGAAAGTCCGACGCTAAAAATGCAACGTCGCATGACAATTTACACGCCGGCGGGCTACGACAAGGGCAAGGCTTACCCCGTACTCTACCTCCTTCACGGTGCAGGAGGCGACGAAAATGCGTGGAGCGAGCTTGGACGTGCATCTCAAATCATGGACAATCTGATTGCAACAGGCAAAGCCAAGCCGATGATCGTGGTGATGCCGAACGGCAATCCCGACAGTCAAGCAGCCCCGGGAGAGTGGTCGAAGGGCATGTATAAGCCTACTTTCATGGCCAGTATCAGTCCGAAAACGCCCAAAGCGACCATAGAAGAGAGCTTTATGGACATTGTTAACTACGTAGACAGCCACTATAAGACCGTCAAAAGCCGTGAAGGACGCGCCGTTTGCGGCCTTTCTATGGGCGGAGGTCACACATTTGGCATCGCTCGGTTATATCCTTTGACCTTCGATTATTACGGACTTTTCTCCGCAGGATTGCATCTTTCAAAACCCATAAACCTGAAAGATCCGTCGCTATATGACGAAATGAAGGCCGACAAAACGTTCCAACAACAGATGAAAACGCTTTTCAACAGCAACCCAAAGCTGTATTGGATTGCCATTGGAAACACCGATTTCCTCTACAAAGCCAATGCCGATCTGCGCCGATTCCTTGACGATAACCACTATAAATACGAGTATGTGGAGACCGACGGCGGCCATATCTGGCGCAACTGGCGCATCTATCTGACGGCGTTTGCGCAGAAGCTGTTCAAAGCCTCGCCCACCTCGTCTCGCTAAAAGGAGAAGAAAAGTTTCTAACCCGGCCACTTTTCCAAGGCAAAGGGGCCGGTTTATTGTCCAATCATAACATTATTATGCTCCGTTTTCAAAGCATTCAGCTTCCCTTTCCTTGGGTATAGGACTGGGAAGCGGCGCTATTTCTCTTCAAACCGGGGCCGGTGGAGCGGCCTTATGCTGTTCATCACCGCCAATAAAGCCACACCGCTGTCGGCAAAAACAGCCTCCCAAAGGGTCGCCACGCCTAAGACTCCGAGCACCATCACCAGCACTTTCACGCCAATGGCAAAGACAATGTTCTGCAAAACAATGCGACGTGTGCGCCTGCCAATGGCAATTGCCTCGACAACCTTAGCCGGTTCGTCGGTCTGAATGATGACATCTGCGGTCTCAACTGCCATATCTGCACCCATGTTTCCCATGGCAAAACCCACGTCACTCAAGGCCAATACGGGCGCATCATTGATACCGTCACCCACGAAAGCAACCCGTTTCCCCTCTTTCTTCAATGCTTCAAGATGCGAAACCTTGTCTTCGGGAAGCAAATCTCCATAACCTTTCACGAAACCATGCCCATGAAAGCCCGCTATCAGCTTGTCGATGAGCGCCTGTTTGTCGCCACTAAGCACCTGCATTAACTTGATTCCCTGCGCTTTCAGGCGTTGAGGGAGCGTAAAAATGCCCGCTTTCGGCGTATCGGCCAGCAGGATATAGCCCACGAAACGGCCGTCATGGGCCACGGCAACGATTGTTTCTGCCACCTCATTCAAGGCCTCATCGTAGACAATCCCCTGTTTTTTCATCAGCCGAAGCGTCCCGATGGCCCACTCGCCGCAGGTCATTCCGTAGCCGGGAACGTTCACTATACAGGCCGAATCGACTGTTGCAAGCGGCTTTCCCTGCATGAATTCGACGACAGCACGGGCTATCGGGTGACTGCTTTTGGCCTCAACGGCGGCCACAAAAGCCAAGTCTTCGGGTGAAAGACCCACGGTTTGCTCCACCCGGAACGCCCCCGTTGTGAGCGTACCTGTCTTGTCGAACACCACCGTATCAAGCATTGTGACGGCATCAAGCCCGTTGCTTCCTTTGAAAAGAATGCCTTTTCGGCTTGCAACACCAATGCCCCCGAAGTAGCCCAAGGGTACACTGATGACCAAAGCACACGGACAACTGATAACCAAAAAGACCAAAGCGCGCTGCAACCACATGGAAAACGCATAGTCAGCTGCCGAAAACAGCGAGGCCAACCACGGCACAACGACCACCAACACGGCCAAGGCTATCACCACAGGCGTGTAGACATGGGCGAAACGGTGGATAAATGCCTCGGTAGATGACTTGCGTTCGGCCGCCTCTTCCACCATTTTCAGAATGCGACTGATGGCACTTTCGCTTGCTTCGCGCACCACTTCGAGTCGCACAATGCTGTCGGTTGCAATCATTCCTGCCATAACTTCGTGACCCGTTTCTATCATTCGGGGCACCGATTCGCCCGTCAAAGCGGCCGTATTAAAGGCGGCCGGAGCATCTAAAAGGCGGCCGTCGAGGGGCACACGCTCACCGGGTCGCACTTCGATAATGCTGCCAATAGTCACCGCTTCGGGCCGTTCTTCACGCCCATCTGCCAGCCTTGCGAAGTCAGGACGAAAGGCTATGAGCCGTTTGATGCTGTCGCGTGCACGGTCGACCGCCCTGTCTTGCAGGCCTTCGCCCACGCAATAGAGCAGCATAACGGCTACGGCTTCGGGGTATTCTCCCAAGAAAAAGGCGCCAATGGCAGCCACCGACATGAGCATGAACTCGCTGAAGAAGTCGCGTTCGTGCTCGATTTGCTCCCAAGCCTCACGCATCACGGGCAGTCCCACAGGCATAAAGGCCACTATATAGATAAGGAGAACGAGATAAGGATTAATGAACCGGAACGTCTCAACATTGTCAAGAAACAGTCCTATCACTAAGAATACTGCCGAAACGACGATAAGTTTCCAGTTCATTTCGCCTCCGCCATGTTCATGGCTATGTGCTTCGTGTGCCATATTTCTTTATTTTGATTTCTAAAGGCAAAGGTATAAGGTTTTTTTCGCAACCGAGTTGCAAAGGAGAACGGGCCGCTTTGCAATCGAAAGAAAAGGAACAAGCTTTATGTTCCAAAAATGGAAACGCACAAAATGGTTGAGAGGAACATGTAGGGACGCACGGTCCGTGCGTCCGTTCGGCGCGGAACAATCAACTTGTAAATTTGTTTACTCGTTCATTGCCAACTGAAACGTGGGCGGACGCACGAGCCGTGCGTCCCTACATGCATTCGAGCAGCCCGCCCTATCCATCATTTTACACATCAATACAGCCATGATGGGTATATAGGGACGCACGGTTCGTGCGTCCGTTTGGCGCGGAATAATCAACTTGTTAATTTGTTTACTCGTTCATTGCCAACTAAAACGTGGGCGGACGCACAGACCGTGCGTCCCTACATGCATTCGAGCAGCTCACTCTATCCATCATTTTATACATCAATACAGCCATGATGGGAATGTTGGGATGCACGGCTCGTGCGTCCGTTCGGCGCGGAATAATCAACTTGTCTATTTGTTTACTCGTTCACTGTCAACTGAAACGTGGGCGGACGCACGGACCGTGCGTCCCTACATGCATTCGAACAGCCCGTCCTATCCATCATTTTATACATCAATATGGACAATGTGGGTACATAGAGACGCACGGTTCGTGCGTCCGTTCTGCGCGGAACAATCAACTTGCCAATTTGTTTACTCGTTCACTGTTAACTAAAATGTGAGCGGACGCACGAGCCGTGCGTCCCTACATGCATTCGAGCAGCCCGCCCTATCCATCATTTTACACATCAATATGGACAATGTGGGTATGTAGGGACGCACGGCTCGTGCGTCCGTTCGACGCGGAACAATCAACTTGTTAATTTGTTTACTCGTTCATTGTTAACTGAAACGTTGGCGGACGCACGGACCGTGCGTCCCTACATGCATTCGAGCAGCCCGCCCTATCAATCATTTTATACATCAATATGGACAAGGTGGGTATGTAGGGACGCACGGTTCGTGCGTCCGTTCTGCGCGGAATAATCAACTCGCCAATTTGTTTACTCGTCAACTGTCAACTATATTGCATTTCAATCTCAGCCATTTTGCACGCTAATATGGGTCATTTTACCGCGCAATCTCAGCCATTTTACCACGCGATATGGCTGAGATTGAAACACAAGGTGTAAGCCATTGATTATCAGCTTGAACGTATGTAGGGACGAACGGTGCGTGCGTCCGCTCCATTAACCATACATATTTGTTTGCCATTCAAAGCAAATCGGTATATGATAGCAGGGAAGCAAGTAGCACATTTGCTGCATAAACAACGAAGCCCCGATGCGGTTTATCCCTTACCTCCTTCTTGTTTGTCCCCATCATTTATCAAGTGGGCTAACATCAAACGTCAATTCCTCCTCATGAATTCTTGAATGGGCCATCAATATAGGCCAAACAGCGGGGTAAAACGAAAAGCGTCGGATGATTGAAAACTCCATCTTCCGACGCTTTTTGTTGTCCCAGGCGGACTCGAACCACCACTGACAGAACCAAAAACTGTAGTGCTACCATTACACCATAGGACAATCTGCGCGCAAAGGTAGTGGTTTTTTCGCCTACCACCAAATTTTCAGCCGACTTTTTGCGGCTCCTTGCCCGTTACTTTCCCTTGAAAAGCAACGTCAGAAGCTCCATCTCGCGCGTGATATCGAAGTGAATGGTGGACTTATCATAGCGTTCGCTCACCCCACCAAGCGTGAGAATGTCGCAATGTCCCACCAATGCTTGCCCCTTGACACGTTGTATTCCAAGGTATTCGCGCAGTAAATGATATTCATCGGGCACTGATGTGACCACGAAAGGATGCGCATGTGAGCCGTCACCCGTGGCGGCAATAGCCTCAAGAAGCCGCTGGAAAACGAGCAAAGCGCCGTAACCTGTGTTCTTGGGAACAGGCGTATCTGTTGCAAAAGGCCAGCCATCGCGGCACAATTGGGCTTTGACAAGCAGGGCAGAGAGGTTGAGCGGATTCACAGCAAGCACTTTATCAGCCAGCTGAATGGCTTTGGCTGTTTCTTTATTCTGCAGGGCTTTATTCATTTTCTGCTCGTTGGCGTTTTCCTTTCCAAGGCTGATATAGCTCTGACCGCAGTAGGCCAGCACGCATTCCGCCATGGTCGGTGGCTGCTCGGGCGTTGGGGTTGCGACCCTTTCCACCAGCAATCGTATGCTGTCGGGACGCGAAGTGCAAAGCTGTTCGATATGTTTCCAGTCGGGCGTGATATAGTTTTTGGACGCCTGCGCCATGCTTGTGAGGGCGAGAATGAGGAACAACGAAGTGATAAATGGCCGTTTCATGTCGTGAAATTCAGGTTTATGGGACAAAGATATAAAAAAATCTGCAAGGTAATGTGCCCTGCAGACTTTTTTATCGTCATACAAATGAAATCTTATTTGACCGTGATAAGATAGTAATTCTTCTTACCTCGCTGCACAAGGAGATATTTTTCGTCGATGAGGTCGGCAACCGTTACGGGGCGATCGAAGGTATCGAGCTTTTCTTTATTGAGGCTCACGCCACCCCCTTTGACCAATTTTCGCATCTCACTCTTACTGGGGAAGATGTCCATTCCCTCTTGATTGAACACGTCTACAGCCGGTGAACCCAGCAAGGAGCGGTCAATGGTGTAGTGAGGTACGTCGTTGAAGACATCGTTGAGCGTTGCTTCGTCGAGCCGTTCCAAGCTTTCTTTGGTGGCTTTCCCAAAGAGTATGTTGCTGGCGGCAATGGCCATGTCGAGGTCTTCCTTTGAATGAACCATCGTTGTGACCTCTTCTGCGAGTCGTTTTTGGAGTGTTCGGCGGCCCGGGTCCTGCAGATGGTCGGCCACAAGCGCCTCAATGGTCTCCTTATCAAGGTCGGTAAAGATCTTGATATAGCGTTGGGCATCGTCGTCACTGACGTTGAGCCAGAACTGATAGAAGGCATATGGCGTCGTTCGATTGCGGTCGAGCCACACGTTTCCACTCTCTGTTTTGCCGAATTTCCGTCCATCTGCCTTCGTAATCAACGGACAGGTGAGACAGAAAGCCTCGGCTTCATTGCCCAAAGTGCGGCGAATCAGTTCGGTTCCCGTGGTCATATTGCCCCATTGGTCATTGCCTCCGAGCTGCAAACGCACGCCATGATGCTGATAGAGATAAAGGAAATCGTAGCCCTGAAGCAGCTGATAGGTGAACTCGGTGAACGAAAGTCCGTCGTGAGCTTCGCCGTTCAAGCGCTTCTGTACGCTGTCTTTGGCCATCATGTAGTTGACGGTGATGTGCTTGCCCACCTCTCTTGCAAAGTCAAGAAAGGTAAACTCCTTCATCCAATCGTAGTTATTGACCAGCTCAGCCTTGTTGGGTTCGCTGCCATCGAAGTCAAGAAACTTTGCAACTTGCCTCTTGATGGCCTCTTGATTGTGGTATAATGTCTCGGAATCCAGCAGGTTTCGCTCCTGACTTTTACCCGAAGGGTCGCCTATCATGCCTGTTGCGCCACCCACAAGCAAGTAAGGTTTATGGCCGCAACGCTGCAAATGGCGCAGCATCATGATGCCGCAAAGGTGGCCGATGTGCAGGGAATCGGCGGTTGGGTCGGTGCCCAAGTAAGCCGAAACCATGTGACTTTGCAGATACTCTTCCGTTCCCGGCATGATTTGTGCCAGCATACCACGCCATTTCAGCTCTTCAACGAAATTCTTTATCATGTTTTTTCCAATTAAAAACGCGGGAAGTTGCTTTCCAATCTATCCCACATTGTTTATTTATATGCTTGTCGGGGGCTGCTCACAGCACTTATGGCACGGGGTCATAACCGCTTCCGCCCCATGGATTGCACCTCAGAATGCGCCACACGGCCAATGCCAATCCCTTGAAAGGGCCGTGCTTCAGCAGTGCTTGTCGGGCGTATTCGGAGCACGTTGGCGTGAACCTGCACGACGGAGGTGTGAGGGGTGAGATGACATGTTGGTAGAACCAAACGGGCAACAGCAACAACCATACGAGGAGTTTCATTGCACCTTGCCATATCGTTTTAGCCATGTTCATAGCTTTTCACCAATGCGTTGCAACAGATTGACAACCTTTCGGGTGACGATTTCCGACGATTGGAGCTTGTCATCGAGCCAGATGAAGGCCATTACCATGCTTTTTCCGTCTTCCATTTTATCGGCCACGAACTGGCGATTTCGGCGATATGCCTCCCTTATCTGACGCTTTACGCGATTGCGTTTAACGGCTTGTTTGAAGCATTTCTTAGGCACACTGACCAGTAATTGCGTCTTGGGAAGCCGTTGTGGGCCATCTTCCGTCATTAGCATATAGACCACGCGTAACGGGAAGGCTGACATGGAGTGGCTTTTTCCGCCATTAAAGAGCCTGTCAATGGTCTTTTTACTACTGACGCGCTCCTCTTTGGGCAGTCTTTCCGAGTGAATCGTGACCATATCCACCTGTTAGGCTTTTATTTTTGCGCTTCCAAATAAGCCTTCAAGGCCGCCGTCATCGAGGGATATTCCTTACTGGGCGCCACAAGGTCGATGTGCAAGCCTTGCGCTTCCACCTCTTTGGCCGTCGCAGGCCCGAATGCAGCAATCTTAATGTCGCCTTGTTCGAAATCAGGGAAGTTCTTTTTGAGTGCTTTAACGCCCGTCGGACTGAAGAACACCACCATATCGTAGTCGAAAGCGGTCTTTTCTGCGGCCGAGAAGTCGTTGCTTACCGTGCTATACATCACACATTCGCTGTGTTTCAGCTTCTTATTGTCGAGCACATTCTTGATGTCATCATTGTGAACACTGCTCAATGGCACGAGATATTTCTCGTTCTTGTGCTTCAACATCAGCGGTATCAGCCCGTCAATCTTACCATTTGTGCCGAAAAAGACCTTGCGTTTGCGATACTGAACATACTTCTGTATGTAGAGAGCAACAGTCTCTATGAGGCAGAAATACTTCATATCTTCGGGTATAGTGATGCGTAATTCCTTGGCTAATTTGAAATAATTGTCGATAGCATGACGCGAAGTGAACACCACTGCCGTGTGATCAAGCAGGCTAATCTTCTGCTGTCTGAATTCTTTAGAGGAGATTCCTTCAACCTTAAAGAATGGTCTGAACACCATTTCCGTGCCATATTCCCGCGCAATGTCATAGTAAGGTGACTTGTCACTGGCTGGTTTTGGTTGAGAAATCAAAATCTTCTTTATCATTATATCCTAAAAATTGATTTTCAAATATGCGTTAATTGTTGCCAAGGTTCCCCATAAAGCGAGCACAGGCATGACTTCAAGGGTGCAAAAGTACAAAATATTCTGCACATAACTTCCGTTTTGTTTGAAAAAGATAAGATAGCTCTTGCAGAACAACATGATTTTAAGTAGGACGATAACCACAAAGGTATAGACCATAGCATGGTCTACTTGGAGACCGAAATAGGCCACCAATGTGCTCGCAGGGAATAGCAACAGGCCCTCTATCGACACGATAAAGAGAATCGACTTGAGCCATTGTTCGTTCCGCTTACGGTCGAAAAAGGTCAGATTGGTCACCGTGTAAATCACTATCTTCAATAGGAAATAAACCAGAAACGCACCAGAGAACCACCCGATTACTTGGTATTGGTCGACGATAAACGTGTCGCTAAGGGTGGCACGTGTGTGAAAAAAGAACAGCAACGCCAGCTGAAGACACGTCTGAAGCATCAAGAAAAACTGGAAACGAAGCTCGCTTGCCGTCTCAGTAACGGCCGTTGTCTCGCCGTGTTGCACGTAGAAGAAGTGCTTTGCCTGCCGTCCGATGAAGCCACGCGACTTTCTGAAGGCCACTATACCAATGACAAAGCAAGCCAAAAGAAGCCCCGTTATCACGTTGTCCGCTGCAACGGAATACGGAATGGGGTCTCCTGCAACGCCCATTCGCCCACCCGGTAGCTCAGGATGGAACAAAGGGGAACGCGAAAAGAATGATTCTTTGTAGTATTTCGGGAGACTCACGTCCCGCCAGCTCTTCCCTACGGGCTGACCCGGCAGGTGTAGCGTGTCAGGACGGCTGCTCCAATGAATCTCGCTCGGCTTGATATGGGCCTGAATGGCCGAATCTTGTTGGGCCGGCGTGGCGTTCTTGGGCAGCCAACTCAGCACTTCGGCCGGCGTAGGTTGCCGATGTACGAGCGCTTCGGCCTCGGGAACACCTTCCGACAGTGCTGCTTGTGCGATGGAATCTCCTTGTTGTATCATTCTATTATGATGAAAAAGGGACGGAAACACGCGCTTTCCGTCTCTTTCGGTACATGAATTTACAGATTAAATGCCTGTTTAATGTCGGCCACACGGTCGAGTTTCTCCCACGTGAACAGCTCCACATCGATGGTTTTCGGCTCATGATACCTGCTAGTAAAGGTCTTTTTCACCACTTCATTACGTCTTCCCATGTGTCCATAGGCTGCCGTTTCCAAATACATCGGCTGTCTCAGCTTCAACATACGCTCAATAGCGTGCGGACGGAGGTCGAACAGTCGTTCAATTTGCCTTGCAATCTCGCCATCGCTCATCTTTACGTTGCTCCGACCATAGGTATCGACATACACACTGACCGGTTTAGCCACGCCAATAGCGTAAGCCAACTGCACAAGCATCTCGTCTGCGACGCCCGCCGCTACCATATTCTTGGCGATATAGCGTGCAGCATAGGCCGCAGAGCGGTCAACCTTCGACGGATCTTTACCCGAAAAGGCTCCTCCACCGTGTGCTCCTTTGCCGCCATATGTATCAACTATGATCTTACGGCCTGTAAGTCCGGTGTCACCATGCGGACCTCCGATGACAAACTTACCCGTCGGGTTGACGAGATACTTGATATTGTCATTGAACAAGGCTAATACTTTCTCGCCTAAACGGCTTTTCACGCGCGGAATAAGAATGTTGATGACGTCTTCTTTGATTTTATTGAGCATAGCTTCATCATCATTGAGGAACGCATCATGCTGTGTACTCACGACAATCGTGTCGATTCGTTGCGGAATACCAGCGTCGTTGTATTCAATCGTCACTTGACTCTTGGCGTCGGGGCGTAGATAAGGCATCAATTTGCCCTCGTGACGGATTTCGGCCAGCGTACGCATCAGCAAATGTGACAGATAAAGCGACACAGGCATGTAGTCCTCGGTTTCGATAGTGGCATAACCAAACATCATTCCTTGGTCTCCTGCCCCTTGTTCGTCTTCATTTTGTCGGCTCACACCACGATTGATATCATCGCTCTGCTCGTGAATGGCCGTCAAAATGCCGCATGAATTGCCGTCAAACTGATACTCTGCCTTGGTATAACCAATCTTTTTGATGGTGTTTCGGGCGATGGTTTGCAGGTCGATATACTCCTTTGAGCGCACTTCGCCCATGATAACAACTTGTCCCGTGGTGCAAAACGTCTCGATGGCGCAGTGAGATTGCGCGTCGTAAGCCAGAAACTGGTCGAGCAATGCGTCCGAAATTTGGTCGGAAACCTTGTCAGGATGTCCCTCGGACACTGACTCTGAAGAGAATAAATAACTCATTTTCCATTACTTTTTAGCGTGGAACAACACCAAGTAACCGTAAAATCAGAGAGGATTTTGCAGTTTTAGCATTTTTTTATGTGGTTGCAAGCAGCCAAATTTTTCCACAATTGTTATACATAATCTATTAACTTGCTTGCAAAGTTACAAACTATTTTCCATATTGCAAAGGCTTATTGGCGAAAAATAGACACGACTTTGAAGTCTGTATAAGTGTTGAGTTTATTGGAGGGGATATAAAGTCCGTGATCAAATTCACCCACTTTGCTTGCGTCCGAAGCTGAAAATGTTTCCTTATAATCAAACATTCGAATCACTTTAGTGGGTGCACTGTCCGACGACATCAGTCCCCAACCGGCTCCACCCGTGGCAAGTACCACTGCAGCTCCACCAATAACACGTCCGATACTGCCTGCAATGCGCCCCACTTTATGCCTTGTTCGGGTGTAAAGTTCACTTCCTCCGTCAATGATTTTCAGCTTTGTCGGGTTGTTCACATTGTCGGCAATGGCATAACTTTCGGCACGTTTGGAAATCAATTTGGCCAATTTGTCAGTGATAACATTGTCATTGTCGCGCCGATAATTGTTGCGCAGGATTACTTCTTGCCCGTTTGGCAGATAGAAAGTAAAGTGATAACGGTTCAAGAGCCGGTCGGTTTTCTGTTCATCTTTGCGCATCGAGATGAGCGAAAAGGTGGAAATATACATCTTAGCAAAGCGGTTTGTATTCTCATTTGAGTAGAGATAAACCGTAGCTGCACGCATATAGCTGTTGTTTTCAGCCGGAATCAGCTTCTTCCCTATCGCTATCTTATAGTCAAAAAGCGGCCGCATCTCGCCCAAATGTTTGAAGAGTGCGTTGATGATTTCCGTCTCGTTACGGCTGTTGAGCTCTTGAAATTGCCGTTTGGTTGCCTTGCTTTCCAATGCAGTTCGTGCCACTTCGCCTTCTCCTTTGGCCACCATTGCCGCTGAAAGTTGCGAGAGATTGACGGCTGCACGCATCACAACGAAGAACGATTTGTCGGATAATTCCTCGCAATAAAGGTCAACTTGCCTCCCTGCCTGCACGGGCGAACTGGATTGCGGCTTGCTTGATTTGACGTTATTATCCTGTTGTTGTGCGTGCAGAAGCACATCGTGGGCCTGATCGGAAGCCATTTTCAGGGCCAAATTAACGGCAGCTGTCTTTGAAGAAGCATGGGTTGAGACGATGATGGATTGATATTGGTCGGCCGAAAAACCGAAAATGGGGAGTAAAGCCAATAGGCCTGCAATTAAAAATCGGTTGTGTTTCATTACGTTTTGTTCTTTATTGTACAGCGAAACAGGGACTTTGCACTGCTGAATACACCCTATGTCGCTGTAATCCTGATACGAATACGTTTGCAAAGTTATGATTTTTATGCCTTTCCACCAAGGAGTTTACCCAAAAATCTATGGTTACCAGCCCTCTACCCCTGCCATTTCATATTTAAATAGAGTTGATACAAAAGGAAACAACAGTGGTCAGACGCACAGGCCGTGTGCTCCTATACCCTCACGAAAGCCGTTTGATAGTACATAAAAAATGCAATAAGCATGTAGGGACACACGAATTGTGCGTCCCTACATCAAAATTGAAAAACATATACACGTGAATTATTGAGCGGACGCACGGTTCGTGCGTCCCTACATGCGGTCAAACGGTTTATCATATTGGCCTGATTACGGCCTGATTTCCGCACTCCTTGCTCCTCGTGGCCTTACGGTTGCTTGCCAATGTAGGCCAAGATGCCGCCGTCCACATAGAGAATATGGCCATTCACAAAGTCGCTGGCGTCAGAAGCCAAGAAAACGGCCGGTCCCATCAGGTCTTCAGGCGTTCCCCAACGTGCAGCCGGGGTCTTACTGATGATGAATCGGTCGAAAGGATGGCGGCTTCCGTCGGGTTGTTTCTGGCGAAGTGGAGCGGTTTGTGGCGTAGCTATGTAGCCCGGACCAATACCGTTGCACTGTATGTTGTGCTCGCCGAACTCCGAACATATATTGCGTGTGAGCATTTTCAGGCCGCCTTTGGCTGCCGCATACGCGCTGACTGTCTCGCGACCCAGCTCACTCATCATCGAACAAATATTGATAATCTTTCCGTGTCCCTTTCGTTTCATACCCGGAATGACGGCTTTTGAGACGATAAAAGGAGCGTTGAGGTCGATGTCTATCACCTGTCTGAAGTCCTCCACGCTCATCTCTTCCATCGGAATACGCTTGATGATGCCGGCGTTGTTGACGAGAATATCAATCGTTCCGAGCTCTTTTTCAATCGTATTGACGAGCGTTTTAACCTGCGATTCGTCGGTGACATCGGCAATATATCCGCGGGCATCGATGCCTTTGGCCTTGTAGTCGGCCAACGCTTGCGCAAGATGTTGCTCACTACGACAGTTGAATGCCACCTTTGCCCCAGCCTTTGCGTAGGCCTCAGCAATGGCAAATCCGATGCCATAAGCACCACCTGTGACCAAAGCCACCTTACCTTCTAAAGAGAATTTTTTTGAAAATGTGTCCATGATTTGTTTTTGTTTCGAGTTATTCGTAATATTTCTGCAAATATATATCATTTATTTTAAAATCTTGCCATAAATGAATGGAAATTTGTTTTGTAAAAAAATGTGCGCTAATTTTAACACTTCGGAGTGCCATGAAATAGAAATTAAAAGCAAGAATGACCGACCTCCGAACTCAATTATCCGTTTTTTACAAGCCGTTTTCCATCGTTTTACTTTTCCGTTCTCCTCATCGCAGTTGGCAATATCAGCCATATCGTCGTGCAATATCACCCACTTTACCGCGCAATATGGCTGACATTGTGCGGTAATATGGCTGATATTGGTTTTCAATATGATGTATGTAGGGACGCACGGCTCGTGCGTCCGCTCCCCGCTTCAGTTAACAATACACAAGTAAACGGGTGGACAAGTTAAATGCTCGTATGCATGTAGGGACGCACGGTCCGTGCGTCCGCTCATTAAACCACATGTATATACCTTTCAATGTTGATGGAACGGACGTACGAGCCGTGCGTCCCTACATGCTTATCATGACCGTATTACATAGGAAAATGATTGAAATAACCACACAAAACGACTGATTTCAGCTTGCAAAGTCCATACAATCGGTCTGCAAAACAGCGAGTTTTGCTTCGCAGATTGCATTGTTTTATTCAATCATTTGGTTTTTAATGGTTTATAAAAGCGTAAAATACGGCTTCTATTCCTAATCATCTGTGCTTCCGTTTCAAATACGCGAGTTATGCGAAAGCGTTTGTAAAAGAAAATCATAAAATCAAGATTATAGTTCCATATACTCATTTTTGATTTCCACCCCACCCCATTTTAATGGGAAAATAAACTGATTTGCACCCTATTTTACCTTCATTTTCTTCGCAAAAAAATAGAAAAAGCCATAAAATACGGCTATATTTTATGGCTTCTTCTATTGGTATCGCTATTTTATTTCATTCGGAAACGGAATAAAACAGCCCGTTTGAATATACTTATTCTTTGAAAGCGGCGGCTTCGGCAGCAGCAATGATTTCTTCATCGCTCTGCTTTCGCGCACTGATGTCGCTCAAATCGAACTCGTCTTTATCCTTTTCGGGTTTTTGTTCTGCCGATTCTTTCTCGGTTTTGTACATGGGTGAACGACGACGGTTGCGACTTGGCCTGTCCTCATAAACGGTTTCGCGGAACACGTTTTCGTGTTTTTCCTCCGGAAGTTTGTCATCTTTGCTTTGAGGAATGATGAAATTGTCGGCCTCATCCGTGCTCGGCACGTTCTCAACCGGCTCTTCTTCCATCTTTGTGCGGTCGGCTTTGGCAACGAATACGGCGTCAATGAACTTCGGTTCTTTGCGCAATCGCTCTAAAGTAAGCTTGCTGGCGAGTTGCTGACTCTCTTTTTTGCTGTAGCCAACACCGTTGCATCCGTCTACACCTTCAATGACAACCCGATAGTTGAACATCGGACTTCCGTTCTTGTCTTTACCTTGTTCGAGGATATTAAAGTCGAGACGAACGCGGTTTTTCTGGCTCCATTCGATGAGTTTGCTCTTGAAATTCACCTCTTTGTAGGCCACTTTGTCGATGTTAATCATCTGAGCAAGGATGCGGTTCTTCATAAAACGCATGCAAGCATCATAGCCCTTGTCGAGATAAATGGCCCCAACAAGTGCCTCAAAAGCATTGCCTCCCATGTAATTATTATGTGAAGAGCTACGCCCATTGCTAAGGATTAATCGGCTAATTCCAAGCTCTTTGGCCAGCTTATTCAGCGTTTCTCGCTGCACAAGTTTGGAGCGTGTGTTGGTAAGAAAGCCCTCTCTCTTACCCGGAAAGTGCTGGTAAACGATGTCACCTACAATGGCATCGAGGATAGCATCACCCAAAAACTCAAGTCGTTCGTTGTTAACTGGCTTCCCTTTTGCATTGCGTCGCATCACACTTTTATGCATTAATGCCAGCTTATAGTAGCTGATATCGTGTGGAAAAAAGCCGAGAATGGAACGTAAAGACGAATAAAGCTCCTTCTCTTTTCGGAAAGGAAGCCTTATTCTATCAATGATATTATTCAGCATATTTCTTGAAAACAACGCAGCAGTTATGTCCTCCAAAGCCGAAAGTGTTGCTCAATGCCGCACGCACTTCACGCTTTTGAGCCTTGTTGAAAGTGAAGTTTAATTTGTAATCCAGTTGCTCATCGTCGTCACCTTCTGCGTGATTGATGGTCGGAGGCACTATGTTATGCTTCACACTCAGCACACAAACCATCGCTTCAACAGCTCCTGCAGCACCCAAAAGGTGGCCGGTCATGCTCTTTGTTGAACTGATATTGAGTTCATAGGCATGGGCTCCAAAGACGTCTTTTATGGCTTTTGCCTCTGAAATATCACCCACTGGAGTAGACGTTCCATGCACGTTGATGTAGTCAATGTCCTCAGGTTGCAAGCCAGCATCCTTGAGTGCGTTCATCATAACAAGCTTTGCACCGAGGCCTTCCGGGTGAGAAGCGGTGATATGATGGGCGTCGGCACTTGCTCCTTCGCCTACCATTTCGGCGTAAATCCTTGCACCTCGTGCCTTTGCATGGTCCATTTCTTCGAGTATTAAACAGCCCGCTCCCTCTCCCATCACGAAACCATCGCGGCTTGCACTAAAGGGACGGCTCGCATGTTCGGGGTCTTCATTGCGCGTAGATAAGGCATGCATGGCGTTAAAACCGCCCACTCCGCATTCGCAGATGGCTGCTTCTGCACCGCCACTTACAATGATATCGGCCTTTCCCAAGCGGATAAGATTGAACGCATCAGCTAAAGCATTGCTCGAAGATGCGCAAGCACTGGTCGTAGTATAGTTGGGACCGTGGAACCCATACTGTATACTTATCTGCCCAGCAGCTATATCTGCAATCATTTTCGGTATGAAAAAGGGATTGAATTTAGGTCCATCAGCAACGTGTTGTCCGTAATATGTCACCTCATCTTGGAAAGTTTGAATGCCACCGATGCCCACTCCGTAGACCACACCGATACGGTTTAGATCCTCTTTCTCCAAATCGAGACCGGCATCTTTGATGCCTTGAGCGGCACTTACCATTGCCAATTGACAATAACGGTCCATCTTTCGGGCCTCTTTACGGTCGATATAGTCATTCAAATTCAAGTCTTTTACCTCGCAGGCAAACTTGGTTTTAAACAATGTTGTATCGAAATGGGTGATTGGTGCAGCTCCACTCTTGCCTTCAAGCAGGTTTTTCCAAGTCTCTTCTGGCGTGTTACCAACCGGTGTAACAGCTCCCAAACCTGTTACTACTACTCTTTTTAATTCCATATATATAAAAAATTGATTAGGGATTAGGGATTAGTGACCGGGCACAACAGGTTGTAACCCAATCCTTAATCACTAATCCCTAATCTTATGATTTGCAAAATAATCTAAGCTATCCTATTACTTTGCGTTTTCTTCGATGTACTTAATAGCATCACCTACAGTCTGAATGGTCTCTGCTTTGTCGTCAGGAATAGAGATACCAAACTCTTTTTCGAACTCCATAATCAGCTCTACGGTATCCAAAGAGTCTGCACCAAGATCGTTTGTGAAGCTTGCTTCGGGCTTAACTTCAGCCTCGTCAACACCGAGTTTGTCTACGATAATAGCTTTAACCTTGCTTTCAATTTCTGCCATAATAGTTAATTTTAAAATGATTATAAATTAATTTCTTAATGAAAAACTGCGTGCAAAGGAACAAATTTATTTTCAATTCCGCAAATATTTTATACAAAAAAGCACCTTACCTTGCACAAATACCCCCACATTGTGCAATAAATCACGCGTTTTTTCCATTTTTATTCCGTTATAATAGCCATGATTTTCCAATGTATATTGTCAATAATAGATGCCTTTTTAATCGAAAATACGTTGCACATGTACCACAATTTGTTCGTAATCGATATCGTTCATGCAAGCATAATCGCCTCGGAAACAAGGCTTATTGCCATAAACGGAACAGGGACGGCAGGGCATATCCAACTGAACGGCATCTGTTTTGCGTTGGTTCCAGCCCATGAAACCGGCGAAAGGATGCGTGGCTCCCCAGACACTTACCACTCTTGTGCCTACCAACGAGGCCAAGTGCATGTTGCCACTATCCATGCTTAACATCACATCTAAATGGCTCATGAGTATCAATTCGTCGCCTATTCCGTTCAAAAGTGCCGAAGCATTCATGCAATTGGCATAGTTCTTGGCCCACGCATCAAGCACTTCTCGCTCTTTCCCGCCACCACCAAAAAGGAAAATACGACAGGAAGGGTAAAGCTGAATGAGCTTTTCAATAACCTTTTCCATCTTTTCCAAGGGATAAATCTTACCCTTATGGGCAGCAAACGGGGCAATACCTATCCACCGCTGGAACTCCTTTTTCTCGCCTATTACAGTCGGAAGCCGACGCAGATTTCCCCCTTCGGTAGGGAAAACCGACTGAAAATCCAACTTTACGGGATAGCCCAAACGGGCCAATACCGCTGCATAGTTTTCAAAAGATGTGGGCTGCTGTACTTTTACTTTATCTTTTTTCCGACACAACAGTCGCTTTCCTTTGCGGTGTTTATCGATATGTGCCACGCGGAAACCACCGAGGAAGAAACGCAACCGCAGGTATTTTGTGCGCAACACATCATGGAAATCGGCTACATCGGTGAAGTTTTTTGCCAACAATCTGCGATAAAGTGCATTCAAACCGTTAAAACCTTGATATTCGTTTTTAATGTCGGCAGCCATGAAACGAATGTTATCGAGTCCTTCAAAGAATGGACGAGCAAACGGTTTGCTCAACACTGTAACACGAAGATCAGGATATTGGTGTGCCAACGAAGCCACAACGGGAAGCATCATGGCTACATCGCCCATGGCAGAAAAGCGGATAATGAGAAGATGTTTCATCGTATCAGACCCCTATTTCCTGCATGTTGCAGGGTGATTGGGTTAACATATCAATGTTTCGGCTATGTTTCTACCTCCTATTTCTTATATAACACGGGGTTCGTATCGGCATCGTTATACATCTTCATCTGCCGATATACCTTCATATATTTCCTACCTGCCGCAATATCCTCAAGCAATTGGTCGATGGCCGTACTTAAATCAACCTGCTGCTCCATTAAAACAGCCAGCTTAGCCTTGCACTTTTCAATGTGTTCGGCTGTGGCATCGGTACGCTCAGCCTGCTCTTTCATATGGTAAATCTTCAAGGCAAGAATGCTCAAACGGTCCACTGCCCAAGCCGGACTCTCCGTATTGATGCGTGCATTTGGCTGAACTTTCACCTCTTTATATAAGTCTCTGAAATACGAATCAATCTGTTCTACCAAGTCAGTTCGGTCTTGATTGCTCTTATCGATGCGTCTTTTGAGAGTCAAAGCCTCTGCAGGATCAATCCTGGGATCGCGGATTATGTCTTCAAAATGCCACTGAACGGTATCTATCCAACACTTCAGATAGAGGCGATTTTCAATGGTTCCCTCTTTAAAAGGGTTACAAATAGGGGCATTGATGTAGTCTTTTACGTGATAATCACCAATGGCTTGATTGAATATCTTGTTGCAATGTTGTGTGAAAGACATATGATTACTATCTATTTTACACTTAGGTTAATACTGCAAAAATAGATATTTATTTTCATAATCACAAATATTTATCCACAATAAGTGTTGATAAGCCTGCTGAAAAAGCATAGATAATCTTGTTTATAACTTGATTGTTATTCACAACCTTCCCCCCTCCCCCATAAATCTCGTGGATATCAACCCTCTTATACAGCAGTTTTCTTTTGCTTTTCCACGTTTTCAGCATTGAAATATTTATCAACTTATCAAATCATACCTATTCCGTCATTTAAGTGGAAAAGCTATATATGCCATTGATATTCATTGAAAAATAATCAATAATAGCGTTGATAACCGCTTATTTGATGTTGATAATGAAACAAGCAAATTATTCCTTGACTTTTTATCGACATATCCACACCCATTATTCTTACTCTTTTATTTTCTTTCTTTTAAAATATTGAAATATAAAAAGAATAAAGCGCCGGGCGTATCTTTCTAAAAATACAATACAAAGCTATAGTTAATGCTTTATAATTCCTATATCGTTTTGATTAAGTTTCCGTAACTTTGTAATCTCACCTCCTGTTGTCTAACTTTAAATGATAAACAAATAAAAGAATAATATAATTATGGAATAAATATATTCCATATTGTTTTGAGATATAAAATGAATTATTTACTTTTGCAATGGAACAATTAAGGGAAATATTCTACTCTGAATCGTACGAAACTTACTATAAGAAGTTGGATAAAAAGCTTCAAGAAAAGTTTGATTATGTGTCACATATAATAAGAACACAGCCTGTTGTAAATAGTAAGTTCGTTAAGAAGCTGGAAGGAAGTGACTTCTATGAGGCACGAATATCAATGGGAAGTAATGAATATCGTACTATTCTCTTTGCAATAGATGCTGAAAGTTTTAATCAATGTTCATGTGTTTTGTATTTGAATTCTTTTCAAAAGAAAGATAAAAAGCAATATAAAAGCGAAATAAAGAAAGCTGAAAAAATAATTAAAAACTATATGGAGGAATGATAATGATAACATTAAATAGAGACAAATTGGCTAAGTTGCGAACTTCAAGTGAGTATTTTAATGAGAAATATGGCGTGGAAGGAACACCTAAACGAAAGGATTTTGAAGCGCGTGCCAATACTTATTACTATGCCGAACTGCTGAGAGAGCAACGTAAAGCACAAAAACTTACACAACAACAATTGGCAGAAAAGATAGGAAAAAAACGAGAATATATCTCGCAAATCGAGCGAGGTAACAGCGATATGCAACTATCTACCTTCCTACAAATAGCCAATGCGTTGGGTTTAAGGTTTGCGATGGTCGTCGGTTGAATGGCTTTAAACTTCAAAAGACTATCAATCGTTAACGCTTCCTAAATTATATTCCCTTTCAATTGAATTTCAGTAATTTTGTACATTCAATGGAATTCAATCATTACGCGATAGATTATGGCAGCAAACGATAAGGGCCTGACGCCCATGATGAAGCAGTTTTTCTCGATGAAAGCCAAGCATCCCGGTGCATTGATGCTGTTTCGTTGTGGCGATTTCTATGAAACTTATGGCGAAGATGCCGTGGTTTCGGCGGGCATCTTGGGCATCACGCTGACCAAACGTAATAATTCTGCTGAGAATTCAGTGGAGATGGCGGGATTTCCTCATCATGCCTTGGACACTTATCTGCCTAAACTGATTCGTGCCGGCAAGCGTGTTGCCATCTGTGATCAGCTGGAAGACCCGAAAAAAAAGCGTGAACAAATCAAGGGAAAGAAGGGTCTTACGGAGATGGATAAGATGGTTAAGCGTGGCATTACAGAGCTTGTGACGCCCGGAGTAGCTATGACTGACACCGTATTGAACTACAAAGAGAACAATTTTCTGGCTGCCGTGCACTTCGGAAAGGCTTCTTGCGGCGTGAGTTTCTTGGACATTTCGACGGGAGAATTCCTCACAGGAGAAGGCTCATACGACTATGTTGAGAAGATGTTGGGCAACTTTCAGCCCAAAGAAGTGCTCTACAACCGTGAGCATAAAAAGGATTTTGAACGCTTTTTTGGTACGAAATACTGCGTGTTTGAAATGGATGACTGGGTCTTTTCCGACCAAAGTGCACACCAAAAACTGCTGAAACATTTCGGAACAAAGTCGCTCAAAGGCTTCGGTGTAGACCATTTGAAGAACGGAATCATTGCAAGTGGAGCCGTATTGGAGTATCTTGAACTGACCCAACACACACATATTAACCACATCACTTCGCTATCTCGCATCGAAGAAGAGAAGTATGTGCGTCTCGATCGCTTTACAATTCGCTCGTTAGAACTGGTGTCTCCGATGCAAGAAGACGGCAGTTCACTACTCAATGTCATTGATAAAACGGTCACAGCTATGGGCGGCCGAATGCTCAGGCGCTGGCTTGTTTTCCCCTTAAAAGACGTATTTCCCATCACAGAACGGCTGGATATCGTCGACTATTTCTTCCAAAAACCGGAGTTCAGGCAGCTTATTAACGAGCAACTTCACCGTGTGGGAGACCTCGAACGCATTATATCTAAGGTGGCAGTTGGACGTGTTTCGCCGCGCGAAGTGGTTCAGTTAAGGAATGCACTTGACGCTGTTAGGCCCATCAAAGAGGCTTGTCTTTATGCCGAAAATGAGGCTTTGAAGCGCATAGGAGAGCAGCTGAACCTCTGTGAAAGCATCAAAAATCGAATCGAAAAAGAGATACAACCCGACCCTCCGCAGCTGATTGCGAAGGGCGATGTCATAGCCGATGGTTGCAATGAAGAGCTGGATGAGCTGCGTGCTTTAAGCAAAAACAGTAAGGATTACGTGCTGAATATTCAGGAAAGAGAGGCAGAAAAGACGGGAATAACAAGCTTAAAAGTGGGTTATAACAATGTTTTCGGCTATTATCTTGAGGTACGTAACACCTTTAAAAGCAAGGTTCCCAACACATGGGTACGCAAACAGACACTGGCGCAGGCCGAACGGTACATCACACAAGAGCTTAAAGAATACGAAGACAAGATACTCGGTGCCGACGAGAAAATTCTTGCGTTGGAAGCACGCCTGTTCAGTGAGCTGATATTGGCCATGCAAGACTTCATTCCGCAGATTCAAATCAATGCAAACCTGTTGGCACGCATCGATTGTCTGCTGAGTTTCGCCAAAACGTCTGAAGATAACGGTTATATCCGACCTGTCATAGACGACAGCGAGGTGATAGATATCCGTCAAGGTCGCCATCCTGTGATTGAAACCCAGCTGCCTTTGGGCGAGCGTTATGTGCCCAATGACGTCTATCTTGACACGGAAAAGCAGCAAGTGATGATGATAACGGGGCCTAATATGGCCGGAAAATCGGCGTTACTTCGCCAAACGGCCCTCATTGTTTTGCTTGCTCAAGTGGGTTGTTTCGTCCCTGCTGAGCGGGCAAATATCGGACTTGTGGACAAAATATTCACGCGCGTAGGAGCCAGCGACAACATTTCGTTGGGCGAATCCACGTTCATGGTCGAGATGACTGAGGCTTCTAACATCCTTAACAACGTGTCTTCAAAGAGTCTTGTGCTGTTCGATGAGTTGGGAAGAGGCACAAGTACCTACGATGGTATCAGCATTGCGTGGGCCATTGTGGAGTATCTTCACGAACAACCTAAGGCACGTGCGCGCACACTTTTCGCCACACACTATCATGAACTCAATGAGATGGAAAAGAACTTCCATCGCATTAAAAATTATAACGTGAGCGTGAAAGAGATAGATGGCAAGATTATCTTCCTGCGCAAGCTGATGAAAGGTGGCAGCGAACACAGTTTCGGCATTCATGTGGCTGAGATTGCGGGCATGCCACGCTCAATAGTGAAGCGAGCCAACGTGATATTGAAGGAATTGGAGGCCGATAATGCCGGCGTAGGACGTGCAGGAAAGCCTAATACAGCCAAGATAGCAGAGCACAGAGAGGGCATGGAACTGAGCTTTTTCCGCCTTGATGACCCTGTATTAGAGCAAATTCGCGACGAAATCCTCGGCCTCGATGTGAACAATCTCACGCCTGTTGAGGCCCTTAACAAGCTCAACGACATCAAAAAAATATTGAACGGGAAGGCCTGAACACCCGTTTTTTCCATTCTAATGAATGGAGATGGAGTGGTTTATGGGTTCCTATTGGATTGCAACCAAATTTATCCTGCTTTTTTGTTTCATTCATCTTGCGATTTAATCCCAGCTATTTTGCCGTGTAATTTCAGCCATATTACACGCTAATATGACCCATTTTAGCGCGCAAAATGGGCCATATTAAAAAGCAAGATGCAAGTCGTTGATTATCAATATCGCCGTTACCTCAAACTGTTCGAATGCATGTAGGGACACACGGCTCGTGCGTCCGCTCTATTAATCTTATGCATTTATTTATTATTCCCCTTGAGCGGACGCACGAGCCGTGCGTCCCTACATACCGAACAACAATCATTGAAATGCAAACTAATTCTTATTTTGACGGTTATAAGCTGCTTTCATATTCTTTTCAAGCTGTTCTACCGAACTGGCACCTACGATGACGCTCGTCACTCCCTCTTGTTCGAGCACCCAATCAAGGGCTCTTTCGGCCAAGGAAAGTCCGTTTTCAGTGGCTTCCTTATTCCATTCGTGCAATTGATGCAGCAATTCGGGTGTCAATGCGTCGTGCTTTAAGAACTTTTCTTTGGCCATTCTGCTGTCAGTAGGTATGTTTCCATGAAGATAACGGTCAGTGAGTAGGCCTTGAGCCAATGGAGAAAAGCCGATAAAACCAATGTTTTTATGTTTGCAATAGTCGAGAATACCGTTGTCGATGACCTCCTTGTTAAGCATATTGAGCCTTCCTTGATAGATCAGTAGGGGCACATCGCGTTGTGACAAGTATTGATTTGCAAATTCAAATGCTTTCAATGGCCAACGACTGATGCCTAAATAACGCGCTTTTCCCTGTTTAACGATGTCTACCATGGCCTGCAACGTCTCTTCCATGGGCGTGTTCGGGTCGAAACGGTGGCTGTAAAAGAGGTCTACATGGTCGAGATGCATTCGCTGAAGACTTTGTTCAAGGCTCGCCATGAGGTGCTTTCGCGAGCCCCAATTACCGTATGGACCGGGCCACATGTCGTATCCTGCCTTCGTAGCAATGAAGAGTTCATCGCGATAAGGCCTGAAACTGTCGTCCATCAAACGTCCCATTGTCTCTTCGGCTGAGCCATATGAAGGTCCATAGTTGTTGGCCAAATCGAAATGAATGATGCCATGATCGAAGGCATAATGGGCAATTTGGCGGCTTCTTTCATAGGAATCGATGGCTCCGAAGTTGTGCCAAAAGCCCAAAGAAAGCTTAGGTAGCAAGATACCACTCATGCCGCAACGACGGTAAATGTCGTGTGTATAGCGTGAAACGTCAGCTGTGTACATGTTTGTTTCGTTTTGATGGACAATAAAAATGATGGGTTTAGGCCTTTTATTCGGCAGGCGTTCCTTGTTTGTTTTGGGCTCTGTCCTTCCGAATGAGGGCCAACAAGTGCTCTACGGCCACTTCTTGTGGAATGTTTTTCTCCACACAAACCTGTTTTCTGTATAGACTTACGCGGTTGATTCCTGCGCCTACGTAACCGTAATCGGCGTCGGCCATCTCGCCGGGACCGTTGACTATACAGCCCATAATACCTATTTTGAGTCCTTTCATGTCCTTGGTAGCTTCGCGAATGCGGGCAATCGTCTCGCGAAGTTCATAGAGCGTGCGTCCACAACCAGGGCAACTGATGTATTCGGTCTTGCTGGTTCGGAGGCGAGCTGCCTGCAAAATGCCGAATGAAGTGTCGGTGATGACGCTTTGAGAGAGGTCGCCATCGTTCATCAACCACAGTCCGTCGGTGAGTCCATCAATCATTAATGCGCCCATGTCTGCTGCCGCTTCGAGTTGAAAATCGCTCTTTTCGGCCGCTGTGTGCCGGTACATTTGGGCGAAGACGACGGGATTATGAACACCGTTCTCCCACATTTCGTGCACCAAGGCCCGCTGTTCTGCCGTCTTGTTTTGATGATTACTCGTGCAAACGACCACGATTTCGGGGTGCAGTTTAAGGCAAGTAAGATATTCATCTGTTGGTGTTCCGAATTGCAAAACAAGGAACTTTAGGTCGGCTTTCACCATACCTATGAACGGAATTGCAGTCACCGGGAAGATAGGATAGACGTTTGTTGTGTCGTTAAGTGCCATATATTGGTCGTAATCGAGAATGTATTTGCATCCTTTCTTACGCGCTTTCAGCTCCTGACCTACGTAGATATAATCTGCTTCCTGCTTGTTTTCGCTCGGTGAAGAAGCGATGACAACGGGCACATTGCTGCCACCTATGCCACAAACGGCACGGGTGAAGCGACGTTCGGGCTGCAACCAATTGAAGCTTTTTGCCTGCGTTCCGGGCACAAGAAGGTGGCCTTCGCGTCGCCCGATGTATTCAACAAGATGACGGGCAACAGGTATTTCGGCTGCAGGTTCCTCGCTTAGACTCACCCGAATGGTGTCTCCGATGCCGTCAGCCAGCAGCGCTCCGATGCCAACAGCACTCTTTATGCGTCCATCTTCTCCCTCTCCTGCCTCGGTAACGCCCAGATGTAGCGGGTACTTTATGCCCTCTTTTGCCATGCGATCTACCAGCAATCGCACTGCAAGAACCATGATAACGGTGTTCGATGACTTGATAGATATGACCACATTATCAAAGGATTCGCGTTTGCAAATGCGTAAGAATTCCATGCAACTCTCCACGATTCCCGCAGGTGTATCGCCGTAACGGTTGCGTATTCTGTCGCTTAAACTGCCGTGATTTACGCCAATTCGTACTGCAGTATGGTTGGCTTTACAGATGTTAAGGAATGGAACAAAGCGGTCATCTATCTTGTTTAACTCCGTAGCATAGGCCTCATCGGTGTACTCATGCACGATGAATTTGCGGGCAGGATCAACGTAATTGCCCGGATTAATGCGTACTTTCTCGGCGTAAAGTGCAGCAACATCGGCCACATTCGGGTTGAAATGAACGTCGGCAACCAATGGTGTTTGGTAGCCATCAGCACGCAGTTGCGCATTGATATGCTTCAGATTTTCGGCTTCGCGCGTGCCTTGTGTGGTCAAACGCACCAGTTCTCCGCCCGCTTCGATAATCTCTTCGGCCTGTCGGACGCATGCTTCCGTGTCGTTGGTGTTGGTGGTTGTCATGCTTTGCACGCGTATGGGGAACTCACTCCCCATATCAATGGCACCCACATGTACGGTGGTTGTTTCCCGTCGTTTGTATTGAAATAAGTCGATATTCATAAGATTGGTAGCTTGCTACGGCCGCTCTAATTACACTTATACTCGTATTTCACTGCCTTCAGCTTCTCATTTGCCTGCTCAATCTTATCACCTAAGACTGCTTTCCAAGCGTCGATCTTGGCTGCAATGGCCTCATCTGTGAGGGCAATCATCTGAGTTGCGAGGATAGCGGCATTCTGTGCGGCGTTCACTCCCACTGTTGCAACGGGAATACCCGGCGGCATTTGAATGATAGAAAGCATGGCATCGAGTCCGTCGAGCATGCCTTTTATAGGCACACCGATGACAGGAAGCGGCGTAGAAGCAGCGATAACGCCGGGCAAGGCAGCCGACATTCCGGCCGCAGCAATAATGACTTTAATGCCTCTTTGCTTGGCATTGCGGGCGAAAGTCTCTACGGCTTCGGGCGTACGGTGGGCAGAAAGTGCGTTCACTTCAAACGGAATAGCATTATCGTTGAGCCATTTACAGGCTTTTTCCATAACAGGCATGTCGCTTGTGCTGCCCATGATGATACTGATGATAGGTGTCATAATTGTATTGTTTTGATGAGTTTATTATTTACTTTCATTGATTTTCTATACCATGGCGATTGTCAGAAAGGCGAGAACGCAGCCGATAAACCACCCGACCACTATCTGTGAGAGCGAGTGTTGGCGTAACATCATGCGACTGGTGCCCACGATTCCCGAGAGAAAAAGAGTCAAACAGAACCACCAAATGGGGTCGAAGGTGAAGATAATGGCAAAGGCAAGCAGCGCACCTGTTACACCTCCGATGGCAGCTTCATGCACTGAGACCTTCCACCACGTGTTGATGAGGGCACAAACTACCTGTATTAACACGGCAGCCACAAGGATACTGCCCATGAAATGAGGGATATGAGCCATGCTCATAAGGTAGTAGCACACCGAATAGCACACGATAGAGATGACATAAGGCACCATTCTTCGCTCCCGAACGATAAGGTCGAACGGCTTCCATCCTTGATAATGGCGGTAAAGACGTATTAAAAAAGTGGGCAAAAGTATGGTGAACAGATAGACAAGACCCAGCACCGTGAGTTTGTACCCCCATGGCATGAGACCCAAATAACTGAAGAGAAACAACGCGGCAAGGCCCACCATGGGCAGGTAGAACGGTGTGAATACCATGCTGATGACGCGTGCTGCCAATATAATGTCTTTTTCTTTCATAGAATGGAGGCCTCCCCCGGCCCCTCCAAAGGAGGGGAGTGTGAGCTTGATGTTATTTATTGATAGACGATATAAGTTTCCTTCGATTCAAAACAAGGGTAGAGAACGAGCTTAAAGCCTGTTTTTTGTTTGTTATTATCAGTCATTGTTTGTTTTCAATTGTTTTTTCTTATGCGAAAATCCGACTGTTTCGGGTCTCCCCTCCTTTGGAGGGGTTGGGGGAGGTTCACCCTCTTCTCAATCTTGCCACGGGTATATTGAGTTGCTCCCTGTACTTTGCTATCGTGCGACGGGCTATCGGGAAGCCTTTTTCTTTCATCAGTTTGGTCAGTGCTTCGTCGCTTAACGGCTTACTTTTGTCCTCTTTTTCGATGACGGCTTTCAGGGCCATTTTTATCTTTCGCGTTGACATTTCCTCACCTTCTTCCGTGGTATAGGAGTCAGTAAAGAAGAAACGGAGGGGGAAAGTGCCCCATTTTGTCTGTGCATATTTGACGTTACTCACCCTACTTACGGTCGAAATGTCGAGTCCGGTCTTGTCGGCAATGTCCTTAAGTATCATAGGTCGCAGCTCGCTCTCGTCACCTTCTTGGAAGAAGCGCCTTTGCCAGTCGATGATGGCCTGCATGGTGAGCGTCAAAGTGCGGCGGCGTTGCTTTATAGCCTCAATGAAACCCTGTGCCTTGGCCACTTTTTCTTTGGCGTAGAGTAGGGCCTCTTTGGTTTGTCGGCTCATGCTTTTCTTGTTGTCGCGATAGGCTTTTACCATCTCGTTGAATGCAGGTGAGACTTTTAATTCGGGGATATTGCCTTGGTTGAGCGTGAAGGTCACCGTGCCGTCATCGTCGGTATCGATGATAAAATCGGGCGTTATCTGTTGCATATTGCGTCCTTCGGTCTCACCAAGTGAGGCTCCCGGCTTCGGATTCAGCTTGTGAATTTCGCGTTGAAGCGTCTCTGTTTGCGTGTCGTTCAGCCCAAGTTGCAACTTGATTTTATCCCAATGCTTCTTCTTGAAGGCTTCGAAACACTCTTTGAAAACGCGCTCCATGGCATCTAACAAGCGGTCGTTACGGCCATCTTCGCGCATTCGCTCCACTTGAAGCAGCAAACATTCTTGCAACGAGCGTGCTCCGATGCCCGCAGGGTCCATGCTTTGGAGTAGTTTTAACAGCTTTTCGAGTTCTGGTTCGCTGATGTCGATGTTGTGATAGATGGCAAGTTCGTCGCCAATCGTACCCAAATCCTTGCGCAGAAGTCCGTCGTCATCAAGGCTACCGATAAGATATTCCATCACGGCATGCTCTTTTTCGGTAAGCATGAGCATGTCCATTTGCTCCTTCAGTTTATCATAGAACGACGTTGTATCGCCGTAAACGGTCTCTTCATAGTCGGCATTATCATGGTTGTTGGCGTAGGGTAGGGGCATGGCATCATCACCTTCGATGCCTTCCAAGACCGAATCAAGGGCGTCCTGCCGCTCTTCTTTCTCGTTGAGGCTATCGAAATCGTCGGCTTCATTACCGTTTTCAAGTTCGTTTTCTCCCTCGTTTTCGGTCTGTCCCAAGTCATTTTCGGCCTTTTCCAAGGCCGGATTGTCATCGAGTTCAGCGTTGATATTCTCCTCAAGTTCGGTCAATGGCATCTCCAGCAGGTGCACTTGCAGCATCTGTTGCTGCGAGAGTCGCATCTGTTGTACCAGCTTTTGTTCCTGCGTTTGTATGAGTTTTTGAGCCATGATGTATGGAGATAGCCTTCAACACTTGCAAAGATAGAGATTATCATAGACAAATCAAAGCAAAAAGAGAAATAATTAAAAGTCTGTTTCCATCTTCTTTTCGATACATACGCGCTTGTTTGCCGATGCAATGTGGTGGTAAACAAGGCGCGAAAGAAGTGAGGAAGAAGACCTTTTTGTAAATATTCTCTCCCTGTTTTTAACACTTCGGGGACTGCTGAAATAGAAACGGAAGAGCAAAAAACCGGGTATTTCGTTGCAAGAATGCGCAGGCCGTTTTCTTGTTTCGCGGCCTTTGGAATACCATTTTCGCCATTTTGCGTTGCCATTTCACCTATTTTGCATCGCTATCTCAGTTGTTTTGCATCGCTATCTCAGTCATTTTACCTTGTTATTTCAGCCATTTCACCTTGTAAACCCACCCATATTGCTTCGCTTTTTGCCTGTGATTGCGCTTCGTTTCTTTTCGAATTGTGCAATTATTTGATGGTCAATAATTTGCAACTTGGCGAATATGGCGCGTATTTGTAGCCGAGGAGGCATTGGTTCTAAATGTGCGAGCTATGCGGAAGTATTTGTAAAGGAATTTAAAACCCACCCCCTACCCCTCCCAAAGGGAGGGGAGAGCGAGTTTGAGGAGTCTCCTTTGGTTTCTTAAAAGGAGGGAAGACGGAGTCCACATACGTGAAGCTGCGGGGAATGTAGGGACGCACGGCTCGTGCGTCCGCTCAAACAATCTCATAAAACCAAGTAATTCACATTCCTATTACATCACCTTGAGCGGACGCACGAGCCGTGCGTCCCTACATACGAAAGCCTTTCAAGCTCGCTCTCCCCTCCTTTGGAGGGGTCGGGGGAGCCTTTTTCTTTTTTATATATTGTATAATATGGCAAAAATTGCTTATCTTTGTAAGCGTATGAAAAGGAAAATCGTTATTATTTCGCTGATGGCGCTCTGCCTCGGCAGCTTTGCACAACAGGCAAAGCAGGACTTCAAGGCCGACAGGCTGCTGTCGGCGAGTAATTATCTGGCCTATCCCGGTCCGCTTCAAAAGACACTCACGCCCGCACCGAAGGGCTATGTGCCGTTCTATTTGAGCCATTACGGACGACATGGCAGCCGTTGGCTCATCGGTAACCGCGATTATCAACGACCCGTTCGCTGGCTTGAAAGGGCCGACTCGCTTGGAAAACTCACACCGAAAGGGCAGGAGGTGCTCGCCAAACTGCGCCGTATTAGTGAGGCCGCTCGTGGTCGTGACGGCGAATTGACACAGCTTGGGGCCGAGCAACACCGTGGAATTGCCGAGCGAATGATGCGGAATTTCCCCGAGATTTTCAAGGGAAAGACCCATGTTGACGCCAAGAGTACGACGGTGATTCGTTGCATTCTGAGCATGGAAAACGCGTTGCAGCAACTCGCGCGCATGAATCCTGCGTTGGAAATCAGCCACGATGCCAGCCATCACGACATGTATTACATGAACCACGAGGACACTGCTCTCTTCAAAACACGCATGCCCAAGGAGGTGAAAGCCACGTTCGAGGCTTTCAGAAAACGCCATTTTCATCCCGAACGTGTGATGCGTTTGCTCTTCAACGACGATGATTACTGGCAGAAACAAGTGGATTTTGGGAAGCTGTATGAGTTGCTTTTCAAACAAGCGGCTAATCTTCAGAGTACCGAACTGCGCCATTCAATGTCGCTTTATGACCTTTTTAACGATGACGAAATCTATGATATTTGGCAGGTAGGTAACGCATGGTGGTACATAAACTTTGGGCCTTCGCCACTCAACGGCGGCCGCCAACCGACTTCACAGCGCTATCTTTTGCGGAAGATTGTCAGTGAGGCTGACAGCTGTTTGCGCCTGAATCACCCCGGAGCAACGCTGCGTTACGGTCACGATACGATGGTGATGCCGCTGACATGTCTGCTGGGTTTGGACGGAACAGGGGTGCAAGTGGCCGACTTGGAGCAGCTTCCTGCAATCGGATGGAGCGACTATCGCATCTTTCCCATGGCCTGCAACCTGCAGTTTGTGTTCTATCGGAAGGCGGGAAGTGACGACATTTTGGTGAAAATATTGCGCAATGAGAACGAAGCAAAGCTGCCCATTAAGACCGATCTTTACCCATATTATCATTGGAAAGACGTGAGGGCGTATTGCGAAAGAGTGAGTCAGTAGACAAAAGGCCCACCCCCAGCCCCTCCCGAGGGGAGGGGAGAGCGAGCTTGAAAGGCCTTTTTGCGATGTAGGGACGTAGGGTTCGTGTGTCCGCTCCATGTGAATAACCCCCTTGAATGGCCTGCTTGGTGAATGTAGCGTGTTGAGCGGACGCACGAGCTGTGCGTCCCTACATGCAAACGGAGGCTAAGGCCAATTATAGAAAATACTAAAATCAATAAAAACAATGAAGAAATCACTTCTTATTTTGCTGCTGATGGTCTGTCCGTTCTTGGGTCATGCGCAGGTGAGCCGGCCCAAATTGGTAGTCGGAATCGTGGTCGACCAAATGCGGTGGGACTATTTTTACTATTACAACCGAGAGTTTTGTGCGGGCGGTTTCAAGCGTCTTTTGAGCGAAGGTTATCGCTGTCAGAACACAATGGTACCTTATATTCCCACCGTTACGGCCATTGGTCACTCGAGTATCTACACAGGTAGCGTTCCGGCTTTGACGGGAATACTCGGCAACAGCTTCTTTATCAATGGCGAAAAAGCCTATTGTTGCGGTGACGACAGCGTAGAAACGGTGGGCAGTAAAAGCAAGGAAGGGAAGATGTCTCCACGCAGATTGTTGGCTTCAACGATAGGCGATGAGTTGAAACTTGCTACGGATTTCAAGTCGAAAGTGGTGGGGGTGGCTCTCAAAGACCGTGCCGCAATCTTGCCGGCAGGCCATTGTGCCGACGCAGCCTACTGGTGGGACTCGAGTGAAGGCCGCTTCATCACGAGTACATACTACATGAACAAGTTGCCTGCGTGGGTGGAACAATTCAACAAGGCGCACCAACAAAAGAAAGGATTTGACGTGAAAAGTACGCCGAAGGGTATCACGTTGACCTTCGATATGGCCGAGGCTGCCCTGAAGAATGAGCGGCTGGGGCAGGGAACGGAGACCGATATGCTGACCGTGAGCATCTCTTCTACCGACATTATCGGCCACATTTACAGTACGCGCGGGCCCGAAATCCACGATGCCTACATTCAGTTGGACCGCGAACTTGACCGTTTTTTCAACACACTTGATGCGCAGTTGGGGCGTGGGAACTATCTTGTTTTCCTCACGGCTGACCATGGTGGTGCGCATAATCCTAATTTTATGCGAGCCAATAAGCTGCCTGCGGGAGGCTTTGAAGGCTGGACTTTGGTCAAAAAACTGAACAAGGAACTGCAGCAGGCAATGGGGACAACGGCAAATCTTGTGCTGGGTGAGAACGCATTGCGCGTTTATCTTGACCACAAAAGTATTGCCGAAGCAGGTCTTGATTTGCAGAAAGTGAAGGCCGAGGCCAAGCGGTTATTAGAACAAAAGCCTCATATTGCCTTTGTTGCCGACTATGAAAGTGTAGCTACACAACCTATTCCGCAACCCATTCGCGACCGGATCATCAACGGATATAGTCGTGAACGTGGGGGAGATCTGCTCATTGTGACTCAACCGGGCTGGATAAACAGCGTGTCGGACAGCAACTATAAGGGGACGAACCACGGTTTGTGGAACCCCGACGACAGTCATATCCCACTCGTGTTCATGGGGTGGGGCATCACGAAAGGGGAGACATTCCGCCCCACAAGTATGGCAGACATTGCACCGACCGTGTGTGGTTTGCTCCGTATTCAGATGCCCAATGCCTGTGTGGGCAATGCCATTCTGCCGTGAGTGTTCATTATTTCAACAAGATATAATTAGAATAAGAAATGAGTTTACAAGAGATTTTGAATCATAGGCGGGCCGTTCGGCATTTCGACTCGGTTAAACCGATCGATGAAACGACGGTGAAAAAGTGTATAGAATTGGCAAGTTTGGCTCCTACAAGCTCCAATCTGCAGCTTTGGGAGGCCTATCATGTGACCGATAAGCAGGTGTTGGAGCAATTGGTACCAGCTTGTCTGGACCAAAAAACGGCCCGTTCGGCACAGCAAATCGTAGTGTTTGTGACTCGTCAAGACCGGTATAAGCAGCACGCAAAGGCTGTGCTTGCCTTTGAAGAAGGCAATGTCAGGCGCAATAGTCCGGCCGAAAGGCAGGACAAACGCATCAAGGATAAGGCCATGTATTATGGGAAATTGATACCGTTTACCTATTCCCGGTGCCTCGGTTTGTGGGGACTTGTGCGCAAAGGGCTGGCACAATGCATCGGACTTTTCCGACCGATGACGCGCCAAATGAGCGAAGGCGACGTGCGAGTCAGCGTGCATAAGAGTTGTGCCTTGGTGGCCCAGACGTTTATGTTGGCCATGAGTGAAGCCGGATATGACACATGTCCGCTCGAAGGTTTCGACAGTTGGCGCGTGAAAAAGGCTTTAAAATTGCCCTATAACACGGAGATAAACATGGTGATTACCTGCGGAATACGCGTTCCGAGCGGCGTTTGGGGCGAACGTTTCCGCCTGCCTTTCGAAGAAACCTACCACAAAGTGTAATGTATCGTTCAGTCTCTTTCTACATGACTCACTTCACATTACACATTCATCAGTGGGCTTCGAGCCAGTTTTTTCCCCAACCTGCATCGACGGTCAGGGGCACTTTGAGTGTGTAGGCACCTTGCATTTCCTCCAAAACAATCTGCTCTACGCGTTCCTTTTCATCGGGATAGACAGAGAAGTTGAGTTCGTCGTGCACCTGAAGAATCATCTTTGACCGAATGTTTTCAGCCTTGAAGCGACGCCAAATGCGTATCATGGCAAGCTTGATGATGTCGGCTTCGGAGCCTTGGATAGGTGCATTGATGGCGTTTCGCTCTGCAAATCCGCGCACGGTGCCATTCTTTGACAGGATATCGGGCAGGTAACGGCGACGTCCGAACAGCGTTTCTGCATAGCCTTTTCGGCGAGCTTGCTCTTTAGCTTGCTCCATAAAAGCACGCACTTTGGGGAAGGTTGCGAAGTAATCCTCTATGAGTTTGCGAGCTTCATTGTTGTCAATTCCCATGCGTTGTGCCAGCCCATAGGTGGTAATTCCATAGATAATACCGAAGTTAGCTTGCTTGGCTTGCTTCCTTTCCGCAGCCGAAACGTCTTCCATTTTCTTGTGTTTTATCTTTGCAGCTGTGGCAGCATGGATGTCAAAACCCTCGCGGAAAGCTTCTATCATGTTGGCATCTTCGCTGAGATGTGCCATGATTCTGAGTTCTATTTGTGAGTAGTCTGCGGAGAAAAATAGGCAATCTTGCTCTGCAATAAAGCACTTTCTGATTTCCTTTCCGTCCTCACTTCGCACCGGAATATTCTGTAAATTAGGGTCGCTGGACGACAATCTTCCCGTGGAAGTGAGGGCTTGATTGAATGAAGTATGAATGTGTCCGGTGCGTTTATTGATAAGTTTTGGGAGCGCATCGACGTAAGTTCCGAGCAGTTTTTTCAGGCCCCTGTAGTCCAATATGTCTGCAACGATGGGGTGTTTTGTGCGAAGTGACTGCAGAACTTCCTCGTTTGTGACGTACTGTCCCGTCTTTGTTCGCTTCGGTTTCTCCATGATATTGAGCTTCCCAAAGAGGACTTCTCCCACCTGTTTTGGGCTGGATATGTTGAAAGTCTCACCCGCTTTGGCATAGATATGTTGCTCAAGAAGGTTCATTCTTTCAGTGAAAATGACCGACGTTTCGCGCAAGGCTGCGGTGTCGATGCGCACACCTTGGCGTTCCATATCGGCCAAAACGGGCACAAGGGGCATCTCTATATTCCAGAACAAGTCCTCGGTTCCCGTCTCTTTCAGCTTGGGTTCGAGCACGTTTTTCAGCTGAAGTGTGATGTCGGCGTCCTCTGCTCCGTATGCATAAACGTCTTTCGGGTCGAGTTCGCGCATTGACTTTTGATGCTTTCCGTGCGGACCTATGAGTTCATCAATATGGATGGTCTTGTAGTGAAGCAGCGTTTCGGCAAGGTAATCCATGTTGTGATGCAACTCGGGTTGCACGACATAGTGGGCCAACATCGTGTCGAACATCTTGCCTTGCAGCGTGACTCCGTAGTTCATCAGCACCATATAGTCGTACTTAATATTCTGTCCTATCTTCAAAATCGATGGGTCTTCGTAGATTGGTTTAAAGATATTAACATATTGCAACGCCTCTTCACGGTCGTTAGGAATAGCAACATAAAACGCTTGATGTGCTTCTACGGCGAAGCATAAGCCTACTAATTCGGCGTCGATTGGGCTGAGTGAAGTCGTTTCCGTGTCTAAACTAAGGACCTGTTTTGTCCTGAAAAAGTCACAAAGTTTGCGTGCTTCATCTTGATTATCAATGAGTTTATAATCGTGTTTTACGGTTTTAATGCTCTCAAAACTTGTATTTTCAGAACTAACTTGCCCATCGGTCGGATTTACGGCAAACAAATCGAGTTGCGGATTAATAGATTTTGGCTTTTGTTCAGCTTTGTTTAAGATTTTGTTCGCAAGCGTTTTGAATTCCAATTCAGCAAAGATTTCACCCAGTTTCTCCTCATCGGGCGATTGAAGTTTCAGTTCATCGAGATGGAGTTCCATAGGAACATCGGTCCGAATTGTGGCAAGGAACTTCGACATCTTAATGTCTTCGACTGCATTTTCCACCTTTTCACGCATCTTACCCTTCAGTTGATCGACATGCAAAATGAGTGATTCTGTCGAGCCAAACTCATTGATCAGCTTCACAGCTGTCTTCTCTCCGATCCCCGGACAACCAGGGAAATTGTCGGCAGAATCACCCATTAAGGCCAGCAAATCAATGACTTGTGCAGGCGTAGAGATGCCATATTTCTCTGCAATCTCATGTTCACCAATCACGTCATATCCGCCACCATGACGCGGACGATACATGAAAACGTTCTTCCGGATAAGTTGTCCGTAGTCCTTATCCGGCGTGAGCATGTAGGTTTCCACATTCTTTTCGGCGGCCTTGATGGCTAAGGTTCCGATTACATCATCGGCTTCGAAGCCGTCAGCTTGCAGGATAGGGATATGGAACGCCCGCAGGATTTCCTTGATAATCGGCACACTTTGTGTGATATCTTCAGGCGTTTCCTGTCGCTGGGCCTTATAAGCAGGGAAGGCTTCATGGCGGAAGGTCTTTCCGTGGTCGAATGCTACACCGAGGTAATCCGGCCGTTCTTTCGTGATGATTTCATGCAGCGTGTTGACGAAACCGAGTATGGCCGAGGTGTTGAGTCCCTTGGAATTGATGCGCGGCGCACGGATTAAAGCATAATAAGACCTGAATATCAACGCATAAGCGTCCAATAAGAATAGTTTGCTCATAGGTGTTTTGTTTGGTGTAAAATTACAAAAAAATTGGCATTAATCCTTGGTTTTGGCATCAATCCCGTAAAAAATGAGTATTTTTGTATCAAATTTAAGGAAGCATGGACCATTTATCTCTTATTAAACAGCCTATTTTTGGAGAGCTCGATGATTTTGTTTCGCTCTTCAATCAGTCGCTTTCGCACGACGATGGCATGTTGGCTCAGGTGTTGACTCACATTCGACAGCGGGGCGGGAAGCGTATGCGGCCGATGCTTATCCTGTTGATGGCCAAGAATTTTGGCCGAGTTTCCGGCACAACCTTGCATGCAGCGGTGGGCTTAGAGCTGCTCCATACGGCGAGTCTTGTGCATGATGACGTCGTTGATGAGAGTAGTGAGCGACGCGGTCAGGCCAGTGTTAACGCGTTATATGATAACAAAGTGAGTGTCTTAGTGGGTGATTTTATTCTTTCAACCGCCCTACTTTACGTCTCAAAAACACATTCCGAGGCTATCGTCAGACGCCTTTCCGAACTCGGACGTACGCTGTCTGACGGTGAAATCCTGCAATTAACGAACATTCAAAACAAGGAGATTACCGAAGAAGCTTACTACGAAATCATTCGCAGAAAGACTGCCGCTTTGTTCGAAGCCTGCGCAGCTATCGGTGCAGAGAGTGCCGGAGCGCGGCACGAAGACGTGGAGGCTGCAAAGCAATTCGGGCAAAATCTCGGTATTATCTTCCAGATAAGAGATGACATTTTCGACTATTACGACTCGAAGGAAATAGGAAAACCGACGGGAAACGACATGCTCGAAGGGAAGTTGACCCTGCCCGTTATCCACGCATTAAACGCAACTTGCGATGCCGATATGCTGGCTATTGCGCGTAAAGTAAAGGTGCGCGAGGTGTCGCAGGCTGAGATTGACCGCCTTGTTGCGTTCACCAAGGCCAACGGGGGCATTGAATATGCCGACCAACAGATGTGGAGTTTCCATGCCGATTGCATGAGATTCATTGACGAAAGGGTGGAGGATAGCGCCATAAAAATGGCTTTAAAAGCCTATCTTGACTTTGTAATTGAGCGGAAGAGCTGAGGAAGCCCCTCCCCCGACCCCTCCCCGAAGCGGGAGAGGAGTAGAATGCCTTGCCGATAGAGTGGGTTTTGCGTGGTAAGGTTAGTGTTGCTTCTTGGTAGTTTGAATTAGATTGATAATCAACGATTTATATTTGCATTCCAATCTCAGCCATTTTAGCGTGTAAAATGGGTGAAATTGGCGTGCAAAGTGGGTGAGATTGTGCGGTGAAGTGGCTGATATTGGAAAGCGGAAACATTTATATTGAAGTATGACGTGCATGCAATTTGCATGTAGGGACGCACGGCTCGTGCGTCCGCTTCATTAGAAATGAAAAGTAAATCGGTTTTTGGAAAACCATTCACGTGGGGCAAGTCTCCCATTTCAGTCGGCTTCGCCGAGAAATCTCACAAATCTATCCAAATCTTTCAAATCGTTTTGCATATCAATAGCTGTTAGATTTGTTTCGATTTGTAGGATTTCTGCCCGTATGGCACTCTTTTTTCCTCATCATTTATATGGGCTTATCGAAATGGACGCACGGGCCGTGCGTCCCTACATGCCTCTTGCCTGCAAATCATCTTGATAATAGGACTAATCTTAAAGGTCAAAGTTCAATGTTCAAAGTTCAAAGCCAAGGTCCCTACATACGCATGGGCAATCAATTTGTTCACTTGTTTACGCGTTAACTGTCAACTGAATTATTTGATTTCTCGCAGCTGATAATCCAGTTTCTTAATGGTTTCACCCGTCGTTGGATCGGATATGTCGATGTGATCTTTAAGGTCTTCGATGCGGTTGGAGGTCATTCCATAGCGCAATTTGTTTTGAAGGTCGACGATGGCGTATTGATTTTGTTTCTTGACGATGAAGAGATTGGGGTTTTCGGTAGTAGTGATTTTGTCGTAACCATAGGGGATAACCTGTTTATCCTCACGGTTGATGAGGGCCGTTTGCTGGTCTTTGGTGACGATGAAGTGTTCATCATCGTTGAGTCCTACCACGGAATTATATTTGAAAGGCAGGAGAATTTGCATGGAATTGAAGTCGACAACTGTTTCAAAAACGTCTTTATAGAGGTAGAGATAATGGTTGGTGAGCTCGCTTTCGTCATAGAATAGGTTGAGTGCAAGGCTCTTTTTGTCCATGTCGTAGAGCTGTTTTCCACTCTCGGACGACAGTTCTATGATGTTGAAAAGATAGGTAGGCTTGATGTTTTCGTATCGAAATGGGACGATAGTTTTGTTGTTCAGATCGATGATGCCATAGCGATTGTCTTTGCAGGCAATGAGATATGTGATACTATCCGGAAGAATAAACGCCAATTTTTCCAGTGGATTATCGTATTGAGGCATGATGATAGAACGTCCATTTCTATTGAGTAGTCCCCACAAATCACCCCTTCTATAGTTGTAGTATAGGATTGTTGCAAAACCTTTTTGGATTCCTATGGGTTCACGGTCATCGATAGTGACGCCTTTAATGATGTTTTCGGTATTGAAAAGATATTCAGGTGCGTTGTCTTTCATCATGACGAAGTAGTCGTTGGAATTGTATGTGATGTCGTCATATCGGGGTTCTATGATGAAATCTCCATCGCTGTTGCAGATGCCATACTTATTGTTTTTCACGATAAAGTAGCGCTTTCCGTCTTCAGAATACTTGTCTGTTGGTTTGATTCTTTGGTAGATTGGTGCCAAGATTTGCTTGCCCTCGTCGGTGTACAGGCCCAGTTTGTTGTCCTTGGTGACGAGGAAAAAGACGTAATCAACAAGGGAAATGTTACTGAATTCGAGGGGAAGTAGTTGTTTGGTGTTATTGTATGTTCCTTTTTTCCCGTCTTTTTTGACGATGAAATAGCCCAAATAGCGTTTCGAAATCGTTTCGGCATTGGTGATAATGGGCTTATGATTAGTGCCAATTAGGCTGTATTTACCATTGGATTGGCGGACGATTACAGCGTCTCCTTTATATTTCTTGATGGCTATCCGGGCTTGTGACTGTGTTGACAAGAGGGCTGCAAGGGCAAGAGTGAGGGCGATTTTCTTTTCCATTATCAGAATATTGCGAGGTTAGGGTAGGGAGGTTGCGTTTGAAGAAGGCAGAAACGCCTTCCTTTCTACTGCAGAAAGGAAGGCGTTTCGAGCCGTTTTTTAGAAGAATTTGGTTTCTTTCCCGAGGATTTCGCTGAGCAGGAGGTTGGTCAAGCGGCTGGTTCCCATGCGGAACCACTTGTTAGTGAGCCATTGTTCGCCAAGGACTTGCTGCACGATGGTGTAGTAGATGATGGCATCCATGACCGTGTTGATGCCGCCGGCAGGCTTGAAACCGATTTGAATGCCGGTCTTTTCGTGATATGCTTTGATGGCCTGACACATTACGTATGCGGCTTCGGGCGTCGCACTTACCTTCTCCTTACCGGTCGAAGTCTTGATGTAATCGGCCCCGGCATACATGGATAGCAAGGCAGCCTTCTTGATATTGCTGGCTGTTTCGAGGTCGCCGGTTTCGAGAATCACCTTCATCGGGGCGGCTCCACAGGCTTGTTTCATCTCCGAAATGTCGTCGCAAACGCCCTCATAGTCGCCACTTAGGAACTTGCCTACGGGCAGAACGATGTCTATTTCAGTGGCCCCGTCGGCCACAGCCAGCTGTGTTTCAGCCACTTTTACCTCCATTCGGGCCTGTGAGGAGGGGAAGTTGCCGCACACGTTGGTGATTTCTACGCCGTCGACCTCAAGACTTTTGGACACCAATTCGGTGAAAACGGGATAGACGCAAACGGCTGCAACGTGGGGAATGTCGGGATATTCGCGGTCGAAACGGTTGACCTTTTCCACCATGCGAAGCACTTTCTCCTCGGTGTCTGTGGTGCTGAGCGTGGTGAGTTCAATGCTTCCGAAGAGGAACTTCTTTACATTGAGGGTGTCGTTCTGCGGCACTTTCTCCTCAATAATCTGCTTTACGGTAGCCTGAACTTCGGCATCATTGAGGTTAGTTTCGTACATTTCAAGGGCTTTTTCATATTTGCTCTTGTCGTTGTTTTGCGTGTTTTCGCCTTCGTTTTGCGGCAAAATGGTCTTTGTGTATGTCATATTGTGTGTTGATTGATTGTTATTTCAGCTTATTGTTGTTCAGATGGCGGTCATGATCGCGTAAGGTTTTCTTGTCAAAACTCTTTTGCAGTTCGGTCGTGAGGTCCACTCCGGTTTGGTTGGCAAGGCAGATGAGCACCCAAAGTACGTCGGCCATTTCTTCACCAAGGTTGGCTTTCTCACCCGTTTTGAAGCTTTGTTCGCCGTATTTTCGGGCGATGACACGTGCCAGTTCGCCCACTTCTTCGGTGAGGCACGCCATGTTTGTGAGCTCATTGAAGTAGCGTACGCCATAAGTTTTAATCCATTCGTCGACGGATTGCTGTGCTTCTTTAAGGGTCATAGTGGTGTAATATAAAATACCTCGCCTTAAATAGCCTCACTCTCAGCCCCTTTCTGGAGAGAAAAGGGAGTGATATGCTTGCTAACTTGAGGTTATTTTATGGTTTTATACTCGTTTATTGTGACTTTTATAAGTTTGATATCGTTTCCAAATAAATGGAATATTCGTTCGCTTCTTTTATTTTTTATCTTTCATTTCCATTGGAAAAATCATATTATTCTCCTCCCTTTTCGGGGCGAGATTAGCAGAGAGGCTTACTCTCTCGCCTTACTATCCATGCAAATCGTGACGGGACCGTCGTTGATGAGTGCCACTTTCATGTCGGCTCCAAAGCTTCCTGTGGCGACGTTTCGACCGAGTTGGGCAGACAGTTTGGTACAGAAAAAGTTGTAGAGTGGCACGGATATGTCGTGTGTTGCGGCCCGAATCCATGACGGTCTGTTGCCTTTTTTGTAGCTTGCAAGCAGGGTGAACTGCGAAACAACAAGAATTTCACCTTGTATATCCATGATGGATAGGTTCATAACGCCTTGTTCATCGTCGAAGATTCTAAGGCCTATTATTTTGTGAATCAGCCAGTTAGCGTCGTCTTTTGTGTCGTTTTGCTCGATACCGACCAAGATAACGTAGCCCTTACCGATAGCTGCCGTGACCTGATTGTCGATGGTTACGGAGGCGTTGGTGGTACATTGAATGACGATTCTCATAGGGCAAATATACTAAAAATTATTTTGTTTCGGCTGTTTCCGGGTGAAAATGTTGATAAACGAGGGTGCCTTTCGCCTTTCCTAATATAGATATAATGGTTTGATTATCAGCTGCTTGTATCTGTTTCACGCTCTTTAGTTGCTTTAACAAAGCCTCTTTGCCTTTCGGACCGAGTCCTTTGATGTCGTCAAGTTCGCTATGTAGTGCGTGTTTTGAGCGTTTGTTGCGATGGAAAGTGATGGCGTAGCGGTGCACTTCGTCTTGTATTTGGGTGAGCACCTTAAAAAGTTCGCTCTTTATATCGAGTCCGATGGTCTGCGGAGGTTGGCCGTAAAGCAGTTCGTTCGTGCGGTGGCGGTTGTCTTTAGCGAGTCCGGCAATGGGGATATCAAGGTGGAGTTCGCCTTCAATAACAGCTCTGACGACGTCCATTTGTCCTTTCCCTCCGTCGGTAATGATGAGGTCGGGCAGGGGTTGCTGCTCTTTTAACATGCGACGATAGTGGCGACGGACGACTTCTTGCATGGAGGCATAGTCATCAGGTCCCGTAACTGTCTTGATATTATACTTGCGATAGTCCTTGCGAGAGGGTTTCATTTTCTTGTAAACAATGCAGCCTGCCACGGCATCTGTGCCCGAAATGTTGCTGTTGTCGAAGCATTCTATGTGATAAGGTAGCTTGGGAAGTTTAAGTTTGTTTTGCAGTTCCTTCATCAATCGGGTCTGTCTTTGCTCGGGATTGAGCTTCTCTGCCTGTTTCAACCGGTCGAACTTATATTGCTTCCCGTTCATTTCTGAGAGTTCAAGAAGGTGTTTTTTGTCACCTTTCTTAGGGATAATGAAGTCTGCATCTTTCATTCTCCACTCCATATCAAACGGAACAATGATTTCTTTGGCATGGCTGTTGAAACGCTCTCTTATATCAGGTATGGCCGTAATCAAGAGTTCTTCGTCACTCTCTTCCAGCTTTCTTTTATACTCGAATGTGAAGCTTTGGTTGATGGTTCCCTTGCGAACGTGTATATAATTAATGTAGGCATTCCGCCTATTGTCATCATCTACGATGGTGAATACGTCCACATCGTCAATCGTGTGACTGACGACTTCGCTCTTAGAAACAAAGTCATTGAGGAGTGATATCTTTCTTTTTAGGTCTTGAGCAACCTCAAATTTCAGGCATTCGGCATTCTTTATCATCAGCTCATAAAGTCGTTTTCCGACCTCACGTGTGTTTCCTTTGAGGATTTCGCGAGCTTGATTCATGTTCTCCTGATAGTCTTCATAACTCTGTTTGCTGATACATGGAGCATCACAATTGTGGATATGGTATTCTAAACACGGCTTGTATTTACCTTGTTGTATGCCTTCTTTTGTAATAGGTTGGTGGCAGGTGCGTGGCTTGTAAAGCTGTTTGATGATGTCAAGAATGGCATTCATGCTTCCGATATGTGGGAAGGGGCCATAGTAAGTTCCATAATTTTTGTTGATAGTTCGGGTCTTAAATATCCGCGGAAAGTATTCGTTGGTGATGCAAATACTTGGATATGTCTTTCCATCTTTAAGTAAAACGTTGTACCGCGGATTGTATTTTTTGATCAAACTGTTCTCAAGTAGGAGTGCATCTTCCTCTGTATTGACAACCGTATAGCTGATGTCTCGGATTTTAGATACCAGCACTTTTGTCTTAAATCGGTCCACTTCTTTATGAAAGTAAGAGGAGACACGCTGCTTAAGTCGCTTAGCCTTGCCCACATATATAATAATGTGGTCCTCATCATAAAACTGATAACTGCCCGGTTTGTCAGGCATATTGAGTACGATGTTCTTCAAATAGGCCAGCCTTTTTTCGTTTTCTTCGTATGTCATACCTGTACATTTCCTTTATATAAAGGGGAAGATTAGAATCTTGTTTCACGTGAAACGGACGTGATTTGTACTTTCTAAAACTTCAATAATGATGTTATTTCTACATCTTTGTCAAAGAGCTTTCGGCTATTCGGGAATTCTGAAGAAAGTTCTATAATGAAATTGCAATAGATTTTCTTTGGGTGGAACTTCTTAACAAGGTTACATGCGGCCTTCATCGTGCCTCCTGTTGCGAGTAAATCGTCGTGGAGAAGAATGGTGTCTTTCTCACTTATGGCATCTTTATGAATTTCTATAGTGTCTATTCCGTACTCTTTAGCATAACTTTCTTGAACGGTTTCACAAGGTAACTTGCCGGGTTTTCTACACAATACGATGCCTGCACCTAATTTAACTGCAACAGCTGAGGACATGACGAAGCCTCGGCTTTCTATCCCAACGATTTTTGTTATCTCTTTATCTTTATAAAGTTTAAACATCTCGTTAGTGATTTCGTTTAAGGCTTCCGGGCTTTTAAATAAGGTAGTAACGTCTCTGAAGTTGACACCTTTAATTGGCCAATCCGGAATGCAACGCAGATGGTCTAATAATAATTGGTTGTTCATGTTCTATTTTTATTATTTTCTTGTTTTGTCTTCTGTTAGTTCTGCTGCTTTAAGCATTTTGTGAATGTCTAATTTTCATTATATCAGAGTTTTATTTGTTGTTCGGTTTCACGTGAAACGCAATTATTGCATATCAATCTTACTTTTATTCTTGTTGAAAATGTTTAGCGTCCTAATAGTATTAAGAGTACATTAATGTCACTTGGAGATACTCCGGGAATTCTGCTTGCTTGTGCTAATGTCTCTGGATTAATCTTTTCAAGTTTCTGTCTTCCCTCTGTTGAAATCTCATGTAGCTCTTTGTATCTGAAACGTCCCTTGATTTTGATGTTCTCTAATCTGTGCATCTTGTCGGCGATAGCTTTTTCTCGCTCAATATATCCTTTGTATTTTATCCGGATCTCTGCTGCTTCTGCAATTTCTTCTTTTCTGTTTTCTGGTAGAGTCATAGCTCTTTTAAGTGCAGGTATACTGTCAGATAGATTTTGAAGTGATAGCTGAGGACGTGCGATTAGGTCCGAAAGTTTACACCCGGCACGGAGAGGTGTTGTTCCTAATGCTTCTAATCTGGGATTGATTTCTTTTGGTTTGATAGGATATTCCATACAAAAACAAATCAAGCACTTAATGGCTTCTTCCTTTTGTAGCCACCAATCATAACGGTCACGTTTGGCTATTCCTAGGTTATATGCCATTTCTGTGAGACGTGCATCTGCATCGTCCTGGCGCAAAAGAATGCGATATTCGGCTCGAGAAGTAAACATTCGATAGGGTTCGTCTACACCTTTGGTGGTTAAATCATCAATAAGAACCCCAATATAGCTTTGATCTCTTTGCATAATGAGGGGTTTCCCACCGCTACAATGTATAGCTGCATTGATACCAGCAGCGATTCCTTGACCGCCAGCCTCTTCATATCCAGTGGTTCCATTTACTTGGCCCGCAAAGAACAATCCGTTTAGAACCTTAGATTCCAACGAGTGTTTTAATTGTGTGGGGTCGAAGTAATCATATTCAATGGCATAGCCTGGACGATATATTTTGGCTTCGCGCAATGCTGGTATCTGATGAATAGCATTTAATTGAATCTCCATCGGCATACTCGATGAAAAACCGTTCAAATACATTTCATTGGTGTTTTCACCTTCCGGTTCAAGGAACAAAGGATGTTGTTCTTTCTCAGGGAATGTTATCAGTTTTGTTTCGATTGATGGACAATAACGTGGGCCCGTACTTTGAATTTGTCCGTTGAAAAGGGGCGAATATAGGAGTCCTTTCTGTAAAACTTCGTGTACATTACTATTAGTATAGGTTGTCCAACAGGGTAATTGGTGGAGTTTTCTCTGTTCACTCGTCATATAGCTGAACTGATGGAAATCGGAATCCCCTTGTTGTTCTTCCATATCTTCAAAGTGTACACTTCGTTTATCAATTCTTACCGGGGTCCCTGTCTTCATTCGGGCGGCCCGAATGCCCCAACGTGTAATGCTCTCTGTGAAGCGATGGACCGCAGGTTCTGCGCAGCGCCCGCCTTCAATCATTTTTTTTCCTATATGCATCAATCCGTTAAGAAACGTTCCTGCGGTAATAACGATGCTTTTTGCATGGAATTCGGCACCCCAGATGGTTTTTATGCCTATAGCTTCGTTGTTTTTAACAATAAGTTCGTTAGCTTGGTCTTGCCAAATGTCGAGATTTTCGGTACAATCAAGTGTGGAACGCCATTCCCAAATATACTTTCCTCTATCACATTGTGCTCGTGGGCTCCATACGGCAGGGCCTTTTCCGATGTTCAGCATTCGGAATTGAATTGCTGTCCTGTCTGTTATTATTCCCATTTGACCCCCTAAAGCATCTATCTCTCTAACGATTTGGCCCTTTGCAATCCCACCTATTGCAGGATTACAGCTCATTTGACCTATCTTATTCATGTCCATTGTTATCAAACATGTATGAGCTCCCATTTTCGCAGAAGCTGTCGCAGCTTCACATCCGGCATGACCGCCCCCGATAACAATTACATCATAATTAAAAAGCATGTGAATTCTGTATGTATATTTTTCGCAAAAGTAAGAAATTAAATTGGATTTTTTATGAAATCGCTTTGAATTATCACTAAAATATAGTATTTTTGCACTGTATTTTAGGGGATAATTTACCCCTCATAAAGGTATGTCCTACCTAATATAAGGTATTAAGGAAGATAATTTTTCTATTTGTGCGCTCAAGATTATAAAATAATCCGATTATATTTTAAGTAGTTAAATAATTAAAAATCAATCATTTATGTGGTTAATCAATTCATCTATTGGTAGAAAAGTAGTGATGTCCGTGACCGGAATGGCACTGATTCTATTCATGACATTCCACTGTTGCATGAACATTGTTGCGCTTTTCTCCGGAGAGGCTTACAACATGGTCTGCAAATTACTGGGCGCCAATTGGTATGCTGTTGTGGCTACGGCTGGCTTGGGTGCACTGGCGGTTTGTCACATTGTTTATGCATTCTTGTTAACGGCACAGAACCGTCGTGCTCGTGGCGCAGAGCGTTATGCTGTCACTGAAAGACCGGATAAAGTAGAGTGGGCCAGTCAGAACATGCTTGTTCTTGGCATCATTGTTTTATTAGGGCTTGCACTTCATCTTTTCAATTTTTGGTACAACATGATGTTTGCAGAGCTTGTTGGTATGCATACTGCACTTGAACCTACCGATGGTTTTGGTCTGATAGTGGAAACTTTCAAGAACAAACTCTATGTCGTTCTTTACATTATTTGGATTGTAGCACTGTGGTTCCATCTCTCTCACGGTTTTTGGAGTGCCATGCAGACCATTGGCATCAATGGTAAGGTGTGGTTTGAGCGTTGGAAGATCATCGGAATTGTTTATGTAACATTGTTGATGCTCGCTTTTCTTGTTGTAGTTCTTGCATTTGCTTTTGGTCGTGCGCCAAGCTTATGCTGTGCTGCATAATAGCAATCTAATTATGAAAAAATTAATTCGGAACAATCATGACTAAGACATTAAATTCCAGAATACCCGAAGGACCGGTAGCAGAGAAATGGACTAACTATAAAGCTCATCAGCGGTTGGTTAATCCAAAGAACAAATTGAAGTTGGATGTTATCGTTGTTGGAACGGGACTTGCCGGTGCAAGTGCTGCAGCTTCTCTTGGTGAGATGGGCTTCAACGTGCTGAACTTCTGCATACAAGACTCTCCTCGTCGCGCACACTCTATCGCTGCGCAGGGCGGTATCAATGCCGCTAAGAACTATCAGAATGACGGCGACTCGATTTATCGCCTATTCTATGATACAGTTAAAGGCGGAGACTATCGTGCACGCGAGGCTAACGTATATCGTTTGGCTGAAGTTTCAAACGACATCATCGACCAATGCGTCGCACAAGGCGTACCTTTTGCACGTGAATACGGTGGTATGCTGGCCAACCGTTCGTTCGGTGGAGCACAAGTAAGCCGTACTTTTTATGCCAAAGGGCAGACAGGCCAGCAATTGCTGCTGGGTGCTTACTCTTCATTGAGTGCACAGATTCAAGCAGGAAAGGTGAAACTCTTCGCCCGTTACGAAATGGAAGATGTCGTTATCGTTGATGGTCACGCGCGTGGTATCATAGCTAAGAACCTTGTTACGGGCGAACTCGAACGCTTTACGGCCAATGCTGTGGTCATTGCTACAGGCGGTTACGGTAATGCCTATTTCCTTTCGACCAATGCCATGGGCTGTAACTGTACGGCGGCTATCCAATGCTATCGCAAGGGAGCCTATATGGCCAATCCATCTTATGTCCAAATCCACCCGACCTGCATTCCTGTGCATGGCGATAAGCAGTCCAAGCTGACCTTGATGTCAGAGTCTCTGCGTAATGATGGGCGTATTTGGGTTCCAAAGAAACTTGAAGATGCGAAAGCTTTGCAGGCCGGCACGAAGAAAGGCTCGGATATACCTGAGGAAGATCGCGACTATTACTTGGAACGTCGCTATCCTGCATTTGGTAATCTCGTTCCCCGTGATGTGGCTTCTCGTGCAGCTAAGGAGCGTTGCGACCATGGTTTCGGTGTCAATAACACCGGTTTGGCCGTGTTCCTCGACTTCTCTGAGTCTATCAACCGGCTTGGTATTGATGTTATTCTCCAGCGTTATGGCAACCTCTTCGATATGTATGAGGAAATCACCGACGTTAATCCGGGCGAACTTGCCAACGAAATCAATGGCGTGAAATACTATAACCCCATGATGATCTTCCCTGCCATTCACTATACAATGGGTGGTATTTGGGTCGATTATGAGTTGATGACCACCGTCCCGGGCCTGTTCTCCATCGGCGAGTGCAACTTCTCTGACCACGGAGCCAACCGTTTAGGTGCATCAGCTTTGATGCAAGGATTGGCCGATGGCTACTTCGTTCTGCCTTACACCATTCAGAACTATCTCGCTGATCAGGCACTTTGGGGTAAAATTCCAACGGATCATCCCGAGTTTGATGAGGCAGAGAAAGCCGTTCGTGCTGAAATCGACCGTTTGATGAGCATTCAAGGCAAGCGTTCTGTTGACTCTATTCACAAAGAACTTGGTCATATCATGTGGGAACACGTAGGTATGGGACGCACCAAGGAGGGACTTGAAGAAGGATTAAAGCTATTGAAAGCACTTCGTGAAGAGTTCAATACCAACCTTTTTATACCCGGTAAGAAAGAAGGACTCAATATCGAGCTCGACAAGGCTATCCATCTTCGCGACTTTATTCTTATGGGTGAGCTTGTTGCCTACGACGCACTCCATCGTGAAGAAAGCTGCGGCGGACACTTCCGTGAGGAGCATCAGACCGAAGAAGGAGAGGCCAAGCGCGACGACGAACACTTCTTCTATGTCGGTTGTTGGGAATATCAAGGCGATGACACCAAGGCTCCAGAGCTCATCAAGGAACCTCTCGAGTATGAGGCAATTAAGGTACAAACACGTAACTATAAGAATTAAACGATTATGGCAAAGAACATATCATTCACAATCAAGTATTGGAAACAGAACGGTCCTAAGGAACAGGGACATTTCGATACACGCGAGATGAAGAATATCCCGGATGACACCTCATTCCTTGAGATGCTCGACATCTTGAACGAAGAACTTATCGCCGAAGGACAAGAACCTTTCGTCTTCGACCACGACTGTCGCGAGGGCATTTGCGGTATGTGCTCGCTTTACATCAACGGAACTCCGCACGGAAAGACTGAGCGTGGCGCCACAACCTGCCAGCTCTACATGCGTCGTTTCAATGATGGCGATGTCATTACCGTAGAACCTTGGCGCTCGGCAGGCTTCCCTGTCATCAAAGACTGCATGGTTGACCGGTCTGCTTTCGACAAGATCATTCAGGCCGGAGGCTACACTTCCATTCGAACGGGGCAGGCTCAAGATGCCAATGCCATTCTTATTGCCAAGGAAAATGCTGACGAAGCCATGGATTGCGCCACGTGTATCGGCTGCGCAGCCTGTGTTGCTGCCTGCAAAAACGGCTCAGCTATGCTCTTTGTAAGCTCCAAAGTAAGCCAGTTGGCCCTCCTTCCTCAAGGCAAACCCGAGGCTGCAAGGCGTGCAAAGTCAATGGTAGCCAGAATGGACGAGCTGGGGTTCGGCAACTGTACCAATACGCGTGCCTGCGAAGCTGTTTGTCCTAAGAACGAAAGGATAGCCAACATCGCCCGCTTGAACCGCGAGTTCATCAAGGCAAAGTTCAACGATTAGGCCTCGTTCCGCCTCGCTTTCCGAAGCGTTGGCGGGCTTATGATAAAAGAGGATGTGCCATTTTTCCGGCCATCCTCTTTCTTTTTTCCAACCGTTTGAATGCTTTTCTCCGCTCCCATGTTTCCATCTTGCATTTCAGGGGCTCCCATTCTGCTTTTCAATATCAGCCATTTCATCGTGTAATATCAGCCATATTGTGCGGTAAAATGGCCCATATTGCACGGTAAAGTGGCTGATATTGAAACGCAAGACATAAGTCATTGATTATCAACGAAGCTGGCATCATAATCTGTTTATACGCATGTAGGGACGCACGGTTCGTGCGTCCGTTCGTGTTTCAGTTGACAGTTGACGCGTAAACGGGTGGACAAATTAATTATTTATGCGCATGTAGGGACGCACAGCTCGTGCGTCCGTTCAACACGGCCTGTTTATAGCCCGATTACTATCCACTTGTTAACCCGTTTATTCGCCCATTTGTCCACTCACTCCGTTTGAGCGGACGTACGAACCGTACGTCCCTACATACCGAATAACAATCAACTTGTCCACTTGTTTACTTGTCTACTGTCAACAGAAACAATGGGTTTCGCGTGTTCCTTGGCTGTTTATGGCTCCGGCGCAACGAATTTTACGGGGCGAATAAGCTCACGTAACGGCTTGATATTGAGCTTGAAGAGGTCGAAAGCAAAGCGGGCTTGGTCTCGTTTATGCTCAACCATGATGCGAACCACGTTTTTCTCTTCGAGAACACCAGTGTTGGGAACAAGCAGTTGATAGACTTTCTTGTAGTATTCTTGTTGATTGCAGGCGTCCATACGCAAGCAAACGAAGACGATTTTGCCATCAATCAGGAAGTAATGATTAGGATATATGTCATCAATCGACCATTCTCCACCCTCGAAAGCCTCGCGATAAGCGGGGTGAAAATAGAACACATCGTTGTTAATGCTCACGCCGTTTGTCGGCGTTCCCCGGTCTTCATACAAGTAAGAACAACTCAATATGAATGCTTTTTGCTTGGGAAAGAAGCCTACAGCCTGATGAATGAGTTTCAGAAAAGCTGGCTTCATGTGCGTGGTGTCCACGCGTTCCAAGCTGTCCAACAAGCTCTTTTGCTGGGTTTCTTGCGTGTCAGCCTTGCAAGCCACCCACAATAGAATGGAAAAAAGACCGATGAAAAGGGCGAAAATGGCAGTTTTGTGTCGTTTCATAAGCATGACGGTTTAGTAATATGACAAAGATAAGTTTTCTTTCTGACAAATCCAAATCGGTCGTATGGTTTGTTTTGTGGCAGCAGGCTCGCTTTCTTCTTGCATCATCGGGCGCATCCTGCACGCAACTTTCGTTCATTCTCTTTCCCCCGATGATGTTACAAACAAAAAAGAATGTGCTACATCAGGGCTTGACAGATTGGAAAATAAAATCTATTTTTGCAAAATGAAGGTTTAATAATCATCCTAATATGAAAAGAAAAGCATTCTCTTTACGGCGCATGTTGGTTTGCGTTTTGTTGTCAATCACGGCTTTGACCGCACGTGCGGCAGCCGATCCCGACTTCTACATCTTCCTTTGTTTCGGACAATCCAACATGGAAGGCGCGGCAAAAATCGAGCCGCAAGACCTTGTGGGCATCGACAGTCGCTTTCAAATGATGGCGGCAGTGGACAACAATCGGTTGGGTAGGAAAATGGGTCAGTGGTATACGGCCGTTCCACCGCTTTGTCGGGAAAACACGGGACTGACTCCGATAGACTATTTCGGCCGGACGATGGTGGAACATCTGCCAAAAAATATCCGAATAGGCGTTATCAACGTAGCAATCGGCGGATGTCATATCGAAACATTCATGCGCGACTCCGTTGCCAACTATGTTCGAACCCGTGCACCGCAATGGATGAAGGGCATGCTCAAGGCTTATGGCGACAATCCATACGACAGATTGGTCGAACTTGCACGTAAAGCACAGCAAGTTGGCGTCATTAAAGGGATTCTTTTGCATCAGGGAGAGTCGAACACAGGCGATAAAACGTGGCCCGGAAAGGTGGCTTTCGTCTATCATCAGCTCATTGCCGACCTGCAACTCAAGGCGGAAGACGTGCCATTGTTGGCCGGAGAAGTGGTCAGAGCCGATGGTCGGGGCAAGTGTATTTCCATGAATCCCATCATTGATGCGCTGCCCCAGACCATTCATACGGCCCATGTCATCTCTTCCGAAGGCTGCACCAGCGGCCCCGATGACTTGCATTTCGGTGCCGAAGGCTATCGGGAACTGGGCAGACGCTATGCTTCGAAGATGCTTTCGCTCTTGGGTTATCCGATATATAAGGCTGTCGACATCCCGAAAGATGCCGTTGTGGCTGCTACGGCCGTGCCGGGAAACGACTTTCCGAAGCTGGATACGGCGCGACGTGGCTATTTTCGGCTGAATGCCCCATCGGCAAAAAGCGTGAAAGTGGACATCTGCGGTAAGAAATATGACCTGCAACGCGATGAAAAGGGCGTCTGGACAGGGGTTACCGAACCGCTTGTCGTGGGCTTCCATTACTATTTCTTCTGGGTAGATGGCGTGCAAGTGACCGATCCGGCAAGTGAAACTTTCTTCGGATGTTGCCGCCAGTCGAGTGGAATAGAGGTTCCCGAAGGCCGTGAAGGCGACTATTATCGTCCGCAACAAGGCGTTGCCAAGGGGCAAGTTCGGTCGGTGCAATATTTTGCTACGTCCACTCAAGCGTGGCGAAGGGCGATGGTTTACACGCCGGCCGACTATGAAAAAGGCAAAAAGCGTTATCCTGTTCTTTATCTGCAGCATGGAATGGGTGAAGATGAGACAGGTTGGAGTCGTCAAGGGCTGATGCAAAACATCATGGACAACATGATCGCAAAAGGAGAAGCCGTTCCGATGATTGTTGTCATGGAAAGTGGCGACCTGAAAGCGCCTTTCCGCGGCGGAAGCAGGGATGTGGAACACAGTACTTACGGCGCATCGTTCTATAAAGTGCTGCTTTCCGACCTCATTCCCATGATAGATAACACGTTCCGCACCCAATCCGACCGCGAACATCGAGCCATGGCAGGACTTTCGTGGGGTGGACATCAGACCTTTGATGTGGTTTTCACCAACCTTGACAAGTTCGCTTATGCCGGCAGTTTCAGCGGCGCCATCTTCGGATTGGACGTCAACAAGACCTATAATGGCATTTTTTCACGGCCGAATGAGGTGAACAGCAAGCTGCACTGCCTTTTCTTGGGCTACGGAACAGATGAAAACATGGGTACGGCCAAACTGATTGACTACTTGGGGGCGGCCGGAATAAAGGTCGACAGCTATGTTTCCAAGGGTACCGGCCACGAATGGTTGACATGGAGAAGGTGCTTGAAAGCATTTGCAGGCAAGTTATTTAAATAGGGAAAAAACCGATTTCATCGCAAATATTTGCAGAAAAATCTGCAGCATGAGGCGTTTTGAACAGCAATGGCTATTAAATAAAAACATATGAAGCAACTTAAACAACAATATTTCAGGCCAGTTCTCCCTCTTTTTCGGGAGCATCGGGCCGGACTTCTGGCTTGTCTTGGCTGCCTGTGCCTTCTTTTTTCAGCCCTTCCGCTTGCTGCTGCCGACCGCTTTGTCAGCTTTTCAAATGGTGACTTCCTGTTGAACGAAGGCGGGAAAGTGGGCATTTTTGTCGATGAAACCGATCAAAAAGGCATTTCTTTGGCGGCACATAACCTCGCAGAAGACCTGAAAAAGGTGTGTGGAGCACAGGTTGTTTTCACCGAAGCAGCGGCTGCCCGCATCGTCATCGGCTCCATCGGACACTCCAAAGCCATCGATAAACTCATCAAAGAAAAGCGACTGAATGGGGCTTTATTGCGTGGAAAACGGGAGAAATTTATACTGCAACGCATCGGAAAACAACTGATCATAGCCGGTAGCGGCCGTCGTGGAACGATCTATGGTATCTATGAATTGTCGCAACAAATGGGTGTTTCTCCGTGGTATGATTGGGCAGATGTGCCCATAGAAAGGCATGATAAAATATATATTTCGGCCGGGATTTATACGGACGGAGAGCCTGCCGTGCGCTATCGCGGCCTCTTTTTAAATGACGAAGCGCCCTGTCTGACCTCGTGGGTGAAGCATACTTACGGCACCGACTATGGCGATCATCGCTTCTATGCACGCGTGTTTGAGCTCCTGCTGCGGTTGAAAGGCAACATGCTTTGGCCTGCCATGTGGGGTTGGGCATTCTATGCCGACGACCCGGAAAACAGCAAAACGGCCGATGAAATGGGTATTATCATCGGTACATCGCACCATGAACCGATGGCACGCAACCATCAGGAATGGGCTAGAAAACGCAAAGAATACGGTGCATGGAACTACCAAACGAATCAAAACGTGCTGGATCAGTTTTTCCGCGAAGGCATCCGGCGCAAGGGAAAAGAGGATATCGTGACGATAGGCATGCGGGGTGACGGCGACGAAGCGATGAGTGCAGCGGCCGATACAAGGCTTCTTGAACGCATCGTCAGTAATCAACGCCGCATCATCAGGGAGGTTTCGGGGCGTCCGGCCGGTGAAACACCGCAGGTGTGGGCCTTATATAAAGAGGTATTGGAGTATTATGATAAGGGCATGCGCGTGCCGGATGACGTCACCATCATGCTGTGTGACGACAATTGGGGCAACGTGCGCAGGGTGCCAAATGAACGGGAACGCAAGCACAAAGGAGGCTGGGGACTCTATTATCACGTTGATTATGTGGGTGCACCCCGCAATACCAAGTGGCTCAATGTGATCCCGACACAGCACATGTTTGAGCAACTTCAGCTCGCTTATCAGTACGGATTGGACCGCATTTGGATATTGAATGTGGGCGACTTGAAGCCTATGGAGTATCCCATTTCACTATTCATAGACATGGCATGGAACCCAAATGAATTTGCCATTTCGGCCATTACCGACCACACTTTGCGCTTTTGTGCAGAGCAATTCGGCGACAGTCAGGCCCCTGAAGCGGCCCGCATTCTGAACCTGTTGAACAAATATAACGGGCGCATCACGGCCGAAATGCTCGATAAAGACACTTATAATCTGGCCACGGGTGAGTGGAAAACGGTCGTCGGTCAGTACGAACAATTGGAGATGGAAGCCCTGCGTCAGTTCATCACTTTGCGTCCCGAGCAGCGAGATGCCTATCAACAATTGATTTTGTTTCCGCTGCAAGCGATGGGAAACCTCTATAACATGTACTATGCACAAGCCATGAATCATCGGCTTTATGCACGTAACGACCCCGACGCAAACCTTTGGGCCGACCGTTGTGAGGCTGCTTTCAAGCGTGATTCCATGCTTTGCCGGGCTTACAATCGGGATATTTCGGGCGGCAAATGGAACGGAATGATGACGCAGAAACATATCGGTTACACGAGTTGGAACGATGATTTCGCCCACGACATGCAGCCGAAACTCTACCGCATCAGCGACACTTCGGCCGGTGGTTTCAGCTTTGTCGGCCGGCAAGGTGTCGTTTCGATGGAGGCCGAACACTATCATACTGCCACCGATGCAGCACGGGCCAAATGGACAATCATTCCCTTTATGGGGCGCACTTGCAGTGGAATTACGCTCACGCCTTACACGGAAAGCGTTGCCGGTGCACGGCTTTCTTATCGTTTCTCGATGCCTGATTGCACCACCGACAGTATGAAGATACACGTCGTTGTGAAGTCTACTTTGGACTATCTGAACAAAGGCAGCCTCACGTATACCGTGAAATTAGACGATGAAATGGGCGAAAACGTGCGGTTCAATGCCCGCCTGAACGAGAAGCCGGAGAATATCTACAGCATCTATTATCCCACGGTTGCCCGTCGGGTTATCGAACATGTCGTGACACTTCCCGTCAAAAAGGCCGATTGGCACATGCTGACGCTTGAGCCGTCAGATCCAGCCATCGTGTTTGAAAAGGTGATCGTAGACTACGGAGGCTATCAGACTTCCTATCTCTTCATGGAAGAAAGTGACCACAGACGCTGAAAATGCTTGACGGAACAGAATGCGAGAACGCACAAAATCCATGGGGCGCAGCATCCGATTCAAGTCGTATGAGCGCCGTCAGGGAGCCGGTTTGTATCGTTTCGGGCTTTCTTTTCAATGATAACTTTGATGAAATACCAATGGTTTATGACGCATCGTAGATTTCTGATGGCGGTGGTTTTTATCGGTTTCACCGCTTTTCCATCGGTTGCACAAATGCCTCGACCGCTGCCTTCACTCCATGTTGAGGGCCGAAACATGGTCGACAGACATGGCAACAAAGTGTTGCTTCATGGCGTGATGGATACACCTCATCCCTATTTCAATGGCGGAAGATGGGGTTGGAATATTGATGACAGCAGCGTTCCGGCCTGTCTGAACTATTTTGAAAAGCTCTTTCGGGGCCTGACCGATGCTTCCCAGGGCGCTTATTGCAATGTGTTCCGCCTGCATCTCGACCCTTGTTGGACCAATGATCCGACCAAACCGCTTGTCGGAAAAAAGGGCGAAGAGAACATTTCGCAGTTCAGTGCCGACCGACTCCGGCGCTATTTGCAATCGCTTTATATCCCCTTGATACAGAAAGCCATGGCGCATGGGCTCTATGTCGTGGTGCGTCCGCCGGGCGTCTGCCCTCATGAAATCCGTGTAGGCGATGCTTATCAGCAATATCTAACGACGGTTTGGGACATCGTTTCGCGTGAAGCTGTCGTTCAGCAATATGCCGGTCAGATTTCATTAGAGCTGGCCAATGAGCCCGTAGTCGTTAAGGATGCGACGGGAAATGCGTCGGATCATGCGCTGCGCGACTTCTTTCAACCCATCGTTGACAAGATTCGCGGCAACGGATTTAAGGGTATTCTTTGGATTCCCGGCAGCAGTTGGCAGGGCAATTACGTGGGTTATGCCCGCCATCCCATCACGGATGACAACTTTGGCTATGCCGTTCACGACTATCCCGGCTGGTATGGTATGAGCGACGAACGGCCAAATGCCGAAGAAGGTATACGCCGGTTTAAAGGTCTTGTGCCCGTTGTCGAGACCCGACCTGTCATGATTACAGAGGTGGATTGGAGCCCCGAAAAGGCGGGAGAAGGCCATTATGACGAGCATGGAAAATGGGTGAAGGCCAATTACGGCACGTGGGCTACGGCCTCAACAAGCAAATGGGGCGTTGCTTATAAGCGAATGATCGACCATTATGGCAACATATCCATGACGCTTTCGGGCACGGGTTGCTATCTCGATATTGATGAATTGGTTGGCAAAGGACGTGTGGCTGCAGCCTTTGGCGAACTGAAAGAAGCCTGCGGTGCGGCTTGCATGGGGTGGTATAAAGCCTACAACACCACCGCAAAACCCTATCCCGACGACTATGTGTTCAGTGCTGCCGAACGCCGAATCGACAGTATATGCTGGGTATTGAAAGACACCTTGCTCATGCCGGGCGATTCCTATCATGCACCGCTTACGCTTTTCTTCCCCGGCGGAAGAAGCGTGGAAGTATTGCCGAAAGCCATTCAATATACCGTTTCGGCACCCGATGTCGTGGGGATAACGGATGGGGTAATCCATGCAAAAAGCGATGGAACCGCACAAATCACGGCCGTTTATACGACCGAAACCGGTGAGACGTTATCGCGAAAGATAACCGTTCGGGTGCAGATGTTCTCGTTTGAAGCCTCGGCCATAAGGACGGATATTTTCGATCATGGCACGTATGACGAGACCAAACGAGTCTTCCAGCCCGGCAAATGGGGGCAGATGGGGTGGCAGTTCGATGGCGGCATCGGGCTTTCGAAGCATTATCTGGTGTTGAAACTCGACAAACCGCAGACCTGCGGCGCCAAATTGATGCTGTTCCCTCAACAAAGTATTTGGGGAGACAGCTATGAGATTGCGTTGGAAAACAAGACGACTATCGTTGTAGACCTGACCAAGGAAAAGACCAAACAGGGCAAGGTGCTTGGCCACACACCTATTTATATCGTGAGCTTATGGGGCAACGGAGCAGGAGAAATAGACGTAAACAACCTCTATCTGACCGATAATGCCGACGATATGCCCACGGCTATCACCCCCATTGTCAATGCAAATCCCGACTTCACCGACGTTTATAACCTTTATGGAATACGTGTGCGTTCGCACGTTTCCACCGAGATTGCCACCGCGGGGCTTCCTCCCGGCATCTATATTGCAGGCGGGAAGAAAGTGGTGGTGAGGTAAATCAGGGTGCAGTTGCCTTCCCTTTCGTTCGTTCGATTATGCAAACAAGGTGCGACAAAGGGTGATGGCGACACGAAGGAAAATTCAACTTTTCGTATTCAATCATTATTTTCATAGCAACCATGAACAAAATCAAGACCATTCTTTTGTCGTTCGTGACCGTGATGACGGCATCATCGGCATTGGCGCAGCCGTCGCTAACCGGCATGGCGTATCCGTATCAGAATCCAAACCTTAGCGCCTTGACACGCGCACAGGATTTGTTGAGTCGCTTAACCCTTGAAGAAAAAGCCCTGTTGATGCTTGATGAGTCGCCGGCCATACCGCGGTTGGGCATCAAGAAATTCTTTTGGTGGAGCGAAGCCTTGCATGGTGCGGCCAACATGGGCAACGTGACCGTGTTTCCCGAGCCCATTGCGATGGCGGCTTCGTTCAATGATGCACTGTTATATAAGGTGTTTAGCGCAGCAAGTGATGAGATGCGGGCTCAGTATCATCATCGAATAAGGAACGGAGGCGAGGATGAAAAGTTCCATAGTCTGTCGGTTTGGACACCCAATGTGAATATTTTTCGCGACCCACGATGGGGACGTGGACAGGAAACCTACGGTGAAGATCCCTATCTGACGGCTGTGATGGGAACGGCGGTTGTGCGTGGTTTACAAGGACCTGAAGACAGTAAGTATCGCAAACTATGGGCTTGTGCAAAGCATTATGCCGTGCACAGCGGGCCCGAATATACGCGTCACACGGCCAATCTGAACAATGTGTCGCCGCGTGATCTGTGGGAAACCTATCTTCCCGCATTCAAAACGCTCGTTGAGGAAGCCAAGGTGCGCGAGGTGATGTGTGCTTATCAGGCACTCGATGACGAACCTTGTTGCGGAAACAGCCGACTGCTGCAGCAAATTCTGCGCGACGAGTGGGGCTTTCAGTACTTGGTAGTGAGCGATTGCGGTGCCGTGAGTGACATTTGGCAGAACCACAAGACCTCAAGTGATGCTGTTCATGCCACAGCCAAGGCCGCACTGGCCGGAACCGACGTGGAATGCGGTTTCAACTACACCTATAAGTGTATTCCCGAAGCTGTGCAGCGCGGCCTGATCAGCGAGAAGGAGGTCGACAAACATGTGCTTCGTCTGCTTGAAGGGCGTTTCGACCTTGGCGAAATGGACGACCCGGCGCTTGTTCCATGGTCGAAAATCCCTTATTCTGTAATGGATAGCAAGGCTCACCGCCAACTTTCGCTCGATATGGCACGCCAATCTATCGTGCTGTTGCAGAACAAGCAAAACATGCTTCCACTGAAGAAAAACAACGAACGCATCGCTGTGATCGGCCCGAATGCCGATAATGTGCCGATGATGTGGGGCAATTACAACGGTACCCCCAACCGTACGGTGACCATCCTTGACGGTATACGGGCCAAGCATAAGAACGTGAAATACATCAAAGGCTGCGATCTTACCGACACAATGGTGGTCGATCCGTTGTTTGATGCATGCATGATAGCCGGCAAACGCGGGCTACGTGGTATCTTTTGGAACAATACAACGATGACCGGGAAACCTGTTACGACACAATATTATCATGGTGAAGTGGCTGCAACGACAGCCGGTATGCACAGCTTTGCGCCCGGTGTAAAAGTAGAAGGCTTCTCGGCCAAATATGAAACCGTGCTGCGATCAAAGCGTGATGGCGAGGCCGTTTTGAAAGTAGAAGGGTGTGGCGACTTTGAAGTATGGGTCAATGGCAAGCAGATGCAGCACCAACACACATGGCGAACAACACCGACTCGTACACCTATTCAGCTTGAGGCCGGCAAAGACTATCGCATAGAAGTGCGCTTTACCTATGTGAATACATGGGGTGCAAACATTCGAATCAATATCGGAACCGAGCGACCTATTGACTACCAGGAAGTCATTCGGGCATTGAAGGGCATTGAAAAAGTGGTCTTTGTAGGTGGTATCTCACCTGCTTTGGAAGGCGAAGAAATGCCTGTGGACATACCGGGGTTCAAGGGAGGAGACCGAACAGACATCGAACTTCCACGTGTTCAGCGGGATTTCATCAAGGCCCTTCACGCTGCAGGCAAGCAGCTTGTCTATGTGAACTGTTCGGGGTCGGCTATTGCTCTGGAGCCGGAAACCACAGCCTGCGACGCCATTGTACAGGCATGGTATGCCGGGCAAGAGGGCGGAACGGCCGTTGCCGATGTGCTCTTCGGCGATTATAATCCTTCGGGAAAACTGCCCGTCACCTTCTATAAGAACAGTAATCAGCTGCCCGATTACGAGAATTACAGCATGAAAGGGCGCACTTATCGTTATTTCTCCGACCCGCTCTTTGCTTTTGGTCATGGCCTTAGCTATACAACGTTCAATATGGGAACGGCTGAAATCATCAAAAAGGCTGATTCCATCGTGGTGCGTATTCCCGTAGAAAACGTTGGCAGTAAGGACGGAACAGAGACCGTTTTACTGTATATCAAGAACCATCAGGACCCGAACGGGCCGATAAAATCACTGCGCGGCTTCAGTCGTGTCTTTGTGAAAGCCGGACATAAGGCCGTAGCAGAGCTTTTATTGACACGTAAGTCGTTTGAGTTCTTTGACGAAAACACAAATACCGTGCATTTCAAGGAAGGAAATTACGATTTGCTGTATGGTGACAAACGCGTCGAAATAAGAATGTAGTGACCCTAAACCCTTGCATAACATTCATTTTGTTACATGGCGCAAAATGAATGTTACAATACCATGTATGCTGTTAAAAAGGTATTGAATATCTTTGCAAATGTGAAATCTAATTCTAACCTAATAATTAAAAAATGAGACAAGTACACAGACTTTTTCAACGCTTTTCGCTGATCGTGGCCATGCTGTTCGCGTCGATTGTGGCGGCTTTGGCGCAAAACACCATTCGCGGAACGGTCTCAGACGCCGGAGGTGAACCGTTGATCGGGGCCACTGTTGTCATGAAAGGAAAGCCTTCTGTTGCCGCTGTCACCGATTTTGACGGTAATTTTGAGCTGAAGACGCCGGCTAAAAAGGTCACACTCGTTGTTTCTTACGTGGGAATGGTCACCAAGGAGGTTGTCGTTGTCGATGGACATGCGGCAAAAATCGTCCTGAAAGACGACGATCACACCCTTCAAGAGACCGTTATCGTAGGCTACGGCCAGCAGAAGAAGGCCAGTGTCGTGGGTTCTATCACCCAAACAACGGGGGCTGTGTTGGAACGTGCGGCAGGTGTGAGCGACATCGGAGCCGCTTTGACGGGCAATCTTCCCGGCGTTGTCACCATACAAGGCAACGGTATGCCCGGAGAAGAGGAGCCCCAGATCATCATTCGCGGCTCCAGCACATGGAACGGCAGCGACCCTTTGGTGCTGGTTGACGGCATCGAACGCCCAATGAGCAGTGTCGACATCGCTTCGGTGGCCAATATCTCTGTGTTGAAAGATGCATCTGCGACGGCCGTTTACGGTGTAAAGGGAGCCAACGGCGTTATTCTTATCACGACAAAGCGCGGCACAGAGGGCAAAGCAAAGATAGATGTGGGCTTCAATGCCACGTTGAAAGCCCCCTCGAAGCTACCGAACAAATACGATTCATACGATGCTTTGATGCTTCGCAACCGGGCCGTGGAGCACGAACTGGGTGTTTCTCCCGAGTCATGGTCGTATGTTCGTCCGCAATCCTTTATCGATAACTACCGAAATCAATCAACCTTGGAGCAACGTGAGCGTTATGCGAACGTAGATTGGCAGGACGCGCTGTTCAAAAAGTCCACGATGTCTTACAATACGAATGTGAACATCAGTGGGGGCACCAAGTTTGTGAAGTATTTTGCGTCAGCCGACTTCGTACATGAGGGAGATTTGTTCCGAGAATACGACAACGGGCGCAACTATAAGGCGGGTTACGGTTACAACCGCATCAATGTTCGCAGCAATCTTGACTTTCAAATCACGAATACCACAACGCTTCGGGCCAACATTTCGGGCTCCAATGGCGTGAAGAAGTCACCATGGAGCAACTCGGTGAACAGTGAATGGCAGATAGGACAGCAGTGGGCGGGTGCCTATAACATTGCACCAGACGTGTTCCTGCCCAAGTATGCCGATGGGTCTTGGGGCTTTTATCCCAATGCCTCTAATGTTTCGAACTCCGCGCAAAGCCTTTCTATCGGCGGTGTACGCCAAATGACGACGACACGCATCAATACAGACTTCACACTTGAGCAGAAATTGGACTTCATAACCAAGGGCCTGAATGCCCGAGGAACGGTTTCTTGGGACAATATCTTCGTGGAAACAGGTCGCGGCATCAACGACCTTTACAACACGTCTCCCACAAAATACATCGATCCGGAGACCGGAAAGGTAACCATCGGCAAGGAACTTGAAGGCAATAATAAGTTTGATTGGCAGCAAGGAGTCAACTGGTCGACCGAAGGAGGCACTGTAGATAACAACGCAACTGTGCGTAATCTCTACTATCAGCTGCAATTAAACTGGGCAAGAAGGTTCAGATTGCATGACATTTCGGCCATGGGACTGTTCTCGCGTCAGGAGAATGCGCGCGGAAGCGTGATGCCTACCTACCGAGAAGACTGGGCTTTCCGTGCCACCTACAACTATGCGGGTCGCTATTTCATCGAGTATAACGGCGCATACAACGGTTCTGAGAAGTTCGGTAAGGACAATCGCTTCGCATTCTTCAGCTCCGGGGCTCTCGGTTGGACGGTTACGGAAGAGAAGTTCATGGACCGGCTCCGCGAAAAAGGCCTCATTGACTTGCTGAAGTTGCGTGCTTCGTACGGCGAAATCGGCGACGATAACATCGGAGATCCATTCGATTCTTCGCGACGGTGGCTTTATATGAGCCAATGGGGCTATGGTGGGCACACAACAATGGACCTTGACCACACCGAAAGCATCTATACTTGGTATCGACAGAGCGCACTTGGCAACGAGAAAGTGAGGTGGGAGACCGTTCGAAAGACCAACTTTGGCTTGGATTATGGCTTCTTGGGCGGTCTGATTGCAGGCTCCATAGACTTCTTCTGCGACCGTCGTAACGACATTCTCATTTTCGGTAGCGGCCGTTCCGTGCCAGATTATTTCGGAACCACGGCTCCGACCATCAACAAGGGCAAGGTGCGAACGACGGGTTATGAGCTTGAGATAAGGCTCAACAAGAAGTGGACGAACGGCTTGCGCCTGTGGGGAAACTTCAATATGACCCATGCTAAGAACAAGGTGCTGCTCAAAGACGACCCAATTTTGCGGCCGGCCTATCAGAAAGACGCCGGGTTTGCCATGGGACAGTACCGCTCTTACCTCGATAGAGGCTTCATTAACAACATCGACGACCTTATCGGTTCGCCCGCACATGAGTCGAATGACAACCATAGACTCGTGGGTGACTACTACATTGCCGACTTCAACGGCGACGGAATCATTGACAATAAGGACGCGGCGCCAGTGGGTTACAGTGCTTCCCCAATGAACACCTACAACGCAACGATAGGTTTTGAGTGGAAAGGACTGTCGGCCATGGCACAGTTCTATGGTGTTACCGACGTCACCCGCGACGTTACGCTGACCAGTTTCGGCAATAAGCTGAACAATGTCTATGACACTGGCACTTGGTGGAGCAAGGATTCGCCCGATGCCGACGTCATTGTGCCGCGATGGGGAGCCAATCAATCGAGCTATAGCAATGGAACGCAGTTCCTTTATGACGGCTCTTATGTTCGTTTGAAGAACGTTGAAGTGGCTTATACATGGACCAATGGCTGGATAAAGCACTTGGGTATCAACTATCTCAAGCTCTATTTGAACGGTAATAACCTTTGGCTTTGGACGCGAATGCCTGACGATCGCGAGGCAAACCTCGGGGGCGGAGGCTATCTCGGCGCCTATCCTACCGTCAGACGCTTCAATGTCGGCGTTAAATTCTCATTGTAGTATTAAACAAAACAGACAAATGAAAACGAATATAAAAACCATTTTGATGTTGATATGCGCCTTGTTTGCACTCAACACGGCGTTGGTTTCTTGCGAAGACTACTTGGATAAGGAGCCCGACTCAACCGTTTCGCCCGACGATGCCTTTGTCAACTTTCGCAATTTCCAGGGTTTCGTGGAAGAAATCTACAATTGTATCCCCGATAAAGAGAAATGTAACTGGTGTCCGTCGTGGAATTGGGGCGATGATGAGGTCTTTAATCCCGAGGCCGACAGCCGAATGACGCATCAAGTTGACCTTGGTAACTTCCGTGCATGGGAGACTACGGGCAACTGGCTCTATAAGACTGGGAGCAATCCCACCTCAACCAACAAGTTTGAACACTCGCTTTGGCCACACGCATGGTACTGTATTAGAAAGGCAAACCTTGGCCTGAAGAAGCTCGACAAGCTGGTTGCGGCTTCCAAAGAAGAGAAAGATATGATCGCAGGTCAGCTTTATTTCTTCCGTGCTTGGTGGCATACGGAGCTCATGCAGTACTTCGGAGGCCTCCCTTACGTTGACGTTTACTTGGATGCCAATGCAGATCTCAACCTTCCGAGGCTTTCTTACCAAGCTTGTGCCGACAAGGCTGCGGCCGATTTCCGCCGAGCTGCCGACCTACTTCCCGTCAATTGGGACCGCACGAGTGCAGGGGCTGCGACGCAAGGTAAGAACGATTTGCGCATCAATAAGGTCATGGCCCTTGGCTATTTGGGTAAGACTTACTTGTGGGCGGCAAGCCCTTTGATGAAGAACGGGGCGCAATTGGGGGCCTCGAAGAACGGGAAAACCTACGACTATGACCAAGCTTATGCTGCGAAAGCGGCCGAAGCCTTCGGTGAATTGCTGAACCTGACGGAGTCGGGGCAGGCACCTTACGCGCTGGCCCAGTTCAAATATAAGGACATTTACAACCATGAGAGGGTCTCAGGTGCCACAAGTTGCTTCTCAGACATCTTCTATACGACCAAACAGAACTGGAAAATGCCCGGCTCAGTCGAGGCCATTTTCCGCGGACCTTCAGCAGATTACAACGGATCGAACTGGAATACGTCCAAAGTATTCGGGCCGAAGGTCGATAAAGTCGTTGCCCACGACAACGTAATCCATCAACCTACGGCCAATCTTGTAGAGATGTATGGCATGGCTAACGGCCTTCCGATCACTGATCCCGCCTCGGGTTTCGACCCAAATCGCCCATTTAAGGACCGAGATCCACGCTTTTACCACGACATTGTCTTTGATGGTTTCAAGTATCTCAATGGAACGCCCGGCCAATATGCCCGATTACAGTATTGCGAACTCTTCACCGGAGGTAGCATGCGCCCTGTGGCAAACGCCAGCCGGACAGGATATTTCATTCAGAAATTGGTGCCCCACACTTGCAATGAGGTTGACAGAACCTATGATTGGGGCGGAAATCTGCACTGTTATCTGCCTTATATGCGACTCGCCGACATCTATTTGATGTACGCAGAAGCCTGTGCTGCCATGGGAGGTGCCACGGGTAAGGCCTCTAATTTCAATAAGACGGCCGCCGATGCCATCAATACACTGCGCGATCGTGTAGGGGCTGGCCATGTAGGGAGCGCATACTTGGCCAACAAAAACAGGTTCATGGACGAAGTCCGCCGTGAACGTGCCGTCGAACTCTCCTTTGAAGGCTTCCGATTCAACGACTTACAGCGATGGTTACTCCTTACGGAAGCTCCCTATAATGAGAAGTATTCGCAGGAATTCGACCGTGTTGAGGCCTCTGATTTCTACAAGACACACGACCCAAAGGACGCACGTGTGGCCAATTACCGCAAGGAATTGATTCTCACCCGCGACTTCGATACGAAGCATTATTGGTTCCCTTTGCCCATCAAAGAGAGCTATTACTATCCCGAACTCTATCAGAATCCGGGTTGGTGACACCATCGTTTTACGTTTATTTCCATCTGCCGACCGACAAAAAGAAATGAGACCGAAAACCCATAAAAAGACCCTTCGCAGCCACCTGCGCCCGAACCGCGAAACAAGCTGGGCCACACTGCGTTGCAAAATGGGCCATATTGCGCGCCAATATCAGCCATATTACACGGTGAAATGGGCCATATTGCACGGTAAAATGACCCATATTGCAAGCCGATGTGCAAGGCATTGGTTATCAAGCTGCTGCACATCGAAGGATAAGGGCTGCAGCGTTGGTTCCGTTTCTTGCTCGTCCGCGGGACATTTCTCCCCGAACAGGCCGTCTCCGTCTGCCGGAAATCCATTTTAAGTAGCACAAAACAGAAGAAAAGACCCTATGAATCTGAAAATCAAATCATGTAAATCGAAGTTCCTGCTGGCAGGTCTTGTTGCGTTGGTTCCTGTCGGCATCGACGCCAAGCCAGCCACAACGTCTGCGAACGACACGGCCGATGCCAATAAGGAAATGGTGCAGGTGACCTATCGCAAGGTAGGCAGGCGGGATATCCTTGGCGGTGTGGCCGTTGTTGACGTGGCCCAACTGTTGAAAAAGAACTATATTACCTACAGTCTTGACAACATGCAGGGCTATATCGGCGGTTTCAACGGCAATTCCCTTTGGGGAATGGACAGCAACAACGCCGGTTATCTGGTGTTGGTTGACGGTGTTCCCCGCGATGCCACCAACGTTATGCCGAGCGAAATCAGCCAGATCACCTTCCTGAAAGGCGCACAGGCGGTCGTACTCTATGGCAGTAAGGCGGCCAAGGGTGCCGTGCTTATCACGACAAAGCGCGGGAATAACGACGGACTGAAGGTAGAAGTGCAGGCCAACACGGGCCTGAATGTGGCGAAATCTTTCCCCGAATACCTCGGTTCGGCAGAGTATATGACGCTCTATAACGAGGCGCGCGCCAACGACGGCCTGGCTCCTCTCTATTCATCGGCCGACATTTATCATCATGCTTCGGGCCTTAACCCCTATCGTTACCCTAATATCGATTATTATTCTTCGGATTATATCCGCAAGATGTACGCCCGTCACGAGGCAATTGCAGAGATTAGCGGTGGTGGAAAGCGTGCCCGCTTCTACAGTAACATTAATTACTATCGCAGCGGCGACTATTTTAAGTTCGGAGAAGCCCGTAATAACCACGTTTCTCGGTTCAGCGTGCGTGGCAATGTCGATGTAAACATCAGCGACGACATCAAGGCTTGGGTCAATTCCAATGCAACTTTCTACGATTCCAGCACGGCTAAGGGCGATTATTGGGGCGTTGCGTCGACCATGCGGCCCAACTTCCCACAGAACGCCTATCCTTTGATACCGAAAGACATGGTAGATCCGCATGCAAAGGCCGCATGGGACCTGCTGAGTGTAGCCAAATTGATTGACGATAAGTATTTCCTTGCGGGCTCACAGGCCAATGCTTCGTCGCTGTTCGGCGATATTTATGCCGCAGGAAAGCGCAAATGGACAAGTCGTCAGTTCCAGTTTGACACGGGACTTAACATCGGTTTGGGGAAAGTATTGCCGGGATTGTCTTTCGAAACACGGTTCGCCGTGGATTATGCCACCGCTTATACGACGTCGTTCGACAACAGTTACGCCGTCTATATCCCCACATGGTCGCATCATAACGGCAAGGACGTCGTCGTCGGACTGAAGAAAGAGGGCGAAGACAAGCGTTCGGGCAATCAGAACATCAGCGGTAGCACCGATAACCAGACGATGTTGTTCGCAGCACAGCTCAACTACGCCAATACCTTCAGCAACGTGAACAATGTTTCAGCCATGTTGATTGCCTCAGGCTACCAACAAGCGAAGTCAGGTCAGTATCATAAGACCTCAAGTGCCAACATGGCGTTCGATGCTTCCTATAACTTCATGCAGAAGTATTACGCAGATTGGGGCCTTGCGGCCATACATTCGGCGCAATTGGCACCCGGTCATCGCGAGGCTTTCTCCCCTTCTCTGACGTTAGGTTGGCGACTTAAGCGCGAAAGTTTCCTGAAAACGGTCGATGCCATTGATGATATGATGCTGAGTTTTTCGGGAAGTATCATCAATGAAGACATTGATTTGGCCCGCGGAGACGTGCGTTACTATCTCTATAAAGGCATTTGGACGTCGGATAATGGCTACAATTGGTATGATGGTTCGCAAGACAAGTACACCTATTCCAAGCGAGGTGAGAACGAAGACCTTGGCTTTATCAAGCGCAAAGAGCTTTCTTTGAGTCTTAAAACCTCGTTGTGGGGGCACTTTGTTACGCTTGATGCCAACTTCTTCATCAATTCCATGGAGGGCTATCTCATTGATTCGCCCACCTTCTTCCCCTCACATTTGAACACAAGTTACCCCAAAGGGTCTTTCATGCCCGTGCTGAACTACAACAACAACCGCCGCATTGGCTTTGATTTCGCCCTGAACTTCAACCGGAAGTTCGGCGAAACGGAACTCTCACTCGGCCTTACGGGCACCTATTATGACACGAAAGCCACGAAGGTTGATGAGAATAACGTTGAAACCTATCAGAACCGGCAGGGCAAACCGATAGACGGTATCTGGGGATATCGGTGCGCCGGTTTCTTCCAAAGCGAAGCTGAGATCGCAACATCGCCCGACCAAAGCAAGCTCGGCAGCACTGTCAGGCCCGGCGACCTGAAGTATGTAGACGTAAACCATGATGGTAAGATCGATAACTACGACCAAGTGTATCTTGGTAAAGGGGGATGGTATGGTGCTCCTTTCACTTTGGGCGTGAACTTCACGGCCAAGTGGCGCGGTTTCACGTTCTTTGCGCTCGGTGTGGGCAACTTCGGCGCGCATGGTGTGAAGAACTCCTCCTATTATTGGGTGCGCGAGGCCGGCAAGTACTCTGCCGTCGTTCGCAACCGTTGGACTCCTGAAACCGCAGCTACGGCAACTTATCCCCGACTATCGACGCTTTCGGGCAGCAATAACTTTGTAACTTCCGACTTTTGGCTGTATAAAACCGATGCATTCCGCTTGGCAAAGGTTCAAATCACCTATGATTTGCCACGCCGTTTGTTTGCTTCGACATGGGTGAAAGGCTTGTCTGCATTCGTCAGCGGGGCCAATCTGCTCACCATTTCGGGTGAGCGTGAGGTGCTGGAGCTGAATGTTGGCAGCGCACCGCAGGCACGTTACTACAATATCGGGGTGAAAGCGACTTTCTGATGAAATGAAATTAAAAACAAAAGCTATGAAAATAAAGAAGCTATTTCTATTGACGGCGTTGGCATTCAGCTTGGTTTCGTGTTCCGATTTGTTTGAGCCTGCACAGGAAAACAACCGGGGTTTGGACGAAATCTACAACGAACCGACTTATGCCCAAGGGCTGTTGGGCTACGGATACGCCATGTTGCCCTACAATACCAAGAGCGTGACGGACATTGCCACTGATGATGCGGTGAGTAATGACCTTTCTAACGGTTATTTGAAGATGGCTACGGGTGCTTGGGCAGCCAATAACGACCCGATGTCTCAATGGACCAATCGCCGGGCCTGCATACAATACCTGAATATTTTCTTGGAACAGGCAGACAAAGTGAACTGGGCTAAAGACGAAAAAGCCCGAAAGATGTACTGTGATAGCCGTAAAGGCGAGGCTTATGCCTTGAGAGCGCTCAACATGTACTTCTTGTTAATGAACCATGGTGGCTGGGATGCCGATGGGAAACTGCTCGGTGTGCCGAACTTAACGGCCTCAGAGAAACCCTCGGATGACTTCAATAAGGCACGTAACACGTTCCAAGAGTGTCTCAATCAGATTTATAACGACTTGGAAGAAGCCGGGAAATTGCTCCCACTCGACTATAACGACCTGACGAATGACGCCGATGTTCCGGCCAAATATAAGGCCATCGGCGTTCAGACGGCAGGCGAATACAATCGCGTTTTCGGCGCAATCATGCGCGGACGTATCAGTGGTCGCATCGCAGAAGCCATTTGTTCGCAGGCCTCTTTGCTTGCTGCCAGTCCGGCATTTGCTGCAGGTACGACCGTCAACTACGCCAAAGCGGCCGACGATGCAGCCAAAGTGCTTGACCGTATAGGCGGTGTGAGCGGCATATCGCCCACGGGTAACAAATGGTTTGCACAGACTTCGGAGATTGATAACCTTGGATCGGGTGCCGTTCCACAGGAGATTCTTTGGCGAGGAAGCCGTACAAACGGTGATGAAGACTGGAACCTTGGTCTGAATCAAGAGGCCGATAACTTTCCACCAAGCCTTTATGGCAAGGGAAGAATCAATCCGACGCAGAACTTGGTTGATGCTTTTCCGACCGTTACGGGCTATCCCATCGCCGATAGTCGTGGAGGCTATGATGCCGGTAAGCCTTATGAGAACCGCGATCCACGCCTCGATATGTACGTTATCCATGATGGTAGCAAATATAAAGGAAAGGAAATCAAAACCGATATCACAACCACTGGCAACGATGATGGCTTGAACAAGGTGAGTAATTCCACGCGAACGGGTTACTATATGAAGAAACTTCTGCGTGAAGATTGCGACCCTAACCCGAATTCCAAGAACGCTAAGTATCACTATCCCGTGTATATTCGCTACACAGAGCTGTTCCTTAACTATGCCGAAGCAGCCAATGAGGCGTGGGGTCCCAAGGGTTCGGGGTCGCATGGTTATTCTGCTTACGATGTCATCAAGGCCATTCGCGACCGCGCAGGAATTACCGATGTAGCCTATCTCAATGAGTGTGCGGCCGATAAAGGCAAGATGCGCGAACTGATTCGCAATGAACGACGCCTCGAACTCTGCTTTGAAAACAAGCGATTTGCCGACCTTCGCCGTTGGAAAGCACCCATCGACGTGGCTGCCGGTGGCGTGCAAATCAAGAAAGATGGCGGAACAACGACGTATAAAGCCTTCAAAGTGGAAGACAGAAACTATAAGGAGTATATGTATTATGGGCCGATTCCGCAGACAGAAATACAAAAATGGACGAACCTCCGCCAGAATAAAGGCTGGGAACTGAACAACAAATAATGCTTAAACTTCAAGAAAATGAAAGTAAACAACTATATCTCAATCACCTTGATGGCTGCTTTCGCCTTGGTTCTTGGCGCTTGTAAGAACGGAGAACCGGAGTTCCCGGACTACGAAGGCGGCACTTCTGTGTACTTTGCACGCCAAAATGTCGTGCGTAATATCGTGCTGGGGAACGATGAAACCAGGGATAATACCGACGATAATAACCATGTTTTCTATATTGTTTCAACGATGGGAGGGGCCTATCACGGCCGGAATATCACGTTGGAGACAGCAGTTGACAACTCACTTTGCGACCATCTCTATTTCGAAGATGGAGTTACGCCCGTTAAACCCATGCCCGAGAGCTATTATACCATTCCTTCAACCACCGTATCTTACAACGGAAGTTTCCAAGGACGCTTGCAGGTGAAGCTGACGGACGCGTTTTTCAACGACCCGGACGCTGTAAAAGAGACCTATGTTATCCCGATTCTTATCAAGAATCAGGTGGGAGCAGACCGCATTCTTGCCGGAACGCCAACGATAAAAGGCGCAACTCCCCCAAGAACAAAGGCGAGTTCATGGAACATTAAGCCCAAGGATTACGTGCTTTATTGCGTGAAATACATGAATAAATGGGCCGGATTCTATCTCCGTCGCGGCGAAGATAAAATCACTGTCAATGGAAATACGACGACAAAAGTAAGGAAAGGCGCCTCAATAGAGAAGGATGAGGTGTGTCAACTCACGACAATGGCTTTGAAAACATGCCTGTTTCCAGTCTCTGTCAACAAGATTGTAAAGGACATTCACGGCCATGATGTCGTCCAAGCTGCAACATGTAGGCTGAAACTCACATTCGATGAGAACGGAAATTGCACGGTTTCTTCCGCAACGTCGGGCATGACAGCCACCGGAACGGGCAAGTTCGTCGTGAAGGGTGCGAAGATGGCTTGGGGAAACAAGGACCGTGACCAGCTTACACTCGCCTATAAGGTCGACTTCGGCGATAATGTCACGATGGAAAGCAAGGACACTTTCGTTGCTCAGACGCGGGGTAATACGAACGGTGTGATTACCTTTGCCCCGCAGTATAAGTAACTTCCTTTCGGGAAATAATAAGAACAAGATGATGAAACTAAGGAAATTGAATATCGGTTTGGGAACAATCGCACTCGCAGTCTTGGCTTCTTGCGCCGAAGATAAGTTCTCTACATACACAACCGACATGCCCCAGGACTTGGCCGACTATCAGTATTTGAACGATTATGAGCCTTTGAAGAACTATATCGAGCAGGCAAAGGCGGCAGGAAAGTGCAATCCAGACTTCAAATTGGGCGTGGCATTGGAGGCAACTGACTTCAATAAGCGCGAATTAAGCTATAGTTTGGCGACAAGTAACTTCATGGAGCTGACCACTGGCAATGCAATGAAGTACGCTTCTTGCGTGAAAGAAGACGGAAGCATGGACTTCTCAACGGTGAAGGAGTTCGTTTCCAACGCAAAGGAGGCCGGACTGACCGTCTATGGCCATACGCTTGCGTGGCATTCCCAGCAAAACAACAAGTATCTCAATAAACTGATTGCCGACAAAGAGCTTCCTCCGGCTTCAGACAACCCGGGATTGGTCATCAAGGCAGGTGCACCCAAGGCCAATGTCTGGGATGCTGAGATCTATTATGACTTAGATGCACCGCTGAAAGCCGGGAAAACCTACAAACTCTCATTGAATGTAAGAGCAACGAACGCAGGAAAGATAGACTTTTGGCCGGGAAAGAAGAACGGAACCGACACACAATACGGGGCAGGTTCCATCATGTTGACCAACGATGCGGCTGACCATACACTCTCTTTCACGCCAAATGCCGACATCGAACGGCTGAGGTTCTGTTTCGGAAAGGTGGGCGGCACGATCTATTTCGACAATGTTGTGTTGAAAGCACAGGGCGACAGCAAGAACCTTATTGTAAATTCGACGTTTGATGGGGAAGATTTGTCGCATTGGACAAAGGCTTCGTGGCAGGACTTCACTTATATGAGAGGCAATGTGGCGGCCGCCGCGTCTGTCGACATTGAAACCGAGGTCTATAAGCAGACATATACGGACGGACCTTTCCCCTTTTACAATATGGGTTGCACGCCTCCTGTCGTCAATGGGAGCATTCATTTCGTCCCAACGGGGGCTTGGTCGCAGTTCTTTGTGGCTACGGGTATTGCGCTGACCGAGGGAAATTACATGCTTCATCTTGACCTTACGGCTTCCAAAGCGGCCTCCGGTGTGCAGCTGACCATTCAAAATGGCTGGGGAGCGAGCGCACAATCGATTACCCTTAGCGTTCCCGTTGAGGCGGGACATCACGATGTGAAGCTGTCGGTTCCGGGCATCGTGGGTGGTAATTACGATGTAATTCTCAAGCCACAGACGGCAGATGCCACGCTTGACTTAAAGACAGTAAAAGTTTGTTCAGTGAAGAAAGCCAACACTGTTCCGCTTACTGACAACGAGAAAAAGGCCATTCTGACGACAGCCATGGGCACATGGATTGACAAAATGATGGAAGCTGTCGACGGTTACGTGACGGCATGGGACGTTGTCAATGAACCTATCTCCGGAAAAGACAAGGATGGCGACGGATGGTACGACCTTCAGTCGGCTAAGCGCGGCACTGTGTCGCCTGATGACGCCAAGAACAACTTCTATTGGCAGGACTATTTGGGCGATATCGACTATGTCCGGACAGCCGTTGCTGCTGCCCGTAGGTGCTTTGCTGCCCACAATGGCGATGCCGCTAAGCTGAAACTCTTCATCAACGACTATAACCTTGAGTCGGATTGGGACGACAACAAGAAGCTCAAAAGCCTGATTCATTGGATTGAAGAATGGGAGAAAGACGGCAAAACGAGGATAGATGGCATCGGAAGTCAGATGCACGTGTCGTTCTCGGCCGACCCTAATACGCAGAAGAAAAAGGAAGAACATGTGGTGAAAATGCTGCAACTGATGGCCAAATCGGGTAAGCTCGTCAAGATTTCCGAGCTGGATATGGGCTATAATGACGCTGCGGGACAGCCTATTATGACTGAAAATCTGACGGAAGAGCAGCATAAACAGATGCGTGACTACTATAAATTCATCGTCGGACAGTACTTCAAAATCGTCCCATTAGCCCAACAATACGGCATTACACAGTGGTGTATCACAGACGCTCCCAAGAGTTCAAGCTGGCGAGGTGGCGAACCTACGGGCCTATGGAACGCCAACTTCCTCCGCAAACACACCTATGCCGGCTTCGCAGACGGCTTGCGTGGGGAATGAAAAGCCCACCCCCTGCCCCTCCCAAGGGAGGGGAGTGCGGGCTTGCGGAGGTTTCCAAACAACATAACCTATGTCATTCTATGCAGGAAAGTGATGTCCGTGACTGCCAAACGCACAATGCGAAGGGCCTCGGTCACCTATAACAACAAAATCTTTTTAAGGCATACCGACGTCAGTTTCCTGCTTCCAATCCCGTTTTTTCTTTGATTGAGTCCTGTTGTTCTTCAAATAAAAGTCGTAATTTTGCGGTCATAAACATCGTAACCTATGTACGACGAATGGAATAAAATGTTGTGCGGAGCACCTTATAATGCCACCGATCCGTATTTTTATGAGCGACTTCTCAAGACAAAAGAGTTGATTCTGCACTACAATCAGCTGCCTCCCAGCGATTCAAAAAGTCGTGAAAAGGCCCTTAAAGACCTTTTCGGGCACTGTGGAGTAAGGCCCGTTGTCAACTCACCTTTCTGTTGTGACTTTGGTTGCAACATCAGTGTAGGCGACTATTTCTTTGCCAATTTCTACCTTACCATACTTGATGAGGCGAAAGTCTCCATCGGAAATCATGTCTATATAGGCCCTAACGTGAGCCTATATACGGCTTGTCACCCCACAGATCCAGTGGAACGGCGTAACGGAATAGAGTGGGCTTGCCCCATAACCATTGGGAACGACGTATGGATAGGGGGCAGTGTGACCGTCTTTCCGGGCGTAACCATCGGTCATGGCAGCACGATTGGGGCCGGTTCGGTGGTCATTCAGGACATTCCCGACGGCTCGGTTGCCGTGGGAAATCCCTGCCGTGTGGTCAAAACGGTGGCTTATTCGCCGGCCGATGCCCTGCAAAACGCCTCGCAGGAATAAAGTAATGGGACGAAACTTAGCGGTATCAACGGGCAGACACGTTGAAGTTAACGTCGCAAGCATAGAATAATGAAATGAAATACAGGCAATATAAATGATAAAAAGTAAGGAAAAATGAACCCGATAAAAGCTTTTCTTTGCGTCGTCTGCTGCCTTTCGGCCTCCAACGGTATGGCTTCCGGCAACCCAAATGGCGCACCCAAGCACTGGGCTTTGCAGGCGAGCTTCGGTGGAACGACCCTCGCTGACGACACATCCGATGGGCAAGACTTCTATATAGGCGACGAAGAAGGCAACTATTTCGCCCTTTCGGCCGACTATTATCTCAATCCTCACCTCGCTTTGACAGGTAACCTCTACTACGAACAGGACGGTATTGCCACGCAATATGCCTCAGGTATCGGGCTAAAAAAGGTGAACATGCTCGGTCTGGAGGGCGGCATCAAGTGGTATTTCTGCCCACAAAAATGGGTTGTTCAGCCTCATATCGGTGGCTTAATACAGACAAATTTCCTCAATTTGAAGCGCATGCAAGGCAGTGAAACCCATGTGTTGCAACAGGCATATCCCGGCAGTCACGTCCAAATGAACTACGATGTGCAGTGCCCGGCCATTGCCCTGAAACCTAAAATCGGCGTGGATATCCGCATCATCAGCTCCGTTTCGCTCTGCTTCGCCTACGACATCGGCTTCGGATTGGGCGGACATCACCGTGCCAACATGCGGTTTCTAGACCTTCCGTTCACGGGGCAAACATGCCAATATCAGGCAGACAACATTCGGACAACTGTCAGTTTGGGACTCAAAATTGACTTCCCGACGAGGCCAGTCTCCGGAAAAACGGTCAACAACCTATTCATGATTCTGAGCGCATGGCTTGAATCTAAGTCGCAGAACCGCTCAACTTTCTCCCATGGCTCATTTTGATTTCGAACTATTCCGGCAGGAAGTGGCGAATATCGTCAGCCAAATTCCGCGCGGATATGTGCTCACCTACGGTCGGATAGCGTGTCTCTCGGGCTATCCTTTGCATGCCCGTCAGGTGGGACGTGCGCTACACGGCATGACCGATAAGGCTATTCCGTGCCACAGGGTGGTGGACAGTGTGGGTCGAACTGCCCCCAACTGGCCCGCTCAACGGACACTGCTCGCTGCTGAAAACGTGTGCTTCAAGGCCAATGGTAATGTCGACCTGCGCCATTCGCAATGGGATTACGAGGCCGAGGAAGTCTGATTCGGAACCGATCGCCGCAAAATTAAAATTCAACACGCCTTCTCCTCGTTTTTTATTTCAGCTATATTACGCGCTAATCTCAGTCATTTTAGCGTGTAATATGGGTGAGATTGCGCGGTAAAATGGGTGAGATTGGAGTGCAGGAAGTAAGTAATTGATTTTCAATATAGTTGAAATCTTTTCTTTGATGAACTTATGCAATAAGTTTTCCCACTCGTTATGGATTTTCAATTGAATTGAAACGATTTCCATCTTTGTTTATTTTGTTCCGCCAACTCGGCCGGAAAACCGGTCGAAATGCAAAAAAAGACCTTGCAACGGTTGCCCATTGCAAGGTCTGATAACTGTGGTCTCCGTGTTTCCCTCCATTGAAAAGGGGTGGAGGAGACCTCGAATTGAATGCTTAGAGCTGCGGACCTGCGGCTACGAGTGCCTTACCTGCAGCGTTGCTCTCATACTTTTTGAAGTTCTTAATGAAGCGAGCAGCCAGGTCTTTAGCCTTTTCTTCCCACTGAGCAGCGTCAGTATAGGTGTCACGTGGGTCAAGAATGTTTGTTGCAACGCCTTCGAGCTTCGTAGGAACAACGAAATTGAAGTACGGAATGGTCTTTGTTGGAGCGCTATCGATAGAATGATTCAAGATAGCATCAATGATTCCGCGCGTGTCGCGAATGGAAATGCGCTTTCCAGTGCCGTTCCAACCGGTGTTGACCAAGTAAGCCTTGGCACCGCTCTTATTCATCTTCTTCACCAATTCCTCTGCATATTTCGTCGGATGAAGCTCAAGGAAGGCTTGACCGAAGCAGGCAGAGAAAGTCGGTGTGGGCTCTGTGATGCCGCGTTCTGTGCCGGCCAACTTGGCAGTGAAGCCTGAAAGGAAGTAGTATTTGGTCTGTTCTGCGCTCAAAATCGATACAGGAGGCAACACACCGAAAGCGTCTGCAGAAAGGAAGATCACCTGCTTTGCAGCCGGACCCTGCGACAATGGACGCTGAATGTTCTTGATGTGGTAGATAGGATAAGAGACACGGGTGTTCTCGGTCACGCTCTTGTCGGTGAAATCAATCTTTCCTTCCTTGCTAACTGTTACGTTTTCAAGCAGAGCATCGCGGGTAATGGCACCGTAGATGTCTGGTTCTGACTCCTTATCAAGGTTGATTACCTTTGCATAGCAGCCACCTTCGTAGTTGAAGACGCCCTTGTCGTCCCAGCCATGTTCGTCGTCTCCGATGAGTTTACGCTTGGGATCGGTAGACAAAGTGGTCTTTCCTGTACCCGACAGACCGAAGAATATAGCGGTGTTCTCGCCATTCATGTCGGTGTTTGCAGAGCAGTGCATCGACGCCATGCCCTTCAATGGCAAGAAATAGTTCATCATTGAGAACATACCTTTCTTCATTTCGCCACCGTACCATGTGTTGATAATCACCTGTTCCTTGGAAGTTACGTTGAAAACAACAGCTGTCTCGGAGTGCAATCCCAGCTCTTTCCAATTCTCAACCTTGGCCTTTGATGCGTTGTAAACAATGAAATCGGGCTCTTGTTCGAAGTCGGCTTCGCTCTGAGGACGGATAAACATGTTGGTTACAAAGTGAGCCTGCCATGCCACCTCAACGATAAAGCGCACCTTCATGCGTGTATCTTTGTGGGTACCGCAGAAGCCATCTACGACAAAAAGACGCTTATTGGACAGCTCTTTCTTTGCAATCTCTTTCACAGCAGCCCATGCTTCCTTGCTTGCACGGTGATTATCGTTGTGATATTCCTCAGAATCCCACCAAACGGTATCGTGTGAAGTCTCGTCATCCACGATAAACTTGTCCTTAGGTGAGCGACCTGTGTAGATACCTGTCATGACATTGATGGCGCCGAGCTCTGTTTCGTGGCCAACCTCAAAACCTTCGAGACCTTCTTTCGTCTCTTCATTGAACAAAACTTCGTAAGAAGGATTGTAAAGTACCTCTTTGGTACCTGTAATACCATACTTTTCGAGTACGGATTTGTCAAACTTTGCCATTTTTCAAATGTATTTAAGTTGTGAAATATAAGTTTGTATACGCTTCAATTTTAGCTTTTCCGACGGCAAAGATAAAGAAAAAAAATATAGCTTCCAACTTTAGGTGCGTAAAAATATGGGCTCTTCAATCCTTTTAGGTTAAAGATATTAAAAAACAACGGCACAGAAACGGATTTGCAAAACTCACTTTACAAAAGATAAATAGAATTCCATAACTTTGCAAAAATCATTCAAAACGACCTATGAAAATTGTAAATTTCTCCGAGAAAAACAGCATCATCAACCAGTATATGGCTGAAATCAGAGACGTGAATTATCAGAAAAACCGACTCCTTTTCCGCAATAATATCATGCGAATCGGCGAGTTCGAGGCTTTTGAACTATCGAAAACACTTGACTATGAGGCTCAAGATATCACTACACCTTTGGGTATTTCCAAGGTGAACGTGCCCACAGACAAGATTGTTTTGGCTACGATTTTCCGCGCCGGACTGCCTTTTCACAACGGATTCCTCAACGTTTTCGACCACGCCGGCAATGCTTTCGTGAGCGCCTATCGTGAATATAAGGATGCCGAACACCACGAAGTGGGTATCCACATCGAATATCTTGCCACGCCGAACATCGACGGTAAGAACCTCATCATAGCCGATCCGATGCTCGCAACGGGTGGAAGCATGGAGCTGGGTTACAAGGCTTTCCTCACAAAAGGAACGCCGAAGCAAATCCATGTGTGCTGTATCATCGCCTCTCCTGAGGGTATTGCGCACATAAAAAAGACATTTCCCGAAGATAAGACAACCATTTGGTGCGCCGCTATCGACCCCGGAATGAACGAACACAAGTATATCGTGCCCGGATTTGGCGACGCCGGCGACCTGTGTTACGGGGATAAGCTGTAGGGGGAGCCTCCCCAGGCCCCTCCAAAGGAGGGGAGGGCGAGCTTGCAACAAGGTTATGAGAAACAAGAATAATGCGATTGATAATCAATAACTTACATATCGCGTTACAATCTCAGCCATTTTACTGCGCAATGTCAGCCATATTAGACGCTAAAATGGGTGAGATTGGCGCGTAATATAGCTGAAGTTGTATTGCTATATAGCTGGGGTGGCTTTCAACGCAAGTGGGTTCGATTTACTGGCCAGCCCATTCGCTCTCCCTTTTGCAAGGAGTGGGGTGGCTTTTTGCCGCTTTTTGGCATTGCTTTCTTGCGTATTACACGATAAATCCATACCTTTGCGGGCGAGAAAACCACGACACACATGAACACCATTGCACCTTTCGGACGACCCATGTACATGATGCTCAAGCCCGCAGGTTCGCTTTGTAACCTGCGATGCAAGTATTGTTACTATCTGGAAAAGGGAAAACTCTACGCCGACCGACGCAATCATGTCATCACAGATGAGCTTTTGGAGAAGTTCATCAAGGAATATATCGAGGCCCAAACCACCCCTCAAGTGCTCTTCACATGGCACGGCGGCGAAACATTGATGCGGCCCTTGGCCTTCTATCAGCGTGCCATCAAACTGCAACAAGCTTATGCCGGGGGCCGACAAATAGCCAATTGCATTCAAACCAATGCCACTTTACTCAACGATGCGTGGTGCCGTTTCTTCAAAGAAAACAATTTCTTGGTGGGTGTTTCCATTGACGGACCACAGGAGTTTCACGACGAATACCGGAAAACGGCCACGGGAAAGCCTTCCTTCCGACAGGTGATGAGGGGCATAGACCTGCTCAACAAGCACGGCGTTGAATGGAATGCGCTGGCCGTTGTCAATGATTTCAATGCCGATTATCCGCTGGATTGCTATCGCTTTTTCAAAGAGATTGACTGCCATTATATCCAATTTACGCCCATTGTGGAGCGCATTATAGCACGCAACGACGGCCTGAAACTGGCCCCGGGCATGCAGGAAGGCGGCACGATTGCACCCTTTTCGGTCACGCCGGAACAGTGGGGCAGCTTCCTATGTGCCGTCTTTGACGAGTGGGTGAGGCATGATGTGGGTGACTATTTCGTGCAACTTTTCGACGCAACGCTGGCAAATTGGGTCGGAGTTCCACCCGGAGTGTGCACCATGGCCAAGGAATGTGGCCACGCAGGTGTGATGGAATACAACGGAGATGTATTCTCTTGCGACCACTTTGTCTATCCCGAACACCGGTTGGGTAACCTCAATCGGCAGACAATCTTCGAGATGATGAACAGCGAAAAACAGCAGACTTTTGCGCAGATGAAGCGTCGTTTGCTACCAAGACAGTGTAAGGAGTGCCGTTTTCTCTTTGCCTGTAACGGCGAATGTCCCAAGAATCGCTTCACGCGCGACCGCTTCGGAGACCCCGGCCTCAACTATCTCTGCACAGGCTATCACCGCTTTTTCGCGCATGTGGCGCCCTATATGGACTTTATGAAGAACGAACTTGACAACCAACGCTCCCCGGCCAACGTGATGAACCAAGTATTTACGGAGGGTAGCACGCCCTGAATAGGAATTCTTTTCAGCCATTTTGCGACGTAATATGAACGTATTACGAACGGGTTGCACGCATGTAGGGACGCACGGTTCGTGCGTCCACTCTAACAATCGTGCATTTGTGTTTCATTCTCCTTGAGCGGACGCACGGACCGTGCGTCCCTACATGCCTCTTGTCAGCAATTCATCTTATCGTTCCAGCTAATCATAAAGTTCAAAGTCCAAAGTTCAAACTTCAAAGTCAAAAACCTCAAAGGTCAATGTTCAAGGTTCAAACTTCAAAGTCAGCAAATCATAAAGTTCAAAGTCCAAAGTTCAAACTTCAAAGTCAGCAAATCATAAAGTTCAAAGTTCAAACTTCAAAGTCAAAAACCTCAAAGGTCAATGTTCAAGGTTCAAACTTCAAAGTCAGCAAATCATAAAGTTCAAAGTCCAAAGTTCAAACTTCAAAGTCAGCAAATCATAAAGTTCAAAGTCCAAAGTTCAAACTTCAAAGTCAGCAAATCATAAAGTTCAAAGTTCAATGGTCAAACTTCAAAGTCAAATTCCCTACATTTCAATCTTACTGTGCAGATGACGCAACCGTGGCGTTCGTGCCCACCGTTAAGCGCAGGGATTGCAGGTCTTCTTTCCTTGATGAGCTGCCCACCATAAGAGTGAAGGTGCCCGGTTCCACGCCGTATTTCATGGCTGCATCGTAATAAGAGAGCGATTCGGGCGTGATGAGGAACGTAACCGTCTTGGTTTCGCCGGCTTTCAAGGCTATTCTTTCAAATCCTTTCAGCTCTTTCACGGGTCGCGTGGCCGAACTATAGTCGTCACGGACATAAAGTTGCACCACTTCTTCGGCATCAATCGTTCCCGTATTGGTGACATCGACGCTAACGCGGGCACTGTCGCCAACGGAGATGGCCGAGGTTGACAGGCGAGGACGCGAATAGCGGAAAGTGGTGTAGCTCAGTCCGTAGCCGAAAGCATAGAGTGGGGCCGTCGTTCCGGTTGCATACGGGAAGCGATAGGCGCTTTTCTTGTGGTTGTAATAGCAGCCGATCTGTCCGGCATTGCGCGGTATCGTGATGGGAAGTTTCGCCGATGGCGACACTTTCCCATAGAGAATCTCTGCCAAGGCCTGCCCTCCGAGCAGTCCGGGTTCCCATGCTTCAACGATTGCAGGGACGTTATTGGCTATCCATTCGGTAGAAAGCGGACGCCCGTTGACCAATATCACGATGGTAGGCACGCCTGTTGCCACGACAGCCTCAACAAGTTGCTGCTGCATTCCGGGCAACGATAGTTCGTATCTGTCGCTGTTTTCACCGCAAGTTTTCTCTTTCCAGTGATACCGCATGGAGTTTTCTCCCACCACAAGTATGGCTAATTCCGACGCTTTTGCACGCTTCACGGCCTCTTCGATCTGCGGTTTTGTGAGCGAACGCACGTTGCGTCCGACATCAAGATAGTCGATTTGGGCATCCGGTTCCTGCGCTTTGATGCCTTCCAATACCGTGATGACGTTCTCTTCGGGCTGCTCAAAGCTCCAGTCTCCCAGCGTAGATTGATTGTCAGCATTGTGCCCTGTGATGAAAATCCTGCTGAAACGGCCTCGCCGAAGCGGCAACATCTGGTTCTCATTCTTCAGCAACACGATGCTCCGCCGGGCCATGTCGAGTGCCGTCTGCCGGTGTTCGGCGGTCAATACGGCCTTCGGAATGGCCTTGATATCTACGAATGGCTGCTCGAAAAGACCCAGATCGAACTTCAACTTCAGGATTTCGGCCACCCTGTCGTCTATGTTCTTCGGATTGATTTTCCCCTCCTCGACGGCCCTGATGATGCATTCTCCAAAGCCGGGGCCATGCATGTGGACATCTATCCCTGCCGCTTGCCCCATGAGATAAGCCTCTTCTTTGGTGGGAACGACGGTATGTAGCGTGCTCATGCGCTCAACATCCAGCCAATCGCTGACGATAATGCCCTTGAACCCCAGCTCTTTTCGAAGCAAATCGTTCAAAAGCCAGCGGTTGCCATGGCAGGGAATGCCGCTCAAATCGTTGTGTGAAGGCATGAGCGACATGACACCGGCATCAATGCACTTGATAAACGGGGGCAAAAATACCTCGCGTAGCATGCGTTCCGACATGTCTGCCGGCGAACCATTGATGCCGTTAGTCGTCAGACTGCCGCCAACGAAATGCTTCATGCATGCCAATACCTTGTCTTGTCCTTGCAATTTGGAGGTTTGCAAGCCGCGAACGGTGGCGCTTCCCATGCAGCCTGACAGATAAGGGTCCTCACCGAACGTCTCACCTACGCGTCCCCAACGCGGGTCGCGGGCTATTTCTACGTTCGGAGCAAAGGCCCATTGCACGCCACATGCGCGAAGTTCAACGGCCGTTTGGCGCGACATGCGCTCTATCAGACTTGGAGAAAAGGTCGCAGCCTGCCCGATTGGCGTGGGATAAACCGTGGCTCCGCGATACAATCCATTGCCATGCATGGCGTCGATGGCGATGAACAGTGGGATTTTCAGCCTGCTTTGCCGGGCTAACTGCTGCAGATAATTGGCCTCTTCGGCTGTGACAACGTGGAGAAAAGAGCCTATCAAGCCCTTTCTTGTCATCTCGCGGATACGCTCAACCGTGTAACCGGGATAGAAACCTGAGGCATCACTCGTCTCCAATTCCTGCAAAGTGAGCGCCTGTTGTGCGCCTATCATGTGGCTGATGCCCACATATTGGCACATTTGTGCAACCTTTTCTTCGAGTGTCATGCGGCTCATCAGGTCCTTGACACGCTGTTCTGTCGGAAGTTTCGCATTGGTATAGTCGGGCTTTTTCGCTGCTGAAGCATTGCCGGCAAAGCCCAATGACAAGAATATCAATATCAGTTTATACATAAATTTGGTGTTGTTTATCGAACGACATATTTCTTTCCGCCTTGGATATAAATGGTTCCGGCGAGCTGTTTGCGGGGGACTCTGATGCCCTGAAGCGTATAAATGGCATCTTTATCGGCCGAACGGGCCGTTTGATGGCAGCCAGTTCGTTGGTCAATATGCGTGGTCGGACCGTCGGGCGTGCCGAGAACGTGCATCTCCCACAGGCTTGCTCCCCAAGAAGAAGAGCCGCTTTTCAGTTGTTTCAGCTTGATATACCGTGCCTTAACGGGGACGTCCAAGACATGAGGGTCGGGGAAATAACTGCCAGCGGCAATGTCGTTGGAGACATAAGTGCGCCGGTATTCGCCGAGATGTTTCTTTTGTGAGATGACAGGTGCCGTGCTCCATTGCGGCGTTCCGTCAGGGTTCGCCTCTGTTGCTACGTATATTTCATACTGTTTCGCGTAGTTTTCCCACAGTGGACAAATCATATTGACGGCATAGATGCGTCCCAAATCGACCCACCAGTCGCATTCTCCGACATTCTTTCCAGCTCCCCAGCGCGTATTATACGTGCCATCGATGGCCTTATCCGCCCCATAAGTCCCGCTGTTGTTGTCGGTTGCGTAGGCTTTGACGGCGGGATTGTTCTTCAAAGAAGCGATGTTCAGGCGTTCCCAGTCTGTCTGTGCATTCACGATATAGGCATCATTGATTTTCGATACCTCGGGGGTAACAAAGCCAAAGCCGCCTTGAAAGTTCCAAAGGCAATGGCCGATGCCGTATTCCCGACAGATTTGAGCGACGTCTTCCAGCCATTTCAGTCTGCTTTGTCGGGGCGTTCGGTTATAGCATCCAAACTCTCCGCACCACACTTGCAGCCCTAATGACTGGGCTTTGTCAATGGCTTGCTTCATCAAAGTCTTCAATATTGCTTTGTCAAATGTGCGTCCTTCGCTGGCAACGGCAGCCTGATCGGCAGGGCTTAATGCATTGAAATCGTCGTCAGTTACAGCCAATCCGGGGTATTGTATGGGCACCGTGAGATGGGCAAATGCGCTCAACCATGAGGCTTGATAGTGGGTAATCAAATGAGGATTGTAGAAATGGAACGTCAGAATGATGTTCTTATCGCCCGAAGGTACTTCTAAATGGGAGAATTCTTTGACGTTGTTCCATAGGTTACTCCCGATAATAACCTTGCGAAGTGGCTCTTCTTTGCGTATTTCGGCCAGCGTTTTGGCGGCCAAACGGTTCCAGTCTGCGGCCGTGGGAGCTGTAGGTTCGTTGAGAAGTTCATAGGCCAATAGGTCTTCGGGATAGTGTTTCAGTTCACTTTGCAGCTGCTTCCACAGACCGATGAAGTGCTGTTGGGCCTCAACGCTGCTCCACAAGTTTTGCTTAACGGCCGTCTGATAGCTGCTATGACTGCTACTGAAGGCCACATCGTCAATCCATAGCTCAGCCATTTCATTGTCGGGGCGTATCGTTATGCGTGTGATTTTCTTCCCTTCCAACTTATGATAGGGCGAAACATCAGCCTCTATCCAATGGTCTTTCACCTTTACGTCATAGCCGAGGTAGGCGGTTGTGCCGTCTTCTGCCTCAAACTTGAACGTGATATAGCCCGTCTTGCTCTTGCGAACCTTGAAACGGAGATACTTGAACTGTGAAGAACCGACGCTGATATTCACCTCTTTCCGCTCCGTTCCTTTCCAGTTGCTGTTCTCCGTCAGGCTGACATGAAGCACTTTCCGGCTCTTATTGCTGCCCGTGGCATCGGGGTTGTCGACGACTTCCACCTTAATGCCGCTGCTACTGTTAGGTTTCCACTTGCCGATAAGGCCGTCTTCAAAGTCGTCGATGAAGCTTTCTGCACCTCCACCGAAGTCGTGTTCCTTAATAATATGAAGGTCGACGACGGCTTTCATGTGGTGTTTCTCAATCCAACTGAGGGCTGTATGGAGACGGGCGAAGCTTTCAGCGTTTTTACTTCCGTCCGTATTGAACAGTTGGCACTCGTCAACGGGAAGCCGAACATGGTCGAATTGCAAGGCAGACAGCATCTCTACGTCTTTCTCTTTGAACGAGACATTCGCCTTTTGTGACAGCCAATCGCCGATATTCACACCTTGTTTCAGACGGAAAGCATCGGCTTTTTGGGCCAAACCTTTCGAAGAATAACTGCACATTAGCCCCAAAAAGCACATGCCCACTGCATATTTCAGCAGGCAATGTGATACATGTTTTCGATTCATACGCATTATTTCAACAAGTAAAGTTTAAGAAGTCGGTTCCACAACACTGATAATGGCTTCGCGAACCGTTTCATATTTGGGTGTCTTCACAACCAATTTGATATTGAATTTGCCCTGTGTCGTGGGCACATACGTGTAACCTATGCCCCGATGCACCTCCACTCCGTCGACATACCATATCCCTTCACAACACCGTGAAGGCGTATATTGAACTCTTATCTCCAAGGGTTTGTCTTGTGGCGTGCTGAATTCGCCGAGCGTTCCGTCAGCTTTCTTCTCGGGCCATTGGCCGAATATGCGTGGATATTCATCTTCCGTGAGTTCCGGAGTGTCTGTTTCATCGTTGCTACAACCAGCAAACAAACCGCCTATCATCATTAGGCTGAACACAATATATATAAAATGTCTCATCATTATTTGTTTTTAAGGGTTATTCTTCCTTTCGTTTCATCATACCATTTGGTCTATCTTTGATCATTGGTCCCACCATACAGGTTTGTTCCAATCGTCGGTTCCGCCCATTCGATCTATGGCTTCGTTATAGTGAACCTTGTTGTAGGAACTCTCAAAGATAGGATAACAGAGGCGCAATGGGGTGGTTTGCGAGTCAATGCACTTGGCTCCGTAGTCCGGCGACGGCTTCAATACGGGGTAACCGCTCCTACGCCAGTTGGCATATCCCTCCCATGGATTGTTGAAATGCAGGATCCACAGTTGCGTATTGATTTTTTCTAACTGGTCCTCCAAGTCGGTTGACACGTTATTATGCCTGATATAGCGGTCTATATCCCTGTCTTTAAAGGCATCAGCCCCATAGTTTTCCAAGAAATGGAACGCTGCTTTCACACCTTGAGCATAAAGCTTTTCGACCGTTTCGCTGCTCATTTCGCTTCCCCAACGCGCCACGGCTTCGGCCTCCAACAGCTTGGTTTCGGCGGCAGTCATAATGACTCCGGGCGACGTTAGCTTCAAGAATATGTTGTTGATTTGCGGCCGACACTCTTTCATCAAGTACTTCTTGACCTGTTTACTCCAATATCCACTGGGCCATTTCTCATAATGAAAGTAGCCTGGGTCAACAGGTTGGAACTTGGCTTTCGGTGTATTGATCATCTCATCGGTGATGTCTGCACGCCCAAATGGCTTATTAGGCGAGCTTTGATCGTAGTTACGGCAGTAAACGAACTGCCGGGGGTCCTTCGTTTTACCTAAATAATTGAAGAAAGTGGAGCAGATATACATCGTAGGATGGTCCTCACGACCTCTCATTAACTGTGATAAACCGTTGCGACGATACTCATCATTGGTCCAATCAAAGCTGTCATAGACATACCTGACGAGTGCTTCTTCCTTGTCAGATGCAATCAATCCGCCGCTATTGTGCAGGGCTTTGCTTGCTTCTTCCTTGGCCAAGTCAGGCGCAACGTTCACCATTCGCATGGCATAACGCAGATGTAGCGCGTTGGCCAGCTTCTTCCATAGGCCGACATCGCCGTTATAGATGAGGTCGCCCGTCACTTTCAATGGCTGATTTTCGTCAAGAGAGTCGTTGGCCACCTGCAATTCGTTCATGAAATCCTTGTAGATATCCTCCTGACGGTCGAACTTTGGCTGCACGATACCATTGATATAGCCACGCCCGGCCTCTGTGTAAGGCACGTCACCATATAGGTCTGTGATGATACCGGAGACGAAAACCTTGAACACCCGCGCCATATAATAGAGGTTACGTTGGTCGCTTTCGCGCGTATGGTCAATGATGTCAACCAGATTCTTCACCGTCATGGGATACATTTGCTCGTAGATAGAGCCCATATATTTGTCATCTTTCAGGTAATGACCACCATAATTGGTCACTCCCCAGTCTCCCATTAGATACTGACAAAAGGGCATTGCGTACTTCAAAGCCGTCTCCTGCCATATCCAATAGCCCCAAACTTGGGCCTCACATTGCGAGAGTTGATAATTAGGGTCTGTATCCGGCGACTTCGCAGGGTTGGTATTCAATTCGTCGAAAGCGCTGTCGCTGCATGATTCCAGCGTCATAGCCAGCATACAAAGCAAAGATACGGAGATTCGATATATTGTTTTCATAATCATTTCAATTGGTTAGAATTTGAGATTTACGTTCAATCCGAAACTTCTTCTTGAAGGAAGCGAGCCGAATTCAAGTCCCATGCCGGTCCCGTTGTTGTAGTTGGAGTCGGGATCGATGTTGGGAACGTTCTTATAAATATTGAAAAGGTTACGCGCAACGAATGAAATCGAGAGCGAATTGACCACCTTTCCCAACATTTGCTTGGGGAAAGCGTACGACAAGGTCAGCTCCCTCAGCTTGACATATGAGTTATCATAGATGAATGGACGGGCCGTTTGTGTGGTCACGTACGACCAATATTCCTGCGGATTGACGTAGATGTCATTCGGTTTATAGGTACCGTCGGCCTGCTTGATCACGCCCTTGGCGATGTATCCTCCTGTGGGTTTCCACTTCTTGGGGGCCACTCCGGCAGCCAATCGCTTCTCTTCCGATCGATACCAGCCCTCTCTTCCCTCGAGCGTTTCCTTGTGTTTACCCGTGCTGTAGGCCGAACGGGCCGACATGGAATAGAGGTCAGCCCCCACTTTCACGTCAAAAATGGCCCCAAGAGAGATGTTCTTGTAGCGGAAGTTGGTTGTCAGTCCGCCCGTCCAGTCCCATGTTGCATTGCCTAAGACCTTGAGGTCGTCGGTCATTTTGGGCAATCCCGTCGTCCCATCGATGATGATATCGCCGTTTTCATTGCGTAGGAAGTCCTTTCCCATGATGCAACCGTAGTTCTCACCCACCTTTGCAACGACCTTCACACCAAGCCATCGGGCCGAAGCCAGCTCGAATTCGTCAATCCCGTTGGCTAATCTTTTCACCTTATTTGCATTCTTTGCGAAGTTAATATTCAGGTCCCAACTGAAGTCTTTCAGCACTATTGGCCGCGTATTCAGCACGAGTTCGATGCCTCGGTTCTCAATATCTCCGGCATTGATCAGCTGGTATCGGTAGCCCGAACCATACGAAGTGTTCATTCGAAGGATTTGATCTCGGCTGTGTTGGTTGTAATATGTGAAGTCAATTCCTATTCGGTTGTTGAGGAACTTCAGCTCAAATCCCAGCTCCATAGAGTTGGTCATGGTTGGTTTCAGGTCTCTATTGGGTATCACATCGCCCGAGATAGAAGCCATAGGAAAGCTTCCGAAGCTGTTAGGAGCCATCTCATAGATGTTCTTTAGCATGTAAGGATTGGTGTCATTTCCCACTTTTGCCCACGAAGCTCTTACCTTTCCGTAGGGTAATATGGCCTTGTTTATGTGGAAAAACTCCGAGAATAAGAAGCTTCCCGAGGCCGAAGGATACCAATAAACATTGTTATTTACCGGAAGCGTTGACGAGCAATCGCCTCGCAATGTCATGTCTAAGAACGCGAAATTGTCGTAAGCCAGATTGACACTTCCATAGAGAGAGTTGATTTGTTTGCGGTAAGTATCCTCCTTATTTACCTTTTCTGTGAAGCTTTGAAGGGCTTTTGTGCTACGCATAATCATGTTTTGTGCGGTCACGATATGGGTCTCATTGTCCACCTTATAGATGTTTCCTCCGAGCGTAGCACCATAATCCCATTTCTTATATTTGTCTTTATAGATGGCCAAAAGTTCTGCCGTATGCATCCGGTTCTGATAATTCTTGCGCTCGAACCAGCCGCGTTCACGCCCCGGAGACGTAGGATAAGCAAACTCTTCAAAGGTGAAATAGTTGATATCCGCACCGAGCGTGGCCTGCAAGGTCAGCTGTTTAAGGGGGCGATATCTGAGGATTGCCGACCCTTTATAGTTATCTTTCTTCGACTCGTTCGTCATTTTATGGAGCACCCAATAGGGGTTGATGTTGTAAACATCGCCGTTGTTCCAATTGTAATACTCCCCTTTGGCGTCCTCATAGTTATGTTTGAGCCACGCTTGGTCAAAGGTCGTGGAGAGCGTCATCAGGTTCTTTGCCACATTGGCACGGTGATCGGCCACCGCAGGACGGTTCGTTACGCGCTCTCGAGTGTAAGTAACTTTGAAGTCCAAGTCGACATATTTCGTGATATTTGTATTGGTTCTGAGGTTCAAAGTGTTGCGCGCCATGTGCGTTTTAGGCAGAAGATCCCGGTCTCTCATGTCGGTATAGGTCACACGCAGGCCCGTTTTGCCCGTCTTCTTGTTGACGATGAGCGAGTTGGATGTGTTGATTCCCGTGCGGAAAAAGCCGTCGATGTTGTTCTTGACAGCGACATACGGACGCGCCACACCGTCAAAATAGGTCAGATAAAGGCCCGGATCGAGGCGCGGCCCCCAGTTCCTGTTAGACGAGAAACGGTCGTCTGTCATCGTGATGCGGCCGTCGGAACCTTGTCCGAACTTGTATTGTACGTCGTTCCATTTCGTGAGTTGTGTCTCAAAAGTGGTCGTACTGTTCAGCTCAACCGAGAAGTCTTTCTTCGTATCTGCCCGCTTTGTCGTGATGAGAATAACGCCGTGAGAGGCCCTACTGCCGTATAAAGCCGAGGCAGCCGGCCCTTTCAGCACCGAAATGTTCTCAATATCGTCGGGGTTGATGCTTGAGATTCCGTCGCCAAGGTCGTAACCTCCCCACTGATCGGAGCTGTCGAAGTTGGTGTTATCCATGGGAACGCCGTCGATGACATACAGTGGTTGGTTGTTACCCGTAAGCTCCGTACTGCCTCGAAGGATTACTCTTGTGGAACCAGATGGCCCGGTTGCCGTTTGACTGACGGTGAGTCCGGCCACTTTTCCGGCCAACGAGTTGATGACATTCGGCTCTTTTGCCTTCTGAAGTTCGCGTCCGTTGATTTCGCCTAACGAATATCCCAATGCTTTACGGTCGCGCTTGATGCCTAAAGCAGTAACGACAACCTCGCCCAACCGCTTGGTATCTTCCGTCAACGTAATCTTTAACGGCTTGTTTCCAGCTGTTTTCACTTCCTGTGTGACGTATCCGATGTAACTCACTACAAGCACTGCGCCCGGAGTTGCATTGATACTGAAACGTCCTTCCGCATTGGTTATCGTTCCGTTGTTGGTACCTTTGACCATGATGCTGGCCCCGATGATCGGCTCATTGCCTGCATCTGTCACCTGACCTTTGATGGGTTGTGTCGGCGTCTGGGCCTGTACGCCATTCCCGAATAGCGAGAATAGAGTCAGAAACATGAGAAAAAGGAAAAAATGTTTTTTCATAAGCAGATATTATTTTTTAAGTATGGTCTTGTCATTCTGCGTATATTTAACGCCGATGTTTGCCCCAAAGTTCTGAAAAACCAATGACACAGACCTTGAAAATCTGTCGGAAAATCTTTAAAATATATCGGAAAAAGATGCAGAAATCATTTAACAAGTGACTCAAAATGCTTGAAGTATTCGCTAACGCTTTTCCATTTACCGGCAAATAAGCGCATTTCATTACATAATAAAACTGATTGGAAGATGTAGGGACGCACGGTCTGTGCGTCCGCTCAAGGAGAATGAAACACAAATGCACGATTGTTAGGACGGACGCACGGGCCGTGCGTCCCTACATGCCTCTTGTCAACAGTTCATCTTATCATTTTGCTAATCATAAAGTTCAAAGTTCAAAGTTCAATATTCAAAGTCAAGGTCCCTGCATGTATTCGAACGGTTTGCAATCTCAGCCATATTGCGTGGTAATCTCAGCCATTTTAGCGTGTAATATGGCTGACATTCAATAGTAAAATGGCTGAGATTGAAACGCAGGATATAAGTTGTTGATTTCCAATGTCAAAGACCTTGAATTTTTATTCTCCTAACCACAAACGGTATATTGATGAAAATCGTAGAATACCCAAGAATATTTTATAAATCAATAGGACTTATTTCCTTTTATATTATTCTCTGGTGTTTTTTATATACCGCTTGCGGTTAGGCGATAAAAAACCTTTCATTGGGAATTAGGAAAACCTTTCATTGGAAGAAAACGCAACGCCCTTGGCGTTGATCTCTTGCTCGTTGCTCGGTGACAGGGTTGACGTGCAACGTCAACCCTGCCCTATAAACAACGAAACCGCGATGCGTTTTGCTATATACGTATTGGGAATGCAGAACATAAAGAGAGGATAAACAACGAAATTCCGGTGGGGTTTGCTCCTCAAAACGCTCTTGTTCGCCCTTATGGTTTGTCAAGTAAGTCAAAAAAACAACAGGCAAGTAGTTCTCATCAGCGCATGTTGGTCTTTGCCTCCCTTGTCTTTCGTCAAAAACCAACAGCAAGTATCTCTCATTGACATTCCTTTGCCCCCTTTCCTGCCCCATCTTTTCCATCATAACCCCACTTTTAGTCCTCCTTTTTGCCTGCAGTTACGAAAAAAAGCGTAATTTTGTGACAACCAGTTTCAATACAATGAAAAAATACTTGCTGTGTTTTCTCTTGTCATGTTCACTCGTTTCGGGGGCCCGACCCACGCTCCGGAGCGACATGTTCCGCTGCTATCAGCTCTCTTCCGACCGCGGATTGAGCAGCGACAGAGTGTTTTCGCTGTGCCGTGATAGCTGGGGACGCATGTGGATAGCCACCAAATCGGGTGTCGATTGCTACGATGGAACGCGCATACGTAACTACCGCTTGTTCGGAACCGGGGTGATTGAAGACGACATGGGCCATAAGATCAGGCTCTGTAAACCGGCAGAAAGCGGCGTGACGGCCTATACCAATGCCGGGAAAATCTTCCGTTTCGACCCCTATGCCGACCGTTTTCGCCTGCTGGCCGACTTGGGAAAGCAGCTGCGGCGGCCCATCTATCTCTACAGTCTGACCGTGGACGGGACACAGGCTTACGCTTGTACGTCGGAAGGTGTCTATAAAATCAGTGCCGGTTGGAAGCATATCAGCCGCATACATCATGCAAAAACCGCCGATATTGCCCTTGATTCTGCCTTCATCTACATGGCCACGGACGAGGGATTGTACCGTTTGCCCAAGACAGGAAAGCGTGGCGGAGGGTGGATTTTCAGCGGCGTCAACGTGCAAACGGTCTTTCTCGACCGACAGACGGGGCTGCTCTGGGCCGGCACAAAGCATCAAGGTGTGTTGCTTTATGACCGCCGGAAAGGGCGACGCATTGCTGCATTGAGTCTCGAAAACCTGCCCGATAAGACCTGTAGAAGCATATCGGGCTATGACAAACAAACGTTGTTGCTCGGCATAGACGGCGAAGGTGTCTATGCGGCACGGCGAAACGGCACCGCTGCATGGAAGCTGTTGAGCACGGAAGGCAGTGCCGACACGCGCCTGATGTCGAATGATATCTACGATGTGCTGGGCGATGGCAACGGAAATATATGGATTGGGAAATACACAGAGGGCGTAACGGTGTGCAATCTCCTGCGGGCACACTATCAAACCGTGCAGCATGAGTCGGGCAACGGGCAGAGTCTCGTCAACAACCACGTGAATGCCGTGCTCGAAGATGGGCGGGGCGACCTTTGGTTTGCTACCGACGACGGTATCAGTATCCGTTCCGTTGCAGGCACATGGCGGCATCTTTATCCCGGGAAGGTGTTCCTGACGCTGTGCAGGGGAGCCCAAAATGACGTGTGGGCCGGCAGCTATGGCTTCGGATTATGGCAGATAGACGGCGGTGGAAACCTGTTGACAAGGCTCACAACTGCCAACTCCCGGCTCACCACGAACAGGATATACGCTGTTTATAGAGACCGTTTGGACAACCTATGGATAGGCGGTCACAAGGGCGACTTGGTCAGATTGTCGTCCGATAGAGCCGTACGTAGCTATCCGGTAGACTTCGTTCACCACATCACGGAGGCGGATAAGCACACCTTGGCCTTTGCCACTGCCAATGGTTTCTACACGATTGACATGCAAGGAAACGGACTTCAAAGGCACTTCGACTATCCCAAACGCTACGGAGTGAGGAGCAATAGCTACATCAACTTCATCTTTCCGATGGGCAAAAGCCTGTGGTTGGCCACGGATGGTGGAGGACTTGTGTGCCTGAACCTGCAGACGAAGCATGCCAAAGTCTATACAACGGCCGACGGACTGCCCTCGAACGACGTCTACACTGTGGCCGTTGACAAGCGAAACAGGGTGTGGGTGAGCACCGATCACGGCCTTGCCTACATGCCATACGGCAGGAATGCCGCCACAAAGTTCGCCTCGTTGAGCACGCTCAATGAGCAGGTGGCCAACTATAAGCCTGCCGCTTTTGCGCAATTAGCCGACGGTAGGTTCCTCTACGGAAGCAACAACGGGGCCATTGCCTTCAATCCTGTCGACTTCGGTAACTATCATTACCGCGCACCCTTGCGGATTTACGGGTTCAGCGTGACCCATCCTTCGGGTAAGAACGACCGCCGACGTGACGCAGAAGTGAACCGAATGCTCCTCAGGGACAGGGATATCCGATTGGCATACGATGAAAACATTTTTACGATATCATTCACCTCGGTTTCCTTTCAATACCAAAATGACATGCTTTATACCTACCGTATGGAGCATTTCGACCGCAACTGGTCTCCTCCTTCGCGTGCAACCGACGTGCGATATACCAACCTTCCGCCCGGAAACTACGTCTTCCACGTGCGCAGCATCAGCCGGAATACCGGCAAACAGATAGGTGAAGCGCGGCTGATGATACACATTTCGCGCCCTTGGTGGACTACGCTTTGGGCATGGCTGGCCTATCTTCTGTTCGCTTCATTGGTCTTCTACAGCCTTTGGCGCAACTATATGGGACGGCTCGAAAGGGAGAATTTCAAGAACAAACTGCAGTTCTTCGTCAACACCGCCCATGACATACGAACGCCGGTGACGCTGATTATCAACCCGCTAAGGGACTTGTACAAACGCCAAAGCCTTGCCCTTGAAGACCAAAAGCTGCTGTCTTTGGCCCTAAACAGCGCACGGGACCTTCATCATTTCACCACCGAACTGCTCGATTTTCAGAAGATGGACCTCCATACATCGGGAAGAAAGCAGATGAAAGTGGCCCTCTGCGACCTGAAATCCTGCCTGAAAGAGATTGCAGGAAGCTGTGCCTCGCTGTTCGAAGAAAAGGAAATACGCGTGCGATTGATGGTTCCTGAAGAGGAAGTTTGGGTGTGGATGAACCGCGAAAAGATAAACCATGTATTATATAATGTGGTGGTCAATGCCGTAAAATACAACCGTCGCGGTGGAAAAATCATCATCAGGCTTTCCAAAAGCAAGCATCAGGCCGTCATTGCCGTGCGCGATACGGGCATAGGCATACCACAACGGTCGCAGAAAAAGCTCTTTTCGCTGTTCTATAGGGCCGACAACGTGGCCGAAACGGGCCAAAGCGGCAATGGAATAGGACTGGCCTTTGCCCGCGAAATCATGCGAATGCACAAGGGAGACATCACATTTAGCAGTACAGAAGGGAAAGGAACGACTTTCTTTATCGTCTTTCCAAGGAAGAACAAGCACCGGGAGTCGCTTCGATTGTTGCCGCCACTGACCGCCGAAACGGCTGCCCTCCCCCCTCAAAAAGATGAAGACCACGGTCCCGAAGCGGCCTTTTCCGTGCATCAACCGGCTACAATTGAAGGCGAGTGCGACCATGAAAGCAACCCGAACCGGAAGCGGTTGATGATCATTGAGGATAATGATGCGCTGCGTTTCTACCTGCATCGTATCTTCGAAGCTGACTATCAGGTCATTGACATGCCCGAAGGAGACAGCGCCCTCGCTTATTTGGAACAGCACATGGTTGATTTTATCATCAGTGATGTGATGATGCCAGGGATACAAGGCGACATATTGTGTCGCAAAATCAAGACTTCTGTGGCGACATCGCATATCCCTGTCGTCCTGCTTACGGCCAAAGTGGGGCGCGAAGACGCCATGAAAGGACTCGACAGTGGGGCCGATGACTACATTCCGAAGCCGTTTGACTCGGAAATGCTTAAAGCCAAAGTGCGCAACAGAATGAACAGTCAGCGGCAACTGCGCGAACATATCGTGCAGCAGTACCGATTGGAGCATGGAACGGCTACCGCCTCGCGGACTGAAAACGTGGGAAGCTACCCCGAACTGAACGAAATCGACCGTCAATTCCTTGACCGTTGCATGGCATACGTCACGGAAAACATGCACGAAACCGACTTCAACATCACCTCCCTTTGTCGGGAAATCGCCGTGAGCCGCACCGTGTTGTATGAGAAACTCAAGGCCCTGACCGGGAAATCACCCGGAGACTTCATCACGATTCTGCGCATGCAAAAGGCCGCCGAACTGCTGCAAAGGGGCGAAACGATACAAGATGTGGCCGTAAAAATAGGACTTTCAGATGCCAACTACTTCAGTACGGCTTTCAAAAAGCATTACGGTGTGCCGCCAAGTAAATACAAGAAGGAGCCGACGACGGCGGATGGTACGTACAAAACACCATAGATAGGTTCAAATCCACTTGGGTATTCGCATGCGTTTCAGCTGACGGTAGACGCGTAAACAGGTAAACAAGTTAATTGTTTACACGCATGTAGGGACGCACGGTCTGTGCGTCCGCTCTAACAATCGTGCATTTGTGTTTGATTCTCCTTGCGCGGACGCACGGACCGTGCGTCCCTACATGCCTCAAAGCATGCAAATCATTTTTTAACATAGCAAATCCCAAAGTTCAATATTCAAACTTCAATGTTCAAAGTCAAAGTCCCTACATGCTTATTCCGGGCATAATGGATTGCTAATGGGTGAATATCGTGGGTCGAAATGAAGGGAAAGGTAGGGAACGACAGGTATTTTGGCATCAATTCACGGTCAGTGTTCCATACGGTCCCGTGGTTTGTGCACGGTAACGCGTGAGCGGTTTGCCCCGTTCCCCGCTGATAACGAGTCCTCCGGCATTAAGGTTATAGCGGCGTTTGCACACGTTACAGTCGGCAATGCCGCCCGAAGCGAGTTGTAAGGGCTTGCTTTTAAGTGGGAAAACATCGGGGTTGAAGCAGTTGGGACACTCCAAATCGTAGGCATAAAAGGTTGGCGGATCGTTCAGATTGCCATAACCAACAATGAGACCATTGTTGATTCCGAGCACCCGGGTGCGCTGTTTGTCGCGGTCGTTGAGGAGCGTTTCCTTGGTTTGCCCGTTGCTGTTGGTGAACACATAACAGAGAATGCCGCCCGTGTTCTGCAATCTTACCGTGCAAAACATACCGCTATGGGGCGTCATTGCCTCAGCCAAGCGGGGATTTTGGTGGACATTGTTCTCGAACATGAAATAAGGTCGGAAGTTGCTGTATTCGTTTTGAACGTCACCGCAACCGGTCAGCCACAGGAAAGCAGCCAAGAGAGAAATCCATTTCTTCATTTTTTTATTCCAACAGCTTTCGTTCGGCTTCGGTCATACGCTCAAAATGGAAGCCTTTCAGGGTTTCGTTCATCAGTTGTTCTATCCGGTCGTTGCAGAGATTGCCGATACTTCCCTCGTGAGTATGGCGGACATGACGGTCGGCTTTGAAGGTTCCGGTCTCGATTTCCAGCCCCACTTGCTTATAAGCATCGCGGAACGGCGTGCCCGAAGCAGCCCTTCGGTTGACCTCTTCGACCGAGAAAATCGGGTCGTACATCGGGTTCTCCAAGATGTTTTCGTTCACTTCCATTCGGTTAATGATGTAGGCTGTCATCTGCAGGCAGTCTTTCAGTTCGTCGAAAGCAGGCAGAAAGACCTCTTTGATGACCTGAAGGTCGCGAAAATAGCCTGTGGGAAGGTTGTTCATCATCAGCATAATCTGTTGCGGAAGCGCCTGAATCTTGTTGCTTTTTGCCCGAATAAGCTCGAAGACATCGGGGTTCTTCTTGTGCGGCATGATGCTACTTCCGGTGGTACATTCCTTGGGAAGTCTGACAAAACCGAAGTTCTGACAGTTGAACAGACAGGCATCAAAGGCCAGTTTTGACAGCGTTCCGGCCAGGGAAGCCATGGCAAAGGCCACATTGCGCTCCGTTTTTCCGCGCCCCATTTGGGCATATACCACGTTATAGTTCATGGAATCGAAGCCCAATAGTTGGGTAGTCATCGTGCGGTCAAGTGGGAACGATGAGCCATATCCGGCCGCCGAGCCCAGCGGGTTACGGTTGGTGAGCCGGTAGGCTGCTTGCAAGAAGAGCATATCATCGGTCAGACTCTCGGCATAGGCACCGAACCAAAGGCCGAAACTGCTGGGCATGGCAATCTGAAGATGCGTATAACCGGGCATCAACACGGTTTGATAGCGGTTGCTTTTCACTATCAATTCGTCGAAAAGCAGTTTTACTTGGTCTACGATTTCCTTGAGTTCGTGGCGCGTAAAAAGCTTCAAATCGACGAGCACTTGGTCGTTTCGGCTGCGTCCCGAATGAATTTTCTTGCCCATGTCGCCCAACTTGCGGGTGAGCATCAGCTCCACTTGCGAATGAACGTCCTCCACTCCGTCTTCAATCTCAAATGTTCCGGCCTCGCAAAGGGCGTAGATGCGTTTGAGTTCGGCCAAGAGTGGCGTCAGTTCTCGCTGCTCCAAGAGTCCGATATGGGCGAGCATGGTGATGTGGGCCATTGATCCAAGCACATCGTATTTGGCAAGATAGCGGTCCATCTCGCGGTCGTTACCCACCGTGAACCGCTCGATTTCACGGTTCACCTCAAAGTTTTTTTCCCAAAGTTTGTTAGACATAAGCGGAACCTCTGCACAACTGCCTACCTCTAAACCCCATATAGGGTCCCCTAAATACCCACCCCGACCCTCCCGAAGGGAGGGAGTACGTATTAGCGTAAGCTATTTTGGTCTTTATTATTTTTGATATTTCAAGTAAATTCTTCCCCAATAGACCTTCGCAAACAACCACTCCCTCCCTTCGGGAGGGCTGGGGTGGGTGTCCTCATTCATACTTTATCGCCTGCAATGCATCGGCAATCTTCTCAATTCCTTCTTTTAAGGGTTTCGAAACCATGCCTTTGATAAAGGGATTGAGGTCGGCCTTGATGGTGAGTTTCATCTTACTGCGTTGCTCATCCATGGGAAGAATCCGTATCCAGAAGTTGAATGGGAGCGGACTTTCGGCCGTTTCGAACTTGATGCACTTGGGTTCTTCGCGCTCAATGATGTGCAGTTTCACGGCACCCATGGGCGTTGTGATGGCAATGGAGTCGGTATCGAACGTCAGTCCGTTGAGTTTGTCTGCGGGCAGGCGGTCTTTTACCCTGTCGATATTGCTCAAATCGCTCAGCAAGTTGTATACGCTTTGCTGCGAATAGTCTATTTGTCGGATTGTACTTTCAAATGTTGTCATGAGATATAATGTGGACTATGGAGTGTTGAATGAGGATTGTTGTTAATGAGAAATGTTGAACGTGAAGTGAGAAATGAGGTGTGTAGCGTTGCATTCATACACAAATCTGAAGCTTTCATTCCTCATTTTACATAAAAATCATTACACATTCAATCAATAACATTCAAAACTCTTTTTTCCAATTAGCCGGGTCTTTGCGCCACTCGTGCAGCACATCAATGTCGCTTTCGGCGATATAGCCCGTGGACAGAGCCTCGGCAACCACGTGTTCGTAGTCGGTGAGCGTGACAAGTTTCACGTCGGCTTTCTTGAAAGCGGCCTCGGCAACGGGGAAGCCATAGGTATAGCTGGCCACCATACCGATGACCTCACAGGCATTCCGGCGGATAGCGTCTACCGCTTTCAGGCTGCTTCCACCGGTAGAAACCAAGTCTTCCACGACAACCACTTTCATGTTGGGCTTCAATTCGCCCTCTATGAGGTTCTCCAAGCCGTGGTCTTTCGGTTTGGAACGGACATAAACGAAAGGCAAATTCAGTGCATCGGCTACCAACGCGCCCTGTGCAATGGCCCCAGTGGCCACACCTGCGATGGCTTCCACGTCGGGAAAGTGCTCCAATATCTTGTGTACCAGCTCCAACTTCACGTAGTTGCGCAGCACGGGATAAGACAATGTCTTGCGATTGTCGCAATAGAACGGTGAACTCCAGCCCGATGCCCATGTAAAAGGATTGTTTGGCTGCAGCTTGATGGCTTTCACCTTCAGCAACTTTGATGCAAATTCTTTCTTTAGTTTGTCCATTATAGTCCGGTTTTTGGTGATAACTCGTTGCAAAGTTAGTTTATTTTATGTCACATTGCAAATTTTATGCGCTAATTTTATAACCGGACATTCTCGCAAATTGGCTTTATTTCTCCCGCAACATCATTTCGGGATAGAGCTTCACGCTCGTTTTCTTGCCCGCAAAAAGGTTGACTTCGCCCTTGTATGCAAGGTCGTTTTCATCGTATTTCATGTCGGATTGTGCATAATACACGTACAAATCGTAGTTTCCGGGGGCCGTTATATTCATCTTGAAATCCACATTATATTTGCAAATGCAGTCAAGTGGCGCCTCGACAGGGTTGTTATACACGAGCAGAATCAGTCGATTGGCTTGATTGACGCAGTTCACATAAATCTTTTTTACACCGCAGTTGCCCTTTACATCTTCAAGTCTACACCGGGCAACACCGTCTTTTCCCAACTCCATATTCAGTGTGGTGGGTTGTTCATACTGTGCAGCAAAGAAGTCGGGCCGCGTTTCTGTCTTCGATAAAGCCGTTTTGCAAGGCGTATTCGACATGTCGTAAACCTTAAAAGCTTCAAGAACAATGTTCTCAGATGAGCATGCCGACAAGCCGATAAGACCTATCAGACCAATAAAAATCTTTTTCATCATGATGGATTTATTAAGTTATCAATGTATTATATAAACGTAAATCTCTTTCTTTCCTTGCCTGTATATGCTCTTATTTCTGCCATTAACGCATAAACAAGCCTGATACTTTCAAGGCCGAACGCATTGTTTGCTTCGCTTCGACCTTCAACACTGTCGGCAAAAGTCTCGATTTCGGAGAGGAATCCTTGCGAAACGAGCTGATTGTTGCTTATGGTGGGCACGAAACCGTTACGACCGTAGAGGCTGACAACAGGCGTATTGCGTCGGAAGACTTTCTCCATCGGAACGCCGAACACCGAAGATGAACAGGGAATGAAATTGAGTTGCTCCATTCGGTCCAGCACATAGTGGCCTTTATTCGTATTGATGCTTAGTCGCTCTTGGGCATGTTGCCATGAATAAGCCGTAGAAAGCTCAAGCATTCCCGTTACCCCTCGGTGTTCTAAGATAAGGAACAAGGTCTGTCCGCCACCTTTGCAAGCTATCGTTTCGGCTGATTTCACCTTGGCTTGGCCAAAAAGGAATGTGACATAATCAAGCGGATGGATAAACAATTCGAGTAGGGCATCGCCCTCAGGATAGTGTCCGGTCAAGTAGCGGTAATGATAATGGTGTGTGTATTCACTTTTCAACCGCTTCAAAAGGATTTGTGTAGCGGGTGCAAACCGCCTTTGAAAACCCACGACGACAGCCGCCGGGCCATACAGTTTGGCGCTATCCGTCAACGCATTCAGTTCGTTTTCGGTCTCACAAGGTGGTTTTTCGATGAATAAAGCCTTGCCGGTTTTGATGACTTCGCTTGCAATTTGGAAATGAAACTGTGGTCGGGTGGCCACGAAAACACCTGCAATGGATTTGTCATTCAATAGGTCTTGCAGAGAGGTCGTACCCTTGATGCCGCCGTATTTCCTTGAAATCAGCGCGGCTTTGCGCTCCGATGTGCAGCAAACATACTTCAACGGCAATTGAAGATACTGTATGGCGGGTAGCAGATTGGCCGTGCAATGACTGCCGAAGCCCACGAGTGCATATTCACAGGCATAGACTTTGTCGAGTTCACGCATGCTACGCAAGTGCTTGTATCGGCCGACGAGTTTGTCTAAATATCCCATATTCGTTATGTTGTTAAGTGTTTGAAATGCTTTTTGTAGGTCGTTTTGTCGTCCGTTGTCCATTGGTATGGGCCGTAAAACCATGCTATCATGCGCTTGGGGAGCACACTTTCCAAGTTTCTCAGCAGGATAATGTCGAACTTCCGATGGTAGTTTATCCAACAACGGTTGCACTCCTTGGAATGCCGGCATTGGATATTACAACTCGTTCGCGCGTTGAATATCTCGTCAAGTGACTGCTTGTGAATGTTTCCCAAGGCCACATTGAGGTTCTGACATAGCGGGACATCACCGTTAGAATGAATCACCAATTCGTTAAAAATGCTGTGACAACGAAGCTTCAGTCGGCCGTTTTTCCACTCATCATACAAGGCAACGAAGTCGAAGTTCTCGTTGGTTTGGTGTATAGATGGCGGTATTTGTCGGATAAAATCGGTGTTATTGGCTTCCAATAAGCCTTTTGTTGTGTCGAAGAACGACATGGTGCTGTAGATACCGATACGTACATCAACCCCTTGTTTCTTTGCAATATCAATCACATATGCCATATCTTCGAACGTATTCCACGGCGAAAGGCAGAACATCAACGACACAGGAACACTGTCTTTGCAGGCTTTTAGCACCTTAATCACCTTGTCGTAGCCATCGCACCCACGCATGTTTTGATAAGTGTTTCGGTTACCGTCGAGCGACAGATAGAGGTGTTTGGGCCGGTGATTCCTCACGGCAGAAATCACTTTCTCGGCCGCAAGACCATTCGACAGCAGTGTATATTCGGGGTGATGCACATCGAACCAGCTCAGAATCTCGTCGGCTTCGGGGTGCAAGATGAACTCTCCACCCTCCAAACCCACCACGGTGTGCTTCGTGATACACTTGCTATTCATGATTGCAATGATATCTTTCAGGCGCAGATGTTCTGTCGGTTTCTTCCAAATGGAGCAGTGCTTGCAGCGCGATTGACAGCTTGTCGTGGCGTAAATCATTAACGAAGTGAGCTTTTTGTGCCGTTTGCGCAATATATTGTTTGCAAAAACGATTCCATTATGAATATAGTCGTAAAAAGTGTACATCTTTCTCTTTCGGTTCTTCTATGATAAAGAGTCGGAATCTGGAGAAAGACTGCGTCCGATTTATGACTTTTTCCTTGCTAATCCTTGCCGTCTACCACGTAAATCGCAGGCCGAAGGGCACGGAAATCATCAGCGGGTGCTCCGTGCGATAGGTCTCGAGGCCACTACCATTACCGAAATAGTAGAACAGGTTGGGCTCGAAATAGAAGCTGAATGGGCGGAATAGCTTGTATTGCACGCCGACACCGAGGTTCAACGACCACTGACAACGGGCGTTGATGTTGCCTTTGAGCGTGTAGGAAGAGTCGGCCGTGACGACATATTTCTTTTGGATTGAACTGTAGACCGGCATCTCGAAGGTCACACCGCCCGTCGTATAGGCGTAGAAACGCCCCTTGCTCCACAGGCGATAAGTGAGCCTTAGCGGTATGCCCACATAGCTTATCCTTTGCGTTTTCAGGAGGGTTGCACGGTGGAACTCGCTCTCGAAGTCGGATTTCAGCCGCGTGTAGGTCAGTCCCGTACCGAAAGTCCAGTGCGAATTCAGCTGTTTGCTGACCGAAAGGGCGAGGGTCCTCGGACGATGATGGTGTGCCTTTTCGCCCAAAGTACTGCCGTTAAAAGCATTGTTCTGTGCGATCCATCTCAGTTTTGCCCGCTCCACGGAGTCCATTAGTGCATTGTTGCGAATCAGATAGTCCTCATAATCGGCCCAAGAATGGAGCTTTGCCGTGGCACCGCCATTGGCATAGTCCACCACGGAGAGGTAGTTCAGTCGAGCAGCAGCCCCGTTTGCGTCGGCATTCGACGCATATCCGAGATTGAACGTCCATGGATAGTGTCGCCGAGAGCCGATGTCGGGGGCCGTATTTCCGTGCAATGCCATCATCTTGTCTTTGAAACGCGGTGCAAGACGGAGTAGTGAGTCTGCCGATCCGAGGTCTTTCGGCATGCTTTTCGGCAGAGAATCCGTGCGGAAGGCTATGTGCATGCTGTCCCTTTCGGGGCAGATGTCTGTGGTTTTGCTGGTCGTCTTTACCGCTATATGGCGCAGGTTGGCGTCAGTATAGGCGGGAGTGACGTATCGGGGCGGCTCCGTGCTCGGCTTTGATGGACCGGATGTTGGCTTCGGATGTGCTTTACCGAGACTTCTCCGTGCCGGTTTTTCCTCCGAAATCCCGCCGTTTCGCTCTCTTGTCACAAAATAAACATACAACGGAATGAGCACGGGCAGCAAGAACAGCTTCCAATAAGCGCTCAATAATGTGCGCAACAGCTTCTTAGCACGGGCCAACTGCGACGACGAACTGTGCGGGTTGATGCCGAGAAGTTGCCCGATCTCTTGATGAGAAAGACCCTCCAACACCGAGAGTTTGAATACTTCCCGACTTCCATTCGGCAGCTTTTCGATGGCCGAAAGCAAGGTGTCAAGTTCTATTTCTTGTGATTCTTCGCCATTATCTTCCTGCTTTTCGATGGCAGCTTGCGAAAGGGAAACGATGTCTTTGTCGGCATTTTGAAGATATTTCAAGCAGAGGTTCTTCACGATGGCGGTCATCCAGCCCTCCAATTTCGCCTCGTCTTTCAGGTCGGGCAGGGCCGTAAAGATGATGATAAAGGCGTCGTGCAGAGCGTCTTCGGCTACATGTTCGTCTTTCATATAGTGCCGACAAACGGCAAGAAGCCTGTCGGCATAAGTCGTATAGAGTTCTCCGAGGGCCTGTTTGTCCCCGTTTTTGCAAGCATCAATCCGTATCATGCGATTTTCAACAAGAAATATCCATTTGGAATAAGAGTCGGGTTGTGTGGAAAGACTGCACGGTTTAACGTTTTTTTGTATGGGGACATCAAATCATTATAGCTGTTACAAAGCTAAATAAAAAAGCGGAAAGGCGAGCAAAAGACGTGGGAAAAACAGCCGATTGCACAGGCTTTCGTGATAATACTTGCTGAAATCATTGCCGGAATGAACTATTTTCCCTACCTTTGCCGGCGATTATCATCATTTGAACATGTTTTTTAACCGGTGATAGTTGATTGTAAGGATACGAAAAATGACTCCCTTGAACGGCTCGCAGGCCCGATACACACCGTTAGACAGGCTGCGAACGAGGGAAAAACAAACAATATTGAACTAAAACATTCAGGACAATGCAACAAAAGAACCCAACAAACAACAGCTTCATGAAGCCTTCACGCCTCGCATGCGTGCTTTCGGCCCTCTTGTTTTCAATCTTTTTGCCGGTGCATGCCAAGCAGGTTTCAGTGAAACAAGCTTTCGATATCGCGCGAAAATACATCACTCCCGACCGCCGAAAGGCCGTTGTGCCGCATACACGAGGCGGGAACGGTGCAGAAGCGTCGCCCTTTTATGTCTTCAACGACGTGCATGGTAAAGGCTATGTTGTCGTTTCCGGAGACGATGCCATGGGCGAATTGCTTGCCTATAGCGACGGGGGAACGTTGGATACGCTCAATGCTAACCCCGGTGTGAAGCTCTTGTTGCAGGCCTATCGCGAGCGTTTTGTACAGCTGCAACAGCAACCCGAAGCCGCACAACCGGCCATACGAACGCGTTCCGCACAGCAAACAGTAGCTCCGTTGCTGACGACCAAGTGGAATCAAATCTATCCTTACAACAAAATCGTAGGCTATCCATACACCGGTTGCGTGGCTACAGCGATGGCACAAATCATGTTTTACCACAAATGGCCGGTGCAAGGACGTGGCGAAGTCACTTATACCGTGGTGTCGGACGATGAAGAGAAGCACGTTGACTTCACCAAATCACACTACGATTGGGCTCACATGAAGAACGTCTATGACTATCATCACCCCTCAACCAACGTCGAAAAAGACGCCGTGGCACTGCTGATGAACGACGCCGGCATGGCCACCAAGACGCAATATAACCTGGGTTCGAGCGGAGCTTATAATGAAGCAGCCGAGCACGCCCTGCAAGTGAACTTCGATTATACGACAGCTTTCGTGAGAAGGGCTGATGAAGGAACGGCAGGATTTACTGAAGTCGTGCGCCAAGAACTGCTCAAAGGCTATCCGGTCTACCTTGCCGGGTCGTATAGTGTGGGCTCTTCGGGCCATGCATGGGTGACCGACGGCGTGGACGAGCGTGGATTGTTCCACATGAACTTTGGTTGGGGCGGTCAAAGTGACGGCTATTTCTCGCTGACGGCAGCCGATGTGTCGCAGAGCGGCAGTGAGTTCGGCGGCCGTCCGCTTACTTTCAAAGTCGGACTGATAGCCATTCTCGCCCATCCCAACAGATCGGGAGAGAAACCGATAGACCCTTCGCTGCTGGCAGACAGTCCGAAGCTGAAGTTTACGCCAGAAGGAGCCCTCAATTTGCCCACCGGTCATGCCAAAACCTTTAGCGTTCAGAACATGCCGGCCGTGGAAATGGTTTACTTTATCAATAAAGGTAAAGGGTTCAAAGGCGACGTCGGCGTCGGAATCTACGACATGGAAGGCAAGTTGATCACCCCTTGTCCGTCCGACGACCATGCAAACGGCGGGTTCACGCAGCGCGTATTCGGCACCTATGACAATGGTGTGATGCAGCGCGACAACGTGATTGTCACCCCACAGCAGATAAAAATCGACCTCACCGAGGCCATCAAACAAGGCAACGGCTACTATCAGCTGCTCCCCATCTGCGTTCCTAAGAAAGAAGATGGTAGCTGGGGCGAGTGGACCCGCATGAAACTGGCACCCCGAATGGTGATTGAGATTAACAACGGCACGGTGCGCGTGGCCGAAGAAGACTATATTGATGCCGGTTTCCAGCTTGCCGAGCAACCTTCAGTGGCGCGCATTAAGCCCGGAACCGAAGAAAAAGTGAACTTCTACGTCAGAAACAAGGGCGGATTGGAGCGTACTTGCTATGCCAAACTCCAGTTGCTCAATGCCGACGGCACTGTGGCAATGGAAGTCCGCCGCGAACAAAAGACCGATTTCACGGGCTTTGACGCCACGTTGTTGCCCTTCACGGTCAGCATTCCGGCCACGTTTACCGAAGGAAAATACACCGTTAAGCTCGTATTGATAGAGGACAATGCCAGCGGAATCGACGACCCTGCGGCCAATCACTATGCCGTGGGCAAGGTTTATGACAAGGACGACACCTTCATCGACATATCGAAGCTGACCACCGCCATCGAAAACGCGGCCGTTTCAGGCTTCAAGCTGACCACCGACGGTAATATGGTCACCCTGCAAGGCAACCGTTTGCAATGGGCTAAGCTCTTCGACCTCAACGGAAGGCTGATGAAGCACGTCGATGCAGCCGCACCTGCACGCCTCGCTCTCCCGATTTCCGACCTTGCACCGGGCGTTTATCTCATTCAGGTTGCCGACAACGGACGTGTTCTTACCCGCCGTTTCGTGAAGCCGTAACGACATTGCATCGTCACATGCCCCATGTGGCAAACCGTTTAAACGTATGAACGGACGCACAACTCGTGCGTCCATTCACGTTTTAGTTGACAGTTGACGCGTAAACGGGTAGACAAGTTGATTGTTTATGCGCATGTAGGGACGCACGGCCCGTGTGTCCGCTCTAACGGCCTGTTTATAGCCCGATTACTGCCCGCTTGTCAACCTGTTTACTCCGCTCACTTGTCCACTTACTTTGCTTGGGCGGACGCACGAGCCGTGCGTCCCTACAATCTCCTCGCAGCCATTCTGCAATCCGATTTCAGCCATATTGCACGCTAATCTCAGTCATTTTAGCGTGCAATATGGCTGAGATTGCATGGTAATATGACTGAAATTGAAAAGCAAGGCATAAGTCGTTGATTATCAAAAGGGTTGAAACCGAGAATTGTTTGGACAACTGTAGGGACGCACGGCCTGTGCGTCCACTGCCGTTTCAGTTGACAAGCAAACGAGTAAGCCGGGAAACAAGTTGATTGTTACACTGCGTGTAGGGACGAACGGTCTGTGCGTCCGCTCCAACGGCTTGTTTATAGCCCGATTACTGCCCGCTTGTCAATCTGTTTACTCCGTTCACTTGTTCACTTACTCTGCTTGGGCGGACGCATGAGCCGTGCGTCCCTACATCTCCATCGTAGCCATTTCGCCATGCAATCCCGCCTCTATTGCGCGATAACATGATTGATGTCATTTTCTTATTCCACTCCCGTAAAACACCTAAAACGTTTTATTTATTTTGCAATCTCTCCTTTTTGTTGTATTTTTGCAACTGAATTCAAACGATTATAATTACCGGTATGAACATTGAAAACGCGATATGCAACGCTGTCATCGGCGTGGTGAAGGAGCTTTACGGGCAGGAAGTGCCTGCCAAGATGGTGCAACTGCAAAAGACACGCAGCGGTTTTGAGGGCAACCTGACACTGGTTGTCTTCCCGTTCCTGAAGATTTCGAAGAAGAATCCCGAGCAGACGGCGCAGGAAATCGGCGAGGCTTTGGTGGCGAAATGCACGGCTGTGGCCACCTTCAACGTGGTGAAAGGCTTCTTGAACCTTGTGGTTGCCAAGGAAGCTTGGGTCGGGTTACTCAATGATATCAATGCCGAAGCGAGGTTCGGCGAGCGGAAAGCGACCGACAATTCGCCCTTGGTGATGGTCGAATACAGCTCGCCCAACACCAATAAACCACTGCATTTAGGCCACGTGCGCAACAATCTTCTGGGCTGGTCGCTGGCAAAAATCATGGAAGCCAACGGCAATAAGGTGGTCAAAACGAACATCGTTAACGACCGAGGTATTCATATTTGCAAGTCGATGTTGGCGTGGTTGAAGTGGGGAAACGGTGTAACACCCGAACAAGCCGGCAAGAAAGGCGACCACTTGATAGGTGATTTCTACGTGGCATTCGACCGTCATTACAAGGCCGAATGCGACGAATTGAAGGCCCGTTACATGCAGGAAGGCCTCTCGGAAGACGCTGCCATGGAGAAAGCAAAGGCCGAAGCACCCCTCATCAAAGAGGCCCGGGAGATGCTGGTGAAGTGGGAACAGGGCGACAAAGCGGTGCGTGCGCTTTGGGAAAAGATGAATAACTGGGTCTATGCCGGCTTCGATGAGACCTATAAGGCCTTGGGTGTGGGTTTCGATAAGATTTATTATGAGTCGGAAACCTACCTCGAAGGCAAGAAAAAAGTGGAGGAAGGACTCGCCAAGGGCCTCTTCTTTCGCAAGGAGGATAATAGCGTTTGGGCCGATTTGACAGCCGACGGGCTCGACCAAAAGCTGTTGCTTCGAAGCGATGGTACGTCAGTTTACATGACACAAGACATCGGAACGGCCGACATGCGCTTTAAGGATTTCCCGATAGACAAGATGATTTATGTCGTAGGAAACGAGCAAAACTATCACTTCCAAGTGCTTTCAATCTTGCTTGATCGGCTTGGTTTCAAGTGGGGCAAGGAGCTTGTGCACTTCTCCTACGGTATGGTTGAACTGCCGAACGGCAAGATGAAGAGCCGTGAAGGAACGGTTGTAGATGCCGACGAACTGATTGCTGCGATGACAGACGACGCCCGTAAGACCAGTGATGAGCTGGGAAAGTTCAAGGATATGACCGAGGAAGAGAAGCAAAACGTGGCGCGCATCGTGGGAATGGGGGCGCTGAAGTACTTCATTCTCAAGGTAGATGCCCGTAAGAACATGCTCTTCAACCCCGAAGAAAGCATCGATTTCAACGGCAATACGGGTCCTTTCATTCAATATACCTACGCGCGTATCCGTTCCATTCTGCGTAAGGCTGAGGCCGAAAACATCGCACTTCCCACGGCATTAAGCCCCGAAATGCCGCTCAACGAAAAGGAAATCGAACTCATTCAGAAGCTCAATGAGTTCGCAACAGTCGTTGAACAGGCCGGTAAGGACTACAGTCCGAGCGGCATTGCCAACTACTGTTACGAGCTGACCAAGGACTTCAACCAGTTCTATCACGACTATAGTATCCTCAATACCGACGCTGAAAACGAGCGAATCACACGTCTTGTGCTGGCCCAGAACGTGGCGAAAGTGATTAAAAACGGCATGGAATTGCTGGGAATAGAGGTGCCGGAGCGGATGTAGGGAGCCTCCCTGAGCACCAACCGAACCCAAGAAGAAAAGCCTCCCCCGGCCCCTCCGAAAGGAGGGGAGGCCAAAATTGAAAGGGGAAATAGGCTTAAAATGACTTGAAAATATACTTAATTAGATACAAATATCTCCCTACGAGTTCGCTCTCTCCTCCTTTCGGAGGGGCGGGGGGAGGCTTCCCTTTATGACTAAACACTATATCTACCAGACTGCCGATACTGTGATGTATGACAAGTTGAAGCAATATGCCAAGGAAAACAAAATGTTTTTGACAGATGCGGAGCGTGCTTTATGGGCTATACTGAAGTCAAAATCATTAGGATATAAGTTCCGCCAACAGCACATTATCGGTGACTATATCGCAGATTTCGTGTCACTTCACTATCATTTAATCATTGAAGTAGATGGCAAATACCATTTCAAAGGCGATCAACCCATTAATGATCAACTCCGAACCAACGACTTGAATCGTATGGGGTTCCAAGTGTTAAGGGTCACAAATGAAGAAGTTTTGCATGCACCTTTTCAGGTTATCAACAAAATAAAACAGGCAATTATGAATATAGAAAGTCGCTCTCGTCCCTCCAAGAAGGCGGGAATAGCGAAGTTGGAGGGGCAAATTAACCCTGAAAATAATGCTGTTAGTTCGGTCTCCCCTCCTTTCGGAGGGGCTGGGGGAGGCTTCTTGGGGGATAGGTTGCGCTTTTCCGAGGTAGAACGTAATGCTTGGGCCGTCGATGCCGCTTGTTCGGGCAATCCGGGACCAATGGAATATCAGGCTATCGACCTGCAAACGGGGGCGAGGGTGTTCCATTTCGGACCGATGCATGGCACAAACAATATCGGAGAATTCCTTGCCATCGTTCACGCTTTGGCTTTGCTCGACAAGCAGGGCGACCGTAAAAAGGTGGTTTACTCAGACAGTTACAACGCCATTCTGTGGGTACATAATAAGAAATGTAAGACGAAATTGGCGCGAACCCCACAGACCGAAGCCCTCTATCAGATTGTGGAACGGGCTGAAAACTGGCTACGTACGCACGAAATCCAGACGCGCATCATCAAATGGGAAACCAAGAAATGGGGCGAGGTTCCTGCCGATTTCGGTCGGAAATAGCGTCCATTCCCGACGAAAAAACTGATAGAACGAGCTATGCGAACGCATGTAGGGACGCACGGTTCGTGCGTCCGCTCCAACCAATCATGTATATATGCTTTCATTCCCCTTGAGTGGACGCACGAGCCGTGCGTCCCTGCAACTTATATGGGCCATATTGATGCATAAAATGGCTGAGATTGTACCGTAATATGGCTGGAATTGCGCGGCTAAATGGCTGAGATTGAAACGCAAGATGGAAGGAATGGGAGTGCACATACGCTGAAATCAAAACGGGAGTTCAGTCAAAAGGCCATAAAAAAAAGTCGCAATCTCAATGGAGACTGCGACCTGATGACTACAAATTCTTGACTGAAATCAGCCAAGTTTACTGATATGAAGTGCCAAACCCGACTTGATATTGGCTGCTTTATTGGCATGAATGATGTTGGTCTTGGCCAGCTTGTCAAGCATCTTCTGCACCACGGGATACAACTTGACTGCTTCATCCTTGTCAGTTATTGCACGTAATTTGCGAACTGCATTACGCATGGTCTTAGCGTAATATCTATTGTGAAGCGTTCTGGTCTTTGTCTGACGGATTCTCTTTAATGCTGATTTGTGATTTGCCATCTTCTGTTTTCTCTTTTAATTGATCTGTAGTCCCTAGCAGAGTCGAACTGCTCTTTAGAGAATGAAAATCTCTCGTCCTAACCGATAGACGAAGGGACCATGATGCTAATTTTTGCGGGTGCAAAGTTAGGGCTTTTTTTCCGTCCTTCCAAACTTTTAGCGAATTATTTTCAATGACATGCCGTTTTTTCATGGATTTCAATTACCTTTGTTTTCAATGATAAAGACAAGGGCTATCGTGCTGCATGCATTCAAATTCGGCGAGAACAAACTGATGGTCGAGCTGTTCACAGAGGCGCAAGGACGTGTAACTTTCGCCTCACATCTATCGAAGTCGGCCAAAGCAAGGGTGAAGAAGCAATACTTTCAGCCCTTTTCCGTGCTCGACATCGAATATGATTATCGGCAGAAAACGACCATTCAGACCTTCAACAACGTGGCGATAGCCTACCCGTTGAGTTCGATTCCCTTTGAACCTTTCAAGCTTTCGATCTCGCTTTTCCTTGCCGAATTCACCACATATGCCACACATGGCGAGCAAACCAACGTGCCCCTCTTCGGCTATATCGCCTCAAGTATCGAATGGCTCGACCGATGTAGCACTGCTTTTTCTAATTTCCACCTTGTCTATATCGTTCATCTACTGCGTTTCCTTGGCTTCTATCCCAACCTTGAAGACTATACCGAGGGGTGCTATTTCGACCTTCGAAGCGGCTGTTATGCGCCCATCATGCCTGCCCATCGCGACTTTTTGGCACCGCAGGATACGGCACTTATTGCGACATTCTCACGCATGAACTATGCCAATATGCACCTTTTCAAAATGTCACATGCCGAACGTAACCGCTTCTGCGACCTCGTTTTGGATTACTATACGCTCCACTTGCCGAAGTTCCCTGAGCTGAAATCCCTCCGTGTATTGCGCGAATTGTTTTAGAGAAAAGCCTTTCCGAGGGTTCAATAGACAACACCGAGGCTCACGCCCAACAGATATTTACGGAGCTTATCGCTTCCATACTTCTTTGTTTCCAAGCTATCATACCACGCTTTGGCATAGAGTGTGGTCGCTGTTTTCTTGATGTTGACCGGTAAATCGCAGATGATATCGAAGTGACCAAAGAAATAATTGAGTTCATAATACTTCATGTCGGGTTGCAATACCTGCTTTGCATAGTCGGTTTGACTGTTGGCTAATGCGAGTTTACTACGTGTTGAGAAACTGTAACCACCTGTCATGTTGACGCTTATCCTGCCAAGTTTGCCACCAACTTCCAAGGCGGGATTGACGCTCTCATATTGAAACTCTGATGTATGGAGCAGATATTTGTTGCTTACCGCCTTGTAATCAATCATTGCTCCCATGTAGAGCCATTCTAAAGGAACCGTGTGTTCGCTTATGCGGTAGTGCAAACCAAGGTCCAAGACCGTTACTTGATAGCGCTTCTTAAAGGAAAGTTGCGTTTCATAATGATAGGAATTGAGGCCTGTCTGCGGGTCGTTCGTGATGACAAGTTGCTGTCGGTATTCGTCGGCATAGCCCTCTTCGTAACGCGCTTTGAAGTCGATGCGTTGCGTAAAACCATTATTTGGAATCAGCGTTTGGCTCTTGAAGGCATACATATAATTGTAGTAATGGCCGGGACTGTACTTATATTGCCCCAAAACGCTCTCGCTTCCGCGTTGCAGAGTCACGCTATTGAGGGTCTTCATGTCGCCCATCGGCGCATAACCCCATGAGAGTTCGGCCCCGAAATCATGGTTCACCCACTCCCGTTGAAAGTTGCTATAGCCGCCGGTTGAGCCGTTTGCGTTCTCAAGTCCCGTCATGAAGTAGTACTTCAGCGTTGCATCTTGCTGCACAGTTGTCAGTCCGTTGATCTTTTCCTTGCGTCGGTTGTACCACCCGGCAAGCCCTATGGCATGCTTGCCAAGCTGATAAACCACCGAGGGGGTGAGCTTATAGTCGAGCAATTGCGCCCGCGAACGCGGGTCACGCAACCGACTCAGGTCGCCAAGGGCATAATCAAGGCGGGCCCCGAAGTGCCATTTTCCAAAGCTACTTGTGCCTATTGCAGCCGTGAGTTCCATGTCCTGATGGTCGTAACGCCCGGGAACAGACGAGCCGGAAAAGTAAGGATTGCTGTTATAAGGGCGCATCACGTCGGCCCATGCACGGTCTTTCGTGCGACCATTATTGAATGCGAAGCGGCCATAACCATAGAGATAGTTATTGATTTGCTGATGACTTTCGGTCGAAAATTGCAGGTTGTGGGTCGAAGTTCCCTCTTGTGCGCGGTAGAAATCGCCTCCCGTATAGCTGTAATCTAAGCCGGCCAAGCCCCGGTTGGGCGTCTTGTCGAGTCCCAATCCCGCTGCATTCGCGGTGTTATGCCACAGCAATTCGTTGTCGAGTTGGGCGTAGGTTCCGTGGTCCATCGGCTTTTGCTCCTGTGCAATGGCCGGAACGGCCATCAAAGCAAGTGATATTAACAGGTTCTTATTCATCATATTCGCGGATATTGATGGTTGTTGAAAGCTTGAAATCATTCAAAGAGTTGTTCGTATCCTGCAAGATGCGGTGCCCGTCCTTGCCTTTTCGCGTCGAAGTCTTGCGGTAAACCACTTCTCCGTTATAGCCATTAACGGCACTGATCGTGGTATATCCGCCGTCGATGTCATTGTAGAGATGCTTCGTGGCGACGTCGGCTCCGCCGCTTTTGCTGTTGTATTTCAGGATATCCACGCCGTCAATGACATAGCGTTTGGGCACTGCCAGCCACAGACTGCCCTTGGTTTTGCCATAAGAATAAACCTTATCGAACTTCGTAACGTCCTTTTCCGTGCGGAAAATCACGACACCACAGGGGCCACTTTGCAGCAAATTCATGTTCGGAATCTTATCAAATGAGGAGAATTTCTGCTCTAATGCGGGCGTTGAAGGGTTGTTAACGATTCTCCCCGTGGGGAATTTTGCCTCGTAATCTGCCGTAAGTAAGTTGCGTTCCGTCGCCACTTTGGCCGTGTGGTCGATGGCACTGTTGGTGATGACAAGGCTTTCTCCCGGTTTCAAAGCATGTGCCTTGTCGGCCGGAATGCGGAACACCTGCTTACAAACCACGACACTATCGCTGAACTTCTCGTGCAGATTATCAAGCGTATAGGCCGGGGCTGCGTTGCTTTCCAACAGTCCGATGTAAAGCCCGGCCACGTTTATGGCCTTGTCACTTTGGTTATATAGCTCGATGAACTGGCCTGCCAAGTAGTTCTTTTTGTTGGCATCTTTTGAGCCGGCATAGTAGATTTTGCCAATGACCAACGAACGGTTGATGGCCAAAACGGTTGGGAGTGCGATGGTTTCTTCGCCTTTGACGAGCCGGTTGTTGAGGTTTCCCGACACCACGGCGCCCTCGTTGACCACGTTGTCGCCCGTTGCGGCGGCATATTCAGCCTGCGTCAGTTCCCAAGATGCTGAGACGGTGTAGACATCGGGCACGATATTGCTGAACGAAGCCACCCCTTCGGCATCGGTGGTTGACGTGAGTCGACTGCCGTTTTGGGCCATGAGAACCACCGTCCGGCCCTCCAAACCGCTGTTGCTTGTGAACTCTTCGGGTAGTGTCAGCCTCACTTTGGCTGACACGGTCGTTGCTTCATCGCTGTAATCCACGCATGATCCGAGGCCGAAAGCCAGCATCATGGCACATAATGTCAGCCACTTTGATTTGAAGGAAAGGCTTTTTTTCTTGCTTGTTTGACGATATTTATTCTTCATATTCCGTATGCTTGTTTTTGTTTTGTATCATTCTCAAAGTCTATTTGCAGTTAACTCCTTCCCTTTTCGGATAGGGTTAGGGAGAGAGGCGCTCTATTACAGATTGAAATACAGCTCCACACCGTAACTGAAACTTCCCGTGTTGCGTTGCACGAGTGTCGATGTGGTGTTTCCTTTCTGGTAAGGTTCGTAGTAAATCAGGTTATTCACGTAGAGACTCAAGCCACCCAATTTGCCCAGTTCCTTGGTAAGGCGCCCCGAAAGGTTCCATGTTATCGGCGTTTTCACAGGCACTGCATCGCTGGCCTTGATGGTCATATCGCTCAATTTGATGTGGTTTACAGCCGGAGCCGTGGCATAATAGTTGCCTTGCATGTCGAGATAGCCGCGCATCATGTCGGCCGTAATCTCATGATAAGCCAAATCCTGCGTGATGAAACCAATGGGATTCTTCGTCGCCGTGTAGTCAAATTGGTAGTCATACCAAATAGCTTGCGCCGTGAACGAGGCTACCATGCGCAGTCGGGGAATGTTGGTCACGAGGCGAAGTGTGTTGATGAAGCGACGATATGTATTCTTATCGAGTCCCGACGGATAGACCAATTTATAGGGAGTCAGCCCGTATGACGCGTATTCCGTGGGCAGAAAGGCCGGCGGAACACTGTGGCTGTTGAGCCCATTGTCCCACGTTTGTGTCTCAGAATAGGCTCCGCTGAAGAACAAAGAGGTGTTGATGGGCTTGATGACGCCAAGATCGAAGTCGAGTTCGAGGCCTTTATTGACCGTCACATTGTCGTTGCCTACGCCGCCAACCGACATGAATACCACGTCACGACGGGCGGGATTGCCAAGGTCGACCATGGTCTGATGGCCCATACTTGGCGTGAGTCCGTGCGTCAAGTCGTAGAAATTACTCTCATAGGTGGTGTAGCTGGTGAGCGCACTGAAGCCGTTCGGTGTTTTGTCGCGATAGGCCAAGAAGCTCAACTTGCGGTTTCCGGGCAGTTTGAAGTCGAGTCCCAGCTCTATCTTCGTGGTCGTTGCATTCTTCACCCGGTTGTTATTGACGCGAACGGCCTGCGTGTGATACATCAAAAGCTGCCCCGCCGGGTTGTTTTGCGGCATATAATTGGCCGCAACCCTGTCGTCATACTTCACGTCGGGATAGAGATAATCAAGCCCGGGTGCCTTACTGTTGAGACCGATTCCACCGCGAATATCAAGCCATTCCACTGCCGTGAACTGCAAATTGAGGCGCGGTGAGAGGGCTGTCGTGGCCACATGGCCGAACGGTTGCTGGCTCGTGAAGCGCAAACCGAGGTTGGCCCGCAGGCGATTCACCTTGTTCATGGCCCACGAAAAGTTGTCTTCTGCGTAGGCAGAAAGCTGATGCAACGCGGGGACATCGCTGAAAGCGCGGGGCCGTCCGTTGCTGTTGGGCGTGTAGGGAAGTCGGTCATCGGCGTTGTAATAGCCGCGTCCGCTGTTCCAGTTGAGCCGGTATTCAGCACCAAGTTTGAAACTTTGGTGCGTCTTTCCGGTCTTCAAGAAGAAGTTATCGTTTACTTTTGCGAAGAAATTCCCTGGCCGACTCTCGGTAACTCCCGTGGCCAAGTAGCTCTGGGTGGCCCAAGGCACGAGGTAATAGCCCGACTCCCGCGCCGTAAGAATGGGCAGCAAGCCCGAGCTGACAGGCACGATACGGCTGTTGCGCGTGTCGAGTTTCGAGGCAGTTACGCCAAGTGTATAAGACAAGGTGCGCATCATGGGCATGTTAAAGCTGATGCGTCCGTTGTGCGTCAGGCCGAACGTGTAATTCTTATCGCTGTTCTCCGTGCCGTCATTCACGGCATCCGGGTCCTTTCCATTCCAGTCGTTGGCATAGAGAAGACGTAGTTTCGTGTCGGTGTGCCACCGTTTCGAGAAGTCCAATCCATAGCCCATGTTGAGCGTGTAACGCCCATACGAGCGCGTTTTCTGTCGAGGATCGCCCCAAGCCTTGGCGTAATCGAAGTTGAAATTCACTATCCCGGTCTTCCATTTAAAACCTTTTCCGAGCGAATAGTTCTGCAATGCGGGGTTAATCTTGCCCTTGAACTGCCACGGAGTGACCCCCGCTTTGGAGTGAACGATGACAAGTCCGCTCGTCAAATCGCCGTATTCGGCCGACGGAATGCCCCGTATCACCTCCACATTCTCGATATTGTCGGCACTGATTTGGCGCAGGTCGGTACCCACAAAGGCCGTACTTGAGAAGCCTCCTTGCGTCATTGTGGCATTGTTCGACATGGGCATTCCGTCGACAATGATGCTCGATCCGAAGGCACTTGTATTGTTGTTGACCAGCGTTCTCAGCTGAAGATTGTGCTGTTGTGTCAGGTCTTGGTTGCCCATCTTGCTGCCCGGAAGTAGCTGCATGACGTCGGCAAGCGACGAAGCCTGCAAATGGTCGATGGCCTGACGGCCGATAACGCTTGTCGTAGAGGCCCCCGACGACTTGCGTTGTGCCGTGACCACCACCTCTTTCAAGGCCAACGAAGAAGGCGTCATCACGGCTTTAAGGTCCAAGTCGCGACCTACTTCCACCGTAGTCTGGTATTTCTCGAACCCCACGTAGCTGATTTCCAGCGTGTATTTCCCCCGCGGGACATTCGCGAAAACGGCCTTTCCGTCGATGTTGGTCACCGTGTATGCGCCCAAAGGTTGGAGGTAACAGCTGGCCATCATGATGCTTTCGCCCGACCCTTTCTCTGAAACCGTGAGCCTCACGGCATAGTGTTCGTCCCCGGTTTTGGGCTGTGCAGATGCCGTTGCTGCAACCATGACGTTGAGCAACAGCAGCAATCGTGCAATTCCTTTCTTCATGTTATCTGTCTGAATTTGATTTCAAAAGCTCTTGTTTCTACCTATTCATCGTGCCGCAAAGGTATTAAAAGAACTTAAAAGCAGCAATACCTAAGCCTTGGTATTTTAGTTTCCGAGGCCGAAGCAGCCGAGGTTGCAGCCTTTTATCAGGTATGTGGCATCGGCAGAACCGTATCTTTTCGCCATGAGATACGGTTCTTTCTCTCATGAGATACGGATTGTTTTCTCATGAGATACGGTTCGTTTCGGTTTATCACCATGGTGAGAAGACCTTATCACCGTGGTGATAAGACTTTATCTCCATGGTGATAAGGTTGTTTCTCCATGGAGATAACGCGATTACTCCTATTGCTCTTGACTGTTTCTCCTATATCTCTTGATGGTTCCTCCTATAGCTCTTGATGTTCTTTCCTATATTTCATGATGCTCCTTCCTGTTGTTCGTGACATTGGAAACCTGCTTTGGCTCTCTCGAAAGGGGGAGAATGAAGTTGCAAATAGTCGGGACGCCTCGCCTTCGGAGGGACTGGGGGAGGCTTCTATGACCGGCCGGGCCGGCAAAGGGCATGAATGAAAAAGGCCAACCTCGTGGGAGGTTGGCCGATAAGGGGCGGAGGCAGGGGCCTGCGGTTATGCTTTCGATTGCGGATAGCCGGGGTTCTGCTTCCAAGATGGGTTGAGATTAAGTATCTTATAGTAAAGCGGGAAGATGCGACGCGTCTTCTCGAAGTTCGCATTCGGGTTGCTTCTGTAGTGCGGGAAGAACTCGTCTTCGAAGTGTCCGAAGCGAATCATGTCGTTGCGACGCCAGTTTTCGTTCATAAACTCGCGGCCGCGCTCCTCGTAGATGTCCTGTAAGGTGGGCACATGTGTGAGCAATGGGGCGTGGACATAGGCGCGGATTTGATTGAACAGGGCTTGGGCTGTTGCGCCGGCCGTACCTTTTCTGACGAGTGCCTCGGCCTTTGTGAGGAGGATGTCGGCGTAGCGGAAGATGGGAAGGTCGTTGCTTTGGTTGCGGCCGTTCTTGTAATCGTCGTCGATGACGAAGAACTTCACGGAGCGATAGCCCTGCCGCCAGCCTTCAAGGTCGTCGCCGACGTCGAGGTTTTTCCAGTCGAGCGTGGTGTGGGCTGCGTCGGTATAGCGCAGCGTGATGCTCTTTGTGAGGAACAACGGATTGCCTGCTCGGTCTTTTGCCAGCTGACTTGTGGGGAGCAACGTGGTGGGGTCGTAGACGTAGACCTGCCCGCCGATGACGCAGTTGTTGCGCTCGTCGCCGGGAAGCGAGAAGAGATTGGCAAACTCGGGGGTCATGGTCATGTAGGCACCGCCCGAGTTTGAGAGCTTCATTCCATAGTAAGAGGGGTTCAGGCTCTTGATGTCTTTGTAGGAATTGGCGCGGCCGTACTGCATGCCCTGTGCGGTATAGGTGTCGTAGGGCATGGCGTAGATGAAGTCTTCGACGTTGAGCGCGCTGTTATTGGGGCCGAACTTGAAGCGGTAGGGCATGGAGCCGAGGTTGAACTTTCCGCTGTTGATGAGCTCGTCGCACACGCTGATGCAGGCGTCGAGCTTCTCGTTCACGGCCGTTGCCGCGTCGTATTGGTCGACTGAGGCAGCCGTATAGACGGCCCAGTTGATGTAGAGCTTGGCCAAGAGTGCCTGCGCCATGTACTTGTTGGGCTTGCCGTAGTTCTCTCCGCCCACTTCGGTTGAGAGCCGGGGAATGATGTCGAGCAGTTCTTTCTCGATGTAACGGGCCACATCGGCGCGTGGCTGGCGGTCGCGAATGTCGATGCCTTCGACCGTGGGGTCGATGATTGGCGCGTCTCCCCAGCAATCCATCATAATGAACTCGAAGTAGGCGCGCATGGCCCGGGCCGGAGTTTTGTATTTATCATCGGCATTACTGGTGATGACTTCGTTGGCTTTGACACAGCCTTCGCCAAGAACCGTCATCCAATCGATGGTGTTGTCTTCGTAGGTAAAGTTGTGCAGGCTGGGATGGGAGTAAGCTCCCGCGTCGATCCAGCCTCCCGAATAGGAGACGGCAGTCTGTTCGTCGCTCGACAGGCTCATCGCTTCGTAATAACGGCGGCCGAGCATATCGCGCAACTGGTTGTAGATGCCGGCCATCTTGGCCTCGATTGCAATCTTACTGTTTGGATAATGGGTGTATTGCGACTTTACGGGCACGTCCAAGTCCGTGCAACTCGTTGCAAACGCGACCATGCCGGCCGCAACCATAAGCTTTATGTTTGTTTTCATCTTAGAATTCCTTTCGTTATATTAGAAGTTCAGCTTTGCACCCATCATGAAAGTGCGCGTGTGGGGATAGTTGCTCCAACGGTAATCCACGCCGGGATCGATGCCGCCGAGATTCACTTCGGGGTCGAGTCCCTTGTAGCCGGTGAGCGTAAAGACGTTGTTGCAGGTCATGTAGAGCTGCAACGACTGCAGCCACCCGTTGAAGTAGCGGAAGGTATAGCCCAAGGTGAGGCTCTGCAAGCGCAGGTAATCGCCCTTTTCGAGGAAGCGAGTGGACGGCACATTCGAATAGGTATCGGTGTAAGGACGGTCATAAATATATTCCTTCAATACGTTTCTGCCACCCGAGAATACGTCGGGAGCCGTGTAATGTGCCCGCGATCCGTTGTAAATCTTGTTGCCGAAGACACCCGTGAAGAACATCGTCAGCGACCAATCCTTGTAGTTCAGGGTGTTGTTCCAGCCGAGGTTCAGTTTCGGTTGCGCGTTGCCTACGACCGTCCGGTCCTTATATACGGGGGCTGTCGTGACCTCTCCCGTGCGCTCGTTGGTCTTTGCGTCGTGCACATAGTAAGTGGCTTTGCCCGCATCATTGTAGCCGGCGAACTCATACATGTAGAACGTACCGATGGGTTGTCCCTCCATGACACGCTGCGTGTAGCCGTTTGCCGACACACCGGCCACCATCGGGTCGCCTTGCTCGAAGACGTCCGTGTGGTATTTCTCGTTAGACAGTCTGTCTACCTTGTTGCTGTTGTGCGCGAGGTTCAGCGTCGTGTTCCATTCAAAGTCCTTGGTTTTCACGGGAATGGCATTGAGCGTGAACTCCACGCCCTTGTTGGCGATTTCTCCGACGTTGGCCTGAATGCTGCCAAACGGGTAGATGAACGACGAAACAGGGTAGGCCCAAATCAGGTCTTTGGTCTTCTTGTGATAGAACTCCAGCGAACCGTTGAGCCGTCCGCCAAGGACTGCGTAGTCGATACCGAGGTTGAACATGCCCGTTGTCTCCCACTTCAGGTCTTCATTGGCCAATTTCGTGGCACCCAACGACACATAGGTCACGCCATTGCTTTGGAAATAGGAGCCGGTTGCACCATACGTGGCCACGGCCGAGTAGGCTCCGAAGCCCAAGGCATTGCCACTGACACCGTAACCGAGGCGGAGTTTCAGGTTAGAAAAGATGCTTTGGTTTTTCATAAAAGCCTCTTCGGTGATGTTCCATGCCGCACTCACCGAGGGGAAAGTGCCCCAACGGTGGTCTTTACCGAACACGGAAGAGCCGTCACGACGCAGGGTTGCCTGAAGCATATAGCGGCTGTTGAACGAATACCCCGCACGTCCATAGAACGAAATATTGCGCACCGTCTCCTTCGTTCCGCTGTTCACGGCCTTCATTCCGTCTATTTGTCCGGCGTAAGTGAGGTTGTTCCATTTCAGCGTGTCATCGAAGAAGTTGTGCACGGAGAGCCCGAAGCCATCGTTGCTGTTGCGCTCTTCCCACGAATAACCGGCCATCAGGGAGAGCTTGTGTACCTTGTTGAAGGTCTTGTCGTAGTTGGCATAGGTTTCAAAAGTCTGCGAATTGCCGAAGTAGGTGTTGCGGTCGGCCTTGCCATAATAGGCACTCAGGCCCGGCAACTGCGAGTTGTGCGAGTCGTATGCACTGTAAGTGTGTTGGAAGTTGTCATAGGAATAGTTCATGTTCAGGAGTAAGCCGTCGATGATGTGCAGAGTTGCCTTGCCGATGAACTGATTGCGCTTCCAGAAGGTCTCGGAAGTGTCTTCTGAGATGAGCGACATCGGGTTGAAGTTATGCGAGCCCGATCCCCAAGTCCAGTTGCCGTTGGCATCGGTCACCTCGTTTGTCGGGTTAAAATAATTCATTGCATCGAGCACCGAGGCCCCTTCGTTGTCCATCTTCACGCCACGGTGCATGCCATACATCATGTTGGCACCGACAGAAAGGTCAAGCCGGTCTTTCAATACCTTGGTCGAAAGCAGCGAACGAACGTTCAGGCGATACATGTTGCTGCCTTTGATGACACCTTCGCGGTTCATATAGTTCACGCTGCCCATGTAGTTGGTCTTCTTCGACCCGCCGTTGATGGCAACATTGTGGTTGTGACTAAATCCCGTGCGCAGCACTTCTTGCTGCCAATCGGTGTCTCCGCCGCCGTCATAAGCGTAGCTGAGCCCGTTCTTGGTAACGAAATCGCGAATGTCTTGTGCCGAAGCTACGTCCAAAGTCTTCGATATTCGGTCGAAACCTACATAGCCGTTGTAACTCACATTCGTGCGTTCGCCACCGTTCTTTCCGCTCTTTGTGGTGATGATGATGACGCCATTGGCAGCTTTCGAACCGTAGATTGCCGTGGCCGTTGCGTCGCGTAGCACGTCGATGCTCTCGATATCGTCGGGCGCAACCATGGATATGTCCACGCCGGGAATGCCGTCTACCACATAATAGGGCTGCATAGCCGCACCACTACGCAGCGATGAGGCCCCTCGCAGCGTGATACTCGGGCTTCCGTTCGGGTCGCCTGTGGAGGTAACCACCAGACCTGCGACCTTACCTTGCAGCATATTGGCTGCATCGGTGAAGACTCCTTTGTTAAGGTCGTCCGACTTGATGGTCGTAATGGACGAAGTAACGTCTTTACGGCGCATCGTTCCGTAGCCAACCACAACCACTTCGTTCAGTGTCTTGTTGTCTTCTTCGAGCACGACCATTGTCTTATCGCCGGCCCTGACTTCCTTCGGGTTGAAACCCACGTAGGAAATCTTCAAACGTGCCCCGGGTTTCACGTTCAGCGTGTAGTTACCGTTGATGTCGGTAACGGTTCCGTTGCTCGTTCCCACTTCAACCACGCTCACACCTATCAGCGGTTCGCCCCCGGAATCCTTGACGGTGCCCGTGACTTTGCTTTGTGCGAATGCAATGGTACCGATAAACAGAAGCACGACCGCAGCGACAATACGCTTGCAGTTGCTTCGAAATGAATCTTGTACGTTGTGCATAATTGTTAGTTATTAAGTTATAAATATGTTGGTTTCAATGTTTTCACATGTCGAACACGTCCAATCGGCAGTCAGTGACGTTCTCCGTGGCCACCAATTGCCCCCGGTTGTCAAAGAAGGGTGTGTCGCGACACGGGCGAAGGTCGGCTACATTGGTCTTGAAACCGACTTTCAGTCGCACGTTATTGAAGTAAACATGGCTCACTTTTCCCGGCTCATCACCACCCACAAAACAGCCGTTCTCACTCGTGGCTGTGATGTTATTGAAGAAAATACGCTCCACCTTGCCGCACCTTCCCTGCGTCTCGCCCTTCGGAAAACGCCAGTTTGCATCTTTATGATTGCCGTTTGCACGTGGATAAGCAGTCACATAAATGGGCTCGGCCTTGCCCCACCACACGTCACTCCACAGGCGAAGGTCCATCTGAATGTTGCTGAATGTGACGTCACTCACGGTTCCTTCGTCGCGATTCTGAATGCCCAAGCCACGGTTACTGCCCGTGATGATGCAGTTGTCAAAGCTCACATGATGAATGGAATCCATGTTCTCGCTGCCGATTTTGATGGCACACGAGCGTGAACGCATCACGCAATTGGTAACGACAATATCGTGGCAACTGCCATATTCGGCAAACTCGCGCCGGTTTTTCAGGCAGATGCAGTCGTCACCCGACGTGATGTAACAGTTCGAAATGCGTATGTTGCGCGAATGGTCAAGGTCTATTCCGTCGCCGTTCCTTATTTTCAAGTTGTTCAAAAGCTGAATACCATCAATCACGGCTCCGTCACATCCGACAAGATGCACCGTCCAATAAGCCCCTTCTTTAATGGTGACATCACGAATAGTGAGGTGTCTCACGTCGATAAGTGTCAGTACATGGGGTCGTGGGTCGAACGTCGTGACGGGCTTCAAATCGTAACTGTCCGCGAGTTCACGGCCCATGAAGCGAATGCCATTGCCATGGATTGTGCCCTTACCCGTGACGGATAGGTTCACGGCATGCTTGGCCCAAAGCCACAACATGCCCTCGCCTTGGTTCTCGCCAAAGGCACTCAGCCGATAGACATGCGCGTCGGGGCGGGCTTTCAGCACGGCCGTTGCCTCTAAATGCAGGTCGATGTTCGACTTCAGTTCTATGGGACCGGCCATGAATTCATGCCTTCCCGGCAGCACCACCCGACCGCCTCCTTCGGCCGAACAGCGGTCGATGGCCCGCTGAATGGCTGCAGCATCATCGGTGATGCCGTCGCCTTTCGCTCCGAATGCCATCACATTATAGGTCTGTGCATGCAGTGTCAGTACCGACAGCAGTGCGATTGCCAGCATGTTTCGTCTAAGATGCATTATAGGTTTAGTTGATTGTTCAGACCACAAAGATAGCTTTTTTTTGAAACATTCGTCATTTTTCACACAAAAAAGTGTCGCTCGGCCACTTTTAACAGTTGGTTTTGGCACTGCGGAAGGATAATTGGGGGAGGATAAGCAGCCCGTTACCGACAATCCATGCTGTGGTTTTTGGTCCATGTCCCACTTGTTCCCAATCCATTAGCTTTCCCCTGCGTCTTAATATCTTCCAAAATAAAGGATAAAATGCCGGAAAATCATTATCTTTGTCAGCGTTATGACACCGAAAGAATATGCTTTTGACGCGGTAAACCTGCTGAAAACGCTCATCAAAACACCGTCTGTCAGCCGCGAAGAACAGGCTACGGCCGACATCGTTTCCCATGCTATTGAGGACTTGGGCCTCGCAGTTCGTCGTGAAGGAAACAATGTTTGGGCCCTCGATCCGGGCTTTATTGCCTCGCGCCCTACGCTGCTTCTCAATGCGCATCTCGACACCGTGAAGCCCGTCAGCACGTGGCATCGCGACCCGTTCACGCCCGTTTTGGAGGGCGAAAAGCTCTACGGTTTGGGCAGCAACGACTGTGGTGGCGGACTGGTTTCGCTGCTTCAGGTGTTCCGTCACTATGCTTTTCGGCCGCGAAACTTCAACCTTGTCTATCTTGCTTCGGCCGAAGAGGAAGTCTCGGGCAGCAATGGCATCAGCCTTGCCCTGCCGCTTTTGCCCCCGATCTCGGTGGCCATCGTGGGCGAACCCACGGGAATGCAGCCTGCTATTGCCGAGAGAGGGCTCATGGTGCTCGACCTTATTGCCCACGGAAAGAGCGGTCATGCGGCACGAAACGAGGGTATCAACGCCATTAACGAGGCACTCGACGACCTCGTGTGGCTGCGCGATTACCGCTTCGAACGGGTAAGTGAGTTGCTCGGACCGGTGAAAATGACGGTCACAGTGGTCCATTCCGGCACGCAACATAACGTGATTCCCGACCGCTTAACGGCCCTTATTGATGTGCGAACCAACGAACTTTACCGCAATGAAGAGGTGTTTGAGGCCATTCAAAAGCACTGCCGGAGCGAGGTCAAAGCCCATTCCTTCCGACTTCATTCCTCGCATATCGACCCCGAACATCCGCTCGTGCGCCGTTGCATCCGCATGGGAATGACACCCTTCGGCAGCCCCACTTTGAGCGACCAAGCCCTCATGTCGTTTCCCTCTTTCAAGCTCGGACCGGGACAGTCGGCCCGTTCTCATTCGGCCGACGAGTTCATTCTAATCTCCGAAATCGAGCAGGCTATCACGCAATATATCGCATTGTTGGACGGTATTTCCTTTTGACAGGCCTGCAAGGGCAGCCTCGTCAAGAGCCCGACGCTTATTTTCTGCGGATATTCCACATCGGTGTCTCGCCTCCACCAATGAGAACATCGATGTTGGCCCCGTTCTTCTTTTCGATAACATCCCATGCACGGAGCTGTATAAACTGTGCCGGAGAGAGGTTCAGTTCGGTCATATATGCCTTGTCGGCCACTGCTTTATTGCGCTCGGCCTTGGCTCTTGCCAGCTCCATCTCGGCACGTTTCTCCTGTGTTTGCTTGGCTTGAATGCTCGCAGCGGTCTTGTTCATCTCCTCCAACTGCTCTTTATTGGGCATCACCCGGTCGGTAATGACCTGCTGAATGTCTATCGGAAAGTTGGCTTTTCGCGACAATGAGGCGACATACTGGCGCATCGACTGCTTGATTCTATTGTCGAATTCGGCCAGAACTTCGCGATTACTCATCAGATCGAAGGGCGAACAGGAAGACACATACTCGCGAACTTTATTGCGAAAGTAGGGCTCTATGAAGTTTTCGAACCATTGTTCGCCATAGTTTCTCAGCAGGTCGGGAGTCTGACCCTTCTTCACTTGAATGATCATATACATGTTTACATCGAGCGGTGTGTTGTCGTTTGACAGCAAATCATCAAACTGAAACTGCATTTTCTGGGGCAGAATATTGAAATACACGGCCGTTGTCGTGGGCGCAATCAGCGTGATGGCGTTCACAGGTTCATCGTCTACACGTGTGTTGCCAAAGAAGATAGGCTTCATTTTCAAGGCCGCTTCCTCGTCATAAGAGGGGTTTACGAATGAAAAGAAGAAGATGCTCACGATGAGAATGCCTGCGAGTGCCATCGCCGGCAGCCATAGTTTCTTGGGAATGTTCATGTTGTATAAAATCAAGTCGTTACTTCCTTCACGTTGGTTACCGGGTTTTTGTTGCATATTCATAGGGGATAAGCTGTTGATATTGGTTTTCTTTTCATGTTAGCGGCTGCGGTTCGTCTCCGCATCTTCCTGCAAATATAATGATTTCTCACAACATCTGCAACGAATTCTCGCAAAACCGTGTTTTTCCTTTCCAGCCTGATAAATCCTTTATTCCCCAATCGGTCATTTTAGAAAAGGATAATGGCACGATTGCCAATGACGAATGGGGGATTAAACACCGTTTTTTTCGACCGTTTTTTTGCCTGATTTTTTGTTCAAATGTCGTGTAAATTAATGTTAAACAATAAAAAGTTTAAATTAATTAACAAATGGAGAGCTTGATAATCAGTTGGTTATGTTTCTAAAGAACAAAGAACAAGAAAAAAGAAAGACGAAGAAAAAGAAGTAGAAAGCGTCGCCGTCGTCGCCGTTTTTCCTCAAGTTGATTTTTATTTTCGTCGCCGTCGGCATTTCTGCTTTTGGCTGTAAGAAACATTGCCGGCCGTATCGGTCAAAAAAAAATCCGCGAAAGTCTTGCAATCGCTTGCAGAATTTTGTATCTTTGCATGCAGACGGAACCGAAAAACATTTTCTTGGGGTCGTATGCAAGGTCGGTCGGGAGAAACAAGACAGCGCAAGCGAGCCAATAAGGCTGAGATAGCAAACTTAAATGGCTGAATTTGCAGCGTAAAATGGCTGAGATTACGTTGCAAAATAGCTGAAACAATGCTGCGAAATGACTGATATTGCACAGTCGGTGAACGGTTGAACTCGCACCAAGGTCGCCGGACAGCACGGTCACGCCACAAAATTGCAGCAAGATGGTCGGTTTATTTGTGCCCAAAAACACCAATGCAGAAAAGAACACCAAGAACAACGACCGCAAGACAGACCGTCATGGTGAAGACCGAAGCCACGGAATGCTCGCTGATGAGCCTCAATAGGGGTGCCCAATGAATGTTTGCCATCAGTAGATTTTGCATGATGAGAAGACAAAGATAGCAAAAAAGATAGAAACTCTTGCCTATTCGCCCCTTTTGCACTATCTTTGCAGAAGATAGGCTGCACTCGGCAATCCGAAAGCAAGCTTCCATTGCACTCGTTTGTACTATCTTTGCAACGCAATAAGCATCATGGCAGAAGATTTCGACATAAGAGAAGAAACGCTATCCACGGCCGAAAAGGAATTTGAGAACGCGCTTCGACCGCTGAGATTCAAGGATTTCAACGGACAGAAAAATGTGGTTGAGAACCTTGAAATATTCGTCGAAGCAGCAAAATACCGCGGCGAACCCCTCGACCACACGCTACTTTACGGTCCGCCGGGGCTGGGGAAAACCACGTTGAGCAACATCATTGCCAACGAACTCGGTGTGGGTTTCAAGATTACCAGCGGTCCCGTGCTCGACAAACCGGGCGACCTTGCGGGCATATTGACCTCGCTCGAACCCAATGATGTGCTCTTTATCGATGAGATTCATCGCCTTTCTCCCGTCGTGGAAGAGTATCTTTACTCCGCCATGGAGGACTATCGCATCGACATTATGATTGACAAAGGCCCCTCGGCACGGTCGATTCAGCTTGATTTGAACCCCTTTACGCTTGTCGGAGCCACAACACGTAGCGGCATGCTTACGGCTCCGTTGCGAGCCCGTTTCGGCATCAATATGCACTTGGAATACTATGATCCCGAAACATTGAAGCGCATTATCCGACGCTCGGCCATGCTTTTAAAAGTGCCGGTTGAGGAGGATGCCGCCATCGAAATCAGCAGACGGAGTCGCGGAACGCCCCGTATTGCCAACGCATTGCTGCGCCGTGTGCGCGATTTTGCACAGGTAAAGGGCAACGGAACCATCACGAATGAGATTGCACACATCGGACTTCAGTCGCTCAACATCGATCAATACGGCCTCGATGAGATTGACAATAAAATCCTACTCACGATTATCGATAAGTTCAGAGGGGGGCCTGTGGGCGTCAGTACCATTGCAACAGCCATCGGAGAAGATGCCGGTACCGTCGAAGAAGTCTACGAACCGTTCCTCATCATGGAGGGTTTCATCAAGCGAACCCCACGCGGTCGCATGGCAACCCCATTGGCCTACGAGCATCTTGGCCGTAATTCTTATGCGGGAAACGTGATGCAGCCCGACTTGTTTGAGCAATAAAAGCCCCCAAAGCCTCTCCCCCAACTCCTCCCCAAAGAGGGAGGGGAGTAAAAAGCCTTGGAAATTGGAGACTGATAGGCTAAATCTGAATATTATTCAGCATATGTAGGGCGATAATTTTATGGGTCATAGAATATAATATATCTGTATATAAATGATAATACACATGTAAATGACTCACAGTAGTGGATATAAGAGGAAAATATATCACTCCCCTCTCTCTTCGGAGAGGGGTTGGGGGTGAGGCTTTTCCTTGCATTTTTCAATCTAATTGCGTAACTTACGCAACGTAAAATCCGCAATATCACTGAAATGAAGACCATCAATAACCCCTTTATCACCTATGGATACAAAGGTAGCCGCTACTTTTGTGACCGCGAGAACGAGAGCCGTCAGCTTATCGAAGCACTGCAGAATGAGCGCAATGTGACCCTGATTGCACCGCGACGCGTAGGGAAGACGGGCCTCATCAAGCATGTTTTCGATCAGATAGAGCGGCAGGACAAGCACGCAAAATGCTTTTATATCGACATTTTCGCTACGAAAAACCTCGAACAAATGGTGCAACTCATGGCGCGAAACATTCTCGGAAGGCTCGACACTACGTCGCAATCGGCACTCAAAAGGCTGCAAACGTTCTTCGGAAGCCTGCGCCCCACGGTGAGTTTCGACCAACTTACCGGGCTTCCCACGGTGTCTCTTGATATCCGACCCAATGAAGAAGCGCAGACCCTGAAGCGTATTTTCGACTATATGCAGCAGTCGAACCACCGCTGTTACGTGGCTATTGACGAGTTTCAACAGATACTTTCCTACAATCATCAAGGCATCGAGGCCACCTTGCGCTCGTATATTCAGTTCCTACCCAATGTTTATTTCATCTTTGCGGGCAGCATGCAGCACCTCATGGAAGAGATGTTCACCTCGGCCAACCGCCCGTTCTTCCAGAGTTCGCAAATCATGTTGCTCCGCAATGTGCCTACCGAGAAATACCTTTCCTTTACCAATCGCTTTCTAAAAGCACAGAAACGGACCGTCAGCAAAGCGGATTTTGATTACCTATATCATAAGGTAGACGGCATCACATGGTATGTCCAAGCCATCTTGAACCGGGCTTATCAATACCAAGAAACGGCGATTTCGGCCGATTTCATCGATAAAATCATCTATGAACTCGTTAACGAACAAGAGTCGGTCTACGAAAATTACTATGCCTCGCTGACCGAAATACAAGCCAAACTCATTGCTGCTGTGGCCAAGGAGGATATTGTTGCGGCCCCGCTTGCCCATGAATTCATTGCCAAATATGGGTTGAAGGCCACGAGTTCGGTGCGCACGGCCCTGAATGCACTCATCGATCGGCAGTTCATCTACCGCAAACCCGAAGGTTATATGGTCTACGACAGGTTCTTCGGCCTGTGGCTTGCGCGGTTATAGAAGCCTCACCCCAGCCCCTCTCCAAGGAGAGGGGAGTAAATCGTCTGCAAATTGTAGTTTTAATTGACTGTAACGCGTATGAAAAAAATGTTTTATAGTCTGGCAATGATAGGGCTGTTCTTTGTCAGTAGTTGTGGTTCAATTCAGCAAAGTGAGGGAATAGGGAAGGCCGATTCTATTCATGTGGAATACTGTGGAATGGGAGGAACAACACGATATGTCATTGATCACAGCGACACGCTCACGATATTGCATGGTGTTTTCTTTCATGATACCCTTGGGAACGATTGCCCTCATCTCTTTGAACCTGTCAGAAAGGTTGCTCCTAACGATATTCCGGTCATTCAACGATTGGCGCGTCAGCTCTTTGTGGAATGCTCAAAGCCAGATACTTTGTGGACAAAACCCTACAAATATGGTAGTACTGACTGGCCCATTCTCTCCGTTCATGTGTTTAAGAAAGGGAAGGAAAAGGTTTATTATTACGAAACCGGCGAGGAAAAAGATGGCATTGTCTATTCTACATCAGTGCAAATCAAATATTCTCCGGCCTTCCTTGAATTCACACATCGGCTGAACAAGAGCTTTCAACCATGAGACTGCAAGAACAACGGTCTTAGTCGGTCCATCTCTTCAGTAATCTTGCCAACTGATTTTCCCCATTTTGCGCATCAATTTTGCCATGACGGTATGTAGGGACGCACGGTCCGTGCGTCCGCTCAAGGTGAATTGGAAGCAAACATGCAGGGTTATCGGGGCGGACGCACGAGCCGTGCGTCCCTACATGCCACGCAACAATCAACTTGTCCACTTGTTTACTCGTCAACTGTCAACTATAACATGAGTGGACACACGGGCCGTGGGTCCCTACCAGCATTCAACTGAAAATCAACGGCTTGCAGACTGCATTTCAATCTCACCCATTTTAGCGTGCAAAATAGGTGAGATTAGCGTCTAATAGGGCTGAGATTGCACGGTGAAATGGGCGAGATTGGACAATCAACCCACCACCATCACAGTGTTCAGGCGCAGATAGTCTTCGCTAAGGTAGAGGAAACCACCGAAACGGTTGGCCGTTCCCCATGCATTCTTCGCGATAAAATAGCGTCGGCCCTGCTTATCGTGGGCCAATCCCACGAGTTCAAGGGCGTGGTCGTCGGTAGTTTGCAGGCTTTCGAAGGCTTGTTGGCGTTGTTGTTGCGTGACAGGATGCCCTACTTCGGCCGTTCCGGCAGCGAAATCGAAGCCGGGCGAGGTGATATCTCCCTCCCAATAGACGGCTCTTCCGCTGCGCAAGCGACCCACAATGAACTGTATCAGCGTGTCGAGCGGCAGGTTGAGCACGCGGTCGGCATTGAGGTTGTCGGGCACTTCGAGCACAAATTGAGTGCCAAAAGCATGGTGGGTGAAACTCGTTATGGCCTGATATTCACCGCTACGGCACACACTATGTGCGAATTCCCGGGGCGTATAGTCGGCCCCAAGCATGTGAACTTGCTTGCCGGGAAGGTAACCTATGGCGGCATCGAGAATGGCATTGGCCCTTTGATCGAGGGCCGTAAGCGAACGAGAAGCACGGGCGGCCTGCTCCAATCGGCGGACAATGACGTTGTAGTTGGCCGATTCGGCATGATAGGAGTCGTAGGGACAGGCGCCATAAGTCTCCAGCAAGGCGAGCAGACGGGTGCCCATGCCACGCAGGTTGATGGGACTCGTGCCACGTGACAGGTAAGAACGGCGCACGCTCTCGGTGAGCAAGCAGCGTGCCATGTAGTCGATGCTTAGATTGACCGAGTCGCCTTGCTTCAGATGATTGGTCTCGATGGTGGCCAACATGGCGTAAGCCCAGCAGAGCGGACTGCGGTCTTGCTGCTTCACGGGCGTGGTTTTGAGCAGCAAGTCGGTCGTGAACGGGTTACCGGTTGCGCTTTCCAAGTGGCTCGCTTCGGCCTTCCGGGGTCGCGAACAGGCCGAAACGAGCAGGCAGGCGCCTATCGAGAGGACAAGAATTTTCTTCATATCCCGCAAAGTTACAAAGAAATTGATTAATTTTGCAGCCATGAAAGGGAATTTATCCGATTATGAGGTGATGGCTCCGGTGGGCTCCCGGGAGAGCCTTATGGCAGCCATTCAGGCCGGAGCCGACTCCGTTTACTTCGGAATAGGCCGGTTGAACATGCGTTCGCACTCGGCCAACCACTTCACCATCGCCGATTTGCGCGAGATAGCGGCCACTTGCAGCGCGCAAAATATCAAGACTTATCTGACGGTGAACACCGTTATCTATGACAACGACATGGCCGCGATGCGCGAAATCATCGATGCGGCCAAAGAAGCAGGCATCACGGCGGTCATTGCCAGCGATGTTGCCGTGATGGTCTACTGCAACGAGGTGGGAGAAGAGGTGCACCTCTCCACACAACTCAACATTTCGAACGTTGAAGCCCTGAAGTTCTACAGCCGATTTGCCGATGTGAGCGTGCTTGCCCGCGAGCTGAACATGGACCAAGTGAAGGAAATTCACGAGCAAATCGGGCGACAACACATCTGCGGCCCTATGGGAAAGCCCGTTCGTATTGAGATGTTCTGCCACGGAGCACTGTGTATGGCCGTGAGCGGGAAGTGCTATTTGAGTCTTGCCGACGCCAATCGGTCGGCTAACCGCGGCGAATGTGTGCAGATATGTCGCCGCTCTTACACGGTGACCGACACCGAAACGGGCAACCAATTAGAGGTGGACAACAAATATATCATGAGTCCGAAGGATTTGAAGACCGTGCGTTTCATCGATAAGATGATGGAAGCGGGCGTCAGGGTGTTCAAGATTGAGGGCCGTGCACGTGGACCGGAATATGTATATACCGTTGTTCGATGCTACAAAGAGGCCATCGAAGCGGTGCTCAATGGCTCGTTCACCGAGGCGAAAAAGGACGAATGGGACGCTCGTTTGGCCACCGTTTTCAACCGTGGCTTCTGGGATGGCTACTATCAAGGACAGAAACTGGGCGAGTGGAACAAGCATTACGGTAGCGTGGCCACTGAAAAGAAGGTGCTCGTCGGCAAGATCGTGAAGTATTTCTCAAAGCTCAATGTGGCCGAAGTGGCCGTTGAAGCAACCCATTTTAATAAAGGAGAGAAGTTACTTATCACGGGGCCGACCACGGGCGTGATGTATCTCACGGCCGATGAAATCCGTTTCGACCTTCAACCCGTTGAGAAAGCGGAGCAAGGCACAAGGGTTTCGATTCCGGTTACGGGGAAAGTGAGGCCGAATGACAAGATTTTTAAACTAAAACAAACCACGCAAGCATGACACCCCCAACAGCCTCTCCCCCAACCCCTCCCCGAAGAGGGAGGGGAGTAGAATGACTTACGTTCGCGGTAAGTTGTAAATAGAGATATTAAAACGATTAAATTAAATAATAAAAGAACGGTTTTCTCCTTTCAAGGCATATTACTCTCCTCCCTCTTCGGGGAGGGATTGGGAGAGAGGCTGCCGGGGTTTGGCTTTCAATTTAATTTTTATGACGATCAACGAAGCACAAGATGAAGTAATAGAACAGTTCGACGAGTTCACAGATTGGATGGACAAGTATCAGATGCTCATCGATTTGGGCAACGAACTGCAACCGCTCGACGAGCAATATAAGAACGACAGCAACCTCATAGACGGCTGCCAGAGTCGTGTTTGGATACAGTGTGACATGAAAGATGGGCTGCTTTGCTTCACGGCCGACAGCGATGCACTCATCGTGAAAGGCATCATTGCCCTGCTGATACAGGTGCTCAGCGGGCATACCGCACAGGAAATCCTCGATGCCGACCTGTATTTTATCGACCGAATAGGGCTGCGCGAGCACCTCAGTCCCACGCGTAGCAACGGACTATTGGCCATGGTGAAGCGCATCAAGGCCTATGCTTTGGTGTATAACCAATGAGAAAGCTGCGCACGATAGAGATGAACAGGCTCTCACCGGCCGAGTTCAAGCAAGCAAAAAAGCTGCCGTTGGTGGTCGTTCTGGACGATGTTCGCAGCCTGTATAACGTGGGAAGCGTGTTCCGTTCGGGTGATGCTTTCCGCATAGAAGGCCTATATCTCTGTGGAATTACAGCCACTCCACCGAACGCAGAGATACATAAAACGGCGTTAGGAGGCGAGGATAGCGTTGCATGGCGATATTTCCAGCGCACCGAAGAGGCTGTCCTTGCTTTGAAAGCTGACGGTTATTTTGTCTATAGTGTAGAGCAAGTGGAGGGCAGTATGATGTTGCAAGACCTCACGATTGACCCGAAGTTGGGTGCCAAGGGCTATGCCGTTATCTTGGGAAATGAGGTGAAAGGCGTTAAACAAGAGGTGGTTGACATGAGCGACGGCTGCCTTGAAATCCCGCAGTTCGGCACAAAACACAGCCTCAACGTGAGCACCACGGCCGGCATTGTCATGTGGGAATTCGCACGAAAGATGCTGATGGGGAGGGTGTGAAGGCTTTTTCAAGAGCCAAGTGTTGTATGCTCTCGCTTAAAAGAAAGTGAAAAAGAATTAAGAGAGAGCGTTGTTTGTGGTAATATGTTGCTTATATTTGTCTTTTTGTGTAAGTTTGCAGATACCCCAAAAGATGACCCTATGGAACTCTCTCATATCTCACAAGATTATTTGTTGGCTGTAAAAGACATCAAGAAAGCCATTTTGAAAAGCCGATATCAGGCTGCCAAACATGCCAACAAGGAACTTCTGACCCTTTATTATTCGGTTGGCGGTTACATTTCAATGCATAGTAGGGAGGCCTGTTGGGGGAGTAATGCCATCAATACGATTGCATCTGACGATTTGGTAGGCTTGATAGATGGCTGTTTTAACAAATTCCGTCAGACAGTATCTGACGATTTTCCTCTTGAAGCGTTCTTCATGGTCGGCTTTTCCCACCATATTGCCATTTTGGCGAACGTAAAACAAGTTGATGAACGCCTGTTTTATATTCGTAAATGTGCAGAAGAATTCTGGAGTTTTCGTACGCTTAAATATAAATTGACAGAAGAACTTTACCGCAAAAAGGGTTCCATTAGACAGACAAACTTTGAGGATACGCTTCGTGATGAGGACTTTAAGCAACGGGCTTTACGCTCATTCAAGGATGAATATCTGCTTGATTTCATTAATATAGAGGAGCCTGAAGAACCCGATGAGCGTGTTATAGAGAACGAAATCATATTAAATATCAAGAACTTCATCATGGCTTTCGGGAGTGATTTTGCCTTTATCGGCAACCAATATCACATAGAGGTGGACGGTCACGACTACTATATTGATTTGCTTTTCTACTCACGAAAGTTGCGAAGTCTCATTGCCTTTGAACTGAAACGTGGGGCTTTTAGGCCCGAATATACAGGGAAGTTGAACTTTTATTTATCTGCCTTAGACGAGTATGTGAAGTTACCCGATGAGAATCCGTCTATAGGTATCGTTCTTTGTAAGTCAAAAAGCGAGAAGATCGTAGAACTTTCATTTCGTGATACGTCTAAACCTATGGGCGTAGCCAGCTTCCGTACCTCTAAAGAACTGCCGAGAATGCTGCGTGAAGTCTTGCCGGATATGGAAGAAATCAGAAGACTTTTATAGCTACGAACTTTCATATCAATATACAAGGAAGATGAAAGTTACTATTCTACCCCTAAAAACAAGCACAATGAAAAAGATGAATTTACTACCGTTGTGGGCAGCATTGCTCCTCTTCTCTTGCCACAGCAACGGACAAACTGAAACGAAAAACAAAGCAATGTCTATGGAAATCAACGACACCACCCGCTATGTGAGGCCCGATGATGCGCGGCTTCGCACGATGCTTACGCAAGAACAATATGACGTGACGCAGCATGCTGCCACCGAACGGCCCTTTACCAATGCCTACGATCACGAGTTCCGACCGGGCATTTACGTGGATATCACCACGGGACAGCCCCTCTTCATCTCTACCGATAAATATGATTCGGGTTGCGGTTGGCCTGCTTTTTCGCGGCCGATAGATGAGAACCTGCTTACGATGCACGTCGATCAGACGCATGGCATGACGCGTACTGAAGTGCGAAGCAAGCTTGGTAATGCGCATTTGGGACACGTCTTCAACGACGGACCGCGTGAGAAAGGCGGCCAACGCTATTGCATCAACAGTGCTTCCCTGCGCTTCGTGCCCGAGGAACAGATGCAGAAAGCGGGCTATGGTGCCTACTTGAAGATGCTTCACCCGCTGAAGGAAATCTATCTTGCGGGTGGTTGTTTTTGGGGAACAGAGCACTATTTCAAGCAAGTTGAGGGCATTAAGGAAACCGAAGTGGGCTATGCCAACGGTCATACCGAGCGTCCTTCATACGAAGAAGTATGCACAGATGGAACGGGATTCGCTGAAACTGTCCATGTGAAATACGACCCAAAGGTCATCAGTTTGGCTTTTCTTCTCGACCTTTATTTCAAAGCTATCGACCCAACATCATTGAACAAGCAAGGCAACGACCGCGGAACACAATACCGAACAGGCATCTATTACGTCGATAAAAACGACCTCCCGACCATCAATAAAGTGTTTATTGAGCAGCAAAAGAAGTTCGGTAGTCCGATAAGAGTCGAGGTAAAGCCGCTCAAGAACTTCTATACGGCCGAGGAATATCATCAGGATTATCTCGATAAACACCCCAGTGGCTATTGCCATCTGCCTCAAAAATTGTTCGAAGAAGCCCGTAAAGCAAAGATGAAAAAATAAAAAACAGGGGCCGGGATGGCAACCGGAAGAGGCCTGCTCCTTGCTTTATTCCACTTCATTTCCTACATGTGAGGAGGAAAGCCCTAAAAGAAGATAAAAAAGAACAAATCCTTATGCCATTCCAAAAGATTGAACTACTTTTGCAGGATAAATCGAATTACGAAGCATGAGTCTGACAAATATCGTAGGAAAGCTCTTCCTTCCGCGACAAAAGGATTTGGAACGCTATGCCAATGAGAGCGTGAGTATGCAGCAAAAGGTGCTGAGACGACTCGTTGAACATGGCAGGCAGACCGAATACGGACGCAGGTTCGGCATGCAAACCGGCAATTATGATGATTTTGCACGCCGCATTCCCCTGAACACTTACGAGGAACTTAAAGGCGACATTGACCGCATGCGCCACGGAGAAGCCAACGTGTTGTGGCCGGGACGCGTGAGATGGTTTGCCAAATCTTCAGGAACAACCAACGATAAAAGCAAGTTTATCCCCATTACAAAGGCCGGATTGGACCACATACACTATGCAGGAGGCATGGATGTTGTGGCGCTTTACCTGCGCAATACCCCTGAAAGTCGTCTCTTTGATGGGCGAAGTTTAATCCTTGGGGGCAGCCATTCTCCGAACTATAATGTGGCAGATTCGCTCGTTGGAGACTTGAGTTCGATACTCATAGAACATATAAATCCGTTGGCAAATCTCGTGAGAGTGCCAAAGAAAAAGACTGCCCTCTTGAGCGATTTCGAACTGAAACGCGACCGCATCGCACGTGAATGTCTTCACAAAAACGTTACGAATATCTCGGGAGTCCCCAGTTGGATGCTGAGCGTTTTGGTGCGTATCATGGAGCTATCTGGCAAGAAACACCTTGAAGAAGTGTGGCCCAACCTCGAAGTTTTCTTCCATGGAGGCATCGCTTTTACGCCTTATCGGTCGCAATACGAACAGCTGATTACGAGCCCAAAGATGCATTATATGGAGACATATAACGCCAGTGAAGGGTTCTTCGGCATTCAAAACGACCCGCAAGACAAGAGCCTTTTGCTCATGTCGGACTATGATGTGTTCTATGAATTCATTCCCATGGACACGTTCGACAGCAAGCATCCGACGGTCGTTCCGCTGGAAGGCGTGCAGAAAGGCGTCAACTATGCGATGGTCATCACGACAAGTTGCGGCCTGTGGCGCTATGTTATCGGCGATACCGTGCGCTTCACGAGCACGAATCCCTATAAGTTTGTCATCACAGGGCGCACGAAATACTTCATCAATGCCTTTGGCGAGGAACTCATCATGGACAATGCAGAGCAGGGATTAGCCTATGCTTGCCACGCAACAGGGGCCGAAATCAGCGACTATACGGCTGCACCTGTCTACATGGATAGCCGTGCCAAGTGTCGCCATCAATGGCTCATTGAGTTCGCAAAGGAGCCGGATTCAATCGAAAGATTTGCAGCATTGCTTGATAAAAGACTGCAGGAAGTGAACAGCGATTATGAGGCCAAGCGTTTCCATGACATCACCTTGCAGCCTCTCGAGGTCATCAAAGCACGGCCGGGGCAGTTCAACGACTGGCTGAAAGCCAAGGGAAAGCTTGGCGGACAGCATAAGATTCCGAGGTTGAGTAACAGCCGGAAGGTGATAGAAGAGGTGATGGAGGCCTCCCACAGCCCCTCCAAAGGAAGGGAACGCCTATCGGATTGAGACTTATCTCACGAAAGAAAACAAGAGAGATATGTGGAAATACATAAAGAAAATAACGCTGTCAGTAAACCGTTTGCTATTCAATTCCATTGCTATAGCAAGGGTTAAGGAACCCCAAAACGCAGCCCGAGTAAACCGTTCGCTGTTTATTCTCCCCTCCTTGAGAGGGATTGGGGGAGGCTTCTCCTTGGTTTTGGGATTTGTTTTGATGGTTTTCTCCTCTTGCGCCCGCATGGGCAATCCCGACGGAGGCTGGTATGACGAGAAACCGCCAAGGGTTATCGGAGCAAGTCCGGCCGACAAGGGCGTAAATGTAGGCACACGGAAAGTGAAAATCAACTTCGATGAGTTCATCAAAATAGACAATGCGAGCGAGAATGTCATTGTTTCTCCACCGCAATTACAGGCACCTGAGATCAAAGCCGCAGGCAAAAATATCGAAATAAAGCTGCTGGATTCGCTCAAAGCCAACACCACTTATACGATTGATTTCAGCGATGCCATCAGCGACAATAATGAAGGTAACCCGCTCGGCAACTACACTTACAGCTTCTCTACGGGTGCAGTAATCGACACGATGGAGGTGTCTGGCTACGTTGTTGCAGCCGAAAACCTCGAACCGGTCAAGGGCATTCTCGTGGGACTTTATGCAAACACGGCCGATTCGGCATTCCAAAAGCAACCCATGTTGCGTGTCGGAAGGACCGACAGTCGCGGACATTTCGTCATCAAAGGCGTGAAACAAGGCAGCTATCGCGTGTATGCTTTGAAGGATATGGACGGAAATTATCGCTTTAGTCAGAAGGGTGAGACCATCGGTTTCAGCCATGATATCATCACAACGTCGGTGAAAGACGACACAAGACAGGACACCTTGTGGACCGATTCCCTGCATATTGCCGACATCAAGCGCGTGGGTTACAAGCATTTCCTGCCCGATGACGTGACGCTTTGTGCCTTTACCGAGACGCTCACCAACCGCTATTTGCAAGGCGTCACCCGCAATGAAGCCAATCATTTCACTGTGAAATTCAGCTATGGTAACGCCGAATTGCCTCGCATAAAGGGCCTGAATTTCAATGAAAACAATGCATTCGTGGTCATTCCGAACGTCAGAAAAGACAGCATCGACTATTGGTTGCGCGACACGGCGTTGGTCAATCAAGACACGTTGCGCATGGAACTGTCTTACCTGATGACCGATTCTTTGGGCCAACTCGTGCAGCATACCGACACGATGGAGGTGCTTTCAAAGCAGCCCTACGAGCGAAGAATGAAACAACAGAAGGCCGCTTACGAGAAATGGCAGAAGAAACAGGAGAAAGCCAAGAAGAAAGGAGACCCTTTTGAGACGGAGATGCCACGCGAACCTTTGGCCATCAACGTCAAATCTTCAACCGATTTCGACCCCGACAAGAACGTGCAGATACAGTTCAACACGCCACTTGCCACCGCAGACACAACCAAGATACACCTCTATACAAAGGTAGATACCCTCTGGTATAGGGCACGTTACCGTTTCCAACCCGTTGCCCGACGCGATGACGAGGGCCGACTTGTGCGCAGCAAGACGCTCGAACACGGCATGAACTACGAGCTTTTGGGCGAATGGAAACCCGGCCGGGAGTATAGTCTTGAGGCAGATAGCGCTGCTTTTACGGACATCTATGGGGCCGTGACCAAGAAGTTCAAACAGGGATTGAAGGTGAAGAGCAACGATGAATACGGCACCTTGCTCGTCACCCTCAATGGTATGGACAGTCTGTCTTGCGTCGTTCAGCTGCTCGACCGCAACGACAACGTGGTCAAAGAGGCTCAAACTGCAAACGGACAGGCCGAGTTTTTCTATCTGAAACCCGACACTTACTACCTCCGTCTCTTTGTAGATAGCAACCATAATGGCCTTTGGGACACGGGAGACTACGCTGCAGACCGCCAACCGGAGGCTGTTTTTTACTATCCGGGAAAGATAGAATGCAAGGCCAAATGGGACATGACGGAAACTTGGAACCCGAAGGCTACGCCACTTTACAGGCAGAAACCCACCGAAATCACCAAGCAGAAGGCCGACAAACAGAAGACTATTCAGCGCCGGAATGCCGAGCGTGCCCGACAATTGGGCATCACCTACACCCCTTGAACGACCATTTTAATCCCCAAAATATATGATGAACGTAATGAAATCCTTTGGAATGCACGGTCTTATGGCCCATCATAAGACCCTCGCGCTTAGGTGTTGCTGTTTTGCGGCACTGCTGTTGTGGAGAGTTTTGCCCGCCATGGCAGGCGAAGGAAGCGATTGTACGTTCCGGAACACAGCCTTTAAGTCGGGCGAACAACTGTCCTATAACCTCTATTATAACTGGAAATTCCTGTGGGTAAAGGCGGGAACGGCCGGCATGTACACCGTTCAGAGTCGCTATGAGGGTAAGCCTGCCTACCGTTGCAGCCTTACCACACGCGGAAACGGCCGACTTGACAACTTCTTTGTGCTGCGTGACACGCTACTTTGCTACAATAGCCTCGAAATGGAGCCGCTTTACTTCCGCAAAGGAGCCCGCGAAGGGAAGCGTTACACCGTCGACGAAGTGTTCTATAGCTACAGTGGCGGCAAATGCCATGTGCGTCAGCACCGAATGCACAACGATGGCACGCATTCGTGGGCAAGAAACAGCTACAACGACTGTGTCTACGACATGATGAGCATTTTTATGCGGGCCCGTTCCTTTAATCCTGCCAACTGGAAAGAGGGTTTCGTGGTCAATTTCCCTATTGTTGACGGCGATGACCGCACGCCGGCGCAGATCCGTTTCGATGGAAGAACAACGGTAAAAGCCGACAATGGAACGAAATACCAATGTCTTCGGCTGGCTTATCTTGAGCTCGAAGACAAGAAATATAAGCGTATTGTCGACTTTTATGTGACTGATGACGACAATCATATCCCCATTCGGCTCGACATGTTCCTGCGTTTCGGCTCGGCCAAAGCGTTCCTTTACGACATGAAAGGCCAGCGCAATTGATGCCCCGGAAGGCATATTGCTCCGCCATTTCGGCCTTCCCGTAATTTCGTCCACTTGTTTACCCGTTTGTTTGTCTGTATCAAGCGGAACGAATCCCTTGTTTTCGTTGTTTCATTCGGTTGCTTGGGAGGAACGAAGCCTTGCTCTTGTTATCTCATTCGGTTGTTTGAGCGGACGTATGCCTTGCTTTTATTGTCTCATTCGATTACCTGGGCGGACGCACGCCTTACTTTTGTTTTTTCATTCGGTTGTTTAAGCGGACGCACGAGCCGTGCGTCCCTACATGCTTATAGCGTTTTCCATGTAAAGGCGAGTGAAGTGCGGGGAAATATGGGTACGCAACCAACAAACCACATGGCGGTTTCGTTGTTTATAGGGCAGGGTTGGCGTGCAACGTCAACCCTGTCACCAAGCGACGGGCAAGAGATCAACGCCAAGGGTGTTGCGTTTTCTTCCGATAAATGCCTTTCATAACTCCCGATGAAAGTCTTTTATCCCCTAACCGCAAGCGACATATAAAAAACGCCAGAGAATATATAAAAGAAAATAAACCCTATTGATTTATAAAATATGTTTGGATATTCTACGATTTTCATCAATATACCGTTTGCGGTTAGGAGAATAAAAATCCAAGGCCTTTGATATTGGAAATCAACAACTTATATCCTGCATTCCTATTCCAGCCATTTTACCGCGCAATGTCAGCCATATTACACGCTAAAAGGGCTGAGATTACCGCGCAATATGGTTGAGATTGCAAACCGTTCGAATGCATGTAAGGACCTTGACTTTGAACTTTGAACATTGACCATTGACTTTTATGATTAGCGAAATGATAAGATAAACTGTTGACAAGAGGCATGTAGGGACGCACGGTCCGTGCGTCCGCTCCGTTTTCCAGCTGACCAGTTAACGAGTAAACGGGGAACAAGCTGATTGTTTACGCGCATGTAGGGACGCACGGCTTGTGCGTCCGTTCTAACAATCGTGCATTTGTATTTCATTCTCCTTGAGCGGACGCACGGACCGTGCGTCCCTACATGCAATCCCGACCATATTGCGAGGTAAAGTGACGGAGATTGAAATTGCCTGAAGGCCAATCTGCCGGGTTAACGTCCTTTAATTCCGGCATTCGCATCCCACTGTTACGCCGGAAATGTGCAAGGTGGACGAGTTAATGTTCTTTAATTTCAGAGAAAGACAACGTTGATTTTATCGGAAATACGTATATTTGTGTATTGGTTTTTCATGGATATAACGACGTGAAACCGATACCCTGAACGAATGAAAACAGTGAAAACACGCATCAATGGTTTTGAAAGATGAAACGATGGCTTAGGATATTGCTGCTCATTTATAGCCTCCACGTGACCTTGTCCTTGCAGGCCGACACGGTGGAAGGCATTGTTGTGGACGCCGAAACACGCCGGCCGCTGGTCGGAGTCAGCGTCAAAGCCGAAACAAAGAGCGACGATTGGAGCAGTATTAGGATGGGCGAGACCGACAGCCTCGGGCATTTCAAATTCGAGATGTGGCGCGAAGGGCGCACTGTCTTCACGTTTTCGTTCATTGGTTATCGGCTGCATCGCAGCGTGGAATACGCATATGGCATGGAAAGCAAGGACACTTTGAACATCGGAACGATAGCTCTTCGACCCACAGCCATCATGCTTCAGAAGGTCGAAGTGAGTGCAAAGATGCCGCGAATCACGATGGTTGGCGATACAGTTGTGTTTCATCCGGAGGCCTTCAAGCTGAAAGATGGCGACCGACTCGACGTACTTATCCGCAAACTTCCGGGCGTTGAGCAACGCGACGGCAAGCTTTTTTGGAACGGAAAGCCCATTCGTTTGATGATGAACGGCAAGGATCTTTTCGGCGGAAGCAGCCTTGTGGGCCAGTTACCTGCCGAGGTTGCCGAGAAGATAAAGCTGTATGACAAGCAGTCGGAGCTGGCCAAACACACGCAAAATGATGACGGTAACGCCGAACAAGTGCTCGATATACAAGTGAAGCCGGGCTTCCTTGACAAGTGGTATGGCTATGCCATTGGCAATGTCCGCACCAAACGGGAGTATAAACTCGAGGCCCGTGCGTTCCAATTGAGCGACAAGAACCCCGTGATGTTATTCGGAAACCTGAACAATGAGAACTTAGCTACCGAACTGGGACACGAATGGTACACGGCATGGGACATCGATCACTATGGTCGGAACCAGTATGCCACGGCCAATTATCAGCATAATTGGGAGACGAAAGGCACCGATGAGGGGACGAACAACTATGTGAACGTGGGGCCGAGTATGGCACATCGCGACGGTTGGGGGACCGATTTCGAAAGCACCGACTACTTTCTTCCGGGGCAAGAGCGGTCGTTTTCGCTCTCCCGCAACAGTTATGACAGCCACGAACTGGCCCCAAAACTGCTCTCGGAAGGCTTCTTTTACACCGATTCTATCAATCAATTTGAATACTCGGCAGCCGTAGGTTACACCAAAACCGACCGTCACAGCGAGACGCTCCGGGCGCGCTTCGACACCAATCCCTACCGTTTCGGCGACTTTCCCATTGAAGAAAGCTTTGCTGCAGCGCCCGGTTCAGACCTCTACCACCATCTTGTGATGCGCGACCGCAGCTATCAATCGTCTATAAAAGAGCAGGGCGATGTCCAGCTGGACCTGCATTGGACGCACTTCATGGGCCAGAAAGGAAGCTACGGCGTGCAGGCTACGACTAATTTTGCCCATGCATTGAGCCGCGAACACTATAACCGGAGCATTTGGCAACAGGGAAATGAGACGCAGTTGTGGCAATATGGCCGTAAACCCGACACCGAATGGAAGTCGCATCTCACGGCTTCGCTCTCCTATTGGCTTGGGGAAAAGCTTCTTGTAGACCTCTCTAACAGCGTCGGTTATGACGATTTGAACCATCGGAACGACTTCTATGCCGACACCAACGCCGCGAAACTACGGGGCGACGTGCCCACGACGGTCGACGAAACCAACTCGCTCCGTGAGCGTACCCACGCGTGGAACAACACGATGAAGCTTGGAACCACCGTCAGTCTCTCCGAGCGTTTGAAGCTGAAACCCCTGCTTTCGTGGACCGAAACGAGCGAAAAGACGACCTATCACCGCGGACGTCTCGACACCGTGGCCCGCAGAACGAGCAGCGTTTTCAGCCCCGAAGTGAAACTGCTATGGAAGAACGGGCGCAAAGAAGGGCTTGATTTGAGTTGGAACTACACGACGACCTTGCCTGCATTATTGTCCACTTTGGCCTACGAAGACACCACCGATCCGCTCTATATCAGCTACGGTAACGCCGCTTTGAAGCGTCAGCATGACCATTTGTTCGGCCTGAAATACCATCGAATGTTCCCACGGCAGCAACTCAATCTCCTGTTTTCTTTCGACTACAAGCACACGGTCAATCCGCTGACTACGGCCTTTTCGTATGACGATGCCACGGGCGTTTACCGTGCCAAACCCATGAATGTGCGGGGTGGAAACAGCTATAAAGCAGGTTTGGATTACGACCAAGGCCTCGGCGTTTACTGGCGGGTGCACAACAACGTGGCTGTGGAGTGGGCGAAAGGTCACGGCTATCTGCTCGCCAAAGACTTCAGCCGGCCGCTTCAACTCAACCCCATTCATCGCCTTTCGTTCACGGATAAGTTGGAAGTGACCTATGAAAGCGAGCACTGGATCATTCGTCCTTACGCCGAATACTATTATAATCGCTATCGCTACCCGGTGGCTTCGGCCAACAATTCCTATTCGATAAGGAGTTTCTATGGCTTGGAAACGACCGTGAAAGCGGGGCAGTTCCGTTTGATATCCAACCTGATTGATGTCTATCGCGCGGGCAATGTGGCCGGTTTCGACGGGCATCGCCTGCTTTGGACGGTGAAGACGGCCTATAGTTTCCTGAAAAACAAGGCCACAATTGCCTTGGAAATGGCTGACATTTTCAACCGGGAAGTCAACTTCATGAGCCGTTCTGAAGCCTATAGCCGCACGGAAAAGTGGTATGAAACCAATCACCATTACCTCTCGCTCTCGTTTGGTTATCAATTAGACCCCAAGCCGAAGAGGTGAAACGCGCCTCCGGAGCGGCTTATTTCCACGCTGGTTTCAATGCAGCTGTTATCCCTTTTCCCATCAGAGGGGGCTCTCTTTTCAATTACATCCCCCTCTCGCGCTGGCGAGACCCGGGTCTCACGCTCGTGACATCCCCCTCTCAGCGAAACGATACTCCCCTCTCAGCGAAATATTTACGCCACGGGATTTATCGAGGGCACCAATATCAGGCAAGGAATATGCCGCATTTGAACATCTGAAAAGCCTTTGTTCTGTCGTCGACACGCCTGTCCGCTAACCAAAAACTTATCAACGATGTCGCAGGGGAAACGGAATAAAAAACTGTTTTCCTTTGCGGTTTCGCTCAATTCTGCTATCTTTGCATCATTAAAAGAGTATCTTGCTATGCAAACAAAATGTCATCTTTCGGTGTTGATACATGAGCAAGCCAAGAAATACGGGGAGCGTGACGCGCTTACCTTCCGCAATTTCGGTAGCTTGGAGTGGAAGACTGTATCGTGGAATCAGTTCTCCTTGCGTGTGAAACAGGTCAGCAACGCCCTCTTGAACCTTGGGGTTAAGCCGCAAGAGAACATTGCTGTGTTTGCACAAAACTGCATTCAGTATCTCTATACCGACTTCGGAGCCTACGGTGTTCGCGTGGTTTCGATTCCTTTCTATGCCACAACGAGCGAGCAACAGATACAATATATGGTCAATGATGCGCAGGTTCGCTTCCTTTTCGTGGGTGAACAAGAGCAGTACGACAAGGCCCATCGCATCTTTGCACTGTGCCCTTCGCTCGAAAGAATCATCATCTTCGACCCCAGTGTGCGCATCAGTACGCACGACCCTCACGCACTTTATTTCGATGATTTCATTGCCTTGGGCGAGAAGTTGCCCCGGCAAAGCGAGGTGGAGCAGCTATGGGGGCAGGCTAATGACGAGGATATATGCAACATTCTCTATACAAGTGGGACGACAGGTGACAGCAAAGGTGTGATATTGAGCTACGGACAGTATCACGCAGCCATGGAAGCTAATGACAAATGTGTGCCTGTGGGCGAGCAAGACCGTGTGATCAGCTTCCTCCCATTGACGCATATTTTCGAGCGAGGTTGGGCATATCTGTCACTAACGGAGGGCGCACAGCTCATCATCAACACTTATCCGAACGAGATACAGCAAAGCATGCGCGAGACACATCCAACGAGTATGAGTGCCGTTCCGCGCTTTTGGGAGAAGGTATATATTGCAGTCAAGTCAAGAATTGACGAGGCCAATGCCGTTCAACGCAAGGTTTTTCAGCACGCATTGAGCATAGGAAGGAAGCGAAACATCGAATATTTGAGTCGCGGAAAGCGTGTTCCGCTGGCCTTGGAACTTGAATATCAGCTCGTCAACAAGACCATTTTGAGTCTTGTGCGCAAGCAGATTGGCTTGGAAAACCCCAATATCTTTCCCACGGCGGGAGCTTATGTGTCGCCCGAAGTGGAAGAGTTTGTCCACTCGGTCGGCATCTGTATGATCGTTGGTTACGGTCTGACGGAGAGTCTTGCCACCGTTTCTTGCGACCATAAAGGCGAGCCTTACACGATTGGGTCGGTGGGAAGGCCCATCGAAGGACTTGAAATCAAGATCGGAGATAACGACGAAGTGTTGCTCAAAGGCCCCACGATTACGCGCGGATATTACCACCGTGACCAGATAAATGCAGAGGCTTTCGATGCCGACGGCTTCTTTCATACGGGCGATGCCGGCTATCTCAAGAACGGAGAACTCTTCTTGAAAGAACGCATCAAAGACCTTTTTAAAACGTCGAATGGCAAGTATGTGGCCCCACAGATGGTGGAATCGCTGCTCCTTGTGGATAAGTATATCGATCAGGTTGCCGTAGTTGCCGACCAAAGAAAGTTCGTTTCGGCTCTCATTGTGCCCGAGTTTCGATTGCTTGAAGACTGGGCTCGCGAGCGGAATATCCCTTTCTCGAGTCGCGAAGACCTGTGCGACAGTGAGGCTATCCACGCCATGATGCAAGACCGTATCGAGACTTTGCAACAGCAACTGGCCTCATATGAGCAAATCAAACGCTTCACTTTGCTGTCTCATCACTTCTCGATGGAGAGCGGAGAACTGACGAATACGCTCAAATTGCGGCGGCCTGTAATCTATAAAAACTATGCTGAGAAGATTGATAAAATGTACGAAGAAGTATGATTACAGCAGATCAGTTGAAAGATATCGTTGAACGTACCGACGCATTGCGGCGATATTTGAACATCGACCAAAAGAAAATAGAATTCGAAGAGGAGCAGTTGCGCACGCAAGCTCCCGACTTTTGGGACGATCCCAAGCGTGCCGAAGCGCAGATGAAAAAGGTAAAAGGCATTGAGAAATGGCTGAAAGAGTATGCCCATTGCCGTGAGTTGACCGACGAACTTCAGCTGGCTTTCGACTTCTATAAGGACGAAATGGTGACCGAAGAAGAGGTGGATGCCGACTATGCCAAGGCCATTAAGGCCGTCGAGGACTTGGAGTTGAGGAACATGTTGCGCCAAGAAGAGGACGCTATGGACGCGGTATTGAAAATCAATTCGGGCGCGGGTGGCACCGAAAGTCAGGATTGGGCCGAGATGTTGATGCGCATGTATCAGCGTTGGAGCGAGGCCCACGGCTACACAGTGAAGATAACTGACATTCAAGATGGCGACGAAGCCGGCATTAAAAGCGTCACTATGACCATCGAAGGCGGCGATGCTTACGGCTATCTCAAGTGTGAGAACGGCGTTCATCGCTTGGTGAGGGTCTCGCCCTACAATGCGCAGGGGAAGAGAATGACCAGTTTTGCGAGCGTGTTTGTTACACCTTTGGTCGATGATTCTATCGAAGTGTATGTCGATCCGGCCAAGGTGAGCTGGGATACGTTCCGCTCTGGCGGTGCAGGAGGGCAGAATGTGAACAAGGTAGAGTCTGGAGTTCGCCTGCGATATCAGTATGAAGACCCCGATACAGGGGAGCATGAAGAGATCTTGATTGAGAATACCGAGACGCGAGACCAGCCGAAGAACCGTGCAAAAGCCATGCTTCTGTTGAAGTCGCAGCTCTATGATAGGGCGCTGAAAAGGAAGCAAGCGGAGCAAGCAAAGGTGGAAGCAGGGAAGAAAAAGATTGAGTGGGGCAGCCAAATCCGCAGCTATGTGTTCGATGATCGGCGTGTAAAAGACCACAGAACCGGCTATCAAACGTCTGATGTTGACGGCGTAATGGATGGCAAAATAGATGGTTTCATCAAGGCATATCTGATGGAATTCGCGGCAACCGACGCCGAAAAGGAAGCGTAGAGATGGAGAAACAAATAAAATAATAATCTAAAAGACTGACACGATGAGTAATAACAAAACATTGAGAAAGGCAAAACGCGAAGCCTATCAGAAGAAACAAGAGTCGGAAGGCAAGAATATCGTCAACTGGATATTCATTGGTTTGATTGCTCTTGCCGTCCTTTATCTGATTATTATGGTTGCCATGCAATGAGCAGCGGGCTGGAAATAGAACGCAAGTTCCTTGTCAAGAAAGGCGGAAACTATAGAGATGTCGCTTTCAACTGTGTGCACATCAAGCAAGGTTACATTCCTGCTGAGGGCGCAACCGTGCGCATTCGGCTTCGAGGTGACAAGGCTTTTCTGACTATCAAGAGCCGTTCTACCGACAACGGACTGTCACGTTACGAGTTCGAAAAGGAGATTTCAGTCGACGAAGCAGCCCATCTGATGATGCTTTGTAAGGGCGGTGTGATCGATAAACACCGCTATTTGGTGAAGTGCGGCAGCCATACGTTCGAGGTGGATGAGTTCCATGGGGACAATGAGGGGCTCGTTATGGCCGAAGTGGAACTGCAAAACGCTGAAGAACCTTACGAGAAACCCGACTTCATCGGCATGGAAGTGACGGGCGACAAACGCTTCTATAACTCGCACATGCTGCATTATCCTTTCAAACTATGGCGCGAGTCGCTGCCCGAAGCATACCGATAGGCTTATGAATATAGAAGAAATCCGCACCTATGTCCTATCGCTTCACCCCGAAGTTACCGAAGACCTGTTTGCCGGCGACTGGCTTTCTTTCCGCATACATGGCAAATGGTTCGTACTGATTTGGCTCGAATCGCCTGAGCCACGCATAGCCGTCAACATACAACCCGACACGGCTCGCGAGCTGAGAGAACGCTATGACGCTATCCAGCCGGCCTATCACATGAACAAAGAACATTGGAGCGACCTCTTTATTGAACGGCTTGACGACGGATTGGTCAGGCAACTCATTCGCCAATCTTATGTGAACATCGTTGGAAAACTGCCCAAGAAAGCCCGCGAAAACCTGTCGTTGGCCGACTGATGGGACACGGTTTGCCATCTCACATAATATGATTGAACGTTATCCTGCAATGATAAACAGCAACAAAAAGGCAATATATTCTTTCTATTATACCGTAAAAGCGGAATATTTTTTATAAATTTGTCGTCAGTATTCCATCAAACCATGATGAAATGTCAGAAGAAAGAGTAAACTTCGGGAGCAAGATTGGCGTGATATTGGCCACGGCCGGGTCGGCTGTAGGGCTTGGAAACATTTGGCGTTTCCCCTATATGACGGGCGAAAATGGCGGAGCTGCGTTCATTATCATCTATATATTGTGCGTCATTGTGCTTGGAATTCCCTGCATGATTGGCGAGTTTATCATCGGCCGTCACGGTGCTTCTAACACGGCAAGAGCCTACACTCGCCTCGCAAAAGGGACGAGATGGAAGTGGATCGGCTACTTGGAAGTGCTCACAGGTTTCCTGATTACGGGTTATTATGCAGTCGTTTCGGGTTGGTGTCTCAACTATATCTATGCCGCTTTGATGGGCGAATTGAAAGGCGATCCGGCCTTTATTACGGCCTATTTTGAGGCTTTTTCCAACGATCCGATACGTCCCGTGGTCTGGACAATCATTATCTTTGGCATCACACATTTCGTGATTGTGCATGGCGTTCGCAATGGCATTGAGAAGGCTTCCAAGCTGATGATGCCCACGCTTTTTGTGCTTTTGCTCGTCATTGTGGTTGCCGCCTGCCTGCTACCCGGAGCATCCAAGGGTATGGACTTCTTGCTGAAGCCCGACTTTTCCAAGCTCACGGGCGACGTTTTCCTTGGGGCTTTGGGCCAATGTTTCTATTCTTTGAGCATCGCCATGGGCTGCCTGTGCACCTATGCCAGCTATTTCAGCCGACAGACCAACATCAGCAAGGCGGCCGTTCAAATCGGATTGATTGACTTGTTGGTGGCCGTTCTGGCCGGATTGATGATATTTCCCGCGGCTTTTTCGGTCGGAATCAGTCCCGACAGCGGTCCTTCGCTCATCTTCATCACGCTGCCCAACGTCTTCAATCAAGCCTTTTCGGGCTTCCCGGTCATTGGTTGGCTCGTGGCATTGATGTTTTATGCACTGCTTTCGCTGGCCGCTTTGACCTCTTTGATATCCCTTCACGAGGTCAACACCGCTTTCTTTTATGAAGAACTGCACATCTCCCGCAAGACAGGCGCATGGATTGTGACCGTCGCCTGCTGCCTGATTGGGGCGGTATGTTCGGTGTCTATCGGACAGAAAGCCCACATGTCGCTCTTCGGAATGGACCTTTTCGACCTCTTCGACTTTGTGACCGGACAGCTGATGTTGCCCGTCTGTGGCATGTTAATGTGCCTTTTCATGGGCTGGTATGTGCCGAAACAAATCATCAAAGACGAGCTGACGAACTGGGGAACGCTGCGTTTCAGCTGTTATCATCTGTTCATTTTCGCCATGCGTTTCGTCTGTCCGCTGTGCATTCTGGCCATCGTGTTGCATCAATTCCACTTGATTTGATGGCCATGAACAAGAGCGAAAACGTCCCATACCCCTTGAAACGCATCTGATGGCATGAAACTCAAGGAATTCTTCTATTTCAACCGCTCCGATCGCCAAGCTATTCTCTTCCTGCTTGCGCTGGCCGTGGCCGCAATCACTGCGTTCTTCCTCTTCGACGACAAGACGGTCACCACGGAAAATGGCTGCCGGTCGCAACCTCAGAAGGGTAGAGTGGACGGCAAAACCGGTCGACCACTATATTATAAGGTGGAAGAACGGACGCCCGAACTGTTCACGTTCGACCCGAATACGGCCGACAGTACCGCCCTGTTGAGCTTGGGGCTGCGCCCATGGCAGGTGCGTAACATCTATAAATACCGCAGCAAGGGCGGCATCTATCGCTGTCCGGCTGACTTTGCCCGCCTTTATGGGCTCACACAAAAGCAGTATCTTGCCCTGAAACCCTATATCCGCATCGGCAAAGCGTACCAACCTGCCGCGCTTCTTCCCGAGGCCCAAGAGCGCAAAGCACGCCATGACAGCCTCGTGGCACACTATACACCGAAGCTGAAAGCGGGAGAACACATCGAGTTGAACGCTGCCGACACCTCGCTTTTGCAGCATGTTCCGGGCATAGGACCCTATTATGCGCGTCAGATTGTGCGCTATCGTGACCGCTTGGGTGGCTTCGTCAATCCCGCACAGTTGCTGGAAATCGACGGCTTTCCGGCTACTTCTCTGAACTATTTCAGCGTGAATGCCGCCCTTGTTTCAAGGCTGAATGTCAATCAACTCACGCTTTCTCAACTGCGACATCACCCTTATATCGACTTCTATATGGCCCGCGATATCGTGGATTATCGCCGACTTCGCGGTCCGTTGAAGCGGCTTGACGACCTCCGGCTCCTCAAGTCTTTTCCCCCGGAAGCCCTCGAACGCCTTCGTCCCTACATCACCTTTTGAGATATAGAAGCCCACCCCCGGCCCCTCCCGAGGGAGGGGAGAGACGCAACTACAACTTCCTTATTGACGTTTTCTTGAGAAGTACTCTTCTTCAAAAGGGAGGGGAGAGCAGCAAGCCGGTCCGTTTCGATTTGCAATAAAGTCCACCCCGGCCCCTCCCGAGGGAGGGGAGAGATGCAAGTGCGCCTGTTCCGGTTGGCAAAGTCAGTTATATTGCGCGGTAAAATGGCTGCGGTTAGCGTGCAATATGGCTGACTTTGCACCGCAAAATGGGCCATATTGGAAGCCTGTGTCCAACAGGTTGTTTTCCAAAGGCTTACAGATGGGACGGCAGACGATGAATGGAAGAATGCCGATGGCTTGATTTCAGTCCGGCAGATACATCATAAGGGGCGAACAAGTAGGCTTTTTTAATGGACAAATAACATGACGATGATAGTAATGCTTCATGCGTTTCGACGAAGATGCAGGGTTTTTAATGGCCGACCCCCATGGAGTTTGTTCACGGCATGGGGCATGTTCGCTCCCTCGTTTTGTCAAGTGGCCGCACTTCAATACATTTACTGCCAACCCGCTTGCCTGTTAACTCGTCAACTTGTCAGTTATAAAGCGGGCGGACGCACGAGCCGTGCGTCCCTACATGCGTGCAAGTGGTTTGCTGCATCAGCTGTTTTGCACATGAATAGGAGCGAGAAGGAGATGTAGGGACGCACGGCTCGTGCGTCCGCTCAGGATGAATTGTAAGTGAATGCACATGATTGTTGGAATGGACGCACGAGCCGTGCGTCCCTACATGCGCATGAACAATCAACTTGTCCACCCGTCTACTTGTCTGCTGTTAACCAAAATGTGAGTGGACGCACAGGCCGTGCGTCCCTACTTAGCCCGCAATCTCGCTCTCCCCTCCTTTGGAGGGGTTGGGGGAGGCTCCTTTTTTCCCCTCAACATACCTGCGCAAGCCTTCATCTCCCAGCACTTCGATGTCGTCATAAAGCCCGAGTATGAAGCGACCAATGCCCAGATAACTCATCATATCGGCTTCGAAGAGCCAGTGATGCTCGTCTTCGGGCGTGAAAAACCCCGACGAAATGGGATACTCTTCAAGCATAAGATTGTAGGAAAGTTGGCCCATGCGCAGCCGGACACGGTAGCTTTGCTCGCCCGAAAAGCCGAACATGTCGGTGAAAACACGCTTATGAAGGTCGGCATGTATCCAAGGTGCGTCGTAGATTTCAACCTTTCCGATGCGCGCCAGCTTGAATGTTTTGTTCATTCCCGATGCAAATTCGTAGCAACGCACGTCTTGATGGTCGTTCAAAAAGAGGAAAGGTTCGACCACACGGTCGCTGAATGAATGGCTATGAGGCGAGGAATAACGGTGCAAACAGACTACCCTTCGGTTGTTGATGGCCGTGGTGAGGTCGTCGAGATTACGAAGTTGCTTCTTTCGATAGCGTGAGTCGGTGAAGCAACGCAGGTCGTAGGCGCAGGCTAACTTACGCTTAATAGAGGCTACGGTGGGGTTCTTGGCGTCGGCACCGTCGGCAAGTTGAAAGAGCAAAGCAGCCTCCGTGGCTGTGAAATTCACCGAAGAAGCGATGCGTTGAAAGAACGGTGAATTGGGATCAAGACGGTAACAGTTTCCGTTACGCAGCACTTTGAAACCGTAATCACGCAGGAATTGAAGATAGTAATATAGGTTGCGACGCGTGCAATTCAGGTGCTTACACAAGTCTTGTGCAGTGTAATCGGTACCATCGGTCATTAAAAGTATGAGCGAAAGCTCGTTGCCTAATTTCTTCATAGAGGCCTCCCCCCGCCCCTCCGAAGGAGGGGTGAACCCCTTGCGGCAGGGCTATTAATGTTATATTATTCTCTTTTCTTATCCCGTTACAAGTATATTTTCTCACCATTCCAATATTCAAATGGATTTGGCCTGCCCATCCAACCTAACTAAAACGCTCATTTGTCAAACTCAAACTCGCCCTCCGCAAACGTATGCTCCTCTCCTTTGGAGGGGCAGGGGGAGGCTCTTAATTGATAACTCCTCCTATGCAACTCGCTAATCCCGTGCTCCTCAATTCCCTGATAATGCTTTTTGGTGGGATAGCCCTTGTTGCTTTCCCAGTCATAAAAGGGGTGGAGGCGGGCCTGTTCCACCATGTAATCATCGCGATAGGTCTTGGCCAAGATGGCGGCGGCGGCAATACTTTGGTATTTTCCGTCGCCCTTGACGATGCAAGTATGGGGCAATTGCCTGCCGGCATCGGGCAGTTTCGCGCCAACGACATAGGGATCGAAGTGGTTCCCGTCGATAATCAGAGCCTCGGGGCGCACTTTCAGTTGGTCAAGTGCACGGTGCATGGCCAAGAAACTGGCGTGGAGAATGTTGATTTCGTCAATCTCTTGGGGCGTAGCAATGCCCACGGCCCACGCCAAAGCATCATGTTCAATCTGTTCGCGCAAGGCGTAACGCTTCTTGGACGAAAGCTGTTTGCTGTCGTTCAGGGCCGGATTGTCATAGTCGGGAGGCAGAATGACCGCCGCAGCATAGACACTTCCGGCCAGACAACCGCGGCCGGCTTCGTCACAACCGGCCTCGACAAGGCCGTGATAATAATGTGGAAGAAGCATATAAGCTATTTTTTATCATGCAAACACGAGGCTGATGCAAAGCCGAGCAGGCAGACATGCAACGCATTTTACTTGTTAACATGTCAGCTTGTCAACTGAAGTGCGAGCGAACGCACGAGCCGTTCGGTTCCTACATGCTGAAAAGCACACAATTTGTTCACTCGTTTGCCGTCAACTTGACCACTTCAAAACATCGTGTTGATGCGTTTAATGGCCGCAATGAGGGCATCGACTTCCTCGAAAGTGTTGTAAAGTGCGAAGCTGATGCGCGAAGTTCCGAGCACACCCAAGCGGTCCATGAGCGGTTGGGCACAGTGATGGCCCGTGCGAATGGCTATACCGAGGCGGTCGAGCAGCGTACCCATGTCCATATGATGAATGTCGCGGAGCTGAAAACTGATGACGGCATCGTGGCGTAAAGGCGAAGAAGCATCGTCGGGCACGCCATAAAGCTTCATTCCTTCAATCGTTCGCAGTTGCCGGATAGCATAACGCGTGAGTTCTTCCTCATGCTTTTGAATGGCCTCCATGCCCAAATCAGACACATAATCCAGGGCTTTTGCAAGCCCGGTCGTGGCGATATAGTCGGGTGTTCCAGCCTCGAACTTCAGCGGCGGACGCTCAAAAGTGGTCTTGTCGAAGCTGACATGCGAAATCATCTCGCCACCACCCTGATAAGGGGGCAGCCGGTCGAGCCAATCTTCCTTGCCATACAGCACGCCGATGCCCGTGGGGCCGTAGACCTTATGTCCGCTGAACACGAAGAAATCGCAATCAAGTTGCTGCACGTCGACCTTGAAATGGGGTGCACTCTGGGCCCCATCTATGACGACCGGAACGTTATGTTCATGTGCAATACGAATGATTTCTGCTACCGGATTGATGGTCCCCAAGACGTTGCTGACATGAGAAACGCTCACAATCTTGGTCTTTTCGCCAAGCATACACTCAAAGGCTTTGAGGTCGAGAACGCCGTTATCGTCCATCGGAATGACCTTCAGAACAATGCCTTTTCGGGCTTGTTGAAGTTGCCAAGGAACAATATTAGAATGGTGTTCAACGGTGGAAATGATGACTTCGTCGCCTTCTTGCATGAAAGCTTCACAGAAACTCGACGCGATGAGATTGAGTCCTTCGGTGGTTCCGCGGGTGAAAACAATCTCATTTGCGGTTCTTGCATGAATGAATCTGCGCACCGTTTCGCGCGCTCCCTCATGCAGTTCTGTAGCTTGCTGGCTGAGCCAATGCACCCCACGATGCACGTTGGCATTGACATTCACGTATTCTTCACGCATCGTATCCAGCACACAGAGTGGCTTCTGCGTGGTGGCCGCGTTGTCGAAATAGACAAGTGGGCGGTCATAAACGGTGCGCGAGAGAATGGGGAAATCCTTTCTTATCCGGTTTAATTCGTAATCCTTCATTTAAAATTCATCATTATGATTGGTTTGCAAGCCTGACCTCTCCTCTTTTCAGCGGTTTCTTTTCGCCTCAAGATGAGGAGCCGTAATTGACGAAAGTATAAGTTGTGCCTTACAAAAGTATAAGTTGTCAAAAACACCTCCATGGAGTGAAGCGGTCACTTGCACAAATCGCAGCCCTCACACTTGTCCAGTTCGCCGCGGAAACGCTTCTCGACAAGGTGGTGCAAACGGTCGCGCAGCGGTTCAAGTTCCATCTTGTCGATGACCTCATTGATGAAAGCGAACTCCAAGAGCAGCTTGGCTTCCTTCTTGCTGATGCCGCGTTGCTGCATATAGAACATGGCCGCATCGTTCAATTGTCCCACCGTTGAGCCGTGGGCACACTTCACGTCGTCGGCATAAATCTCCAACATGGGCTGCGTGTACATGTGGGCGGTCTTCGTGGCGCAGAGGTTTTGGTTGGTTTCCTGACTGATGGTCTTCTGCGCTTCCTGCCTGACGAGCACGCGACCAGCAAAGGCTCCCACCGCATTGTCGTCGAGAACGTATTTATAAAGCTCGTTGCTTGTGCAATGCGGGGCCTGATGATCGATGAGCGTATTGTTGTCTACGTGTTGTTCCTTATCGGCCACCACGCAGCCGTTGCAATGGCATTCGGCCCCTTCGCCCTTGAGAACGAGGTCGAGGCGATTGCGCGTTACGCCGTTATGCAGGGTGATGACGTTGTGATTGACGCGACTGTTGGCCTGCTGTTCGATGTAGACATTGCTCAAACGTGTGTTCTTCAGATGCGTTTCCTCTAAGCAGTTGAGTTCCAAACTTGCATTCTCGGCCACATAAGCCTCGATGACTTGTGTGGAAAGAAACTTGCGGTTGTCGGCTGCATGGTCGCAAAATAGGAACTTGGCTTCGGCACCTTGTTCCATAACGATGAGCACACGGCGGTTGACCATGAGGTCTACATCGGCACGAAGGATATTGATGACCTGAATAGCACGGTCTATCTTGACATGCTTCGGCACGTAGACAAAGAGGCCATCTTGGGCGAACATCGTGTTCAAAGCCGTGATGGCATCTTCTCGGGTATCGGCAATCCGGGCATAATATTCAGCGATGAGGCCCGGCTTCTGAGTGGCTACGTGCCCCAAGGAGTCAACGATGACGCCCTCGGGCAGGCCTGCTTGCGGCAGCATCTTGTTATAAAAGCTGTCGTTGACAACGAAGTAAAGGGACGTACTGAGGTTAGGTACGTCGCATTTGAACGTGTCGTAAGGGTTCAACGGTATCTCCAAACGATTGAGATTCAAGCCATAATCCGGTGCAAACAAGGCCGGAATGTCGGTGTATTTGTAGCGTTCTACCTTGCGTGTCGGGAAACCTTGTGCCTTGAAATCGGCAAAGGCACGGTCGCGAACGGCGTTGAGCACGTCGGCAGCATGGCGCTTAAGCATGTCCGAAGCCTCGTTGTAGAGATCGATATATTGTTGTTCACTGTTCATCATCAGCCACTTTGTTAGTCATCATATCGGGCATCAGCCTCTTCTTTGATCCAATCATAACCGTGTTGTTCGATTTCCTTGGCCAGTTCGGGGCCGGAAGTCTTGACGATTCTTCCTTTGTAAAGCACGTGAACCAAGTTAGGTTTGATCATGTCCAGCAGGCGTTCGTAATGCGTAATGACGATGGCCGAGGTCTTTGCCGTGTGCATTTTGTTCACACCGTCGGCCACAATGCGCATCGCATCAACGTCAAGTCCCGAGTCAGTTTCGTCGAGAATGCTGAGCGTCGGCTCCAACATTGCCATCTGAAAGATTTCATTTCGCTTCTTCTCTCCGCCCGAAAAGCCTTCGTTGACCGAGCGATGTGCCAGCTTACTATCCAAATCTACCAGCTTTCTCTTCTCGCGCATGAGCTTCAAAAAGTCGGCGGCATTCAGCGGTTCCCGGCCTTCATACTCGCGTTTGGCATTGATGGCGGCCCGCATGAAATTGGTCATTGACACGCCGGGTATCTCAACCGGATATTGGAACGAAAGGAACAAGCCTGCCCGCGCCCGGTCCTCGGGCTTCATCTCAAGCAGGTTCTGACCGTTAAAGACGGCTTCTCCCTCGGTAACCGTATAGAGCGGGTTTCCTGTGAGCACTGCACTCAGCGTTGATTTTCCCGAGCCATTGGGGCCCATAATCGCATGAATCTCTCCGTCATTGACCGTGAGGTCGATGCCTCTTAATATTTCTTTGCCGGCAATCTCGGCATGCAAGTTTCTTACTTCTAACATTTTCTTACTTCAAAATCGTTATTATTCCTTTATCCTACAGTTCCTTCAAGACTCACACTCAACAGCTTCTGGGCCTCAACGGCAAACTCCATGGGCAGCTTGTTGAGCACTTCTTTGGCATAACCATTGACAATCAGCCCCACGGCCTGCTCGGTTGGGATGCCACGTTGGTTGCAATAGAAGAGTTGGTCTTCGGATATTTTGGAGGTAGTGGCCTCATGTTCCACCACAGCCGTGTCGTTATGGATATCCATATAAGGGAAGGTATGGGCGCCACAATTGCTGCCCAACAGCAGAGAATCACACGAACTGTAGTTCCGGGCATTGTCTGCATGGGGCGTCGCACGCACAAGTCCGCGATAAGAATTCTGGCTGTGACCGGCCGAAATGCCCTTGGATATGATGGTAGATTTGGTGTTCTTGCCCATGTGAATCATCTTTGTTCCGGTGTCGGCCTCTTGATAATGATTGGTAACAGCAACACTGTAGAACTCTGCAACGGCGTTGTCACCACGCAAAATACACGAAGGATACTTCCAAGTAATGGCCGAACCTGTTTCGACCTGCGTCCAACTCAGCTTCGAATTGACACCACGCAGGTCGCCTCTTTTGGTCACAAGGTTCAGCACACCGCCCTTTCCTTGCTCGTCACCGGGGTACCAATTCTGCACGGTCGAGTATTTCACCTCGGCATTATCCTTGACAATGATTTCCACAATGGCTGCATGAAGCTGGTTCTCATCACGCATCGGGGCCGTACAACCCTCCAGATAGCTCACGTAGGAATTGTCTTCTGCGACGATTAATGTGCGTTCGAACTGACCAGTGTTGCGTGCATTGATACGGAAATAACTGCTGAGTTCCATCGGACAACGCACGCCTTTGGGAATATAAACAAACGAACCATCGCTGAAAACCGCACTGTTGAGCGCCGCAAAATAGTTGTCACGATAGGGCACAACGCTTCCCAAATACTCCTTAACCAAGTCGGAATGCTCCTTAACGGCCTCGCCGATACTACAGAAGATGATACCTTTCTCGCGCAATTTCTCCTTGAACGTGGTCTTCACCGACACCGAATCCATGATGGCATCGACGGCCGTTCCGCTCAAAGCCAAGCGTTCTTCCAAAGGAATCCCCAGCTTGTCGAAAGTCTTTTCCAGCTCCGGATCGATCTCTTTGTTCTTCGGTTTCTTGGCCAAAGGGTCTGCATAATAGGAGATAGCCTGATAATCTATCTCGGGAAGATGTACATGTCCCCAAGTAGGTTGCTTGAGATGACTCCAATATTCATAGGCTTTCAGGCGGAAATCAAGTAGCCATTCAGGTTCTCCTTTCTTGTGCGAGATAAGGCGAACAACGTCTTCGTTGAGCCCTTTCTCTATGATATCGGTCTGTACATCAGTGGTAAAGCCGAACTCATACTTCTTTTCTGCCACCTGTTTTACAAACTCATTCTTTTCCTTTTCTGCCATTTTACAACTGTCTGTATGAATATGACTGACAAATAGTGTACCATTTCCAATATGGTCACATTTGTTATTAATTACAATAGTGACACCCTGTCATTGCCGAAGAGTGCCACTACCTTATATATGCCTGCAAATGCCGAGACGGCTGAAAGCAACTTCTCTTCAGGTCTATGCAGTCGCCGGCATACGGCAAGAGCCGAGGCGCATTTCCCACATGGCGAGTTCTCCCATACACTTCCAAAACATTCCCATCGGGATGAAACACACAGTTCCAGGGGGTTGGAACACACAGTTCCACGGGGGTGGAACGCACAGTTCCACGGGGGTGGAACGCACAGTTCCACGGGGATGAAACACATGGCCTCTCCGAGAGGTAATTGGTTTTCAGCCACCGGGCTGTTCTGCGCGACCGCTTTGGTGTGCCGTTTGTTTCCGATATTTGCAGATTGCTGATGAGTGGCAGGTCGGCTTTGCCTCCATCTGGAAGCAAAGCTGATGCACGCTTATAGTTTCTGTTCTACCTCGATCTCGGTGAAGGTTTCAATGATATCGCCCTCCACGATGTCGTTATAGTTGACAAGACTCAGGCCACATTCCATTCCCATCGGAACTTCCTTGACATCGTCCTTGTAGCGTTTCAGCGCATTGATATCAGCCGTATGGATGACGATACCGTCACGAACAACGCGGGCTTTATCCTTGGCATGCACCTTACCCTCGGTGACCAAACCGCCGGCAATGGTCCCGACTTTGGAGATTTTGAACACCTGTTGCACCTCAATCTGGCCAGTAACGATTTCCTTTTTCACCTTATCCAGCATACCCACCATGGCACTCTTGATGTCGTCAATGGCATCGTAGATAATCGAATAGGTGTTGATTTCAACGCCTTCACGGTCGGCCAATCGGCGCGCATCAGAAGAAGGACGAACTTGGAAGCCTACGATGACAGCATCAGAAGCACTGGCCAACATGACATCGTTCTCGCTAATCTGGCCCACGGCCTTGCTGATGACGTTCACCTGTACCTTCTCCGTGGAGAGTTTAATGAACGAATCACTCAAAGCCTCAATGGAACCGTCGGTATCACCCTTTACAATGATATTCAATTCATGGAACTCTCCGCGGGCAATGCGGTGTGAAATATCGCCAAGCGTAAGGCGCTTCTGTGTTCGCAAGCCTTGTTCACGCTGTAACTGTTCGCGCTTGTTGGCAATCTCGCGTGCCTCTTGTTCCGATTCCAATACATGGAATTGGTCACCCGCAGTAGGTGCCCCATTGAGACCAAGGATAATTGCCGGCTCTGAAGGCCCGGCTTGCTCGATACGTTGGTTGCGCTCGTTGAACATCGCTTTGATACGACCCCAGCTTGTGCCTGCAATCACAACGTCGCCAATCTTCATCGTGCCATTACTTACAAGAACTGTACTTACGTAACCGCGCCCCTTATCAAGTGAGGACTCGATAATCGTACCCGTAGCCTTCCGGTTTGGGTTGGCTTTGAGGTCAAGTAGTTCGGCCTCAAGCAACACCTTGTCCAACAAAGCATCTACACCAACACCTTTCTTTGCACTGATTTCCTGACATTGATACTTGCCGCCCCACTCTTCAACGAGCAAATTCATGTTGGCTAAGTCCTCACGTATCTTATCCGGATTGGCTCCGGGCTTGTCAATCTTGTTGATAGCGAACACCATGGGCACGCCGGCTGCCTGCGCATGGGCGATAGCTTCCTTGGTTGTAGGCATCACCGAGTCGTCAGCTGCAATGATAATGATGGCGATATCCGTCACCTGTGCACCACGAGCACGCATCGCTGTAAAGGCTTCATGGCCCGGGGTATCGAGGAAAGTGACCTTTTGTCCGTTCTTTAATGTGACACTATATGCGCCGATATGCTGTGTAATGCCGCCAGCCTCACCGGCAATGACGTTAGTATTGCGGATATGGTCGAGCAAGGAAGTCTTACCGTGGTCAACATGCCCCATTACCGTAACGATAGGAGCCCGTGGAGCAAGATCATTCTCGTCGTCTACTTCTTCACTGACAGCCTCTTGGACCTCAGCACTGACATATTCCGTCTTAAAGCCGAATTCATCGGCCACCATATTGATGGTCTCGGCGTCAAGTCGCTGGTTGATGGACACCATGATGCCCACGCTCATCAATGTAGAGATGACCTGTGTCACACTGATATTCATCATCGTTGCCAACTCACTGACCGTCACAAACTCGGTCAACTTCAGCACCTTTGACTCGTTTTGTTCGGCACTCGCCTCCTGTTGCAGCTTTTCCTGAATCGCTTCACGCTTTTCCTTGCGATACTTGGCACCCTTCTTGTTCTGGCTTTTGCTCGTCAATCGAGCGAGCGTTTCCTTCACCTGACGTGCCACAGCCTCGTCATCCACCTCCAACGGCTTTTGATTTCGCTTGTTGCGGTTCTTCTTATTCTTGTTTTTCCCGGCGTTATTGCCACCGTTGTTGCCCTGATTCCCGGTATTCTGCTTGGCTTCTGCATTGATGTCCACACGCTCTTTGTTGATGCGTGCACGCTTTTTGCGTTCGCCACCGTTCTGTGTGGCCGCCTTTTCCTCACGCTCCTTGCGCTTTTCTTCCTTGGATTTCTTCTTCGGACGTGTGCTTTGATTCAGCGTGTCGAGGTCTATCTTGCCCAGCACATTCACTTTTGGTGTGTTGAGAATCTGCTGCTCGCTCTTCAGCGTAAAGATGCCTTCGTCGGCCTTTTCTACTGTAACTTCGGGTTCCTTCGGCTGTTCCGGCTCCTCAACCGGTTGCTTTTCAACCGGCTTTTCTGCCTTTAACTCCTCCTTAGGGGCTTCAGGTTCTGGCACTTTTTCTTCCTTTTTGGGCTCCGGACTGACGGCAGCAGCCTTTGTTTCGGGAGCTTTTTCTTCAGGAGCAGCAGACTTTCGGGCCGAAGCCTTCTTGCCGACGCTGTCAAGGTCGATTTTTCCGACCTGCTTATAGACCTGTTGATTTGACGATTCCAGCAGACTTTCGGCACGATTCTCCTTCACTTCGGGTGCGCGCTTCTTCTCTTTTGGTTTCTTCTGAAAGAGCTTTTCCGCCTCACTGCGCACGGCAGCGTCCTGCTTGAAAGCCTCTACGAGTGCCTGATATTGGGCATCGTTGAGCTTGAAGCTCAGGTCGTCCTTCACCTCTCCCAGTTCACTTTTCTTTTGAAGGAAGTCAACTGCCGTTTGACGTCCTATGTTCAATTCGCGTAATGCTTTGTTTAATCTGATGCTCATGTATGTATCTTACTCCTTTTTCTTTATTAGGGTGTTTCTGTTTTCTGATGGTGTTGCCTCCCCACGTGCCTACTGTTCGAACTCGGTCCGCAGCACATTGAGCACATGGTCAACGGTTTCTTCCTCAAGATCGGCTTTCTCTACGAGCATTTCACGCGGTGCATTGAGCACAGCCTTGGCCGTATCCAGCCCGATACTCTTGATGGCATCAATCACCCATTGGTCGATTTCGTCGGAGAATTCGTCCAAATAGATGTCCTCATCGGCCTCACCTTCGGGCACTTCACGGAACACATCGATGGTGAACTCGGTCAACATCGAGGCCAACTTGATGTTCATTCCCCCGCGACCGATGGCCAAACTGACTTCTTCGGGCTGCAAATAAACCTCGGCTTTGTGGTTCTCTTCATCGATATTAATGCTGCTTACGTGGGCCGGACTCAATGCACGTTGAATGAAAAGTTTGATGTTTGAGGTGTAGTTCACCACGTCGATGTTCTCGTTACACAGCTCACGAACGATGCCATATACGCGACTTCCCTTCACTCCCACACATGCCCCAACGGGGTCAATGCGGTCATCGAAGCTCTCAACGGCAACCTTTGCACGCTCTCCCGGCATGCGGGCTATCTTGCGAATGGCTATAAGTCCGTCGCCAATCTCAGGCACTTCGGCCTCCAATAAACGCTCCAAGAACATGGAATTTGTGCGCGAAAGGATAATCTTGGGATTGTTGTTCTCATTGTCAACGCGTAAGATGACGGCACGAATCGTCTCACCTTTGCGGTAAATATCAGCCGGAATCTGCTCGCTTTTCGGCAGAATCAGCTCGTTATTTTCATCGTCTACGATGAGCACTTCACGCTTCCAAACCTGATAAACTTCGCCAGAAACGATCTGTCCCACGCGGTCCTTATACTTGTTATACAGCGTGTCATGCTCCAATTCCAACACCTTTGAGGCCAACGTTTGCCGCAAGTTCAGAATGGCACGACGCCCGAATTTCGCGAAATTCACCTGTTCCGAGACTTCTTCTCCCACCTCATAATCGGGCTCAATCTTTTGAGCTTCCTTCAGTGCTATCTGTTTGTTCTCGTCTTCAACCTCTCCGTCGGGCACGACCATGCGGTTCCGATAGATCTCAAAGTCGCCCTTGTCGGGGTTCACAATGACGTCGAAATTCTCGTCACTGCCGAATAGTTTGGCAAGCACATTGCGGAAACTCTCTTCCAAAACGCTCACCAATGTCGTGCGATCGATATTCTTTGTTTCCTTAAACTCACGGAAAGTGTCGATCATGCTGACCTGATTCTCATCAATCTTTTTTGCTGCCATAGCTTTATTTGAAACTTATTAAGTATTTAGTATATTTCACATTGTTCATCTTGAAAGCATGGTCAACGTCCATCAGTTGCGGACGTTTCTTGCCTTCCACTTTCACCTTCTCATTCACGGTGACCACAAAATCATTGCCATCAACGCTTTTCAGCACGCCTTGATACTTCTTTCCGTCGGCATCCATCACCTCGACTTCCTTGCCAACAAAGTTCATATACTGCTGAACCACCTTGAAAGGCTGACCCAATCCGGCTGAACCTACCTCCAATTCATAGTCTTCTTCGTCGCGACTGAGACGCTCTTCGATATACCTACTCAGCGCAACACAGTCTTCAATCCAAACGCCATCGGCGTGGTCGATCTCAACAACAATCTTGTCATCCGGGCTGATTTCGATGCCAACAAGGAAGTATTCCTTGTCCGACAGCCACTCGTCTACGAATTTCTTTACGACGTTTTTGTCAATCATACACGTTATATTAAACTAAAATGAGGAACTCTCTCGGAGCTCCTCATTCCACTGAACGCTGCAAAATTACGACTTTATTCTGTAGTATGCAAACTTTTCGCCGTTTAATTTCAATCGAGCAGCAATATACTTTCTATTCTTCAGCCCCTCAATCCGGACCATCGGGCATGCCGAAACGCTTTGGATAAACGGAAACACACAAGCTGTTCCTTCCTACTTCGGGTATACAAGCATCGGGAACAAGTGGTTCATACCGTATCAGCGCTGTAAGCCTTGCACATTTTATGCCCCTTTTAGGATTGCTCGAAGCATTATATGAAATTCCTTTACAAGTAGCCTCGCATAACTTGCGTATTCAAAACGAAAACGATTCCTTAGCCGAAATATACGCATTTTAAGTCAATCCATAACCCGTTGTCAGTCAATTGATTGCACAATTCTTGGAAAATAGCGACACAATGTCAGCCATTTCTCTCGGTCGTCCTGTTCATTTTGCTTTCTAATATCGCCCATTCCGGCGCGGGAAATGAGTGAGATAGCTAAGCAAAATGACAGATGTTGAGAGGAAAAATGACTGAAACTATCCCGCAATCCGATTTTCATTATCTCGTAAAATCGATTTCCATGGTTTTTCTTCTCCAGATGGTGACGACCGAATACCCCTGTTTTCAATGAATAAATTTTACAAAATAAGTATTTAAGACCATTGAACGGAAATGATAATACATTGATATTACGGCACAAAACAGTGATAGAATGGCATTAAGAACATTTTTCATACGTTATTATTCTTTTTGTCGTTTTCTTTGTTTAATTCAAAAATTATATATACCTTTGTGATGTTACATTAAATTTTAACTTAAAACCTTACAGAAATGAAACACTTTTTGGTAGTAGCTATGCTGATGGTGAGCGCTTCATGCGCAGCGTTTAGTCTTCAACCAAACAAAGCTGTTGAGTCTTTTAGCTGGAAATGGAATTGGATTCAACATGAAAATGAAACAAGTCCTATGTTTAATCTAATTTGCCCAAGATGTGGTCATTCTGATTTTGTAGGTACACCCACTAAGGAAGATGAAACCATTTGGGTGTTTCAGTGCACAAATTGCCCTTTTTCCATTAAGGCTAAACAAGTGGGAACCATGACGGGCAAAATAGACAAAGATAAACAGAAGAAAGACGCACCCTAATCTATCTTTCTCGTATCTGTCAGCTATTTTGCTGACGGATACGAGATGAAAAATATCAAGAAAAGACGATGTCTAATTACTAATTCATTATATGCTTTGCTCCTCAAAGAGTGGAAGCACATAAAAATTCCATGTTATGAAAAATATAAAGAGGGCTTTTCTCGCTGTTTTATTGTTGTTTGCTTTGACGGCAAATGCACAAAATGGACGTGACAGCCTTTGTGCCATAAACGGCCGCATCACCGACAATAACGATAAACCGCTGCCAAACGTCTCCGTGTTGCTGCTGAATTTGGCCGACACCACCAAGCGACAAGCGGCGACAACCAACGAAAACGGACAATTCAAGAGCCTGCTTCCCGCAGGCTCTTATCGTCTGCGGCTGAGCAACATCGGCTATGCGCCACTCTCAACCGCAGTGAGCGTGAAGCACAACATGACGCTGCCGGCCATCCGAATGCAGCCCAACAGCACGGCTTTGCCGGAGGTTTCGGTGGTTGCTAAGCGCACGGTTTACGACTTGGATGGCTACACTACGAAGATAAACACCGACGAAATGTTTCGCAAACGCAGTGCCGATGAGATATTGCCTTTCCTTCCCGGCGTCAGCAAAAGCGGCGATTCGTACAGTGTTTACGACCATCTTGTCACCGCCATCTACATAGATGGGAAGCGTATCAACATGGATGGGAGCATTGCCAGCAGCATTCTCTTCGGCTTGTCGGGCAAAAGAATCGAGCAAATCCGTATCAACAACAACGTTGGTGTGGAGGGTGGAAGTAGCTTGATGGGTAAGGCTGTGATTTATATCACGACGGTTAAAGTGAGCAACGGCGGAAATCTTTCGTTGGGCGACCGTATGGTGATCGGAAAACAGCTCCGTAACAACGCCCCCAGTATTGACTTGAGATGGAACCATGGGAAGGTATCGGTCAACCTCTCTGTTTTTGACTGGATGGTATGGGGAAAACACCGGCCCGAATATTCGGGTACAACCTTTTACGACACCCATCTGCAGACCGAAAGTGTCCGGAAAAGCCTGCTAAAAATGAAGCATTCGCCTGATGTAGACCTCAGTGTGTTCTACGATTTCACGAAAAACGACAAGCTATCCGTCGAAGTCACGGGCCATCATATCACCAATCAAAGCGACTGGAACAGCCTGACCACCATCGCTGAAGGATCGAATAAAGGCGTATCGATGGCCACCGCAGACACCACGCGCCTCAATTCAAACAGCATAGCAGGCTATTTGGACTTCCTCCATCGGTGGAAGAAAGGCTATTGGTGCATCTATTCGGAACTGAAATACGACTACCGTCGCAGCAACAACTGGGCTTTGATGACCGACTACACGGGCACCCTAAGCGACCGTTCCAATATGAATCGGACGCGAACGACGGCTGTGGACGCCGGACTTTACGGCATGCAGCGGCTCGGGCAAGGCATCATGCTGCGCTATGGGGCCGGTTATGTGCGGATGTCGGGCCGTTTCAGAACGCAACGAACGGAAAACAATACGCCCGAACGCGACGATTACGACTACACCGAAAACCAATTCAGCGCCTACGGTCGCTACAGCCACAGCGTGAACAAACGATTTGAATATTCCATAGGGCTGCGCTACGAATACACGCAGGCCACGCCAAACTCCTTGACGAGCAGTATTGAGGTACACAACAACTATGGTGAATGGCTGGGGCAGGCAAAATGGCGCTATGTTTTGAATCCCCGGCGCGGCCACAGCCTATCAATGAGTTACAACCGCAACATTTCCCGCCCCCACATGTTCTATCTGAACCCGGCAAAAGAGTGGAAAAGCGACCAATCCTACACGACCGGCAATCCCTATCTGCGTGCCATGACCTCCGGCGAAGCTGAAGCTGCCCTCTCACTTTTTGAAGATTATCGGTTATCCGTGCGCTACAGCAACAGTAAAGGCATTACAAATGTCTACGAAAAGGTGGTGGGCGAGAATGTCTACCGCTATATTCCCACCTATGGTTCGCGTAACAACGGCTTCGGTGCGTCATTCTATGCGCCGATCAGGCTGAGCAAGAAGGTCAGAATGACCAGCAGTATGGGCTATTCGTTCTCTCACGACCAAATGAACGGCCTTTCTGCCTACAGCAACAGCTTCAGAATAAGCGGCAGCATGATGGCCGATTTGCCTTGGGACATCAAATCTTCGTTCGGTGCAGGCTATTATAGCCCTTCGAAAGGCGTTTACAGCCGCACATCAGGTAGCGGGAGAATGGAAATGAGCCTGAGTCGGTCGTTTGGTCCATTCAGAGTGAACCTCAATGGCGATTATACCACGCTTAAAATCACCCGCCTTCGCATGGCAGGAATAGAGAATTGGTCGCGTCCCGACCGCTTCGACTGGCTCAGAGTCACCATCGGAGCAAGCTATTCGATAGGTTGGGGAAAGCTTGAACAATACAATTTCAAAGGCAAAGTGAGCAACGAACTCAACCGATTCTGACCGTTCTCGGAAACAGTTTGACTGAGATTTGACTAAAGACATGATGTGTCTGTGAAAAAAACGGGCGCAACTTCTTTGTTTTCTCGCCCGATTACACTAACTTTGCAGGACACAGGATATTAGATTTTAAGTTTATTAGATTATGGGAAAGAAAGCTTTATTGATGATTCTCGATGGATGGGGAATCGGAAAACATGGACGAGGCGACGTGATTTACAACACACCGACTCCTTTTTTGGACTATCTGAATGCGGTTTCTGCGCATTCTCAGTTGCTCACTTCGGGCGAAGACGTGGGTCTTCCGCATGGCCAGATGGGCAATTCTGAGGTAGGTCACCTCAATATCGGGGCCGGACGGATTGTCTATCAAGACTTGGTGAAAATCAACAAAGCCTGCGAAAGCGGTGCGATATTGAAGAACCCGGGCATCGTAGAAGCCTATTCTTACGCGCAAAAGACTGGTAAGAAGCTTCACTTGATGGGCCTTACTTCGACGGGAGGTGTGCACTCTTCGCTCGCTCATCTCTTCAAATTGATCGAGATCGGCAAGGAGTATGGCACCAAAACTTACGTGCATTGCTTCATGGACGGCCGTGATACCGACCCGAGGAGCGGTAAAGGTTTCATCGAAGAGGTGCAGGATTGTTGCGAAAAGAACGGCGCCCATGTCGCAAGTATCGTAGGGCGGTTCTACGCAATGGACCGCGATAAGCGTTGGAACCGCGTGAAAGAAGCCTACGATTTGCTGGTGAAAGGCGAGGGAAAACAGGCAGACGACATGGTGAAAGCCATGCAGGAAAGTTACGACGAGGGCGTGACCGACGAGTTCATCAAGCCTATCAACAACAGCAAGGTCGACGGAACGATTGGCGAGGGCGACGTCGTTATCTTCATCAACTACCGCAATGACCGTGCTAAAGAGCTGACACAAGTACTCACGCAACAGGATATGCCCGAGGAAGGTATGGCTACTGTGAAGGGCTTAATGTACTATTGTATGACGCCATACGACCCAAATTTCAAGGACGTAAAGGTGCTTTTCCCGAAAGAAAACGTGAAGGATACGTTGGGAGAATACCTATCAAGGCTCGGCAAAAAGCAGCTTCACACGGCTGAAACCGAGAAGTATGCCCACGTAACGTTCTTCTTTAACGGCGGACGTGAGGCTCCTTTCGAGGGCGAAGACCGCATTCTTGTGCCCTCACCTAAGGTGGCTACCTATGACTTAAAGCCCGAAATGAGTGCCTTTGAAGTGAAAGATAAGCTCATTGCTGCCATCAATAAGAACATCTATGACTTCATTGTTGTCAACTTTGCCAATGGAGATATGGTCGGTCACACGGGCGTTTACCACGCTATTGCCAAGGCCGTTTGGGCCATAGACCACTGTGTGAAGGAGGTCATCGAGGCTGCCAAGGCTAACGATTATGAGGCACTTATCATCGCTGATCACGGCAATGCGGACAATGCTATCAATGAAGATGGAACGCCAAACACGGCACATTCGCTCAATCCCGTGCCGTTCATCTATGTCACCGACAATAATTCTGCGACCGTGAAAAGCGGCCGTTTGGCTGATGTTGCGCCGTCTATCCTGCACATCATGGGCTTGGAACAGCCGTCGGACATGACAGGTGAATGTTTGATTTCAGATAATAAATAAGCCAATGGTAAAGATTGAAGAGAGTTGGAGTAGGTATCTTGGTGAAGAATTCAACAAGCCTTACTTTGCAAACCTTGCGAAAGCGGTTCACGAAGAATACCGACGTGGCACGTGTTATCCGCCGGGAGAGCTGGTTTTTAACGCCTTCAACCTCTGTCCTTTCGATGAAGTGAAGGTGGTAATCATTGGGCAAGACCCCTATCATGGGCCCGGGCAGGCCATGGGTTTGAGCTTTTCTGTGCCCGAAGGTGTGTCGATGCCGCCCTCACTTATCAATATATTTAAGGAGATAGAGGCCGACCTTGGCAAGCCGATGCCGCCGAATGGCGACCTGACACGGTGGGCCAAGCAAGGCGTTTTGCTCTTGAATGCCACACTGACCGTGCGTGCACACGAGGCCAACAGCCATCAACAATTGGGCTGGACCACCTTTACTGATGCAGCTATCAAGGCCTTGAACGACCACAAGAACGGCCTTGTTTTCATGCTATGGGGCAGATTTGCCCAAGGGAAAAAGTATCTTATCGACCACAATAAGCATTGCATTTTAGAGTCAGTTCACCCTTCTCCACGCTCAGCAAGACTCGGTGGGTGGTTCGGAAATCATCATTTTTCGCAGTGTAATGCATATTTAAGGGAACGAGGAGAGCAGGAAATAGCTTGGTAAAAGCCTACCCCGGGGTCTCCAGATACCTCTCCATGGCCCTCCCCCAAGGGGAGGGAGTGTGGGATAGTGGGCTATATTGTCGTATTCCGCACGCCTCGTGCGGAATATTCTATATGCAATAAGCCCTCAAAGCAACAAAAGACATTATGAAAAAAGAGGATTTGCACATCATACAGATAGGCAGCGTGCTGGTCTCTCCCGATGTGATTACGGAGAAATTCTGCTGCGACCTCGACAAATGCAGGGGAGCTTGCTGCGTAGAAGGCGATGCCGGGGCTCCTGTTACGCTGGAGGAAATCAACGAAATCGAGGAGACTTTGGACGCTGTTTGGGCCGATATGAGTGCCTCGGCACAGGCCGTTGTCGATAAACAAGGCGTGGCTTATGCCGATATAGAGGGCGATTTGGTGACGAGTATCGTGGGCGGTAAGGACTGTGTCTTCACATGTTACGAGGACGGATGCTGCCTTTGTGCACTCGAACGCGCCCATCGCGCAGGCAAGACACGCTTTGTGAAGCCCGCTTCCTGTGCGCTTTATCCTATCCGCACCAAGGAATTTGGCCACGGACTTGTGGGCATCAACTATCACAAATGGGCTATTTGCAAGGACGCAGTCGCAAAAGGTGAGGCTCTCAACCTGCCTGTTTACAAGTTCTTGAAAGGTCCTCTTGTCCGCCGTTTCGGCGAAGATTGGTATGCAGAATTGTGCGAAGCGGCCAAGGAAATAGAGGAAATGATAGACAAATAAAAGCCTTTAAAGCCTCCCTCTCCCCCGCCGAAGGAGGAAAGCCAGAGGAAGCTGCATCTCATTTAAGGCTCCATGACTATAGTTATGCGCACAATTAAAACCTAATCATAGGGAAATTATGCCGCTGTATGCCTGTGATTTGTTTGCTTTCTTAGAAAGCTATGTCAATACCGGCATCGACAGTGGTATAATCTTTGCGTATGGGAACGATGGGAGATGTGTCATAAATGATGCGATAAGTACCACGAATGCCTATCTTTGGCGTGATATGATAAGCCAAATCCACAGCACCACCGAACCGGGCACACTTGGTATAGCTGTCAGGTTTAGCCTGATGGATAGCCGTGGTGGTCAGTTCCCAATGTTCTCCGATTGAATGTCTGAAACTAAGTGACAGGTGACTCTTCACACTGCGGCTGTAAGCGTGGTCGCTGATGCCTACGGGTGGGTCGGGATATTCCCATTTTTCGAATTCATAGAACACGCCTATGGCTGCGAACATGAGGCAATGCGCGGAGTTCACCAGCCGGTAACGCGATTGCAACCCTGAAGATACCTTGAAAGTCATACCGCGACTGCCTGCCCATTGCGACTCAACATAGGGGTAAACCTCGAAAGCATGATGAAGCAGGTAGCGATATTCGGCATGCACATAGCCTCCGCTCACCGTGATTTTCTTGCCATAAGTAGAGAATTCGAGCTTATTGATGAGGTTTACTACGCGGTTTCGGTTGATCAACAGGTTGAGATTAGCCGTATTTTTAAGAGTGAGCACATTCTCTTTCTCTGTTTTGAAGTCGACAACCGGCTGTAGTGAGCCTTGTATGGTCTTTGTACTGTCGATAGCCATCGTCATGTTTTCCGAGAAAAGCATCTGGGCTTGTGTCGGAAGTGCAATAATGAGCCCAATAAACAGGTAGAAAAGTCTGCTGACATGGCTGTTCTTACGGGCATGAAGTCCTTTCCCTTTTTCCTGAACCATCTTTTTATTCATGTTATCATTCGTCTTTTTCAGTTTTGGGTTGCAAAGGTAAGGATAATATTTCAAACAGATGGGGCCCTAAGTCTGTTTTTTACGTCTTCCTATATTGTGACGGCGACATGCCGACATGCTCCTTGAAATACTTTCCCATAAAGCTTTGGTTGGAGAAATGCAGCTCGTTGGCAATCTCTTTGATGCTCTTTGCGGTGTTCTTTAGCATCACCCGCATTTCAAGCGTCACGTAATAGTCAATCCAAGCATTGGGGGTTCGGCGGCTGATGGCCTTTACCGACTCCGAAAGATACTTCGCTGTGATATTCAATTGCGCTGCATACCAGCCCACACGCCGTTCATGTCGGAAGTTACGTTCAACGAGTTCGATGTAGTCGAAGAATATCTTTTCGCTGCGAGAGTGCTTGTGTTTCTCGCTGTTTTGAATGCGATAGATGGCATTACTGATGTCATAAATGAGCGTTTGAAGCAGAGATTTCACCGTTTCCACACGGAAATGGTGGTCGCTATTATCGACTTTTTGCTTCAACAAATGGAAGTAATTGCTAAGCATTTCGACCTCTTCTGGCCGGAGTTCGCATACAGGATGGTTCTTTGAAAACAAGAAAAGAGACGACAATTCGTGTATGCCTGAGATGCTTTCCCTAAAGAAACGGTCGGACAACATGAGCCCTATTCCGTTGCAATCTTCGCTTAAATCGTAGTCATCCGTAACTTGTCCGGGGCTGATAATGATGATATCTTTGGGGCGAACCACATGTTGTATGGTGTCAACAGTGTAGCGAGCCGTGCCCGAAGTGCACAGCGCCAGCAACAGACATCCCATTCTTCTGGGCTCTTCGGGCAGTGGAAGTGCGGCCAAAGCGTCCAATAAAAGGAGGTCATTCTCTATGTGGCTGCCCTTGTGAAGCTGTAGGGCTGAGGCCACGGTTATCTCTTTCATATCCGTCATAGCACTCGTCTTTGTTTGCAAAAGTAATAAAAATAGGAATATCTTCGGCCATTTTCGGCAAAAAGAAGCGGGGTTATTGCCAACCGAAGTGCAGGTATGAGCGCGTCTCGATGCCCTCGATACGCTCGATACGACTACTTCTAAACGGACCGTCACCCGTGGCCCAAACCCGCCGGAACAGTCCTCTTGTGAACTTCCGATAGGCCTGTTCGTCCGTTTCTCCACGGCATTGATAGCGCAGACCGTTGATGTTCAGCCACGAGTCCCTATGGGCATTGCGCAGCGTCGCCCTCACATAGCCGTAGAAACCTGTCTGAAATTCATAGCAGACCGTGTCGCCTTCCACGACACGATAGGCCGGAATAAGAACCTTTGCGACGCGTTCGGCAGGATAACACACCTCGCGGTAATCCGTTTTTCGCGTGCAATCGGGAGGCCGACAAGTAGCCCCTTGCCAGCAGGCAGGGGCAAAATCAGAGCCGTTCCACCCTCTCTGACAGGCATCGGGCGCACGGAATACCTCGCCACCCACGCTGTCAAGGCCGATATACGCCTTGCGACAAAGCCAGTTCTCATCTGCCGTGAAACTGAAGAAACGGTCGTCGTGCCCCCTTCCGAAATAGGAAACGGCCACCTGTCGCGGCTGAACATGCGGATAAGACGGGCCATACCACAGGGCAATCGTATTGCTGTCGGGGCGCAAAAAGCGCGTCACATCGAAGCGAAGGCATATCGGCTGGTCGTCTTTTTCCTGCGGTCTGAACGGCATACGGCTGTCGGTCGACACATTATAGCCGTTCACATAAAGATCGAAAAAGCCTGTGGTCGTGACCTCAATCGCGGCAAAACGCGGTCTTCCCGCGCAGAGATAGGTATGCCGAAACCATAGTTCCGAGGTGGAATCCGGCTCGGCACAGCCTATCCATCGGGGCAGAAAGCCTTGCGAATGCAGGGCCGTTGCCTGTAAGAAGAACACAAAACCGAAAAGCCATTTAACCATAACAAGGAACAAAAATAAATATGTAACGAGGCCGTCACATTGGTTTTTGCACTCAGAGGGGGCTCTTTTTTCAATTACATCCCCCTCTCTTTTCAATTACATCCCCCTCTTTTTTGAATTACATCCCCCTCTCGCGTCCGTGAGACCCGGGTCTCACGCTCGTGACATCCCCGTCTCGCGTTCACGAGACCCGGGTCTCACGCTCATGACATCCCTATCTCTTTTCATTCAGAGGCGGATATTTAAAATCAAAGGAGGCTGTGTCGGCTTGACACACCCTCCCGACAAATAGCAGGTTTGACCGGTCTTACGCGTCGATATTGGCGTAGGTGGCGTTCTGTTCGATGAATTCGCGGCGCGGTTCCACGTCGTCGCCCATCAGCATTGAGAAGATTTCGTCGGCTTCGGCCGCATTCTGTATCGTCACTTGCTTCAGAAGACGCGACGAGGGGTCCATGGTTGTCTCCCAAAGTTGCTCGGGATTCATCTCTCCGAGACCTTTGTAGCGTTGCGTATGCAGTGCTTTGTCGTCCTCTTTTCCCTCAACATACTTGTCAATAAAGGCTTGACGCTGCTGCTCGGTGTAGCAATATTCGCTCACTTTCTTATAGGAACACTTATACAAAGGCGGCGTGGCAATATAGAGATGTCCGTCTTCTATGACCTTTGGCATGAAGCGATAGAAGAGCGTCATGATGAGCGTATCGATGTGAGAGCCGTCAACATCGGCATCGGTCATAATGATAATCTTGTCGTAACGCAGCTTGTCGATGTTGGCTTCGCGGTCATCTTCGCCCTCAACACCAAAGCGAACGCCGATGCTTTGTATGATATTCATCACGGATTCTGCCTCGAAAACGCGATGCCATTGCACCTTTTCTACGTTCAAAATCTTGCCTCTTAGCGGAAGAATGGCCTGTGTATAGCGGTCGCGACCTTGCTTGGCTGAGCCTCCCGCAGAGTCGCCCTCGACAAGGAATATCTCGCATTCTTTCGGGTCTTTGTTGGAACAATCGGCCAGTTTTCCTGGCAAACCGCCACCCGACATCACGCTTTTTCGCTGCACACTCTCGCGGGCTTTGCGCGCAGCGATGCGGGCCGTGGCAGCCAAAACCACCTTTTCACAAATCTTTTTTGCCTCAATCGGGTGCTCTTCCAGATAGTTTGAAAGGGCCTCACCCACGGCTTGTTGAACTGCTCCGGAGACTTCGCTGTTACCTAATTTGGTCTTTGTCTGCCCCTCAAACTGCGGCTCTGCCACCTTAATAGAGATGACTGCGGTGAGTCCTTCGCGGAAGTCTTCGCCCGCAATCTCTATCTTTGCCTTCTCAATCTGCTTGGCAATGGTAGGCTCTGCATCGGCATAAGTCTTCAAAGTACGGGTCAGTGCGGCACGGAAACCCGTGAGATGGGTTCCTCCTTCAATGGTGTTGATGTTGTTCACATAGCTATGTATGTTCTCCGAATAGTCGGTGTTATACATGATAGCCACCTCGATAGGAATGCCTTGCTTCTCGGTTTTCAGGTAAATCACATCGTCGAAGAGATGCGTGCGATGCCGGTCTACGTAGCGAACGAACTCTTTCAGTCCGTCTTTCGCATGGAAAACCTCTTGCCGGGTCTTGCCTTCTTCGTTGGGACGGAGGTCGGTCAGCGTGATACGGATACCCGCATTGAGATACGCCAGCTCGCGCATTCGACTGGCAACGATGTCCCATTTAAAGGTTGTTGTGGTGAAAATGGCGGGGTCGGGCCAGAATTGTTGCCGCGTACCTCGCTTGTCTGTCTCGCCAATCACCTTGACCGGATAGAGCGGTTTGCCCTTTTCATACTCCTGTTGGTAAATCTTTCCGTCGCGGAACACTTGGGAAAGCATGTGCGAAGAGAGTGCGTTCACGCAGCTCACACCTACACCATGCAAGCCACCGCTCACCTTATAAGAACCCTTATCGAACTTTCCTCCGGCATGAAGTACGGTCATCACGACCTCAAGAGCCGACTTATGGAGCTTCTTATGCTCGTCCACAGGGATACCACGGCCGTTATCTTCGACCGTAACCGAGCCGTCTTCGTTGAGCGTAACCGCCACATCTGTGCAGTAACCTGCCATGGCTTCGTCGATAGAGTTATCCACTGTCTCGTTGATAAGATGGTGAAGTCCCTTCTCACTGATGTCACCTATGTACATAGCCGGACGCTTACGCACAGCTTCAAGCCCCTCAAGAACCTGAATATTCGAGGCAGAATAATTTGCCTCGGTGTTTAGATTTTCTGCCATTTCTTTCAATAGTGTGATTGAATTGCAAAGATACTAAAAAATAAACAGACTGCGAAACTTTTCTACGCTAAATTACATTAACGTGCATGGGCACAGCGGTTGAAATCTAAGATGCGTCGCCCTGCAAAATCATTTCAGCCATTTTACCGCGCAATATCAGCCTTATTGCACGCTAATGTCAGCCTTATTGCACGGTAAAATGGCTGAGATTGAAACGCAAGGCCCAAGTCGTTGATTATCAACGGGCCTGACACTATGAGCCGCTCGACTCTATGTAGGGACGCACGACCTGTGCGTCCGCTCCAACAATCGTGTATTTGCGTTTCTTTCGCCTTGAGTGGACGCACGAGCCGTGCGTCCCTACATTCTCCGCCCTGTCACATTGCGCGCTGATATTCCCCTCTCAATGTGCTGAGAGCGGGCTGTTTGTGGAGTGACTGCCTTATTCGGCTCCGAAATAAGCCTTGAGTTCGGTCATTGCACTGCCCTCTTCATTGGGCAAATCTTTGATGAGTAGGCCCCTTTCGAGCAGCAAAATGCGTGATGAAATGTCTGAAACAAAGTTCAGATTGTGGCTCGACAAGACGACAGTCGTGCCCATTTCCTTGTTCACTTGATGGATGGTTTTGGCGATTTGTATCTGTGACGACGGGTCAAGATAGTTGAAAGGCTCGTCTAAGATGAGCACTTCGGGGTTGATAATCATGGCACCGAGAATGCCAATCTTCTGTCGGTTGCCTTCCGAAAAGTCGCGGATATACTTCTTGGTGCCGAGGATTTCGTCGTGCATCAAGGGCGCATAGCTGGCCAATCGCTCGTCGATGGTCTCCTTCGATAGGCCGTACACGTTGCCGATAAAGGTGAAATATTCCTCCGGGGTGTAGAAATCTATCAGGAAACGGCCGTCGATAAACGAGCCTGTATAGTGCTTCCAAGCCTCGTTTTCGTTCACTTTCATGCCGTTGCTTAGCACATATCCGTCGTCAGCTTTAATCAAATCGAGCATCAATCGCATGAGGGTCGTCTTGCCGGCCCCGTTGTTTCCCACGAGACCGATGAGCTCTCCGGCGTGTATGGTCAGCTCCGGAATGTCGATAACCGTCTTGTCTCCGTAGACTTTCTTGAGGTTCTTAATGTTTAATTCGCAGTTCATCATTCACAATTCTTCATTTATAATTCACGATAATGATTGGTTCTCTATCTCAGTCTCCCCTCCATTGGAGGGGTAGGGGGAGGCTTTTGTGACTTTATTTCATAAAATCCTCCATTCGTTTGTACCTTTTCGCCATGAACTTATGGGCAACCAAGCGCAGCACTCCCTTAGACGTGCCCAGCAAAAGCAGGCCGAGCACGGCCGTGATGGCGTAAACCACCAAGGCATTGTCTATGAAAATGGCCAACAACGCGTAGGCCGCCACCGGGATAAGGACAACAAATCCATAGACATTCACGCCCATGTTAGCCCCTTGGTAATTGAAGAATGCCGACGAAAACAGGTCGATGCGCTTGGAGAAAAGGCAGGTGGGCAACAGCAATACGTTGGAACCTGCACCCAAAAGAAGGGTGGAAAGCCACGCCATCGTCGTCCAATAACCAAGGAAAATGCCCGGAATAAGCAACACAGCTGTAATGGAATCGAGCAGCAAAAAGAATAGGAATTTGCGCTCAAGCATGCCATATACCGACACAGGTTTGGTCATCAAGCCATGGAAGAAGTTGCCTTCAATGCCGAAGATCCATTGACCCAGCATCATCGAAGAGAACATAACGGCCAGCAAAAGGAATATTCCCGCCATGGCACTCTCGCCGATTTCGTCGCTCATCGTGCGATTTTGGAGATAGGCTTGCAGCGTCATAACGACGACAAGTGTCAGGTATCCCGTGCGCAAACGCTTGGAACGGAGCAGCGAAATGTACTCCATACTGAAGAGCGATGAGCCACCTATGCGCCCAGCCTTGGCTTGTTGGCCGCGCTGTTCATTGTAATGTTTGACGTAACAAAGGTAGGCATAGACGGTTGCCCCAAAGCCCAAGGTGGCAAGGAACCATGCCACAACGCTGCCAAAGGGCCCGAACCAGCTCATAAAGAAAATCATGAAAGGTATCGCCAGACAGTAGTAGAAGAGCAACATCAGCCACAACGGCAGTTTATATTCCCAGCCTTGGGCCTTCCGTAGCCCTGTGATTAGCAGGCCATCTGCAATGTTTAGCGTCAGCGAAAGACCGAAAGCGAGCAGTGCATAGCCTGCAGACATGAGCAAACATGACAGTCCGAAGACCATGATAGGAATGAACCAATTGAGGTAATCCAGCAAGTTGAGCACCAAAAGAAAGCGATTCCACGTGGCTTGCGGGACGGGTTTAGACCGCAAGTAATCGTCCATTCCGGCGGCATCTGTCTTCAAAAGGAACTTCATCAACAGTTCCATGGGAGAGAACATGACCACAAGTGGGACGATAATGAGCTCTAAATTGTCGCTTCGAATGGCCTCGAAAGGATTGCTTCCTCCCTGCCAATGGCCGACAACAAGGCCGACAACCACGCACAGCACCATATAGATGAAGATGCCCATGCGCTTCCAATCAAACGTTCTTCGCTTCTGTGTCCACCACAGTTGCAGCAATATTTTCAGCATAAAAAGATGATTTTATCGTTCATAATCTACCATGTGCGACGCTTCATTCAGCGTTCTTCTACATTCCCCTTGCCTTCATTAATGCCGAAACATCAGGCGTTTTCAGGCCAGTGAAGTCGGTAAAGGTTTGCATAAGGTCCTTTGTATTGCCACGACTGAGCACTTTTTTGCGGAAATCCTGGCCTACTTCGGGGTTCAATGCGCCGCGTTTGGCGAAGCAAGAAGCGATGTTGTCGGCCAAAACCTCAGTCCACAGGTAGCTATAATAGCCCGCTGCGTAGCCTCCACCCCATACATGATTGAAGTAAGATGTGGCATATCGGGGCGGAACCTGCACGTCCAAGAGACCGATTTCACGAAGCGCTTCACGGTCGAATGCCGCTGCTTGGCCGGCTGTCGGCACGTTCTTGGCCGGCAACATGGCCCATGCCATGTCCAAACATGTGGCAGCCAAGTTCTCTCCCAAGGCGTAAGCGGGTTGGAAATTGATGGCTTTGAGCATCTTTTCCTTGAGGTCTTCGGGCATTGGTTGGCCCGTTTTCGTATGCCTTGCATAGTGATTAAAGACCTCAGGAACAGTGGCAAAGAACTCGTTAAACTGTGAGGGCATCTCCACAAAGTCGCGTGCTACGGCCGTTCCGCTAAGCATATTGTACTTACAATCGGACAATATTCCGTGCAAGGCGTGGCCGAATTCATGGAACATCGTAGTCACTTCGTCCCACGTCAGCAGCGTGGGTTGCCCCTCAGGTGCCTTGGCATAGTTGCATACATTATAGATAATGGGCTGTTGTTTGCGCCATTTACTCTGCTTGGAAAAGCTGCTCATCCATGCTCCCCCACGCTTTGTTGGCCGGCGAAAGTAGTCACAATACCACAAAGCAAGGGGGCGTTTGTCTTTGTCGAAGACCTCGAACACACGCATATCTTTGTGATATGTCGGGATATCTTTGCGTTCCTTGAAGGTCAATCCGTAAGCTCTTTGGGCGGCATAGAACACACCATTGACGAGCACACTGTCGATATTGAAGTAGGGTTTCACGTCGTCTTCGGCGAAACGATACTGTGCTTGCTTCATCTTGGCCGAGTAATAGAAGCGGTCGTAGGGCTGAAGTCGGAAGTCTTGTCCCTCACTTCGGCGGGCAAAGTCCTCGATAGCGCGTGTCTCGGCCTCGGCTTTCGGCCTGTAGGCCGCAATGAGTTGCTTCAAGAAAGCATAGACATTGTCGGGCGTTTTGGCCATGGTACGCTCCAAGGAGTAGGCCGCATAGTTCTTATGGCCCATGAGTTCGGCCTTCTCGGCCCGCAGTTTTGCTATCTCCACCACGATAGGATAGGTGTTGAACGCGCCCGTTCCGTCGGCCCGATGCAGCGAGGCTTCGAACACGCGGCGGCGCAAATCGCGGTTTTCGAGGTGAGTCAAGATGGCTTGTTGGGTGGTGTTGACAATCACAATGCAATAAGGTGCCTTTCCACCGCGGCGCTCTGCGTCTTTTCGGCACTGGGCAATGTCGGCCTCGCTCAGCCCTTTCAGCTCGTCTTTGTTGTCAACCCACACCGCTGCATGGTTGGTAGCGTCGGGCAACATGGTGCCCCATTGCTGCTGAAGCTCGGCAATCCGCTTGTTGATTTGCTCCATGCGGGCCTTCTTGTCGGCTGAAAGCAGGGCACCGGAACGTACAAACTGCTTGTAGATTTCATCTAACAGCTTGCGGTCTTCGCCTTTCAATGTGGCGCGTTCGCGGTCATATACGTATTTGATGCGGCTGAACAGTTTGGCGTTGAACGTGATTTCGTTCTCCAAATCGGTCAGTTGCGGAATGATTTCTTTCTCGGTTTTGGCAATGACATCGGTCTTGTCGGCACCCGTCAGACAGAAGAATACGCTCGAAACATGATCGAGTAGTCGCCCACTTTCCTCATATGCCACGATGGTATTGGCGAAAGTGGGTCGCTGTTTGTTGTCCACAATGCGTTTGATAGCCTTGCGTTGCGCTTGAATAGCCGCTTTCAGTGCCGGCAGATAGTCGGTTTCATGGATACAACTGAAGTCGGGTGCTGCGAAAAGCAAGGCACTATGGGTCAGCAATGGATTGTTTTTGACCCCTTCTTTGGGCTGTTCTACTGCGTTTAATAGTGCGACAGACGATGCCAAACCGGCCGTAACCAGCGTTCGTTTGATGCGGGTGTTGATTTTATTCATGCTTTGTTTGTTTTGTGTTTGCGCTTTTTAGCGGTACAAATATAAGCATTTTTCGCCGAAAAAACCATGGTTTTGTCGATAAAAGCATGCAGATGGGCCGTAGACCCAAACCAAATGAAAAAGCAACGGAGTTCGGAATAATATCCAAAATCACCCATTTCATCGTGCAATCTCACCCATTTCACCCATCAATCAGCCATGATGGAAATGTAGGGACGCACGGCTCGTGCGTCCGCTCAAGTGGAACTGAAAAGCAAATACATACGGTTGTTGAAACGGACGCACGGACCGTGCGTCCCTACATGCCTTTTGCCTGCAAATCACCTTCATAATAAAACTAATCCTAAAGGTTAAAGTTCAATGTTCAAAGTTCAAAATCAAAGTCCCGACATGCGCTCAAACCATTCTCGGTTTCAACCTTATTGACAATCAATAACTTATACCTTACGTTCCAATCTCAGCCATTTTAGCGTGCAAAATGGCCCATTTCATCGTGTAAAATGGGTGAGATTGCGCGGTAAAATGGCTGAGATTGAAACGCAATAGAATCGGGATTAGAAACCGGCTTTATTTATTTGGTGCCGGCTTTGAGGTAACGATAGTATTCACAGGCGGCAAGAAGGAAACCGCCGACACCGAAGTTCGTCTCGGAATTGCGGTCGACGATTTGGTCGGGAATAGCCTTTTCGCCAATGGGTTGCACGTAGCCTACGCGCCCATCGGGCTGGAGTGCTGTGTTTTGTAGGTAGTTCCATGCGCGTTCGACCGTCTTTTTGTACGATTTCATCGGCAGAATTCCGTTGTTAATTCCCCAAAGTAAGCCGTAAGTCAACAGTTCCGTTCCGCTGGTTTCGGGTCCGGGAGCCTGACGAGGATCCATCATTGAGCGCGTCCAATAGCCTCCGCGCTGTTGCAATTTGGCTGCGGCTGCGGCCAAGCGACGGTATTTTTCGACGAAGAAATCGTAGTGTTGATAGTCTTTGGGCAGGTCTTGCAGCACCTTTGCCAGCCCTGCAAGCACCCAACCGTCGGCTCTTGCCCAGAAATCTTTCTTGCCGAAATTGGTCTTATGCTTGGGATAAACATATTTGGCATCGCGGAAATAGAGGCCGGTTTCATGGTCGTACATGAGGCTATCGGTGAAAAGTATGCAGGAATACATCTTGTTCAGATACTTTTGTTCGCCGGTTAGCTTGTACATCTTGGTCATTACGGGCATTGACATAAAGAGTGCATCGGCCCACCACCAATAATCTGACTCGGGTGCATCGGCCATATAGCTCATCACTTCCTTGGTCCGTGTAATCTTATCCTTTGTCGGTGAGATTTTATAAAGGTCGATATAGGTCTGAAAACAGGTCTGCCAATCGCCGAACAAGACGTGGAATTGATATTCGCCATAGTGTTGATACTTCCATTTCTTTGGGTCTTTCTCGGTTGCTCCCTGCCATCGATTGTGGATAGCCCATCGCATTGAATAGCCAGTAAAGTCGGATTTGGGGAAAAGTTGCACCACTTCCATGTTTCCGATGTGGTAAACTGCGTCGTCCCAAAAGGCGCGAGTCTTGTAAGTGTGGTTACTTTGCCAGTTGTTGTTGACGCGTTGGATGATTTCTGCAACGCTTTCGGGTGTCTGTTGCTTGGCCCACAGCGGCAGAACGCCCAGCCATAAGGCCCAAAGAATGATTGATTTTTTCATTGTTTTTCAATAGTTATTATAAATGAATGTTTGAGATTATCGAGAAACTGCGTGCTTTCCAGTGTCCAATGTGCAAAGGTTGGCACGTCATAACAGCTCCAAGCCGCTCCGAAGTAATAGGTGAAAGGCTCGCCACGGTAGCCGTTTTTGATGCCCAAAGCATGGTTGAGATGTTCAAAACGTGCGATTTCATCGATTCCATCGGGGTAAAGAACGCCTGTGAAAATCAGTGCCCCCCACGTCTCAGGTCTATCGGTTGGGTCGGCATAACAGATGAAACGGTCGCCCAAAGTGAGGTCGCTCTCACCGTGAAGTACTATGCCCGAAGCCAGTTGTATGGGCGATTTGATGCCGTCATACCACACGGTCATGCGGTTGAAATGTGAGCCTTTGTCGAGCGAAATCAGCCGATGTTCGGTGATACCTTCGGCATTTGGGGCGAAATCAAGGCGCAAAGTGAACCGCAACGGACCGTTATCCAAGATGCGAAAATCACTGTAACAATAAGGGAAAATCAGCCCTTTTGGCCCCATCAAAGCAGGCGCTCCGCAACCCAAAGTGGGCCCAACACCGTAGGCATCCATGCCATTTCCGTGGTCAAGATGAAAGGAAGTGGCGCGGTTGATGGAGTCGGCTTGGGCGTTAAGTCCGGCTTTTCGCAGCGAATCTTCCTGCATATTGCCTCGCCAATCGTCCAAATATCGTTTGGAAAACACGGGGGTTGGCGTGTTTTTCGTCCATACATCGATGCCGAATGAGCGTTCGCCTGTCTGCTGAAGTGCAGGCCCATAGACGCGGAAACCGATGCGGTCGTTCTCCCAAGCAATGTCATCTTTGCGAATAGGATACTGCATTCCGAAGACCCATAACGGCTGTTTTGCGGGTGCTTTTGGCTGAATAAGGTAAGTCATCTTGCCCTTTGGAGGCACGCAGACCTCAAAAATCAGTTTGCCATCATGGGTGAGTTGGCTGGGTTGTTCCAGCCCGATTTGATTGAGAACACGCAACGGTGTGGTCTCACTTACGGCCAGTTTGGCTCTTAACGGTGCGGCATCAAGGCTCGCCAACTCATGGCGGGCGTGCGCTAAAGTGTTGGTAACACTGACGCGAATGTCTTTTGCTTGCGACGGAAGAAAGCCGGCGAGAAAGGCCAAAAACAAAGTGATATAGTTCTTTTTATTCATCTTTCGAGCGTGTTTACCATTTGTCACGTGTCTGAATGTCGTCAGCCCAGCGGTGATCCTTGGGGAAAGGTTGTCCGTTCCAAGCCTTTACCTGCGTCCATGGCTGTGGTGCTTCTGTCCAAAACGGGTGATCAGCTGGCAGTCCGAGGGGCATAAAGACCAATGAAGTCATGTAGAGTGAGCCGTTATTCGTGTACCAATCGGCCGTTTCGGGCTGAGAACCGCAGAAGCCAATGGTGAGGAATCCCTGCCGATTGTAGTTCTGTTGCTGATCAAACATGCGGTGCATCACCTGCGTTAAGGCCGCTCTTACCTGTCCGTTTGTCAGCTCTTTCGGCATCTGTTGATACCAAGCTAATAGCGCCAAAGGCTGCATTGCGGCCATTCGATAGGGTATCGAGCGACCGAAAACGGGGAAGGTTCCCTCCGGAGATATAAGCCGTTCGAGGATAATGGCATATCTTTGGGCACGCTTTAAAGCCCGTGCATGGTATTTGAAATAGTCGATCCGACTGTTCACTTTGGCGTCGGTCATCGCCTGAAGTGTCTCTAAATAAATCGGATGAAAGACGTAACTGCTGTAGTAATCAAAGGCAAATACGGGGCCATCGGCATACCAACCATCACCCACATACCACTCTTCTACCTTGCGACATGCCGTGTTTACGCGAAAGATATCACACATATTGCCAGCCTTAGCAAGGAAACTTTCGATGACAGAAGAGAAGAGAATCCAATTCGTATAGGGTGGATCAACACGGCGAAGTCTCTTGAATTCGTTGAAGTATCTCGCCTTGGTTGTCTCGTCAAGTGGCTGCCATAAGACATCATAAGCACGCAAAAAGCTTTCTGCAATGTAGGCGGCATCAACGAGATTTTGGTCGGAAACGCCCCAACAAAGATAGTCGGGAGAGGCGGGGTCGACCGCATTTCGATAGCTTGCCAAGGCCCATTGACGCAACTGTTTGCGTTGTATTCCCTCTGAAGTTTCATCATCTGGCAGGGCCAACCACGGGGCAATGCCGGCCATCAGCCGGCCGAAGGTCTCCATGTAGACCACCTTTCGGTTGCGATTGTCGAAACTTGGGCTGAACTCTGTCAGCATATTCTGTTGCAGTTTTCCTTGTGCCATGTTCTCCAATACGGGCCGAGCCATCTGATAGGCTTGTGCTGCCCAATAAGCACGGTCGTTCTGTTTGGCTTTCTTGGCCACGGTTCCCATGCATACCAGCAGCAAACACAAGGTCGATATCATCTTCTTCATTGTAGGCAGTATATGATTTTGTTTCTTGTTTTCTTGTTGTTCACGGTCATCACAATACGATAGAGATGCGGTCCCCACACACTTTTGAGCAAAGAATCCATACGCTCGCTGACATCTTCAATCGTGATGACGACTTGTTGCGATGGATAAAGTAACCGATGTTTGCCAAGTTGCAGGACACCACTTCTGGAAATGGTTGGCAGGATAGGTGTCATAAGCATGATGCGCTGTGGTTCTTTCCATTCAGAGAGCCGGTAGTCTTCGGTTACCACGACTGTTTCACCGGCTTTCAGTTCGACTTTACGTTGCCATGACGTAACTTGTGCCGAGGCCGGATAGGCCGGAGCGATGTCCATGGCGAGTGATTTCGGGTGGTATTCCACACGGGTGGCACGATAAATCTCGCCTCCGTGCTGGTCGATTCCGTTGATTTTCGGCAGGTTATGATAGGCCGATTGCATGGTCCACAGCTTGTAACGGTCGGCCGAAAAGGTAGCCGAAGTGTATTCGCCCACACCGACATCAATGAGTAAAGGTTGTGCGTCGGCATAGACAATGAACGACCCCACGTCGTTGTGATTGTGGCTTTCGGCATTTGTTCCACCTTTCATAGCAACGTAAAAACCATGCTTTTTATTGTTGTTACGTGCCGTCATAATCTGTAAATCGGGCAACCACACGTTCTCAAGTAGCGGTTCTGCGGGCCTTTCGGCCTGTAATTGATGGAGATTTGAAAGCAAAAAAAGTTCGCGTCCCAGTGTGGGAAAATTGCCACTGGCGGCAAAAAGCGTTGAAGGTCGGTGGAAGAAGTCTTTCTCTTTTGCAATCCAAGCCGCGTAACGGCGCATCGTTTTGTCGCCGGCCCACAATGCGAAAGGATAAAGAACATTGAGTTGGACGACAGAACGGTTGTCGTGGGCGTCGGCGAAATTGACACAATATCCATTACCGATATACATTTTATATATATAAGCTGCCATGGCTTTTATTTTCTCCTTGGGGAGCGAGGCCGGAACGGTCAGATTGGCTGCTTGCATCAGTTGCAGACAATCGAAAAGCGAGGCCGCGGCACGGTCCCAATAGAATGTTCCCTCGTCACAACCGCCATCTGATGGGTATTCATCGGCGAAATACTGCAAAGCTGCCGTGATTTGTCGCAGGGCTTCGGCCTTTCTTGCCGCATCGTTTTCACTGATCAGCACGGCCGTCAGCCAGTTGGAACAGATCCAAGGTGTCCAGTTCATGCGGCTGTGTTTCCACCAATAATCGGTCTTCAAGGCTGGTATCAGGAGTCGACGCCGCACTTCCTTGTCGATGGTTTGCCTTAAACCGCTTCCCAAGGCTTCTCCCAACATATAGTTTATCCATGCAGCTAAGCCTGCAGTTTCGGCATTGAAGAGGTCTACATTTTGGTCGGTTGACAGCGGGCGGTCGTGTCCGTAGTGGGCCGGAATGCCCCACCATGGTTCGCTAAATAGGTTCTCCAGACCGCATTTCAAGTCGGGAATGAAACGCCCTTTACCCTCGATTATCTCGGCAAGTGCCAGAGCGGCCAACCGAGTTCGCTTTTGAAAGCACAGCCGTTCATAGTGGGTTCGGTTGCCCGTATGCTTGAATTCGCCGAAGACGGAGTCGGGAATTGTTGGCCAAGGTTGACCGGCATATTGTGCGCCATAGGTGATATAGCTTTGCCGCATGGCTTGAGGAACGGAGTCTCTCCAATAAGTTGATGATGCACGGGGCATAGAAAGCTGTGCAGAAACGGCCGTGCATGCCATGCACAGCAAAAGCAGTAGGAGTGTTCTCGGCCTTGTCTTCATTGGTTCTTGTTATTGGATAAAAGGAACGTTCAGGGCTTGATGCTCCATTGGTCAGTCCATTGAATGACGGGCTTTCCATCTTCAAACGTTATCGGCAACCATATATAGCGGGCATCACTCGGTTGTTTCGGTCGCCAAATATCGGCCATGAAGACGAAATGCGGGTCTTTCGGCGTACCAATTTGCAGGATATAGGTGCCCTGACCGCCGAAGGTAAGATCGGACTTCGGCCCGCGACAAGGGTTGTCTACCTGCGTCCAAGGGCCTTGAATGCGTTTGGCAAAGAACATACGGGCCTTGTTGGGCGCCCAACCTGTACAGCCGCTGGTAATCATCCAATATACACCTTTATATTTAAAGAGCGTCGGTGCCTCGTTTTGTCCACTCGGAGCCATTCGCCAATAGCGTCCCGTGTGGTGCAGATAGTCATCGGTAAGCTCGGCAATATGTAGGGTCAGGTTGTCTTCGGAAGAGAAGATATGGTAAGCTTTCCCGTCATCATCGACGTAAACCGTCTGGTCTCTGGCCATCTGCCCCTGTGCATAATCGCGTTGAACAAAAAGACCTTTGCGAATCAGTTCGCGCCATTCGGGCGTCCACCATTTTATCTGTCGGCCTGCATTATAGGTCGTGCTGTCGAGTGAACCAGCCCAATCTTGAGGCCAGATGCCGGGACATGAGCGCGAAGAATAAAGGTATTGATAGGGGCCTTCGGGCTTATTGGCGACGGCAACGCCATAGCGTGCGGCAGCATATCCGCGTCCTTTCAGTTCCAAATGAAACCACATTACATACCGACGAGTCTTGGCATTATAGACCACCTTCGGCCTTTCGATGATGCAACCACGTTCTATGTCATTGTCTTTCTCATTGGAAACAGAGAGAGCAACGCTGCGGTAAGTCCAGTTGGCAAGGTCAGTTGAACTGTAACAAGTGACACCCACCATAGCCGCACTCGTCGTGTCGGCCTTGTGTTCGCCAAACCAATAGAAGGTCTTGCCCCGTTTCAGGATACCTCCTCCATGCGCATTGATGTGAATGCCGCGGTTATCGGGCCACAAAGCGCCGGGGCGAATGTTGTTTCCGGCCTTGATGTTGCCCGAAAGACACGTCAGAAGTGTCGCTAATGTCAAGATGGTTCTCATTCTGCTTTGTTTTGATAGACCCTTACATAGTCGATATAATAGTTGATGGGGAAGGCCGATTCGTCGATATGCCCGCCATTGTCACCGCCTAAAGCAAGGTTCAGCCAAATTAAATTGCCGAAGCCGGGAATGGAATTGGCGAAGGGATTCTGCCCACTGCCATCGGAGAAATCGCAAACTTCATTGTAGGTATCGCGTGTGCTGACCTCGTTGAGCAACTCATCGTCTACGTATATCTTCAGACTTTCGGGCGTCCAATCGAGTTTCCACACGTGGTATTTGTCGGTCCACTGTGCATCTTTGGCCTGAAAGTGCTCCAACGGAATGACTTTCGACTTCCAACGGCCTTGCCAACGCGTCTTCGTACCCCAGCAATAGTTGGCATGCAGGGCCGGCTTACCGTTCGAGGGATAAGACTCCATCAGGTCTATTTCACCGCCAAGTGGCCATTCGAAGCGGTTGCCCACCTGCCAAATGGCCGGCCACGAGCCGCTTACCGTGGGGATTTTCGCCCGCACTTCGACCGTTCCATAGCGGTAAGTAAAACGGCTCTGCATCGAGGCACTGGTGTATTTTGCGCTGGCGCGATTCTTCTTCCAGTCGCTGCTGCCGGCCTGATAGTTGGGATTGCTCACGTTTTGCCTGCGGGCCGTGATGACAAGGTGCCCCGAACCGTCGAGCGCGGCATTGCCTTCTTTCATGTAGTATTGGTCTTCGTGGTTGCGCTGAAAGCCCTCCTCGAACTTCCACTTGGCAGGGTCGGGCTGGCCGGTGCCCTCGAATTCGTCGCTCCAAACGAGCATCTTCTTGCTTTGTTCGGTCGTTTCGGCCTCCGGGTCGTCAACAACCACGTCGACATCATAGAACGAGAACTCCGACATATGGAAGTAATTGCGGTTGCCACTGGTTGAAGTGACGAGGAAACGGAGGTACTTGAACTTCTTTCCCGGACGGAAGAACGTCGAGTTATAGTCGGTCTTTCGGCTCGCAGGAAGGCCCGAAAGCGTGGTCACCGTCGTCCAGTTCGTGCCGTCGTCGCTGACGAGCAGGTCGGCCGATGTGGGGAAACCGTCGGCGTTTCCCGTGTCGCGCGTGGTGTATTTGATGGCGAAATTCTCGTGTTCTTCATTGAAATTGATTTGGATGTATTGCGGTAACGGCTTTTGTGGCGACGACCAACGCGTGTGGAAGAAGGTCGACGTGTTGCCGTCGATAAGGTTTCTGATGGGGCCTTCCGACGGTTCCTGATTGTCGGTGCTCAGCTGCGAGGCCGTCAGCGTGACGCGCGTGCGGCTCCGTTCGGCGTAACTTGCAGGCGCCTTGCCCGAGCGCGCCTTCACTTCCACGGGCGAGGCGGCCGTTCCGTCGGCGTTGTAAGCTTGGAACGTGAACGTATAATCGCCGTATTTCTGCAGCGTGTTGCTGATGAGCAGCTCCGAAGTGTGCCGGGAAACCACCTGCGTCAGCCTCCGACCGTCAGCCGGGTTCACGTATGAAACCTTCATGTATTCATAGGTGGCCGCCACGGGTGCGCTCCAGTAGAGCTTGATTTGTCCCGGTAGCGCCTCGGAACGAATCTCCGACGCCGTTAACGTCTTGGGCTCACCGAGGTAGCCCGTACGCTCCATGTTCGTGATGTTGTCGGTGCACGACGCGAGGAGCATCATCACCGGCAGGGCAAATAGAAATGTCATATATCGTTTCATGTCGTTAAGTTTTAAGTGATACATCTGTATAAAATCGTGTTGTCTGCTTTATAAACTCGTATTGTCTGCACGAAGGAGCCGCATCTTTCGAGGTCCGCTACAGTGTTCCAAGAAAGTTCCATGCTTTGGAACACACAGTTCCTCCTATTGGAACGCACAGTTCCATATACTGGAACTCACAGTTCCATGTACTGGAACACACAGTACCAAGGCATGGAACTTTTGTGGAACTGCATATCCGTGTCGATAGATACGCCCGGCCCTGCCGTTCACCACGGTTTGGCAACGGCGCAGGCAAGGCTGAAAGTGCGGCTTCTGCATGATGTTGGCGGGTCAATAGCCCGGGTTTTGCGTGAAACCTGAGCCTGTGTGCTTCATCATCTCGCTGTTGGAGATGGGCCAGAAGTAGAGTTTGTCGTCCCAGATGCGGCTGACCGTGTGGCGTGTATAGGCGAGTGTTCCGTCGGCTTTCTTCGTGATTTTCATCTCGACGATATCCTTGTGGCTCGCGCCTTCGCGCCAACGGCGGATATCGTTGTAGCGATGTCCCTCGAAAGCGAGTTCCACCATACGTTCGTTCTGATACTTCTTCCAGAAGTCATCTGCGCTTAATCCCGTTGGGAGGGCAGGCATGTTGACGTCCGCCCGGCTGCGGATGACGTTAACCGCCTCGCGTGCCGACATGGGAAGGTCTGGTGTGACGGCGTCGGCGCTTCTGCTGTATTTGAACATGGCTTCGGCATAGTTGAGGTAGAACTCGCCCAAGCGGTAGGCCACCCATGAGTGGCGCTTGGAGTTGCCGTTTACCGAAGAGATGTTGACCGTGCCATCGAGCAGCTTCTTCAAGTAGTAGCCCGTGGGCGTAGCACCCACCTTGGGTTCGCCGTTGCTTCCGCCGTAATATGTCTCAAGTGCAGCTGCATTGTAAGACGGCCAATTCTTTTCACCGTTCACGGCAATGGTCATGGCAAAGCGCGGGTCGCGCCCTTCGTAAGGCTTTTCGGGGTCATAGCCACTGCCGGCCTCGTTCCACAACTTGCCCGTTGCCCGCATTTCGTAGGCATCGACGAGCGTCTGTGTGGGGCAGTTGCCGGAGTTTCCGTTCTCAACGCCCATCGGATAGTTGCGTCTTTCCAAGTCGTTCAGGTCTCCGATGCGACGGGCCATAATGACTTCTTTGGCTTTCCAGTTGTCCGTCCCCCACAGTTCGGCGTATTTGCCAAGGCTCACGCCGTAGGCTGCGCACGAGTCGATGACGGCCTTGGCGGCCAGTGCGGCCTGATGATAACGCTCGGCAGTCTCTGCGCCGAAGAGCGGACTGGCGGCGTAGAGTAGCGTACGTGCCTTCAGCGCCAGTACGGCCAGTTTCGTCACACGCCCCGTTTCGCCTGCTGCGGCATCGTCGGTCAGTCCGGCATAGCTGGCAGGCAGGTGGTTCAATATCTCGTCGCACTCCTTCACGACAAAGGTCATCACGTCTTGCGCCGGCGTTCGGCCGAGGGCGTTGGCTTGTGCTTCGGTGAGCACTTCGGTAGTGAAGGGAACGGCTCCGTAATACTTCACCAGCAACGCATAGTAGTAGGCTCGCAGGAACCGAACCTCATAAGGCAGGCGGTTGAAGCGTACCATTTGATTCTTATAATCCTTGTTGAACTTGTAATCGGAGAAGTCGCATTCCGGATAATGGGCAAGGAAATAGTTGGCTTCGCGAATGGGAGCGTAGTAGCCGAAGAGCGAGGGCGTATTCTTGGAACTTAGCGATCCGTTCGTGAAATAGTTCACTTGGCTCGACTTCCACGCATATTCGGCCTCGTCGCAAGCCGAAGCCTGCATGCCGCCGTCAATCATTCCGTAGTCGTAGTCGAGATAGCTATAGATGTTGGTCACGAAGCCCACGGTGTTGTCGAAGTTCTTGAACACATAGTCTTTATTGTAGTTGGAGAACTCGCGATAGTCCAATTCATCGCCGCACGATGCGAACAGCGCCAGGCAAAGGGCTCCTCCTAATATATTCTTGATATTCATTGTCGTTTAATTTTAGTTGTTATTGATCAGAAACCTAATACCACGCCCAACGAAACGGAACGCATGACGGGGTAATCGGCGCCATAGCATTCGGGATCGGCACGTTTGATGTGGTCGAGACACAGCAGGTCAATACCACGAACGTAGAACTTTGCATTCTTAATGAAACGCGAATTGTTGAACAGCGTTGCTGGAAGATGGTAGTAAACCTCTACGTTGCGCAGCTTCAAGAACGAGCGGTCGGCCAGCCAAACGGAGTTGACCGTGTAGTTGTTCTGATTATCTTCGGAGGAAAGGCGAGGGTAAAGTGCCGTGTTAGCGGTCTCGGGTGTCCAGCGATTCTCGAAATAATACTGTCCGATATTCGTATTGTTGACCAGCGGACGATAGACGGACTTCGTGTTCAGTATGGCAGTATAGTTGGCCACACCTTGGAACTGTGCGAAGAAGCCGAGCCCCTTGTACTCCATTCCGAGATTGAAAGCGTAATAGATTTCGGGGCAAACGGTGTTGTAACCCATCTTCACATAGTCGTCACCATCAATGACATTGTCTCCGTTCTGGTCCTTAAATTTGATGTCGCCCGGCTTGGGATTGGTTCCCAAACGCTGCACGGGACTGTGGTCGATATCTGCCTGATCGGTGAAGAAGCCAATGGCCTGCAAGCCGAAAATCTGATTGACAGGGTTCCCGGTGCGCTTCTCATAGTCGTAAGCCCGCGGTTCTTCGTATTCCTCCTTAATCTTATTCTTGGCCAAGGTGTAGTTCATTCCAGCTCGAAGTTGCAGGTCTTTGGCAATCTCCTTATGATATTGTGCGCCCCATTCGAAGCCATAACTATCAACGATACCACCGTTCACGTAGGGATGACTGATGCCAACGACGTCTGAGTTCTTGCCCGATGAGGCCACCCAAATGTCACTTCTACGCTGGTAATAGCCGTCAATGGTTAGGTCGAGTGTGCCGAAGAGCGTGGCATCCAAGCCTACATTATATTTATAGGCCTTCTCATGTGTGGAGTTCATTGCAGCCAAACGGCCCTCTTTCCAACCGCTATAGGCATCGTAATTCGACCCAAGGTTGTAGCCTCCGCCACCCGTGAATACTTGCTCCCAGTAGCCTTGTTCGGGGATATGGTCCAAGTTGATGATGCCCCATGAGCCCCGAACTTTCAAGAAGTCCACGAAGCGCATACCTTGCATGAAGTCTTCCTTAGAGAGCAACCACGCCGCCGAGAGTGTGGGAGAGAAGGCCGTCCGGTGTCCGGGAGCCAGTCTGTTAGAAGCCGCCAAGCCCAAGGATAGGTCGGCAAAGTACTTCCCTTTGTAACCATAGTGGTTGTAGAGCGACGCCGACGTACGGTAGATGGTGTTGTTCTGTCCGTTGGCATTGCGGAATTCATAGTTCCACATGAGTACCGATTGCAGCTTGTGTTCACCGAAACTACGGTCATAATTGGCCCCGACCCCAAAGTTGAAGTTACGGTTCTGCCAGTCCAGTTTGCTGTCGGCACTCATGTTGCTGTCCGAACCGGCTTTGTATTGTGTGATACCGGTGGGCTCGCCGTTGTTCCAACTGCCTGCCGAAGCCATACCGTATTGATAGCTTCGCGTGTGGTTTTCCCAATAGGCGGCGATATTGTCATAGGCAAAGCGCGTCCAGGCACTCAATCCTTGTGTGACGGACGACAGGTCTTGCCTGAGTGTTGCGTCTGCAAAGAGGGCGCGTGTGTGCGCTTTACTGTAAGCACGTCCTTGAGTCAGCGCCACAGGATTATAGTAACCGGTCCACGTTGTGTTGCCACCCCAGAGTCCGCTTTCGGTCTTTATCGGGAAAGCTGCGGCCGGAACAGTGTATATCTTGTCCCAAAGTGCATCGCTCGATAGGCCGGGACGCGATGCCTCCAACAGTACTCCGTCTAAGTTAACAGCCAGTTTCGTGGTCGTAGTCAGATCAATGTCGAGGTTGGTTCTCAGGTTGGCCTTGTTGTATTTGTTCTGTGTTGAGTAGCCTTCGTTCTCGTTCGGGTGGGCAATAAAGCCTGCATTGTTGACCAAGTTCACCTGAGTATAGTAGCGAAGACGGCTGCCTCCGCCTCGGAAACTCAGGTTGAAGATGTCGCTTGCTCCATGGTTTCGGAATGTTTCGGCTATCCAATCAACATTCGGATATAGGTAAGGATACTTCCCAGTTTGGAAAGCATTGAGTTCGTTGGCGGTGTAACGTGGTGCCCTGCCATCGTTGACATAGGCTTCGTTCAGGGCTGTGGCATAGTCGTAACCGTTGACGAATTGCGGCCGACGTGCCTCCCATGTGAAGCCGTGGTCATACGTGAACTTGATTTCACTGAAGTTATATCGGCCCCGCTTCGTGATGATATTGATGGCCCCGTTGGCTCCTTTATAGCCGTAGAGTGCTGTTGCCGGCGCATCTTTCAAGACGATAACGCGCTCCACTTCTTCTGGACTGATGTTCGTGATGTTGCGTTCGATGCCGTCAACCATGATCAATGGCGACGAACCATTGAGCGATTGGAGACCACGAACAAAGAATGTTGGCTCGAAAGAAGCGTAGTCTCCTGTTCCTTGCAGGGTTGTTAAGCCGAGCACCTGACCGTAAAGTGAGTTGCCTATATTCTTCGAAGAGCGTCGGTTTATGTCGTTACTCAATGCTACGGACATGGTACTTTCGCCCAAAGTCTGTTCTATTCCGAAGCCTAAGTTGACCGGTTGCGAAGCATGGCTACCGGCAGTTTGCACGTTACAAGTGTAAGAGAAAAGGGTGCCTTCTCTGTGTTGTGAAGCATGACTGCCGGTTTTCAGCGTGTCGGTCTGTGCCTGCGCTGCCATACCGACTGCCAATGCCAAGACAAATGTTATATGTCGTTTCATTTTATTCAAGATTATGTTTTCTGTTTTTGATGTTTCAACTTACCAACCCGGGTTCTGTGTCAGGCCATAGCCTTTATTTACCTCTGCAGTCGGGAATGCAGAGAGATACCATTTCGGGTCGAACGAGGTCCACCATGCACGGCTCTTGTTCTTCAACGGCACGCGTTCATAGCGGAAATGTGTCGGGAAAGGCTTGCTGTTTTCATTGCCAAGGTAGGGCGTGTTGTTGTCTGTGCCGTCCGGGTTCAGCCGATAGATGCGCAACGCATGCAAGGTTTTGCCGAAGAGGTCGGCGCGACGGTAGCGTATCATGTCATAGAAACGCGACTCTTCGAAGCCGAATTCGCAGGTCCGTTCGCGCAGAATGGCTTCTATCAGGTTGTCTTTCTTCGTGTAATCCGTCGCAGGATCGGAAGCTACCAGCCCTTTCAGACCCACGCGGGCACGCACCTTGTCAACCTGTTCGATGGCTTTAGCAGTCTGTCCCGTCTGTGCCAATGCCTCTGCATAAATCAGATGCATCTCTGCCATGCGCAGGTAAGGCCAGCTGAGTACGTGGTTCTTTGAGTCGGCCTTGTTCATATAGAACTTATTGTTGGCCATACCTGTGGCATATTGTCCGCTCTCCGTGCTGATGCCTGAGCCTTCGTTACCGTTCACCCAAGCCTCCACTTGCCGGCCACTCATATTCCCATTGGCGTCCATACGGTTCAGAGTGCCGTTCACGATGATGGTTTCATAGAGGCGAGGGTCGCGGGTCAGCTCTTTAGGTTTGCCCGGAACAATGAACATTCTGTCCAAGTTACCGTGTCGTTCCAGTTCGTCATAATCGAACGGACTGCCGTCCTTCCACCCGAACATCTCCTGATATTCCTCGGTAGGCGTGTAACCTCCGAGACCATTCCATTCAGAAAAGAGGTATTGCCAGTCTTGAGAATCCTGATATTTCACACGGGTTGAAATCAGCACTTCGGTTGTTCCGCGGTCAGAATAGGCCTTACGGAAGGCAGCCCGATAGCCGCCCGGCGTGTTGTTGTCAGCCTGTACGAGGGCATACCAGCCCAGACTATTAACCTTATCGAAGAAAGCTTTGCAGGCATCGACCACAGCTTGCCAGCGAGCCTCTTGATAGTCGCCATACCATGCCTGCCGTTTCTCATTGGCCTCTTGGTTGCCTGTCGTGCAATAAGGCGTAGCATTGTTGAACAATGGAGACGCTGCAAAGTCGAGAACCTTGGCTTTTAGCCCCATCACACCGGCTTGCGTGAAGCGTCCTTCCCAGTTGGATAGGTCGGAACCCAATGCCCATGGCAGTTTAGGAACAGCCTCGTCCAAGAGACCGACAATGAATTTCACGGTCTCATCTACCGTGGCACGCGGGATTTCATAAACGGCATCCGTCCCGTCATAGGACTTTCTGACAAGTGGAAGTCCGCCATAATTGCGGAAAAGGTCAAAGTAACGCGAGGCGATGATGCTCTTTGCTTCGGCCTTCAAGCGTTCTTTTTCGCTCGCTTCCATGTTCGGTGTGTGGTCTACATTCTCCAAGAAGATGTAGCAGGCGCGCACGGTTTCCCACACATTATAGTTCATATAGGGGAAGCGTCCGTGGTCGTCTCCACCCTTGGATGGGGCCGTATATGCCCCGGCATAGTATTGTCTGTTCACTTCGTCCCAGTCGCAATGACTGTGTATGCAGTCAGACAGCGCGTCGATGACGCCCGTATTCATGCCTTGGGCCTCACCTCCTGTCCAGCAATAGGGCAGACCGTAGTGTAGCTTTCCATAGCACGCCCATAGAAAATTGCGTGTGTATTCGGGATTATTGAACACGGTATCTTTGGTAACATCATTGCCCGGTGCCTTGTCAAGGAATGCATCTCCGAATTTAATTTGGTCGGTACAGCTCGCAACGGAAGCACCTAACAGCAGCACTGCACCGAGAAGAATATGATAATGTTTCATGTTTTATCGTTTTTAATGATGTAGTCGACTTATTGATTCACCTTATTAAAAGCTTGCTTTCAGGCTGATGGCAAACGAACGGGTCAGCGGATAGTTGGGTCGATCGCTGGTTCTTGACTCCGGATCGCCCCATTTGAACTTGGAGAATGTCAGCAGGTTGTAGCCGCTGAGTGCTAAAGTGAGGTCGCGCAGCTTGATGGTATTCATCCAAGGGAAGTGGAAATGATAGGCCACCTGCATGGTCTTCAGGCGCAGATAGGCGGAGTTGACCTCATAAAGCGTCGAAGAGGCGTAGTTATTTGAGGCATGCAACTTCGTAGCACGCGGATAACGGGCGTTCGGATTGGGGTTATCTGGTGTCCACACGTTGTCGAATTGATATTGCAACAAGGCCTTTTCTTGCTGGTCGCCCAAGGGCTGACGGAAGCAATCTGCCAGCATTCGGGTCACGTTCCAAGCCGCTGTCCACTGCGTATTGAACTCAAAATCCTTGTATTGGAAGCCAAGATTGAAACCGGCTGTATATTCCGGGTCGTCCGTATGGCCCAAGGAATAGGAGTAATCATTGTTGTCTATGATGCCATCGCCATTGAGATCGGCGTACACTGCGTCGCCGTTTTCAAGTGCAACCGGGTGAGTTGGCAGGTGTTTTCCATGCTCGGCCATGTACCGTGCGTCGGCATCTGCGCTGTAAAGTCCCCAGAATTGGCGGATTGAACGCGAGCCGATGCGGTGCCCTTTCTGGTAAAGCCAGTCATAATTCTGTGGAGCTTCCATCATCTCCTTGATTTCGTTTTGGTTATAAGAGAGGTTGGCTCCCACCCAATAGCGGAGATTCTTGCCGATAAAGTCCTGCCATTTCAGCGAAACTTCATAGCCCCAGCTGTTCACTTCGCCGAGGTTTGCGGCCGGAAGTGTAAAGCCCAAGATGCCCGGAGCAATGTAACTGTTGAGCAAAATATCCTTGCGGTGCTCGTAATAGTAGTCGAAAGTGGCTTTCAATCTACTGTTGAGGAAGTTGGCATCTACGCCATAATCCTGCTTGAACGACTTCTCCCAAGTCACCTCGGGATTGTGTTTTGCCCCCTCGATGGCGCCATTCAGGTAGTTTCCTGTGTTCGTTCCGAAGTTATAAGTGTTGTTTTTATTGCCATAAGCTGACCAACCACTCTTCAAAACATAGGGGTCGTCGGTGTACATGAAGCGTGAACCATTGAGCTGATCGTTACCGACAAGTCCCCAAGAAGCACGCAGTTTCAAATAGTCGACCACCTTTTTTAAGGGCTTGAAGAACTGCTCTTCACTGATGGTCCAGCCCACCGAACCGGCCGGAAACAGCCCATATCGCTTGCCGGGAGCAAAGTTTTCCGAACCGTTATAGCCCACATTGAACTCTGCCATGTAGCGGTTTGCATAGTCATAAGTAACGCGGCTGACCAGTCCTACATAGCCATGAGGAATGTCGGAATACTGACTTGGGTAGTAGGTTTTTGACTGGTTGTAAAGCAAAAGTGCCCCCACATGATGCTGTCCAAAGCCACGTGTGTAGTCCAAACTGGCTTCCATGTACCAGTTGCGTCCCTTTCCGAACTCCTCCGAATAGCCCAATTGAGAGTCTTGTCCGTTCTTTCGGTATTCAATGGCATTGCCGCCTACTTTCACGGGATTGTAGGTTGCTACGCCACCCGGCCGTTTCTTGGTGATATAATAGGTGCTGTTGTAAGACCCTTTCACCTTGAATGAGAGGCCTTTCGTAATCATATTGAGCTTCTGTCTCAGCATCACGTCGGCATTGAGTACGTTGGTATTGCGCGAAGTATAGCCCATTCCGTAGTAGGAAGAAAGCCCACTGATGCCGGTGAATGGCAGATGATTGCCGTCTTCATCGGGGTCTGTAGTTGTCAAAACATAGCGTCCGCCAATCACACCCGGGCTTGAGAACGGTGTAGTATTATAGAGTTTGCGGAAGAGTTGCTGCCCATCTTCGGTGGAAATCGGCGTGTTCTTAGTGTCAGCACGGCCTCCGATGTTCACCGAAATCGTGGTGGTCTTTGTCACGTCGAAGTCGAGATTGGCGCGGTAGTTGAAGCGTTTGTAGTTGAAATTGAAGTCATAGTCGAGGGCTTGCTGCTTGAAAAGGCCACCTTGGGTGAATGCACCAAGCGACACAAAGTAGCGCACGTTGTTGGTTCCTCCCGAGATACTCACGTTGTGTTGCGACTGGAATGCCGCCTTTTTCAGGCAATAATCCATCCAATCCGTGTCGGGATAGCGAATAGGGTCACTGTGATCGCGCAGCTTCTGCACCACAGCATCCGAGAAAAGTGGCGTCGCTCCGTCGTTCTTCATCATCTGATTGTGATACAAGGCATACGAATATGAGTCGGCAAGTTTCAGCAGATTGGTCGGCAAAACCACGCTCGCACTAGTGTTGACCGACATGTTTGCCTTGCCTTCCTTACCGCGTTTGGTCGTCACAAGAATGACACCATTGGCGCCACGTACACCGAATACGGCCGTAGCCGAGGCGTCTTTGAGCACCGTTACGCTCTCTATTTCGTTCGGATCTATCTCACTGAAGTCGCGTTCCACACCGTCTACCTGAACCAAAGGAGCCGAGTTGGCCCACGTGGCTTTGCCGCGAACGAAGAGAGAAGCACCATCGGCACCCGGCTCTCCCGAGTATTGTACGGACGAAATGCCTGGAACCGAGCCCGCCAACATATTCGTAATAGAAGCTGTTGGCACCTTGGTCAGCAACTCACCATTGATGCCTGAGATGGCTCCCGTGACCGTTACTTTCTTCTGAGCACCGTAAGCTACGACCTGAACTTCTTGCACTGTCAGTGCATCGTCAGCCATAACGATGTGCATTTCGCGCCCCGGAGTGGCCTTTACTTTCTTGGTTGAGTAGCCCACAGAGGTAATCGTGATAAGTTCGTTAGCGAGGGTTTGCACGACAAACTTACCATCGATGTCGGTAATCTTCACGGCCTTGCCGCCGATACTGATGGTTGCTCCAATCACGGGTTCACCGTTATTGTCAACCACGACGCCCTTTACAGTCTGCATTTGCTGCTGGACGGAAAGGAAATGTGGGTCTTGTGCGGCACTTGTCGAGCACAAAGGCAACACCAATCCCGTTGACAGCAGGGCTGCCATACACATTTTTACGGAAAGAGATATCCAATAAGGATGTTTCATAATTTAAGTATTTAGTTATTTGGTTGCGCAGTTTAGGTTTCTTTTCACGGCAAATGGCGGCCTTGTTTCCTTGAAGCAGGAGTTTAACTTCCATTAGCGATTTGTTTGCAAAGATTGCATTTTTTAAGAATATCGGCCCTCACGATATGCGATTTCATTCGCACTATTCGTTAATTTTATGAGGAATAAAGTGAAAAATAGCGATGAAATGGAGGAAAAAGAGCCTTCGTTGCTTCCTCAAAAGCCCACCCCAGTTCCTCTAAATACCTACCCCTGCCCTCCCAAAGGGAGGGAGAGCGAGCAGAGGGAGCCTCCCTCAGCTCCTCCAAAGGAGCGGAGAATGAGATTGGAGAGCCTCCCCCGGCCCCTCCAAAGGAGGGGAGAGTGAGATTGGGGCAATACTATTAAGAAAGGGTTTCTAAGCAATTGGTTTCCAATCACATAGGAACCGCGTTGCAATATAGGTCATATTGGCGTGCAATATGGGTGATATTGGGCGGTAAAATGGGTGATATTAGCGCGCAAGATAGGCCATATTGGAAGACGAAACGGGCCATATTGGACGAAAAGGTGTAATATGTTGATTATCAATCGCCACGAAATCTAACTCATAACGTACGGAATTGAATCCATCATTCACGATGTATCATTCATCATCAAAGCCCCGCAATCTCGTACTCCCCTCCTTTGGAGGGGTTGGGGGAGGCTCCCTCTGCTCGCATTCCCTCCCTTTGGGAGGTCCGAGGTGGGTACCTTTCCTACACAATCGGCAGGGCCGCACCGTTTATTTTTTGGTAGATATCGAGCGCATATACGTCGGTCATGCCACTGATATAGTCGATAACGGCCATGATACGCGTCTCCATATTGTCGCTGTGAATGTCATATTGGCTGCTGACACGGCGTATCAACTGTTGCGAATAGAAGCGGTTTGGCTCCATGGCTGCCCCAATAAACACGTCCATCAAGGTTTCCATGATCTTGTAACCCGATAGTTCAATGTCGAGAACCGGCTTACTATGATAGATTTTCTGATACGAAATGGCCTCGCATTTGCGGTAGGCTTCGCGCTGCAAAGGGGAGATATGGTCGATGATACTGCCCTCAAAGGTACCGCTTAATAGCTCATCTTCGTGGTCAACAAAAGCCTTGACGCACTCGTTTTCGAGCTTTCCAATGACGCTGGCCCGCATATATACCACCTGTTCATTGGCGTCGGTGACGCCTTCTTCCTTGATTCTTTCAAGGATATATTCGCGCATTTGCTCGTCGAAAAAGCCCAGAAGTAGGTCTTTGGTCTCCTCAAACGAGAGGATTTTCAGCTTATGTGAGTCCTCAATGTCCATGATTTCGTAACATATATCATCGGCAGCTTCGACGAGATAAACCAGTGGATGGCGGGCATATCTCAATGCTTCTGCATCTCCAGACTTGCAAATTATGCCCAATTCATCGGCGATTTTGCGATAGTCTTCGGCCTCGGTTTGGAAGAAACCAAACTTACCATGGCTACCAGCTAAGCTGCTTGAGAAGGGGTATTTCACAATACTTGCCAACATAGAATAGGTCATAACGAAGCCTCCGATGCGCCTTCCAAAGAAGCGATGTGTCAGTAATCGGAACGCATTTGCATTGCCTTCGAAGTGCGAAATGTCGTTCCAAAACGGTGCTGAAACAGCCATTTTGAGTTGCTTCCCCTTCCCTTCTGTGAAGAAAGTCCGTATAGCTTTCTCCCCAGAATGGCCGAAAGGAGGGTTCCCCATGTCGTGAGCTAAGCACGCAGCACTGACGATTGTGCCGATTTCTTCGAACAAAGTATTGGCCAATTCTGGGTGCTTTTGCTTCAGACGTGTGCAGACATCGTTGCCCAACGACTGCCCCAAACTCGACACTTCAAGGCTATGTGTCAACCGATTATGCACGAAAATACTGCCCGGAAGCGGGAAAACTTGCGTCTTGTTCTGCAATCTTCTGAACGGAGCAGAGTAGATCAAGCGATCGTAATCACGCTTGAATTCCGATCGATCGTCGTGACGTTCGGCATGACGGTGCTCTTGTCCGAGTCGCTTGTTGGATATAAGTTGTTGCCAATTCATGTGGCAAATATAGTGGAAATTAGTGGATTTTCTGTCTTTTTAAGCCGAAAAATGAAGTTATCTGCATGGAATTGCGTATTTTTGCACCTAATTATATAACGCAATGAAGATTAAAGTAGTAAACAAAGGCCATCAGCCACTGCCTGAATATGCCACACCTCAGAGCGCAGGTATGGACCTTCGGGCCAACATCGAGGAGGCAATCGTATTGAAACCCATGGAGCGCAGGCTCGTTCCTACGGGACTTCATATCGCTTTACCGGCCGGGTTTGAGGCACAAATCCGCCCACGAAGCGGTCTTGCTTTGAAGCATGGCATCACCGTTCTCAATACGCCCGGTACCGTAGATGCCGACTATCGCGGTGAGATCATGGTGCTATTGGTCAACTTTTCCGACCGTGATTTTATCGTTAATGACGGTGAACGGATTGCTCAAATGGTGATTGCAAGTCACGAACATGGGACTTTCGAGCTTGTAGAAGCACTTGATGAGACCACACGGGGCACGGGCGGATATGGTCATACGGGGTTGAAATAATCAAGAAATCACGATTTTGAGATACGCATTCAAATATATTTTAATCGCTTCGGCCGCCGGTTTGGTGGTCTCAACGACCGCTATTCCCTCCTTTGCAGAGCGTGATAAACAACGAAAAACGGCGGTTTCATCGACCGAAATGCCGGTTTTGAGCTATGAAGACAGCGTGAAATACAACACGCTTTTCCTGGATGCCATTCTCGCAGAGGCTGCCGACAAGACCGATTCTGCCTACACGCTGCTGAAACAATGCATCGAACTCAATCCCAATGCGGCCGAAGCTTACTACTTTCTTGCCCCGTTCGAGTCGGACAAAAAGAACGATTCGCTGGCCATTGCCTATCTGACAAAGGCCGTGGAGCTGTCACCTGACAATGAAGATTATCAGGAACGGTTGGCCGAATACTACATCAATGCTCAACAATATAGCAAGGCCATCAATGTGTATGAGGCCCTTGTGGCTCGCCACGGCGACCGTACGGACGTGCTTCAACTGCTGCTTCAGCTCTATAATCAGCAGAAAGACTACGACAATATGCTGCGTGTGCTCGCCCGATTAGAGCAGAATGACGGCAATAGTGAGGGGCTAACGCTCTCCAAAGTGCATGTTTTTGAGTTGAAAGGTGATAAGAAATCGGCCTGCAAAGCCCTTCAAGATCTCTGCCAATCTTACCCGAATGACCTTGGTTATCAGGTCATGTTAGGCAACTGGTTTATGCAGAACAACGAGCCAAAAGCAGCCTTTGAGCGGTATCAAAACGTGTTGAATGAGGAGCCAGAAAACGCGATGGCACTCGCTTCTATGTATGATTATTACACGGCAAACGGTGACACTTTGAAGGCAAAAGACATCATGATGCGAAGTCTTTTGAGCAAGAATACTGACTCGGAAGCTAAACAAAGCATGCTGAAACAACTCATTCAGACCAACGAAAAGGCTGGGGGAGACAGTACAATCGTGCTGAACATGTTTGACAAAGTGCTTGAGATTTCGCCCAAAGATGCGGCTGTTGCCGAGCTGAAAGTGGCCTATATGTCGTTGAAAAAGATGCCAACAGCGGCCATAGATAGCGCAATTATCGACCTGCTTAACGTGACTCCTGACCGCAAAGGAGCCCGAATTCAACTGCTACAAGATATGTGGTCGGCCAAGAATTGGGCCCAAATTGTGGAGCAATGTCACACGGGATTGGCTTTCAATCCCGATGAGTTGGCGTTCTATTATTTTATGAGTCTGGCTTACATTCAGCTGGAAAAGCCCGACTTGGTCGTAGAGACTATACGCAAAGGAATGGCACATTGCGACAAAGCCAACAAGGACATGGTGGCCGAGCTCTATGCCATCATGGGCGATTATCTGCAAAAACAGCATCAAACAAAGGAGTCGTATGCGGCTTACGACAGCTGTTTGGCCTACAAGAGTGACAATATTTACGCCCTCAATAACTATGCTTATTACCTCTGTGAAAACGGAGGTAACCTGCAAAAAGCAGCCCAAATGAGTTACAAAACCGTGGAGGCTGAACCCCGAAATGCCTCATATCTCGATACTTATGCATGGATTCTTTTCATGCAAGGTCACTACACTGAGGCCCGCATTTACGCTGACCAAGCACTGCAAAACGACACGGATTCGGTGGCAAGTTCAGTCATTTTAGAACACGCCGGCGACATTTATGCACAGCTTAAAGACATGAAAAAGGCTGTCGATTACTGGCAGAAAGCCTTGAAAGCCGGCAGCGGAAACGAGGCTATCCTAATGAAAAAGATACGATTAAAGAAATATATTAAAAGCCGATGAAGACGAAACTGCTGTATAGCCGGCTCATATTGCCGGCCCTCCTCGTGCTCTTTGCAGCCTGCGGAGCAAAGAAAAACCTCGTAAAGACCACCACTTCGACGACGGTCGCCACGAAAACAACGACGGGGAATGCCCCTAATCCCGAACTACAGAAACTTGGTTTCTTGCAAAAAGTGGCCGACAATGCCGTCTATGCCAACAACATTGTGGGCGATATGAAGTTCAATCTCAAGGTCGATGGCAGGGATATCACCGCGCCGGGTTCGCTCCATATGCGCAAGAACCAAGTGATCCGCATTCAACTTTTCATTCCTTTATTAGGCTCAGAAGTGGGCCGTTTGGAGTTTACTCCCGATTATGTGCTCGTCATCGACCGCTTTCATAAGGAGTATATCAAGGCAGATTACAATCAACTTGACTTCTTGAAAGACAACGGACTGACCTTTTACAGCTTGCAATCTCTGTTCTGGAACCAGCTATTCATGCCCGGAACCGACCGCTTGAACGAGACTTCGCTGCGCAAGTTCGAGGCAAATCTGCAGCCAACCACGGCCACAACGCCCATCAGTCTGAAGCAGGGTAACTTGAATTTCGTATGGAATGCCGACACGAAAAGCGGACTGATTGGCCAGACAACAGTTGGTTATCACAGTGCACAGCACGGAAATTCCACGCTTACTTGGCTTTACGAGAACTTCATGAACGTTGGCGTGAAACGCTTCCCAGCCAAGCAAACCTTTACTTTCTCAACCACTGCGACCCGCCAAAAGCGGACGGTTCAAGTGACAATCGACATGGATGAGGTGACCACCAAGGACGGATGGGAGACCAATTCAACCGTTTCAAGCAAATACAAGAAGATAGAAACCAAAGATATTTTGGCCAAAATCATGAGCTTCTAAATGAAAAGAACAGCACTTATCCTTTTAACCTTGTTGCTGACCTTGGGCGCTTCGGCACAGAAGAAAACCACCGTCAGACCGCAACGCACGCCACAAAAGAAGACGACAGCACCGCAAAAGAAGCCTGCCGGCAAGAAGAAAGCCGACCGAAAGACGGCTGTCTACACCAATGCTTCCATCAAAGGACTGCAAGGACAACGTGCGCAAATCCGGAAAAAGATTAAGGAACAAGAGCAAGCCTTGCGAAGAAACCAAGCCGATGTGAAGCAAAGACTCGACAATCTGCTTACATTAAACGCTCAAATAGACCAACGACAGAAGCATATCGAGGGCATAGAAAGCGACATCAACCATATCAATGGCAACATCAACATACTGGAAGCGCAACTCAAAACGCTTGAACAACAACTGTCAGACCGCAAGTCTAAGTATGTGAAATCCATGCGCTACATGGCCCGTCACCGCACCGTTCAAGACCGATTGATGTTTATTTTCTCGGCAAAGAGCTTTGCCCAGATGTACCGCCGCATGCGTTTCGTGCGCGAATATGCCGACTATCAGAAGGCACAAGGCGAGATGGTGAAGGTCAAGCAGATGCAGGTAGACGGCAAACATCTGCAACTTCAGCAGGTGAAAGGTCGGAAAAACAATCTCCTCTACAAGGGAAAGAAAGAGAAAGAAGCCCTCGAAGGGCAGCAAGACGAGCAGAAGAAAGTGGTCGCTTCCTTGCAAAATCAACAGAAAACCATACAGAAAATCATCGCTGAACAGCAGCAGAAAGATGCTGCTCTCAATGCCCAAATCGACCGATTGGTGGCAGAAGAGGTGGCAAAAGCACGTGCCCGGGCGGCCGCAGAAGCCAAAAGAAAGGCCGAAGCACAGGCAGCTGCGCAGCGTCGCGCAGCCGAATTGGCTAAGAAAAAGGCTGAAGCTGAGGCCGCACAACGCGAGAATGAGCGGCGCATTGCAGAGGCTAAAGCACGCGAAGCCAAGCTGAAAGCCGAGGCAGAAGCGGCCACACGCGCGGCCGAAGAGGCTCGGAAAGCACAGCAATCTGCGGCAGAAGCCAAGAAGAAAGCGGCTGCCGAAGCGGTGGCAAGGGCTGCTGCAGAGAAGCGGGAACAGGCCGAACAGGCCGCAAAAGAGGCCGAAGCCCAACGCATGGCTGCTGAAAGAAAGGCCAAAACCGAGGCTGCCCGCCAGCGACAAGAGCTTGCCGAGGCCAAGAAAGAGGCCGACGAAGTGCAGCAGCTCTCCACGGTTGACCGCATGATCAGCGGCGGATTTGAGGCCAACCGCGGCCGCTTACCGATGCCAATCTCCGGAAGTTATAAGGTTGTGAGCCACTTCGGACAATACAATGTGTCGGGTTTGAAGGGCGTAACGCTCGACAATAAGGGCATCAACATCAAGGGGAACCCCGGCTGTGTGGCCCGTTCTATCTACGATGGTGAGGTGAGTGCGGTCTTTGGATACGCGGGAAGCATGGTCGTTATGGTGCGCCATGGTGCCTATATCTCCGTATATTGCAACCTACATTCGGTGAGTGTGAGTCGCGGACAAAAGGTAAGTCCGCGCCAATCCTTGGGCGTTGTCGGTGCAGATAATATCCTTCAGTTCCAGTTGCGCAAGGAAACTACAAAGCTGAACCCTGAAGTTTGGTTGGGAAGATAGAGGCGCGGGACGACTCGAAGGACCCACCCTAACCCTCCCAGACACCTACCCCAGCCCTCCCAAAGGGAGGGAGTACGAGCAGAGGGAGCCTCCCCCGGCCCCTCCGAAGGAGGGGAGAGCGAGCTTGCGGAGCCTTGATGATGAATGATATATTGTGAATGATGAATTCAATTCCGTATGTTATGAGTTAGATTCCTCAGCGATTGATAATCAATATATTACACCTTGTCGTCTAATATGGGCCATTTCGCCTTTCAATATGGCCTATCTTGCGCGCTAATATCACCCATTTTACCGCCCAATATCACCCATATTGCACGCCAATATAGCCTATATTGTAACGCGGTTTCTATGTAATTGGAAACCAATTGTTTAGAAACTCTTTCTCAAAAGTATTGCCCCAATCTCACTCTCCCCTCCTTCGGAGGGGCTGGGGGAGGCTCTCCAACCTCTCATTCCCCTCCATTGAAAAAGTTGGGGGAGGCTCCCTCTGCTCACTCTCCCTCCCTTTGGGAGGGCTGGGGTGGGTGTTTAGGAGGGCCGGAATGGGTGTTATTGTCTCCCAATCCACTCCTTCAGCACCATTCCATACTCCTTTTTGAAGCAGCGAGTGAAGTAGTTTGGCGAGTTAAAACCCACCATTGCGGCAAGTTCGCTAACGGGAATATCGGGCTGTTTCAGGGCAATTTGGCAGGCTTCTTTCATGCGCACGGCATTGATAAAGCCCGTGATACTCTGCCCAGTCAAGGCTCGCAGCTTGTTGTAAAGGGTCGATTCGCTGACACACATGGCCCGTGCAAGGGCCGAACGGTCGTAATCCGAGTCGGCAAGATGCGTCTTTACGCAATCCACAGCGGCCTGCAAGAACCGACTGTCTGGGCTGCTGTAGTGTTCATTTTCTATCTTGAAGTCTGCCTGTGCACTGAATTTCTCCTTGATACGCTTGCGGTTTTCGATGATACTGTCAATGCGCAATTGCAGGTCTTCCAGCTTAAACGGCTTCGTGACATAGGCATCTACGCCGATGCGATAGGCCTCCATGCGTTCCTTTTCCTGTATTTTTGCCGTCAGCATCACAAAGGGAAGCATTGCTAAATCCTTGTCGTTCTTCACCGTTTCCACGAGTTCATAGCCGTCCATCACGGGCATCATCACGTCTGTAACGACCAAATCAAGTTCCTCTTTCCGTATGATATTCAAGGCTTGCAGGCCGTTTTTGGCCGTCAATACCGTGTATTTTCGACTTAACAAACGCTGCATCAAGCGCAGTAGTTCGGTGTTGTCTTCGACCAACAGCAGTCGGTATTCTTTGTCATCCACGTCATCTGACGGTTCAATGGGAGGCGTTTTGCCGGCCACGTCCACCGTAGATGGCTCCCGATGTGCCTTTGCCGGACTTGCTTCTACCTCGTTTTCGGCATAGAACCGACGCGCTATTGGCAGCTTGATCGTGAAACTTGTGCCCTCACCAAGCCTGCTTTTACAAGCTATTTCTCCATGATGTAGCTTCACAAGGTCACGCGTTAAGGAGAGTCCGATGCCCGTTCCATGCGTGTGCATCTTGCGATAATCGCCGTCAAAGAAGCGAGTATAGAGTTGCTTCTGCCCCTCTTTCGAGATGCCGATGCCGTCGTCTTGTACCGTTATCACAGCCTTTTCCCGCTCCAAAACCACCGTGACGCGCACGTGTCCGCCAGCATTCGTGTACTTCAAAGCATTGGAAACAAGGTTTGAAAGCATCTTTTCAACCTTGTCAGTATCAAACCAACCGGGAATCAATTTGGGGAAGGTTGCCACCTGTAATGCGATGTTTCGGCTGACAGCAAGGGCGTTCATGTTGTGGCAAACGGCTGAAACAAATTCGCCCAAGTCGCCTTCTGACACGCGGAGATGCAGTTGTCCGGCTTGCGATTTCCTTACTTCAAGCGTCTGACGTATCAGCTGAACCAATCTGTTTACATTGTTTTGAATCAGCGAATAAGCTTGTTCAAACTGCGGAGCCTGCCTGCGAAGCTCGTCCACAGCGGCTGAAACAACGGCCAAAGGTGTCTGTAATTCGTGTGCAATATTCGTGAAAACGACAGCCATCTGCATGCGGTTTCGGTCCTTTAAATGGCGTTTATAACGTCGTATTCCATATGAAACAAGACCCACAAATAGCAGCAAATACAACCCAAAAGCCCACCATGTTGCCCACCAATGTGGCTGAACTTCGATTGCAATTCCATAGGGAAGGGCATGCCATTTTCCCTGCCCATCGGCCGCTTTAAGATAGAGTTTGTAATGTCCCGACGGCAGGTTTTGAAAGGTAGCCCTGCGGAAATCGGCGCTACGATAGTGCCAATTGTCATCATATCCCTCTAATTTATAGGCGTATCTCACCATGTCTTGATGGCTATAACAGAGCAGTGCGAACTCAAAGGCAAACTTACTGACGGTGGAAGGAATGACAATCCGATGCGCAAAGGCAGGCGAATAGGCCGACAACTTGCTGCGCTTTGCGGCCTCAAGTTGGGCAAACGGCGTGTCGTCGACATAGAAATCGGTCACCAACAGTCGTCCCGTTTCCTGCCGAACCACGTTGGCTGCGACATCAGGATTGAAAGAAAAGAAGCCACCTTTCGTTGTAAAGAAGAGCTGACCCGCATAGCTGCACGTGGCATTCGGGTAGCCTTGCAGATTGCCGAGGCCGTCCTCGCGCGTGAAAATCCTGATGTCAGGTCGGTCTTTCACGTGACCTTGTGCATCAAGCAACACGGCATTCGGTCGGAAAGTCAGGCACAAGAGCGACTGTCCCATGGTAAGCCAGAGCCTGCCCCGCTTATCTTCGTTCAGTGAAAAGGCTTGTCCGCGACCCAACTGATACTCCCTATTGACGGGAACAAAGCGGTCGTGCCGCGCATCATAGATGAAAAGACCACCCGTATAAGACACAGCCCACAGCCGATGAGCCCTGTCTTCGAAGCAAGTTGAGGCGTCATGGAGTGAGAAACGCCCGTTTTCAGGAGTGTAATGTCGGTAAACAAACTGATTGGGATGCGCTGAATTGCCCGTTATTCTGATGATACCTTCGTTGTCGGTAGCTATCCATAGGCGTCCTTTATGGTCTTGAATGATGCCCCGGACATCGCAGTTTGCAAAACTTCCTCGGCCGTCTTTCATCTCCAAACGGCGGCCCTTGCCGTCCGGAGTGACGATGCTCAGCCCGCTTCTTTGCCCGACCCACATTACATTGTCACGACTTTCGAAGAGCATGTTGACGTAATCATCGGCAATGGTTGTGCCATCTGCGGCCGAAAGCATGCGTGCCTTGCCACGCTGTCCGGGTGGAACAACGATGATACCCGACCCATTCGTGGCAATCCAAAGCTCGCCGTTGAAGCGTAATTTCACCGAAGGTATGCTCGAATATAATATATAAGGTGAGATGTTTTCAATGCCCCTGATTTGATTTCCATAGCGTATTTGGCCCGTTTCTGAGCTGTAATAGGCCAGCTGCGAGGGGTACATTCCTATCCAAAAGCCCTTTCCGTCGGTCGTATAAACAGACTTCGGGGTACTGTTCTGTGCCAAAGTCGGAAGGCGATACAGGTTGAACGGCGCCGGATTTGTGTTGACATGCAAGATGCCGTTGGCTGCCGTTTCTATCCAAAGGCAGCCCTTTCGGTCGGTCGTTATCCGCTTCGGGCCACCCAAGGCCACCGTTTGTGCCTCGTCACCGATGGCGGTATAGTTCGCACAATGACCCATATTGTCGTCCATATCAATGGCCGTAAGGCCGCCACGGGAGCAGGCCCAGACTTTCTTTCCGGCCGATTCTTCGGTCAGATTGTAGCAGATATCGAAGCCTATTTGGGCACTGTTGTAACTATGTAGGCCCGGATTTGCACGGTCATAGGGCCTGTCCATGCGCACGATGCCATAGCCCCAAGTGCCTATCCACAGCCGTCCTCGACTGTCAAAAAGCAGCGAATAGGCCGAATTTCGGGCGTTCAAACGGTCGTAACTCACGAACTTTCGCTGCGAAGGAGCAAAGAAAAGCAACCCGTTTCCCCATGTTCCAAGGTAGAGATTTCCATGCTTATCCTCGGTAATAGCCTTGACACTGTAGTCGCCTAAACGGCTTTTTTGCCCGCGAACGTCCATGACAATGGCATTCCGATCGCCGTAGGTTACGAAGCAATCTCGCCCGGGTTCATAGCGAGAAAGGCCGCCGTCGGTCCCTATCCACACGTGACCATCGCGTGCAGTGAACAGCGTATAGACAACCCGTTGCCTGCTTCCGGGCAGGTGATAGGTCTTGAATTGTCCCGTTCTTCGGTCCATTCTGACCAGCCCGTTGCGTGTTCCAATCCACAAACGGTCGTGCTTGTCTTCGGTAATCGCAAGGATATTGTTGCTCGGAAAGAGGCATTTCGTGTAGCCATCACTCTGATAGGACCGGAAATCATAGCCGTCGTAGGACCTCAAACCGGCCGAGGAACCCACCCACATCATGCCTTGTCGGTCGAAGAAAAGGCATTGTGTCTCACCTAAATCGGGTGCATTGATTGTCGAAAGCACACGACAGTTCAACGTCTGCGCACCGACATTCAAGGCGCAAAGCCACAAGATAGGCAGCAAAAGTTTCTTAGACATGACGAAAGGTTTAGATAGGTTGTTTACAAATTTAACTGTTTTTTTTGATTAATAAGCGATTTCATCGTTGTTTTTTCCGCTTTCTCGCGTTTTTATAAAAGCAAAATATGCGTTGGGAGTACATGCAAGTAATATGTAGGGACTTTGGCTTTGAAGTTTAAACATTGAAGTCTGAACTTTAAGATGAGCTGGCTTTGAGCCTTGAAGTTTGAACATTGAACTTTAGGCTTTGTCCTATTATAAAATCATTTGTAGGCAGGGGGCATGTAGGGACGCACGGCTCGTGCGTCCGCTCAAATGATATTGCCTTGCTTATCTCCCGTCGTTTGCGCATGATATAGCTTCTTGAGCGGACGCACGAGCCGTGCGGCCCTACATGACGGTAGCGTTTTTGCACGAAACGAACAGAGGTTCATGGGGTAGAATGGTGTCTTTCGGTTTGCTAAACAGGGAGAATGATGTATGAATTAAACGACCATGATAATTCTTTACAAAGTGCTTCGCAGGATTTCAATATTCAAAACGAAAGACCATTTCAGCAGAAATACGACAGTTTTGAGCCTTGTTTGTAAATTATTCTCTATCAACTTGTTGCATAATCTGCAGGAAATCGAGGCATAAAATGGGAAGGAATGGCACTTCAAATTGGTGGGATAAACGTGCAAAATAAGCTGTTTTACACGATGAAATGGGCAATATTGTGTGGTAATAGCACTCCTATTGTACGCTCATATCATTCATATTGTGACACAATATGGCCCATACTGCATCTTCATTCGGGCCGAATAACGGCATGGCTTCTATTTTGTGGTGAAAAAACTTAGGGAAAAATAGTTTCCCGTTTCTAAATGGTGATATCCGAACGTCTTGGTTTTCAGTCATAAAAATCAACAAAACGGAGGTTTGAATGCAGGGTTGCACGCCCTACTTGATGAATCGAGGAATAGAATATGCTTCATATCATGAATGGACCCCACCGGGGTTCTGTTGTTTAGAGGGCAGTGTTGGCATGTAATGCCAACGCTGTCGCCAGGTGAAGTGCACGAAACCAACGCCAAAGGTGTTGCGTTTTCTTCCGATTAATGTTTGGTATTGGCATTTGATATACACAAAAAGATGAAGTTCACATACTAATATGCCACGTTTAGAAAAAGAAAACGCAACACTTACAGCGTTACTTTTATGTGCTTTCTTAGACCGGGTTTCCTTACAGCGTTCGGCAATCCGCCCCTCTAAATCACGAATCCGCAATGTGGATTGTCCATAGTGTACAACCTTACTTTTGAATACTTAAATTTCAAGAAAACTCAAGTTTCTCATTATAACGAGAAACTTAAAGGACTTTCAGCATGTGGATATACAGGTGATGACCCCTATAATATTTCTTGAAACCTATTTGACTTGATGGCTATTTCATGGTTTTTCAAGGCTGATATTGCCTCTACGGTTTGTCTTTATAGATGACCTTGTTGGCCCCGCTCGTGATGTATAGGGCCTCGGGGTGCTCTTTCACGAAGCTGTCGATGTGGCGTACACGTTTGTCTTCAAGGATTTCGTCGACGGCAATGAGTATTCCTGTCTCCTCAACTTCGCCGAAACCGCAGTTGATGGCCGTGCCGAAGAGTTTCATGGTGGGGCTGAGACTCATGTAAGCGTTGACCAATGGGGGAATGTTATAGCCCAAATGGCGTATCTCACGATTAAGAATTCGATAGTCTTTCTTAAAGTCGTTCTCACAGAAAATGGCTGATAATTCGTCCTCAGATGTGTCGATTTTCAATGGCTTTATGGGCACTATTAGGTTGTCTTTATCGTCAAAATGCTTTTTAAGGAAGTAGAGAATCATGTCTCTTCCCTTGCGGATATACGACGGATACATCGTCATTTTGCCGAAGAAATACTTGCACTTAGGGTTGATGATGGTGAGTGCACCGAGTCCATCCCACAGGTTGTCAAGGGCAAAGATGCTCTTGGAATTGGTCCGAACGTTCTGATATTCGAGCGAAACAAAGCTACGTCCCAATTCAACGGTGTAGGGAGCGTATTCCTTCATGAACTGATCGGAGAAGTGAAACATGTGGCTTGTAGCGAGAACGGGCTGGCCCTTGGTATCGATTTTCCAGTCGGAACCGAAGAGATAGCGGTAACCTCCGATGATTTCTTCGGCTTCCGGGTTCCACACGATGAGCTGTTTGCACCCGTTTTCCATCGTGTCGAAGTTGTCTATATCCATGGCTTTTCCCGTGCCTCCGCCTGCAGAACGAAACGCAATTTCACGCAGTCTGCCAATCTCTTTCATCACATTCGGGGCCTCATGAGCCGTTACGATGTAGATTTCATTGTGGCTCTTGTTGGTCATACGAAGCTGACGTTCGGCGGAAAGTTCACGCTTCAGCAGTGCCTTGTCAATCGGCTGGATAATCTCTTCTTCCATTCTCTTTTTCTCTTTTCAGTATATGAAAGTCTGATTGCATTCATTGTAGTTCATAGACGCGGTCTTCTACGAATTCAGCCCATTCCATCGGAGTTCGGCTCTTGTTGAAAGTTTGCCATGGAATTGGCTTCCCTATGGTCACGCGAAAGGTCTTTCCCACGTTCTTATACATCTCATCAACAAGGAAAAGCATGGCTAAATTGAAGGGTAACCAGCGGTCGCTGAACCTCGCAATGCGGTAGAATCGTTCAGAGTTCCGGCCACCGAAGTGGATAGGGACAACGTCTCTGTGGGTCTCAACACTCTTGGTTATGAACGTTTTCTTCCACGGAAGGTCGTGAATTTTGCCGTTAATCTTACGGCTGTTAAGCCCAGCCGGGAACATCAAAAGGTGGTTTTCGCCCTTGAATCCGGCCTCGACCATGCGTGGAAAGTCGCGACTTTGCTTACCGGTTTTATTGATTCCGATGCTCACGGGCTTTAATCCCGGGAGGTTAAGCAGCAGGTCGTTGACCAGATAACGGAACTTTCCGTCATACTGTTTACCGATGATTGAACCGAGTGCAACGCCATCTTGACCGCCCAAAGGGTGATTGGAAACGAACGTATATAGCTTGCCATCGTTCTTATCGGGCAGGTTTTCGATGCCTACAATGTCGAGTTTCATGTCGAGATAACGCACACATTCCGTTAGAAAATCAGTGCCTTCAAGGTGCCGACTCGCCCAAAGAAAGCGGTTCACCTCGTCTTCATGGATGATATGTTTGAGCCAAACGACGAGAAAACGGGGCACATAACGGGCCTTGCTGCCCATTTTCCCTTTCAAGATTCGGTCGATGTCTATCGTTTTCTCTATTTGTTCATCCATGTTTATCATACTAACAAGATGCAAAAATAGCATAAGTTTTTCTAAAAAGTCACTTTTCAAGCCAAAAATATTCATTTTTTACGTTTAGCAAACGATTTCATATTCATTTGAGAAACAAATCGGATTGATTTTGAAATAAATGGAAACGGCATCGCTTTCTCAATTCGGAAAGAAAACAAAAAATAGTGGAGAAAAGTGGGGAAGTGTGGAGTTTTTTATGTAACTTTGGCCCCGAAACATATTATAATGTACGTGTGCGCTTTTTAGGAAACATAGAAGCGAAAGCCGATACGAAGGGAAGGGCCTTTCTGCCGGCCGTGTTTCGCAAGGCACTTCAGGTGTCGGGCGAGGACCGTTTGGTGTTGCGCAAAGACGTATATGAGCAATGTTTGGTGCTTTATCCTGAGCAGGTGTGGAACGAACAGCTTGATATTCTGCGCCAACGGCTCAACAGATGGGACAAGAAACAATGGCAGATTTTCCGCCAGTATGTGTCGGATGCCGAGGTCGTTACGCTAGATGGGAATGGTCGTTTCCTTATTCCGAAGCGGTATTTGAAGCTGGCCGGCATCGAACAAGAGCTGAAGTTCATCGGCGTGGACGACACGATTGAGATATGGAGCAAGGAACGTTGCGATACACCTTTTGTCGAACCGGCCGATTTCGGTAGTGCCTTGCAGGAATTGATGGGGCAGAACGGGGAGGAAACAGAATGAAGCAAGACGGCATGCAAAGGGGAAACGTCCCGAAGATAATACGGACCGTGGAGACATATCATGTGCCGGTACTCTTGAAACAGAGTGTAGACGGGCTGAACATTCAGCCGAATGGTATTTATGTAGACGTTACTTTCGGTGGCGGAGGACATAGTAGTGAGATTTTGTCTCGGCTTGATGGCAAGGCGCATCTGTATGGTTTTGATCAGGATACTGATGCAGAACAGAACATCAATCACAGGGGTGGCACAGGAAAAAGGTTCGTTGACGATATACGCTTCACCTTTGTGAGGAGTAATTTTCGTTATCTGAGAAACTGGATGCACTATTATGGTGTGGTACAGATTGATGGATTACTGGCTGATTTAGGCGTTTCGAGCCATCATTTCGATGATGAAAGCCGTGGCTTTTCCTTTCGTTTTGATGCGCCATTGGACATGCGTATGAACAAAAGAGCAGGCAAAACGGCAGCCGATATCGTGAATGATTATGACGCAGAAGCATTGGCCAACGTGTTCTATCTCTATGGGGAACTGAAGCAATCGCGCCGTATAGCCGCTGCATTATGTACCATGCGGGCACGGAAGCGCATTGCAACAACACAGGAATTCCTGCAGGCTGTGGAACCTATTTTCAGGCGCGAACGTGAGAAAAAAGACATGGCCAAGCTCTTTCAAGCATTGAGAATAGAAGTCAATCACGAGATGGATGCCTTGAAAGAAATGTTGCAATCGGCCACGACATTACTGAAACCGGGAGGTAGGTTGAGTATCATCACCTATCATTCGTTGGAAGACCGTATCGTAAAGAACGTGATGAAGACCGGTAATGCAGAGGGGGAAAGGGTGCAAGACTTCTACGGAAGGGTCGAGACACCGTTCAATATTGTGAACAACAAAGTGATTGTTCCTTCAGAAGATGAACAGCGGGAGAACCCAAGGAGCCGAAGTGCTAAACTAAGAATTGCAGAGAAACGATGAATAACGATATAAATAGCAAAGGAGATAACCGAATCGGACAGCCGAAAACTGCCGGAGGAGTCGGAACGGATGAGGCTGTGAAGACATTACAGGAGTCTGTAAAGGTGAGAAGTGAGGTCAGAACGGCGGTTGATGACAGTGCTCCCACGCTGAAAGAGGTCATTCAAACGCAGGCAACGGAAGAAGAATCGCCACAGGCTTTCAACTTTACTTTGAAGAAAATCCTTGGTGGTGATATCCTGACGACGCAAACTATACGCCATCAGATAGGCGTGTTTCTGCTCATTACGGCCTTCCTTATGGTGTATATTGCCAATCGTTACAGTGTTCAGCACGACTTGATAGAAATCGATAAACTGCAAAATGAATTGCAGGATGCAAAATATAAAGCCCTCTCAAGTAGCAGTCAACTGACGGAAAAGAGCCGTGAGAGCCATGTGTTGGAGCTGTTGAAGCACAACAAGGACAGTGTGTTGAAAATTGCAAGTCAGCCTCCTTATATCATTAATGTGCCGAAAGAATGAGCAAATTTGACAGTAATAAGGTTATGCCGAGGTACAGTGCCATCGCCATTTTAATGACGATGATAGCTGTATTGGTGATAGGCAAGACGCTATATCTTATGACTGCCAAGCGCGATTACTGGTTGAAAGTGGCCGATAGAGTGAAGAAAGACAGTGTAAGCGTAAAGCCGATACGTGGCAATATCCTAAGTTGTGACGGACAATTGATGGCAAGTTCGTTGCCGGAATTCAAGCTCTTTATGGACTTCAAGGCGTTGCATGATGCCAAGAACGATTCTCTTTGGCATACCAAAGTGGACTCCGTTTGCATGGGATTGAACCGTATCTTCCCAGGAAAGTCAGTCGTTGCGTTTAAGAAGGATCTTGCCATGGGGCTCAAAAAGCAAAGTCGTCATTGGCCGATTTGGAGCAAGCGTGTGGACTATAACACGTATATAGAGGTGAAAGCACTACCGATATTTTGTCTTTCTCAAAACAAAAGCGGCTTCCATGTCGAGGAATATAACGCTCGAAAGCGTAGCTATGGTTCGTTAGCAGGACGTACAATTGGGGCCATGTTTGGCGCAAAAGACACTGCCCGCTTTGGTTTGGAGCTTTCTTATGATTCTATTCTTAGAGGTTCAAATGGTATCATTCACCGCAGAAAAGTGCTCAATCGGTTTCTCAATATCATGGATACGCCACCGATAGATGGTGCAGACATCGTGACGACAATCGATGTAGGTATGCAGGATTTAGCCGAACGTTCGGTCATAGAAGAGCTGAAATTAATCAATGGAAACGTGGGGGTTGCCATCGTTATGGAAGTGGAAACGGGCGACATAAAGGCCATTGTTAATATGGAAAAGTGCGTAGATGGCAAGTATAGAGAGATACATAACCATGCCGTTAGCGACCTTCTTGAACCGGGATCTGTGTTCAAAACGGCATCTATCATGACTGCCCTTGACGACGGAGTGGTCGATACAAGCTACCGAGTCAACACGGGAACGGGCATATGGACGATGTATGGACGTGAGATGAAAGACCATAATTGGCGACGAGGTGGCTATGGTGTACTGACATTACCACAGACGTTGATGGTCAGTTCCAATATAGGTGTGAGTCGAATCATCGATGATTATTATCGTAATAACCCTGAAAAGTTCGTTCAAGGCATCTATCGTACGGGACTTGCAGATAATCTTCAAATTCCTTTAGTGGGTGCTTCTCCGGCGCGAATTCGTATGCCTAAGAAGAACGAAAGAGGTGAGTGGGTGAACTGGAGCCACACGGCTTTGCCTTGGATGAGCATTGGATATGAAACACAGGTGCCGCCAATTTCGACGCTAACTTTCTATAATGCGATTGCCAACAACGGTCGCATGATGCGACCACGCTTTGTTAAACAGGTGGTCAAGAACGGAGAAGTGATTATGGATTTTCCACCCGAAGTGATGCGGGCAAGCATTTGTAAGGAGAAGACATTGCGCGAAATACAAACCATTCTCGACCATGTGGTCAGCCAAGGACTTGGAAAGAAGGCCGGTTCTCCCTCATTTCGAGTGGCTGGAAAGACGGGAACGGCACAGATGTCAAAGGGAGCTCAGGGTTATAAAAGCGGCGGAACTAATTATCTTTTGAGTTTTGCCGGTTATTTTCCTGCTGATGCTCCGCGCTATAGTTGCATCGTTTGTATTCAGAAATCGGGGCTTCCGGCCAGCGGAGGTGGCATGAGTGGTGTCGTATTCCACAATATCGCAGAAGGCATTATGGCCCAAAGTCTGAAGTTAGATGTGGTAGATGCCCGCGATGCTTCATCGATATTGGTTCCCGATGTGAAAGCCGGTAACATTCTTGCTGCCGACTATGTGCTCAGTCATTTGGGCATTTCCACCAACAAGAACTGGAGTGGTAGCTATGCAGATGGTAATCCTGTTTGGGGAAAGGCAGAGAGTAAGAACCACAATAACACGGTTTTTTTGGTGCGAGAACGCATACATCGCTCTAAATATGTCCCTGACGTAACCGGCATGGGGGCCCGCGATGCCGTCTATCTTTTGGAAAGTCGTGGCGTAAAGACAACCGTTTTAGGACGTGGAAAGGTGATTCAACAAAGTTTGGAACCTGGCCATTTCATCAAGAAGGGGGAAAAAATAACCCTCGTTTTGGATTAAAAAGAAACAGCAATACATGAGAATATGAAACTAAACGAAGTCCTCAAGAACATCCATCCGATAAAGATTGTCGGTGATGCCGAAGTAGAAATCACGGGTGTGAACATTGATTCGCGCAGGATTAAAGCCGGTCATCTGTTCATAGCCATGAAAGGTACGCAAGTAGACGGCCATCAATTCATTGCCAAAGCCATAGAACTCGGGGGCAAATCCATTCTTTGCGAAGACCTTCCCGAGCCGGTTGGGGGCGTAACCTATGTGCAGGTAGCCTCTACGGAAGATGCTGCCGGCAAGGTTGCAACGCTTTTTTACGGCGATCCTTCAAGAAAATTGAAGCTCGTCGGCGTGACGGGAACGAACGGAAAGACCACGATTGCCACCTTATTATATAATATGTTCCGTAAGTTTGGCCATAAGGTCGGCTTGCTTTCTACGGTATGTAATTATGTAGATGACCAGCCTATACCGGCCGATCACACAACTCCTGACCCCATAGAACTCAACGAATTGTTGGCCAAGATGGTCGAGGCCGGCTGCGAATATGCCTTTATGGAGTGCTCCAGTCATGCTATCCACCAGAAGCGTATCGGCGGACTGAAGTTCGCAGGTGGCTTGTTTACCAATCTCACCCGCGACCATTTGGACTATCATAAGACGTTCGAAAACTACCGTAATGCCAAGAAAGCCTTCTTCGATGGCTTGCCTAAAGACGCTTTTGCCATTACCAATGCCGACGATAAGAACGGAATGGTGATGGTACAGAACACCAAAGCAACCGTCAAGACCTATTCAACTCGCACACTGGCCGACTTCCGCGCCCGCATATTGGAGTGTCATTTCGAAGGTATGTACCTTGAGATTGACGGCCGGGAAGTCGGTGTTCAGTTCATTGGCAAGTTCAATGTGAGCAATATTCTGGCCGTTTATGGCGCAGCAGTCATGCTGGGCAAGAAGCCCGAAGATATATTGTTGGTGCTCAGTACGCTGCATAGTGTCAGCGGACGTCTTGAACCTATCCGGTCACCCGAGGGCTTTACGGCCATCGTTGACTATGCCCATACGCCCGATGCACTGGCAAATGTGCTCAATGCCATACACGAAGTGCTCGACGGAAAGGGTCATGTCATCACCGTATGTGGCGCAGGTGGCAACCGTGATAAGGGCAAACGACCTCTTATGGCACAAGAAGCTGTGAGGCAAAGTGACAGGGTTATCATCACCAGTGACAATCCCCGTTTCGAGGAACCGCAGGCGATTATCAACGATATGCTGGCCGGATTGAATGACCAACAGCTGCGGAAAGTCATCTCCATCGTCGACCGTAAGGAGGCCATTCGAACGGCTTGTATGATGGCAAAGCGTGGAGATGTGGTGCTTGTTGCAGGAAAAGGCCACGAAGACTATCAGGAAATCAAGGGCGTGAAGCATCATTTCGACGACAAGGAAGTGCTCCACGACATCTTCAAAGCATAAATCGGTTTCTAAAATCAATAACATGTTGTACTATCTTTTCAGGTTTCTTGAGCAATACGGCATCAGTGGTTCCCACATGTGGGGCTATATTTCGTTCCGTGCGCTGCTCGCTTTGATTCTTTCGCTGGCCATTTCAGCATGGTTTGGTGAGAAGTTTATCAAGTATTTGAAGGCGAAACAGATTACCGAAACCCAGCGCGATGCGTCCATAGATCCCTTTGGTGTGAAGAAAATCGGCGTGCCTTCGATGGGCGGAGTCATTATTATTATGTCCATACTTGTGCCGGTTTTGCTCTTAGGACGACTGCGTAACATCTATTTGATACTGATGATCATCACCACTGTTTGGCTGGGGTTCCTCGGTGGAATGGACGATTATATCAAGATATTCCGCCGCGATAAGGAGGGATTGAAAGGCAAATACAAAATCATCGGACAGGTTGGTATCGGCCTTATCGTGGGACTTGTGCTGTGGATGTCGCCCGATGTGAAGATGAACGAGAATATCGCCATCGAGCGACAGGGCCGGGAAATGGTCGTCAAGCACCGGGCCGAAGCCCACAAATCATTGAAGACAACCATTCCGTTTGTGAAAGGTCATAACCTCAGCTACAGCAATCTGATGAGTTTCTGCGGTCGTCATAAGGTGGCGGCAGGCTGGATTCTCTTCGTCATCATGACCATCTTGGTAGTGACGGCCGTCAGCAACGGGGCCAATCTCAACGATGGTATGGACGGAATGTGTGCCGGAAACTCGGCCATCATTGGCGTTGCGCTCGGTATTTTGGCCTATGTGAGCAGTCATATTCAGCTTGCTGCCTACCTCAATATCATGTATATACCCCAGAGCGAAGAGCTGGTTGTCTTCCTAAGTGCCTTTATTGGGGCGCTAATAGGCTTCCTTTGGTACAACGCTTACCCTGCACAAGTGTTCATGGGTGACACGGGATCGCTGACCATTGGCGGCGTTATTGCAGTGAGTGCCATTATCATTCACAAGGAATTATTGCTGCCCATACTTTGCGGAATCTTCTTTGTTGAAAGCCTAAGTGTCATCATTCAGGTTTACTATTACAAAATAGGTAAGCATCGAGGCATCAAACAACGCGTGTTCAAACGGACACCCATACACGACAATTTCCGCGTCACCGACGACCAACTCGACCCGGATTGCAAGTATCTTTTGACGCGTCCACACAGCGCAAAGCATGAATCAAAGATCACCATTCGCTTTTGGATCATCACGATTATCCTTGCTGCACTCACCATCATCACCCTAAAAGTCAGATAATATGAGTAGAATCGTTATATTAGGTGCCGGTGAAAGCGGTGCCGGAGCAGCCGTTTTGGCTCGCAAAAAAGGTTTCGATGTGTTCGTTTCCGACATGTCGGAGATTAAGGATAAATATAAGAAACTCCTCGACGACCACGGCATTGCGTGGGAAGAAGGGCAGCACACGGAAGCCAAAATCCTCAAAGCCGACGAAGTAATCAAGAGTCCCGGTATTCCGAAAGAGGCGCCGATGGTGCGCAAACTCATGGCTCAAGGCACGCATATCATCAGCGAAATAGAGTTCGCGGGACGCTATACGCGGTCCAAAATGGTGTGTATCACGGGCAGTAATGGCAAAACCACAACCACTTCTCTCATCTTTCATATCTTCAAATCTGCGGGATATGACGTTGGATTGGCAGGCAATATCGGTCGGAGTTTGGCCCTTCAAGTGGCCGAAGATCCGCATGATTACTACGTCATAGAGCTGAGTAGTTTCCAATTGGATAACATGTATGACTTCCATGCCAACATCGCTATACTCCTCAATATCACTCCCGATCATCTCGATCGTTACGAAAACAAGTTCGAGAACTACGCCGATGCGAAGATGCGTATCCTCCAAAATCAAACCCCGAATGATAGCTTTATCTATTGGAACGACGACCCTGTGATTCGCAAAGAGCTTGAAAAGTTCGAGATAAAAGCCGTGGCTTGTCCGTTTTCAGAGCTGAAAGAGAAAGGCTCCATCGGCTATATCGAGAGTGGAGAATACCGACTTGAGTATCCCACTCCATTCAATATGGAGCAGGAAGAGCTGTCACTTACGGGCAAACATAACATCTATAACAGTCTTGCAGCAGGCCTTGCAGGAAACATTGCCGGCATAAAAAAGGAGATAATCCGCAAGAGTCTGGGCGACTTTCCGGGCGTGGAACACCGCTTGGAAAAGGTATGCAAGGTCGGAGGCGTGCAGTATATCAACGACTCGAAGGCCACGAATGTCGATGCATGTTGGTATGCTTTGGAGAGCATGACAACGCCGACAGTCCTCATTCTGGGTGGAAAAGACAAGGGAAACGACTATACTCCCATCAAAGAACTCGTGAAAAAGAAGTGTCGGGGCCTTGTTTATCTCGGTGCCGACAACCAAAAACTGCACGATAACTTCGACAGTTTGGGGCTCCCGGTCCGTGACACGCACAGTATGGAAGACTGCGTTCGGGCCTGTAACGAAATGGCGCAGCCGGGCGACACTGTGCTCCTGAGTCCCTGTTGTGCCAGCTTCGACCTGTTCCACAACATGGAAGAGCGAGGCAATATGTTTAAGGAAATGGTGAGAGGGCTGTAGAAAAGGAATATAAAGCCTCCTCCCAACACCCTCTCTAATACCCACCCTAACCCTCCTAAAGGGAGGGAGAACGAGTAGAGGGAGCCTCCCCCAACCCCTCCAAAGGAGGGGAGAGTGAGGTTGGGGCAATACTTTTGAGAAAGGGTTCCTAAGCAATTGGTTTGCAGTTATATAGAAACAACGTTGCAATATAGGCCATATTGGCGTGCAATATGGGTGATATTGGGCAGTAAAATGGCTGATATCATCGCACAAAATGGGGCATATTGGAAGACGAAATGGCCCATATTAGACGACAAGGTGTAATATATTGATTATCAATCACCGCGGAATTTAATTCATAACTCACCGTATTTAATTTACAAGATATAATGTTTAATTCATAACTCACAATGCATCATTCATAATCAAAGCCCTGCAAGCTCGCTCTCCCCTCCTTTGGAGGGGGCGGGGGAGGCTTCCTCTGTTCGCATTCCCTCCCTTTGGGAGGGTCGGGGTGGGTGTTTGGAGGGCCGGAGTGGGTATTATTTTTTATAACTGATGAACAATAAAACGCTAAGTAATATCTTCAAGGGAGACAAGGTCGTCTGGATGATCTTCTTCTTTCTGTGCATTATCAGCGTCGTAGAGGTGTTTTCGGCCTCTTCAGAGCTTACGTATAAGGGAGGAAGTTACTTCTCTCCGCTCATCAAACACATAGGAATTCTGTTCTTAGGTATATGCTGTATGATCGTAACATTGAACATTCAGTGCAAGTATTTCAAGGCAGTTACCCCCTTTATGTTACCCATTTCGTTCATCAGTTTGATTTGGGTTCTCTTCGCAGGTCAGGCAACCAACGGCGCACAACGATGGGTTAGCTTCGTCGGAATCCAGTTCCAACCCTCGGAAATAGCCAAAGGTACGCTCGTATTGGCAACGGCTCAGATCCTCAGTGCCATGCAAACTGACCACGGAGCCGACCAAAGAGCCTTCAAATTCATACTCATTGTGTGTGGCTTTATCATTCCTCTTATCGGCATGGAAAACCTTTCCACGGCCGCATTGTTGTGCGTTGTCATCTTCTTGTTGATGGTTATCGGACGCGTACCCATGCGACAATTGGGCAAACTCGTGGGCATTACGGCGAGCTTCATGCTGGTTGTTTTCGCCGGAATCATGCTGATTGGCAAGGACAATACGCAGGAAAATACCGACAAGAAACTGACAGAACAGGTGAAAGACGACCGTGAAGAGGGCGCATTGGGCAAGATATTCCACCGCGCCGACACGTGGAAATCGCGCATAGACAAGTTTGCTTCGCCCAAGGAACCCACGCCCGAAGAGGTCGATTTGGACAAGGATGCGCAGGTGGCCCATGCAAATATCGCCATTGCTTCGGCCAATGTGGTGGGCAAAGGTCCGGGAAACAGTGTCGAACGCGACTTCCTTTCGCAGGCGTTCTCCGACTTCATCTATGCCATCATCATTGAGGAATTGGGCATAGAAGGGGCCGTTGCCGTGGCTGTTCTCTACATTATGCTCCTCTTTCGCACGGGTCGTATCGCCAGCCGATGCGAGAATAATTTTCCAGCCTTGCTGGCCATGGGACTCGCTTTGCTGCTCGTGTCGCAGGCTTTATTCAACATGTGCGTGGCCGTTGGGCTTGTTCCGGTCACCGGGCAGCCTCTTCCGCTCATCAGCAAGGGTGGAACATCGTCGATGATCAACTGCATCTACGTGGGAGTTATCCTGAGTGTGAGCCGCTCGGCCAAGAAGAAAGGCGAGTCTCCGAAGCCAAAACCGCAGCCGGTTGCAGCACAGGCGTGATGCGCGTCGGGCCGTCTTTAACAATAAATAGAATGCAAAATGAATATAAACTAAAAAAAATCATTACTTTTGCACTATCATATTAAATCGTGAGAAATGGATAATGAGTTGAGAATCATCATTAGTGGAGGCGGAACGGGAGGCCATATCTTCCCGGCAATCTCCATTGCCAATGCCATCAAGGCTAAGCGACCGGATGCCAATATACTCTTTGTGGGAGCCTTGGGACGTATGGAAATGCAGCGTGTTCCGGCTGCCGGATACGAGATAAAGGGGCTTCCTATCTGCGGTTTCGACCGCAAACACCTGCTTAAGAACTTCATTGTGCTCTTCAAAATCTTGAGGAGCGAGTGCATGGCCCGCGGAATTGTACGTCGTTTCAAGCCGATGGCGGCCGTCGGAGTGGGCGGATATGCCAGCGGTCCCATGTTGAATGTGTGCGCAAAGTGGGGTATTCCGTGCCTGATTCAGGAGCAAAACTCCTACGCCGGCGTCACAAATAAACTCTTATCCAAGAAAGCCGAGAAGATATGTGTGGCCTATGAGGGAATGGAACGCTTCTTTCCTGCCGACAAAATCATATTGACCGGCAATCCTGTTCGGCAGAACGTGCTCGACTCAAAATACTCCGTTGCAGAGGCACGGCAGCTGTTCGGGCTCGCTCCCGACATGAAAACGATTCTCATCGTGGGTGGAAGTCTGGGCGCACGTACCATCAATGAGAGCATATTGCAGCATCTTGACCTCGTCGGACAGAGCGATGTTCAGTTCATTTGGCAGACAGGTAAGGTGTATTATGAAGCCATTAAGGAACGGTTAGAGGGTGAGGAACTGCCCAATCTTCGGGCAATCGACTTCATCAGCGACATGGGAGCAGCCTACAAAGCAGCCGACCTTGTCATCAGTCGTGCAGGGGCGAGCAGCATCAGTGAGTTCTGTTTGATAGGCAAACCCGTTGTCCTTGTGCCCTCGCCCAACGTGGCCGAAGACCATCAAACCAAGAATGCCATGGCCTTGGTCAATAAGAATGCGGCCCTATATGTAAAAGACAGCGAGGCCGCCGACGTGCTTTTGCGGACGGCAATCCAGGCCGTCGGCGACGAAGCCAAGCTGAAAGCACTGGAAGAAAACATATTGAAACTCGGATTAAAGGACTCCGCCGACATCATTGCCGACGAAGTCATCAAGTTAGCAACAAGATAAAGACAGCAAAAAGAAATATATGGAACTGAAAGATATAAAGGCCTTGTACTTCATCGGGGCCGGAGGAATTGGCATGAGTGCCCTTGCAAGATACTTCATCAAGCGGGGATTGGTGGTCGCGGGCTATGACAAGACACCGTCGGCCCTCACACATCAGCTTGAAAAAGAGGGCATGTTGCTTCACTATGAAGAGAATATCGACGAGATACCGCACGCCTGCAAGAACCCACAAACGACGTTGGTGGTCTATACTCCCGCCATTCCTGCGGAGCATCAAGAGCTGAAGTTCTTCCAAGAAAGAGGATTTGTAATCCAGAAACGCGCACAGGTTTTGGGCACATTGACCCGCAGTCACAAGGGATTATGCTTTGCCGGGACGCACGGAAAGACTACAACTTCGACGATGTGTGCGCATATCATGCACCAGAGTCACATCGGTTGCAACGCTTTCCTTGGTGGAATATCGAAGAACTACGGTACGAATTACATTCTTTCAGACAGCGATTACGTCGTCATAGAGGCCGATGAGTTCGACAGAAGCTTTCATTGGCTGCGCCCATGGATGAGTGTTATCACCGCAACCGACCCCGATCACCTAGACATCTACGGTACAAAAGCGGCCTATCTTGAAAGCTTTCGCCACTATACGGAGCTTATTCAGCCCGGCGGAGCACTTGTTATTCACAAGGATTTGGAGATGAAACCGAACGTACAAGCAGGCGTTAAAGTGTATGAATACAGCCGTGAAGCGGGCGATTTCCATGCAGAAAACATCACAATAGAGAACGGAGAAATCAGCTTCGACTTTGTTTCTCCGATTGAAAACGTTGGGAATATCGTCCTTGGACAACCCATTCCGATTAACATCGAGAATGGGATTGCGGCCATGGCTATGGCACAATTGAATGGATGTACAGCCGAAGAGCTACGCTATGGCATGCGGACTTACAATGGTGTTGAGCGTAGGTTCGACTTCAAAATCAAGAATAATAGGCACGTGTTCCTGTCAGATTACGGGCATCACCCCAAGGAAGTGTTGCAGAGTGCCAAGAGTTTGAGGGAGCTTTTCAAGGGCCGTAAGCTCACAGCCATCTTCCAACCGCATCTCTATACGCGTACGCGTGACTTCTATCATGAGTTTGCCGACGCGCTGAGTTTGTTCGATGAGGTGGTCTTAACGGAGATTTATCCGGCGCGAGAAGAGCCAATCGAGGGCGTGACAAGCAGGCTTATCTATGACAATCTCAAGCCCGGTGTGGAGAAATCTCTGATAAAAAAGGACGAAGTTCTCGACTATGTGAAGGGTCACGACTTTGATGTGCTCGTGGTTCTTGGCGCAGGTAACCTCGAAAACTACGTGCCGCAGATTGCCAAAATCATTGAAAGTAAAACATAAAAACGGCCTGACGAATGCGCATAAACTGGAAAAAGACTTTCATCGTTGCGTCAGATATGCTCATTGGAACATATCTGATACTGGCCTTTACGGCCTTTAATAAGCCCGATGAGACAGTCCGTTTGTGCACAAAAGTAAACATCAACATTCAGGATGAGGCCACCAATGGCTTCATCAACACCCGGGAAATCAAGGAAAGATTGGAGAAAACGCATCTCTATCCGCTTGAAAAACCGATGAAGTATGTGGACCTTCGCAAGATGGAAGAGACGCTAACGGCCAGTCCTTTCGTGAAAACGGCCCAGTGTTATAAGACACAAAGCGGCGAAGTGAACATTGCGTTGACCCAGCGAATGCCTGTCGTCAGAATCAAAGCCGCCAATGGCGACGACTATTATCTGGACGACAACGACTGCATCATGCCCAATTCGCATTACACTTCCGACCTGATCATTGCCACAGGAAACATCAATAAGCGGTTTGCCACCGAATATATATCGCCTTTAAGCAAGGAGTTGATGTCTCAAGAACTGTGGCGTAACCAGATTGAACAAATCAATGTGCTACCCGATTTAGGCGTCGAACTGGTGCCAAGAGTGGGAGATCACATTGTTTATTTGGGCCGGCTTCCGTCCCTAAAGAGCAGAGCCAAGCGCATGGAAGCTGTGACTTCGTTTGTCGATAAGAAGATGAATCGCCTTGAAAAGTTCTATAAATACGGGCTTTCGCAAGCCGGTTGGAACCGCTATAGCTACATCAATCTCGAGTTCGATAACCAGATTATCTGCAAACGAAAAGACGGAAAGCGCGACGAAACGGAGAGTGTTGCTGAGGCAGTTGCAGAGAGTGACGCTGTAGGAGGGGTGATCGATGCCCATGATCTCGAACAAGAAGAGGCTCCAGTTGCGGCTCCCGGGACCGCAAAAACAAAGACCGAGCCGAAGAAAAAGGCTGCAGAGGACAAGCGAGATGAGGCTAAAACGTCTGCGAAAAAAGCCGAACCGAAGAAGAACAAAGCCTCGGAAAAGTCAGAAAATGGGCCAAAGAAGCCCGAAGAAAAGAAGAAACAGAAGTTGAATAGATAAAGAAAAGAGCATGGCAGAATTTATTGTTGCTATCGAACTGGGGTCAACCAAGATCACCGGTATAGCCGGAAAGAAGAACCTCGACGGCAGTATTACGGTGTTGGCTGTAGTCAGAGAAGACTCCACACAGTGCATTCGCAAGGGCGTTGTGTATAACATTGACAAGACCGTGCAGTGTCTTTCCAATATCATCACGAAACTCAAGACTGCTCTGAGGACCGATATTGCCCATGTGTATGTGGGCGTTGGCGGGCAATCCATACGCAGTGTGCGCAACGTTATCGTGAAGGAAGTTCCCGAAGATACGGTAGTTTCGCAGGAAATGGTCAATCAATTGATGGATGCCAATCGCATGATGAGCTATCCGGACCGCGAGATTTTAGAGGCAGCCACACAGGAATACAAACTCGATCAACAGTATCAACTCGACCCGGTCGGCATACAATGCAACCGTTTGGAAGGCAATTTCCTCAACATTCTGTGGCATAAAACCTTCTATCGCAACCTCAACAAGTGTTTCGATCAGGCCGGTATAGCTATCGCCGAGATGTATCTTGCCCCGATGGTGCTGGCAGATAGCGTGCTGAGCGAGGCCGAAAAGCGGTCCGGTTGCGTGCTGGTTGACCTCGGAGCAGAGAGCACTACGGTCTCCGTTTACTACAAAAATATTCTCCGTCACCTGGCCGTTATCCCGTTGGGTGGCAACAACATCACCAAAGACATCGCCTCTTTGCAGATGGAAGAGGCTGATGCCGAAAAGATGAAGCTCAAATATGCCAGTGCATATACAGACAACAACGACATCGATAACAGCCTGATGCTCTCCATAGATGCCGAACGTCAGGTTGAAAGTCGCAAGTTTATAGAGGTCGTTGAGGCCCGTGTTGAGGAGATAATCGAGAATGTTTGGTTCCAAGTTCCAGCCGAATATGCCGACAATCTCTTGGGGGGTATCATTCTTACCGGAGGCGGATCGAACCTCAAAAACATTGAGATTGCGTTCCGAAATCACACACATATCGACAAAATTCGCATAGCTAAGTTTGTCACATTGACCATAAATTCAACGAATGATGCCATCAATGCGCATGACGGAACGATGAATACTGTGCTCGGAATTCTGGCAAAAGGCGACATGAATTGCGCCGGACCGGAAATCAACAGCGACCTTTTCACCGGCGCACCCGAGGCGAAAACCACCGCAACCACAGACGAACTGCACCAGAAAGCACGCACGTTGAACGAGACAACCGGCAGCGGAGTGGTGCGCACGGAGGCCGAAAAGCAAAAGGCCGAGGCCGAGGAACGCCGCAGGAAAGACGAAGAATTGGAGGCTGAACGCGAGGCTTTGCGTGCAGAAGAGGCCCGCTTGGCTAAGGAAAGAAGGGAAAACAGCACCTCTCATAAAATCTTCAGAGAGCTCAAGAACTTCTTTGGTAAGATGATTTCTGAAGATGAATAAGCAGTAAAATAGTTTCGGATATATAATCATTTGACGTTATGATTGACACAAATAACAAGCCGACGGAATTGGATTTCGTGGAACCTGAAAAGGAAAGCAGCATCATCAAGGTGATAGGAGTAGGCGGTGGAGGCGGCAATGCCGTTAATCATATGTACCGAGAAGGCATACATGAGGTGTCATTCGTGCTCTGTAATACCGACCGACAAGCCCTTAACAACTCGCCAGTTCCCGTGCACTTGCAACTTGGAAAAGAAGGTCTTGGCGCGGGAAACAGGCCCGAGAAAGCCCGTCAGGCAGCCGAAGAGACCATCGATGACATCAAGTATATGCTCGGAGACGGCACACGAATGGCCTTCATCACGGCCGGAATGGGGGGCGGAACGGGCACCGGTGCGGCGCCGGTTATTGCTCGTGTGTCCAAAGAATTAGACATCTTGACGGTCGGTATCGTTACGATTCCGTTCCGTTTCGAGGGCGATCGCAAGATTGATCAGGCACTCGACGGGGTCGAAGAGATGGCAAAACACGTCGATGCCCTGCTGGTTGTCAACAATGAACGGCTGCGAGAGATTTATCCCGACCTTACGCTTCTCGACGCATTCGGCAAAGCCGACGACACATTAAGCGTGGCTGCGAAGAGCATTGCAGAGATTATTACCTACGACGGTTATATGAATCTCGACTTCAACGATGTGAAAACGGTCCTTAAAGACGGTGGCGTGGCTATCATGAGCACGGGATACGGCGAGGGAGAAAACCGTGTGAAGCATGCCATAGAAGATGCCCTTAACTCGCCGTTGCTCAACGACAACGACATCTTCAACGCCAAAAAGATACTCCTGAGCATTGGATTCAGCAACGAAAAGAACGAGAAGTCGGGCCTGATGATGGAAGAAATGAACGATGTCAACGACTTCATGGCGAAGTTCGGCAGCGACTTTGAAATCAAATGGGGGCTGGCTATCGACCCCGAATTGGGCCAGAAAGTGAAGGTGACCCTCCTTGCCACCGGCTTCGGAATAGAAGATGTGGACGGCATGGACAGTCATCTGAAGAAGCATACGCAGGAAGAAGCCGACCGAATGGCACAGGAAGAGGAACGCCGGGCAGAGCGCGATGAGCGTCGAGGTCACTACTATGGCAACATCGGAAAGAACAACCAATACAAGCGTCGCCCTCGTATATTCCTCTTCAGGCCCGAAGATCTCGACAATGAAGACGTCATTCTCGCCGTCGAAAGCACTCCCACTTACAAGCGCACCAGCCAGATGTTGGAGGAAATACGTAATCAGGCAGCCGGCAATCAGGTGACTAAGAGCGACGAAAAAAGCGGGGGTGAGCCGACACAAACCGTTATCAGTTTCACATAAACGGCTATCCGGATTTACATGAACAGTAATCCTGCTTTCCAATCTCACCCATATTGCACGATAAAATGGGTGAGATTGCGCAGTAATATGGGCCATATTGTGCGGCAATATGGGTGAGATTGGAAAGCAAGATATAAGTTGTTGATTTTCAATAGCCTTTGAATAGATTTCAAAGGTTGCCTGTTAACGGCCGATTCTACTGCCGCATATTTTTGGAAGAACCTGTCCCGGTTTTAAAAACGGCCTGTTTACGGTCGATTACTGACCACTCGTCACCCCGTAAATAGGTCTACTTATCAACTATATTGAGGGGACGCACGAACCGTGCGTCCCTACATTCCCCTCACATACTGCCTGTTTTCGTATGTAAATGCTATAAACATGTAGGGACGCACGGCTCGTGCGTCCGCTCAAACGGCCTGTTTATGGCCGATGATTGCCTACTCGTCAACCCATAAATTGGTCTACTTATCAACTATATTGGGTGGACGCACGAACCGTGCGTCCCTACATTCCCCTCATATACTGCCTGTTTTTGAGTGTAAAACGCTATAAGTATGTAGGGACGCACGGCTCGTGCGTCCGCTCAAGCAGCCTGTTAACACTCTTTTGTTTTTTGATATTGACAGCACAAAACGCTTCAATGCGGTAGTTAAAACTTTTAATTCGTAACAAAAATGCAGGAAAAAGCAAGTGATTATGTTAAATTCAAGGTCTGAAACTAACTTTTTGCAGAAAAAGTTTGGCTATATTCTAAACATTATTTAATTTTGTGACTGTTTAGCATAACGCGTTTAAGATATTTTTATTAATTGAATAGAGAACAAGCTCATTTCATTTCTGCATTCCAATATGCGTAGATAAAGTTGACTTCCGGCCAAAGTTCGTTCGTAAAACGGCTTCGCTTCCGTGCCGGACAGAAAGATGAAGCCTGCCGGATATAGAGACGGGGCGGCCCAAAAAGTTGAGCAAAGAAAAGACAAACATTATAATTAAATTAAACAAAGAGAGAGATTTTATGGAAAAAAGACTAATGCTGTTTTTGGCCGGCCTATTCCTAAGTTTTGGAATAGCTTTGGCTCAAACACAAATTTCCGGAACCGTTGTCTCAAGTGAAGATGGTGAGCCCGTTATTGGGGCTTCTATCCGGGTCGTAGGTACCAATACGGGTACGATGACCGATGCAAATGGACGGTTTACACTGTCTGCACCGGCCGGCTCGCGCTTGGAGATTTCTTATATCGGTATGCAAAATAAGACGGTCAAGGCAGCTTCGAAGATGAACATCACCTTGGATTCGAATGACAAGACCTTGGACGAAGTGATGGTTGTTGCCTATGGAACGGCCAAGAAATCGTCGTTTACGGGTTCTGCTGCAGTCGTAAAGGCCGAAGATATCGCAAAGGTGCAGACCACGAACGCCGTAGAAGCCTTGCGTGGCAAGGTCTCGGGTGTGCAGATTACACAGGCTTCGGGTCAGCCGGGCACGGCTCCGACGGTTCGTATCCGTGGTATCGGTTCGATTAATGCGGCCCGTTCTCCGCTTTATGTTGTTGACGGAATGCCTTATGATGGTGATATCAACATTATTGCTCCTACGGATATTGAGAGTATGACTGTATTGAAAGAGGCCGCCGCCGCCGCTCTTTATGGTGCACGTGGTGCCAATGGCGTGGTCATCATTACAACGAAAAACGGTCGTTCTGGCAATGCAACCGTCACAGTTGATGCAAAATGGGGTGTGAACTCACGTCAGGTGCCCGACTATAATTATATAAACGACCCTGCAGGTTACTATGAAACATGGTACAAAGGTCTTTATAATTATGCCCGTGATACCTATGGTTACAGTGCAGTACAGGCCAATGCGTTTGCCAATCAGCACTTGACAGCGAGCGACAGTTACGGTCTTAACTACAATGTCTACACCGTTCCGACGGGTCAGAACATGATTGGTATGAATGGAAAGCTCAATCCTAATGCCACTTTAGGCCGCGTCATGACGGGCACGGATGGTGGAAAATACCTCTTGACTCCAGACAATTGGCTCGACAATATCTATCGTCATGCGCTGCGTCAGGAGTACACCGTGACGGGTGCGGGCAGCACCCAGCGGTCTTCTTTCTATGCTTCGGCCAACTATCTGAACATGAAAGGTATCTCCATTGGCTCTGATTATGCGCGTTTCACATCGCGTTTGAAAGCCGACTATCAGTTCAAACCATGGCTGAAGTTTGGTGTCAACATGAACTATGCACACTACAATGCGAATCAATTAGGTTCTGATGGTGAGGCTAATGCCTCCGGTAATGTCTTTGCTGCATCAAGAATATCTCCTATCTATCCGCTGTTCATTCGTGATGCCCAAGGCAACAAAATCCGCCATGAGGCTTCGGGTGGCTGGACCTATGACTATGGCGAAAAGAAGAGCCTCCTTGGTTTGGAACGTCCTTATATGGGAGGTAGTAATGCGCTTTCCGATGCATTGGTGAACAAGAACTATAACGAAGGTAACACGTTCAGTGCAACCGGTACGGTGGAAATTAATCTCCCCTTTGACTTCAAGTTCACTTCTACCAACAGCGTCTATGATGATGAATACCGTGCGCAATCAAGCAGGAATCCTTGGTTCGGCCAATATTCTTCTTCAAATGGTATGGCCGATGTAAGCCATGGACGTACTTGGACCTACAACTATCAGCAGTTGCTCAACTGGCATCGTCAGTTTGGCAAGCATGATGTTGAAGCAATGCTCGGCCATGAATACTACCATCGCCGCATAACGACGCTGGCCGGCCACAACAATAACATGTTCCTCAACAGTATTGTCGAGTTGAGTGCTGCCGTAACGACCAGTGCCATTGCTACTTCGTCCACGTCTGAATACAACACGGAAGGTTTCTTCGGCCGTGCACAATATAGCTATGACAACAAATATTTCTCTTCACTGTCATATCGCCGTGATGCTTCGTCTTACTTCGATCCCGACCATCGCTGGGGTAACTTCTGGTCTTTGGGTGGTGCATGGCTCATCTCAAAGGAAAAGTTCTTCCATGTAGGCTGGGTAGACGAACTGAAGCTGAAAGCTTCTTACGGCGAACAGGGAAATGACGACATTGGTTATTACAATTATGTTACTACTTACAGAATTCAGAACTCTAACGGAAAGCTTGCGCTTGCACCGCTTCAGTTGGGTAATGCGAAGATCTCTTGGGAGAAGAACGGCGAGTTCAATGTCGGTGTCGAGTTCTCTTTGCTGAAGAGCCGCCTGACAGGTTCTATCGAGTATTATAACCGCAAGACAACCGATATGCTTTCTTGGTACACCTTGCCGGCATCATTTGGTTTCACGGGTTACTATGACAATATCGGAGACATGCGCAATACGGGTGTCGAATTCGAATTGCAGGGCGACATCATCCGAACCAAGGACCTTACATGGTCGGCCCACCTGAATATGACCGCCAATAAGAACCGTATCATCAGATTGGCTGATGAAAAGAAAAACGCGGTAGTGGACGGAAAGCAAGGTTACCAGAGTGGCAATTACTTCTATGGTGAGAAGCTACCGATGTACACTTGGTATATATACAAGTATGCCGGCGTAGACCAAACTACTGGTGAGGCCCTCTATTATAAAAATGTATATGAGAAAGATGGGAATGGAAAGACCATTTACTACGACGCAAACGGCAATAAGGTCGATCAGTCTACCCATGGTGCACGCCCAAAGGTTGTCGGTCAGGAAACTGTCAAGACAACAGGTGAAGCAGACCTGTATCTTTGTGGCGACCCCAACCCCGATGCATTCGGCGGTTTCGGCACGAACCTTAGCTGGAAAGGCTTTGATTTTGCCGTAGACTTCACTTATCAATTAGGTGGAAAGGCTTACGATAATGGTTATGCAAGTGGAATGAACCTGGACAGAGGCCGTGCGATCCATGCCGATATCCTTGATGCTTGGTCGCCGACCAACAGGAATTCAAGTATTCCCCGTTTGAACTTCAACGATAAATACATGGCTGCACAGAGCGACCGCTTCCTGACTTCGGCTTCTTATCTCAATTTGCAGAACATCACTTTGGGCTATACGTTGCCGAAACCTGTTGTCCGCAACCTCGGCTTGACCAATATCCGTGTCTATGTTACGGGTGATAATGTGTGGTTATTCTCCAAGCGTAAGGGCTTCGACCCACGGCAGAGCGAGAGTGGTTCCATCACGAATGCCTACTATTCGCCAATCCGTTCCATTTCAGGTGGCTTGACAGTAACATTCTAATCATAATAGAAAAGGAAAAGAATATGAAAAAAATCAATCAATATATCTTGGGCTTGGGGCTGCTTGTTTTGTCTCTTTCTGCTTTCACCTCGTGTGAAGAAGAGACGGAGCCGGCTACTTCCTACGCGACGACCAATCAGATGCAACGTTCCTCTGCAGCGACGGAAGCCCTATTGAGTGCTATCCCGTCATCATTGAATACGGTTTGGGATCGTGGTTACCATTATAGCTGGGGCTATGGCTCTATCATGAAAATCAGAGACGTAATGACGGCCGACGAGGCGCTGTCGGAACGTGCTTATAACCAATATGCGCAGTGGATAGAATGCTCTGGTATCGGAAGAGACTATGCCGTGACACAGTTTATTTGGAACTATTTCTACAAGATGGTGCTGACAACCAACAACCTTATCCTCGCCGTAGACCCGGGAACGGCAACCACTCAACAGTTAGGTTATCTTGGGGCAGCCTATGCTTTCCGTGCGATGTTCTATCTGGATATGGCTCGTATGTATGAGTTTTTGCCGAACGAAAAGTTTCCTGACGGCAAGAATAGCGATGGTAACGTGGTCACAAACCTGACTTGTCCTATCGTAAAAGCCGGTATGAGCAAGGAAGATGCTCGCAAGAATCCTCGTGCTACACGTGAAGATATGAAGAAATTCATTGAAGGAGACTTGAATAATGCTGAGCAAAACATTGACAAGCTGACCGACACACGCGATAATACCCTGCCCGACAAGGCCTGTGTCTATGGTTTGAAGGCCCGGCTCTATATGTGGGTCGAGGACTATGCCAAGGCTGAGGAGTATGCAAAGAAGGCCATTGCTGCTGCAAAGGTGACTCCTGTGACTAAAGCTGTTGCCTTGAACCCGACAACAGGTTTCAATACGACCGCTCCTTGGATGTGGGGTTCTAACCAGACTGCAGACGCTATAACGGTGAAGACAGGTATTCTTAACTGGACCTCATGGATGTCAAACGAGACGACGTTCGGTTATAACGGTGCAGGCGCTGTGCATTGTATGATAGGAAAGGAACTCTATGACCGCATCAGTGATACTGACTGGCGTAAACTTTATTGGAAAGCCCCGGCTTCCAGCCCTTTGGCCGGCCAAGTTCCCTACTTAAAGGCTTCTTACAAGACAGCACTATCGACCTATGCTTCCATTAAGTTCCGTCCGGGTCAAGGTAACGACGGCGAGTCTTCCGTTGCTGCGGCCTGTGCCTATCCTTTGATGCGCGTCGAAGAGATGTATTTCATCGAAGCCGAGGCTGCGGCCCAGCAGAATAAGCTTGCCGATGCAAAGACGGTTTTGAATAATATCATGCAGACACGTGATGCAAACTACAATTGCCTACTCACGGACAAAGATGCTATTATTGAAGAGATCGTCTTCCAGAAGCGCGTAGAACTTTGGGGTGAAGGACAGAGTTTCTTCGATATCAAACGTCTGAACTACTCTGTCAAACGTGGTTACGCAGGCACAAACTTCTATGAACTCGGCCGTTACAACACCAACGGGCGGCCGGCTTGGATGAATCTCTGTATTGTTATAACCGAGGAAAACAACAACAGTGCGGTCAAAGGCTATAACAATCCTGACCCCTCGAGTCGTTATACTCCTGTAGTACATTAAATAAGTATTTCATAAAGGAAAAGGAAATGAAAAAGATGCTGAAATATTCATTCGCAGTATTGCTCGGCTTGTGTATTGCAAGCTTAAGCGCCTGCTCAGACGATTATAAGTATGAACCGGCACCATCTGATACAGGTGGCAACGCATACTTGGTTGCACCAAAGTCTGATACCGTTAAGTTTACTGAAGATCAGGCTCAAAAGCTCATTGTGCGCGTGGCTCGTGCCAACTCAGCCGGGGCGCAGACGGTTGCCTTGTCAAGTGATAATAAACTCTTCAAAGCACCGACTGATGTGAAGTTTGCTGCCGGAGAAAAGGCCAAGAACGTTGAGGTAACTTTCAATATGCCCGCAGGAAAATCAGAAAAGGTAAATATTGCCGTGGCTTCAAAAGACGCCTTTATCTACGGTCTGCCGGAGATAACCTATAATATTATCCGCTACAAGACCCATAATGTAACGGTTGCTTTGGGTATGTTTGGTAAACAGCCAAAACTGATTGTGCGCTCATACAGTACCAACTATGTGCTGTTGGCTGACGCGGAAAACGGTTACGACTACGACATCAAGTTTACGATTGATGAGAAAGGCGTGGTGACTGTTCCGGCCCAACCCGCTTGGAAGCATTCAAAATATGGAAAGGTTTGGGTGTGTGGCAATGAAAAAGACGATGTGAAGGTCACTGCAGATGGTGTCAATGGCTCCGGTATTGCTGGAACCTACGATGAGAGCACAAAGATGGCCACGCTGAAGTTGATACATGCCGTTCCCAATGTGGGAGCGTTCGGCACCAAGACCGACTATATCTTATTCCCGTAGACGCAAAATCCTCTGATATAACGAAAGACCGGACAGGCTTGTCTTGTCCGGTTCTTTTTTATATGTAAAAAGTTTTATTTCGTTTCTATCAAACAACACACCAATTCTAATGAGAAAGTTTTTACTCTTATCTTCTCTTTTCTTGCTGTCGGTGGGGATTCAGGCTGCCGACCGCAGTTTGTTGCAGAAGCGTCAGGCCGCATTGCAGGCACTGCGTGGCCTTGAAGCCTCGGCGCAGACACGTACAACCAGTCCGACTGCCGACCTGAAAGTCCTATCCGAGAACAAGGTGCTAACTGTCATGGGCTCGGAAGCAGGCTTTGCCATCATTGCCAACGACGACATTTTCCCTGCAGTTATCGGTTATTCCAAGGACTCCTACAATGCGGAGATCAATACATCTTTGCGTTGGTTCGTCAATGCGGCGACCGCTTCGATGAGCAATTACCTTGCAGAAGGGAAGAAATATGCCCCCGTCATTCCTACCGGAACATTCAAAACGGCGGTGAGCCCGATTGTGAAGACCGTGTGGAGCCAGTCGAAGCCCTATAACAACGACTGCCCACATTTGTCGGGAACGACACCTTACCCAACGGGCTGCGTGGCAACGGCATTGTCACAGATTATGAAGCACTACAATTATCCGGCCAAAGGTATCGGTAAAGGCACGTTGAGCGTCGTGGTCAATGGAAGTAGTACGATCATCTCGGCCGACTTTGGCAACACCACCTACGATTGGAAGAACATGCTCAATGACTATGACGCGGTAACTTATAATTCCGTGCAGGCCAAAGCGGTCTCAACGCTGATGGTGCAATGTGGCATTGCTGTCAGCATGGAATATACGCCGAGCGGATCGGGAGCCTATTCCAACGAGGCCCGCCATGGTCTGATCAAGAACTTCGGCTATAATGCCGGTATCAACCTGCTTTATCGCAATTATTATTCCACATTGCAGTGGATGACCATCATCTATAAGGAACTGAATGCCGGTCGACCGTTGTATTATACGGGTTCGGACAAGACCGAAGGTGGGCATGCTTTTGTGATTGACGGTTATAACGAACAGGGCTTCGTCCATGTGAACTGGGGTTGGGGCGCCAAAGGAGGCAACGGCTATTACGACATTGCGTTGTTGAACCCGCAGGGTTATTCCTTCAAAGAGGGGCAGGACATGCTCGTTGGCGTCTCTCCAGAAAAGGTAATGGACTATCATTCACATATTATTAGCGATGAGAGATTCTCTGCGATGAAGTTCGGACCGATGTTGAACGTCAATGCCGGAACCATGTACAACCTGACCGGCGAGAGCTTCACGGGCGAGGTTGCCATCGTGCTTCAGAACAACACGACGACAAAGGTGTTGAAGAAAAACTTTGTCGCAAGAGTTGCCAATCTCCACTCCGTAGGCGAGCTCAGTGATATGATTACGTTGCCGACGGGACTTGCTGACGGAACCTACCGACTGTTTGTCGGTACGAAGTCCGCCGAGTATCATGAGACGGAATGGCAACTCGTGCGCCGGGCGAAAGGAGCTGCCAATAGCTACAAGGTTGTCATTGCAGGCGGTGCTCTCCAAAGTATCGATGGCGGTACAGGCGACGATGGTTGGACGACGACAGGCATTAATGCGGTCAAGGTAGCCGATGCTTCTGCGCCCGTCACCGTCTACGACCTGCAAGGGCACCGGCTACTCAGCGTTCCCGCAGCTCAATTCAACGCGGACGCACTCCCGGTGCATGGCGTGTTCATCGTTAAGCAAGGTGACAAAAGTCATAAGATTGTGAGATAAGCACCTGAAAGAAGCATTTTCAAACACAAGCCCTCGTTACACTGCAACGGGGGTTTTTCATTTCTGTGGCTACCAATAGATGTGCTTTTCAACAAGAATAAAGATTTTTTATAATCGTGAATTTCCAACGAATTTGCAGGAAATTGGAATTTTTTCCTTTGTAATTCGTTGATAATTACGTATGTAAGCGTTTCAATATCGCTTATATCATAATTTTATTTCATTGCTATTTCTCTGCCGTTCCGGTTAATGGAACTCCCTGGAACCTCGCCTTGGAATCATAAACTTGCCACTTTTGCATCGCAAACTCGTGGTTTACGACCGGTTAACTTATGATTTTCCGATTGCAGTGCCACAGTTTTGTCTCCAAAAGATAAAAAGAGAGCGTTAGGAATGGAAGCAAGAAAGTTAGTTGAAGGCGCCTTTTCTTGCATTATTGTTGTATAAATCCGCAATTTTCGTGTTATTTGAAACAAATATCACCATATTTGAATTAAAATGAAAGTTTTTTACCCGAAAAAGCTTGCATATCAATTATACATTTCTTAACTTTGCATTCGATATTTTCAATCATAAGCAAGTCGTATCGGTGCTTGGTGGCAGTCGGACGGCTGATGTAATTTACAAATTTTAAAGAGAGAGATTTATGGAGAAGAGACTTTTGATGTTTCTTGCCGGTCTGTTCCTAAGCGTCGGAGCGGCCGTTGCACAGATGCAAGTGACGGGAACCGTGGTTTCGAGCGAAGACGGCGAGCCCATTGTCGGTGCTTCGGTCATGGTGGCTGGAACAAAGACGGGCACGTCGACCGACGTCGATGGTAAGTTCGGCTTAAGTGTACAAGCAGGCAGCAAGCTCGTGGTGACTTATTTGGGCATGCGACCGAAGACGGTCACGGCATCGGGTAACATGAAAATCAAATTAGACCCCGATAACCGTGTGCTCGACGAGGTAGTCGTTACGGCCATGGGCATCACACGCGAGAAGAAGGCCCTCGGTTATGCCTCGCAAGTGCTCGATGCCAAGGACTTGAACACATCAGGAACATCGTCGTTGGCCAGTGCCATGCAGGGAAAGCTGACGGGTGTTGACATTCGTACCTCTTCAGGAGCACCGGGTGCGTCGGCCCAAATCGTCATTCGCGGGGCGCGTTCCTTCGATGGTAACAACACACCGCTCTACGTTGTTGACGGCATGCCGATTTCTTCTACGCCCGATTTTGATACGGAAGACTCTGTCAAGGGGGCCGACAACGCCAGCCGAACGATTGACTTGAACCCCGATGACATTGCAAGTATCAACGTGTTAAAGGGACAGGCGGCATCAGCTCTCTATGGTATTCGTGCTTCGAACGGCGTAATTTTGATTACTACGAAGCGGGGTAGCAAGGCATCGGCCAAGCCCATCATCACCTTTTCGACCGATTTGAGCGCGCAAACTGTCAGCCGCAAGTTCGAACGGCAGACAGTTTACGCACAAGGTGCAGACGGAACGAACTACAATCCGAATAACTCCATGTCGTGGGGTCCGAAGATTGCCGACCTACCCAACGACCCTAAATACGGTGGAAACGTCAATAACACATACACCAACGGCGATCTCACGTCACATGCCGGCATGTATTACAACCCGAAGTATGCAGCGGCCGGTCTGAGTGGCTGGGCCAAGCCCGAGACCCATGATAACGTGGGCGACTTCTTCAGGACAGGTTTCACCCAAAACTCCACTTTCAACATCTCGCAACGCAAGAACGATGTGAGCTATTCGTTCAGCATCAGCGATACATATCAGAACGGTATCATCCCTTCGACGGGCATGACGCGGACCGGTGCACGCGGTGCTGTGGATTGGAAAGTGGACGATAGGTGGAAGGCAGGCTTCTCTGCCAACTATAGCTCCGTGAAAGTGAAGGCTGCACCGGGTGCCAATAGCGGCATCATCAACGTGGTTTATTCCGCTCCGGCCGAATATGACCTCAAAGGAACGCCCTATCACGCGCTGGGAAAGCCCACTTCGCAAATCCTCTTCCGCAACACGAGCTTCAATAATCCCTATTGGTGGGCGGCCAACGACGAATTCTCGCAGCACACGAACCGCGTCTTTGGCAATGCCTATGCGGAATTTACCCCGAAACTGAACTGGGGCGACCGCTACCACCTTGTTTTTCGCGAACAAGCCGGGCTCGACACGTACACCAGTAACAATGCCACTGTTGCCGAACTTGGCTCTGCTTACAACACAAAAGGCGAGGTGGAGAACTACGGAAAACAGAACAACATCTTCAATAACCTGCTCACTGCCAACTTCACGGCTAAGTGGGGAGCCAACAGGGAGTGGGATTTTGGGTTGGTACTTGGCAACGAGTTCAATCACGAATACCGTCGCATCTGGGACTACGACGGCTCCGGTCTGGCCTTTTATGGGCAACCCACCATTGCCAACACGGCCTCGGTAGACGCTCATGAGGAGTATCATGAGCAGGAACGCACTGTGGGTTTCTTCGGTCAGGCATCGCTCTCGTGGCAAGATATGCTCTATCTGACCGTCACGGGCCGCAACGACATGATTTCATCCATGCCGCGTGGCAACCGTTCGTTCTTCTATCCGTCGGTCTCTTTGGGCTGGATATTCACCGAACTTCCACCGCTGAAAGAGCATCCGCTGCTTTCTTATGGTAAACTCCGCTTGTCTTATGCACAAGTGGGCCAGGCCGGTCGGTTCTATAACAACTATATGTATGTCCCGACCTACGGTAGTGGCATGTATATCTACACGCCGATAAGCTATCCTCTTGGTGGTGCAAGGGGCTATGCGCCCTATTACGTGAAGTTCGATGAGAACCTCAAGCCACAGAACACGTCGAACTGGGAGACAGGTATCGACCTCGCACTCTTCAAAAGCCGTGTGAAACTGGAATATACGCTGAGCTATCAAGACGTGAAGGACCAGATCTTCGACGTCCCGACCGCAGGCTCAAGCGGCTATCAGGCTCTCCGTACCAATGCTGGCCGCATGACGACGTGGTCACATGAGTTTGCTTTGAACGCAACACTCCTCGACCATGCCGACTACAGCCTTGACTTCGGCCTCAATTTCACGAAGGTGACCAACAAAGTGAAGGAACTTGCCCACGGTGTTGAGAGCATCATGCTCGGTGGTTTCGTTGAACCGCAGATTCGTGCACAGGCAGGTTACACCTATCCCAACATTTATGGCAAGGCTTTCAAGCGTACGAAAGACGGCAGTCTGCTGCTCCGTAATGGCCTTCCGCAGGCCACTTCCGCCAGTGTCAACCTTGGTGAGTGTGCACCCGACTTCAATATGGGCTTCAATCTCCATGCCCGCTACAAGCGATTGTCGCTCGCTGCCACGCTTGATTGGCAGAAAGGCGGTTGCATGTACAATGGAACACTGCTCACGATGAACTTCTTCGGCGTGACGAAAGCATCGCTCAACTATCACGAAGGTACGATGGTTGCCGAGGGAATCGATGAAGCTACGGGAAAGAAGAACACCGTTAAGGTGAGCAAACAGGATTATTATCAGGCCTATAATGACGTGACTGAGGCCGGAATCTACGACACCAGCTATCTCAAGTTGCGCGATGTCACCTTGACATATCAGCTGCCTAAGTTCGCAGGTATCGACCTTTCGGTCTACGGTTTCGCCCGCAATGTGCTCGTATGGGCCAAGATGCCCGACCTCGACCCCGAGAGTTCACAAGGCAACGGCAACATGAGCGGCTACTTTGAACGCTACTCTGTGCCCAGCACTTCAAGCTTCGGCGGTGGCTTTAAGCTCACTTTCTAAACGTATATCAACAGTTATCAACGCAAAGCGTACAATTATGAAAACAAAATATCTATTCGGTGCCATCGCATTCTCATTGGCTTTCGCCTCTTGTTCAGAGGATATGATGGACCGTATCAACAGGGATGAGGCCCACCCCGGCATCAATCTTAACGCCCGACTCCAGCTGACCGAGACCGAAGTCTCAACGGTCTACTCCACGCTCTGTGGCAATTATGCGTGGTATGTGTCCTCTTTTACCGAGCAACTCTTTGGCACCGGAAACAACCAACTGCGCCAAGTTGAGGCCCGGAACACCTCAGAAGTGGCCGGAAGTCCGGTCTTTGAGAACGACTGGAACAGCACTTATCTCAACCTTCATAACCTCTCTCTGCTTCGAAACAAGTGTCAGGAAGGCGGTGTCAACGCAGGGGAATACGCCCTTTTAGGCATGGCTCAGACGCTTGAAGCCTTGAACTGGGCCACGCTGACCGACCTCCATGGCGACATTCCCTATAAGGAATGCTTCGTAAAGTCGGCTCCGAAGATCGACAAGCAAAAGGAAGTCTATGCGCGTGTGTTTGAACTTTTGGACAGTGCTCAAATCAATCTGGCCCGCGGGACCGATGATGTCAGCGACAATGATATTCTTTATAAGGGTAAAACCGACCAATGGTTGGCCTTCGTCCACGCCCTGAAAGCCCGCTATTTGCTGCGCACCTACGGCACGAACAAGACCAATGCGCAACTCCAGAAAGTCATCACTGAGGCACAGGCTGCCCTCGATGGCGGCTTCACGGGCTGCGAACTGGCTGTGTTCAACGGTCAAACGGCCGACAATTCTTGGTATGCCTACGCGCAAAGCCGTGAGTACACGGGTTGCTCTTCGACCGTAGAGAAGCTGCTAAGCGACCGCAACGACCCGCGCGAACCCATCTATAACTACAACAAATGGGGCAACAACGTTGTGGCAAATCCCGGAGATGACGCGATGGCTTCCGAAACGGAGTACGTCAATTGGCCTGCCTATTTGGAAAATGGTGCTGCACCTTTGCATGTGCTCAGCCTTTCCGAGCTCCACTTTGTCCTTGCCGAAGCCAAGGCACGCTTGGGACTTGACGCCACGACAAACTTCGAATCAGGGGTCAAAGCGTCTGTCAAAGACTTCTATCAGACAGGCGGAAGCGTCATCGACAAGACAATATCCGACAGCGAAATCGCTGCCTATCTCGCGGCAATCGGCCCACGTTACACCGCAAACCCACTGAAAGAAATCCTCATTCAGAAGTATATTGCGCAGTCACGTGACGAACAATTGGAGACCTATAACGATATTCGTCGCTGCCGTTTCATCGATGGTAGCTATCCCGTAAGCCTGACTAACCCCAACAATACTGCTGGAAGTGCCAACCGTTGGCCGCTTTGTTTGCCCTATGGTAACAGCGATGTGGTTTCCAATCCCAATGTCGCCAAAGCGTTCGGTTCGGGCAATGACGCCGGAATGTACGTCTATACGCAACCCGTTTGGTGGGCCGGTGGCAACTAACAGGCTGCCAATGCAGTATAAGTATGGTACCCCTTTTTCATGTTTCAGTTGACAGTTGACGAGTAAACGGGTGAATAAGTTGATTGTTGCGTGGCATGTAGGGACGCACGGCTCGTGCGTCCGCTTAAATGGGCTTGTTTATAGTCCGATTACTCCCCACTTGTCAACTTGTTTACTTGTCCACTTATCCACTTACTCTGCTTGAGCGGACGCACGAACCGTGCGTCCCTACATTCCCATCGTAACCATATCACATTTTAAAATGGGCCATTTCACCGTGCAACATCAGCCATTTTACACGATGAAATGGCCCATTTTGCACGCTAAAATGGCTGATATTGAAACGCAAGTCATAAGCTGTTGATTATCAATATCGCCGACACTCCGAACCGCTCGAATGCATGTAGGGACGCATGGTCCGTGCGTCCGCCCCGATAGTCTTGCCTATTCGCTTTTAATCAGCTTGAGTGGACGCACGAGCCGTACGTCCCGGCATGCCCATTTCGGCAATATTATGCTACAAAATGGGCCATTTCATCGTATAATTGGGGTGATGTCTGGTTGCAAAATGGGCCGGAACAAATTGTGAAAGCAAAAGGTCAGGCGAGGCTTCTCCTCTACCTGACCTGCCGATAACTTGTTGCCAAGGCACAAGTAATCATAAAGTTCAATGTTCAATCTTCAAACTTCAAAGGCCCAAACTTCAAAGTTCAACGTCGAACCTTGCCCCTGCTACGATCCAAACGCCGGGTTGTTTCACGTTGCCCACGTCCACATAATCGCGGTCGAGCAGGTTGTTTCCGGCAAGATAAACGTTCCATTTCGGCGCATTCCACGATAGTTTGGCGTCCAATATGCCGTAGGAGCCGTAGCGATGCAGCTTGCCCGCGGGGTCTTTGTAGCTGCCCATGCGATGCTGAAAACGGTAGTCCACGCCCAAATCAAGCCGCTTCCAAAGGTTCAATTGCAGGCTTCCAACGACCTTATTCTTGAGATATTCCAGTGCATAAAGGCTATGAATGCCGGCAAATTCCTTGTGATGTTGCTGAATGAAACAATAGCTGATGCCCAATGTTTTCAACAGTTTTTGCGTGGGAAGAAGCTGCCGAAAGTCAGCATTCAAGGCCATTTCCGTGCCCCAAGCATCAATTGTTCCGAAGTTAACCGACTTCCACACCACGGCTCCTCCAGCGTCTTTCTCGCCGTCGTCAATCCAATCTATCAGGTTGGTGTAGTGATTATAAAAGCCACTAAGGCTGCCCGAAAGTCCATGTTTAGCATATTTCACGCCCAATTCCACGGCAGAAAGCTCTTCTGGTTTCAGGTTTGGGTCGGCCTTATGCCCCCCAACAGAGTAGAAAAGTTCGGTGATTGACGGCATACGCAACGACGTATTGTAACTTGCATAGAGCTTCCATGCGTCGCCAAAGCGGTAACTTGCGTTCACACTCGGATAGACTTTCATGTGCATTTCGGCCCAACTGTTTTTCACAGCCACCAAACCTGCCGACATTGTAAGGCCACCAATGAGCAGGTTATGCTCTAAGATGAACTGCAAGTTCGTGCGGTTTACTCCCACTTTATACATGACATTATCGGTGCCGCTCACGTGTTTCGGGTGCGAAAGCGGGGTGCCGAGGTTCGTACTTACAAGGTCTTCGTTGCGCAATTCGGCCCCGAATGCGGTGCGACCTAAGCTCCAATCGAAGTACGAATTGAGGTTTATTCCATAGCAATCTGTGCGATGATAGTTGAAAGGATAGCTGCCCGGGCGACCCCTAAACAGCTCAAAACGGTCGTAATTATGGTTCCAATAAACGGCCGGTTTCCACTTAATTACGCCGCGTTTTGTCTCACCTTGCACGGCCGTATAGGTCTTAAAGGTATGTTCAAACTGGTCATCATACTTGGCACTATAGTTGGTACTCGACCCGAAATCCTTGTTACTTAGCCCCGCATGCCAGCTGACAAGCACGTCGTCATCAGTGTAATTGCCTTGATAAAAAGCCTTTTCAGCACGGAAATCTGTGTTCAGTCCGCCCGCTTTATTGCGGTTATAGCCGTCGCTTCTAGTGAAAGAAGCCGACAATTGATTGTTCCATTTGCCACTAACGGCATTGATTCTGCCCCCCGAACGCACATAACCAAAGCTTCCTGTTTCAGCGTAAACGGAGAGGCTCGGCAGCCGTTTCGGTCGCGTAACGATGTTGATTGCGCCCAGCATCGAGGCTGTTCCATAGACCGATCCGGCTGGTCCTTCGAGCACTTCTATGCGTTCTATCTCGCTGATGTCAACAGGGAAGTCGGCCACGTTGTGTGCCGTTTGCGGGTCACCGATGTTGATTCCGTTCAGCAAAAAGGTGATTTGCTCATGGTTTCCGCCCCGGATTGTCACGTCGGTCTGCGCACCTATCGGGCCACGTTGGCGCACATCGACTCCTACAATCCGCTTCAGCAGGTCGTTAACACTTTGTACCGGCGTCGCTTGAATGTCCTCACGGCTCAGTACAGTAACCATTCTCGCTTGCTGACGTTGCGTCAGCGGCGCCCTCGACCCGGTGACATTGACCTCGTCGAGCACATACTCTTTCTCGTTAAAGTGTGCAGAGTCGAGCTTAGTAACATCGGTACTGATGCCTTCGGCCTTTGCATAAGTGAGCGAAGCCACGCTCAATGTACCGACAATCACTTCCTTTCCCAAGCACGAAAAGAGTGCGTAGCCCTTGTTTACGAACTGCGTAAACCGGATACTACGGCGCTTGTTGAAAATTGTTTTGTACATAAATAATTATAATTTCAGCGTTTGCAAAAGTGCAAAACGATTGCAAAGATAGGGAAAAAATGGGAAATGAGAAATGAGAAGTGTGGAATTTAGGGAATGAAAAAAGAGAAATGAGGAGGGAAACCCATGTGGAATGAAGTGCGGGAACCGGAGATTTGTCAAAGCTTATAAGTAATATTACAAATCAATTAATAAAAGAAATGTTTTGTGTTAATATGTTAAAGTTCTTGTGTTTCAGGTGTTTTTTTCGTTGCATGTTGCCGAAATTAAGTAATATTGCACGAATATGAAAAAACAACCGATAGCATGAAGGTTAACCAACTTCATTGAAAAACATACAGGGACACGGATTTTCGTTCGCGAACAGCGCCATCAACTGATGGACAGTGGGCCGAATAGGAAGTCAGGAAAAGCCGACGGGCAACCCGAAATACACGATCATACATCATATAAACCATAAACAAAACTCAAAACCATGAACAAGAAATTGATTTTGCTGGCCCTTTTGGCAGTTTGTTCGATTGGAAGTGCCGTGGGAAAATCCTACAAATTGAACTCTCCGGACAAGAACATTACCGTCGAGGTTGACGTCGATGGGAAAATACATTACGCTGTAAGCTATAAGAACCAGCCGTTGATCAACAGCTCTCAGATAGCCATGACGAACCGAAAGGCCAAGGACTTTGGCAATGGAGAGCGCATCAAGAACGTTAAAAAGGCGTTTCACGATGGCACTGTCAATGCGGTATTTTACAAAAAGGCCACCATCGAAGACAAGTATTGGGAGCTTACTCTCGGATTCGATAACTATAACCTTGTTTTCAGGGCTTATAACCAAGGCGTTGCCTATCGTTTCGAGGCCAAATGCAAGAATACTTTCCAAGTAGTCAATGAGATTGCGACCTTTAATTTTGCAAAAGACCTGCCATCTTACGTTCCTTATGTCCGTGAAAAGGGAACCTTTGCCGAGCAATTCGCCAATTCGTTCGAGAATACCTATACGCATGGACCGCTTTCCGGCCTGAATAAGGACCGACTTATCTTTCTTCCAATTCTGGTAGAGGCCGAAAACGGGGTCAAAGTGGCCATCACAGAATCCGACCTGAACGATTATCCGGGCATGTATCTCAATCCCGAAGCCCCCAAGTCAACGACATTGAAAGGCATTTTTGCCCCTTATCCCAAGGAAATCGTGCAAGGCGGCACCTTCAACTTAGAGATGTTGGTGCGCTCTACCGAGGACTATATCGCCCAATCTGCCAAAGATGCCACGTTTCCATGGCGGATTATCTCTATCGCAGAGAACGAGAATGAGTTACTGAATGACGATTTGGTCTATCTGTTGGCTGCGCCTTCGCGCATCAAAGACACTGCTTGGATCAAGCCAGGAAAGGTAGCTTGGGACTGGTGGAACGATTGGGGACTTTACAATGTGGGCTTCAAAGCGGGCATAAACACCCAAACTTACAAGGCATATATTGATTTTGCGAGCAAGTATGGCCTGGAGTATGTCATCATGGACGCTGGTTGGGCCGTGAAGAATAAGGCAGATTTGTTCCAGATAGTGCCTGAAATCGATTTAAAAGAGATTGTGAACTACGCCGAACAAAAGCATGTCGGCATCATCTTATGGGCCGGTTACTATGCCTTCGAGCGGGATATGGAGAAGGCATGTCGGTATTTCTCGGAGCTTGGTGTGAAAGGATTCAAGATTGATTACCTGAACCGTGACGACCAACAGATGGTGAATTTCGCATATAGGGCAGCGGAAATGACGGCCAAGTATCATTTATTAGTAGACTTCCATGGCATTTATAAGCCCACCGGATTGAACAGAACGTTCCCTAATGTGGTTAATTTCGAGGGCGTGGCCGGGCAGGAACAGACCAAATGGTCGCCCATTTCGAAATACGATCAAGTGAACTATGACGTCACGGTGCCCTATATCAGAATGCTGGCAGGCCAAATGGACTACACGCAAGGAGCCATGTTGAACGGAACAAAGAAGACCTATTATCCCTCAAACAGCAATCCGATGAGCCAAGGTACGCGTGCTCATCAGCTGGGCATGTATGTTGTCTTCTTCTCACCATTGAACATGCTCTGCGATAGCCCTACCCATTATGAGCAAGAAGCTGAATGTACTCGCTTTATTTCGAGCATTCCGACAGTTTGGGACGAGACTTTGCCGCTCGAAGGTAAGGTCGGTGAATATGTCATCATGGCCCGACGGAAAGGCAATTCATGGTATGTCGGCGGACTGAACAACTGGAAAGAGCGCACTGTCAAGCTGCAACTCGGTCGGCTTCATGCTGCCGGTAGGAAAGCAGAAATCTATTATGACGGTCCGAACGCAGAGAAAATGGCGCAAGATTACGCCAAAAAGACCATCACTATACCTGAAGATGGGACCGTTGAATTGCAGATGGCACCCGGCGGAGGCTTTGCAATAGCCATCTTATAACACTCGTTTTGCTTGTCTTTACCGTCTGTTTTTCAATTGGCAGACGGTAAAGACGGGCTTTTTCCCGGCCTTGATGATTACCTTACCACGATGAAAAAACGGCTCAATCCATCGGTTTAACGCCTCACACACTGCCTGATTTCCTCGAAATGATCAATGATATAATCGGCTCGGGCGGCCTGCAATTCCTCCCTATTGCCGTTACCATAGGTGACGCCACAGGTCATTGTACCTGCATTGCGCCCCATGAGTATGTCGAATTCCGTGTCACCTACGACCAAAGCCTCAGCCGGTTGCAGACCGAACCGACGCAAGGTTTTCAGCACAGGTTCGGCATCGGGCTTCGCTTTCTCCACGTCGTCGGCCCCCAAGACGAGGCTGATGAACGGCTCGAGATGTAGCTCTTCGACGAAAGCTGCCAGCGAATGGTGCCCCCGACTGCTGGCGATTGTTACCATGAGGCCGTCATCATGCAGGGCCTTGATAGTCTCCTTGACACCCGGAAAGGCTGCAACGGCCCCACGAACATTATTGTGGTCGAAGATTACACGATAGGAATTGGCACACAAATCGGCCATTTCATCGCTCATTGGTTGCAGCATTTTGAAACACGCTTTCAGTGGAAGTCCGATGGTACGCGCGCATTCTTCCGTCGTTTTGTCGGGCAGATGGCATTGCCGGAGCGTCTCTCTCATCGTTCGCACGATGAGGTCTTGCGAGTCGCCGATGGTACCGTCGAAATCCAATATCACGATTTTTGTTTTCATCTTTCGTCAGTTTTGCCTGCGAAGATACGTAGAAAAATGCAGAAAAGGCCCACCTTGCAATCATAAAATGGCCAAATTGCCCCGGCAATGAAAGCCGCGCATGCAAGGAATATCGCTTTTAAGTGAAAACAAGGGTGGTTAGACGGTCTTCTCTCATCAGCTCCGTTGCCACTTGTTGCAGGCTTTCTGCCGTAACATTTTCAATGTGTCGGAAGAGCGAAGTGATGTCGCGTTCCCAACCATAATGCAGGAAACTCTTGCCAAAATCAAGGGCGAAGTTCTCCCGATTGTCGCAGGCTACGCCGATTTGTCCCTTGATTTGCTTCTTGGCTGCCCGCAATTGCCCCGCCGTGAGGGGCTGCCCGATGACCCGATCAAGCTCTTTGCGCACCAAACGCAGGCACTTTTTCACGTCTTTTGGGTCGCAACCGAAATACGTTCCCCACACTCCTGTGTCGCCATAGCTCACCATTGAGCTCTCAACCGTGTAGACCAAGCCATGCCGTTCTCGCAAGGCAAGGTTCAAACGTGCGTTCATTCCCGGTCCACCGAGAATGTTATTGAGTAGGTAAAGCGCCAATCTTCGCTCGTCATGTACCCCATATCCGCGATTACCTATCATGACATGAGCTTGATGGGTGCCATGGTTTTTCTCGATGAAATGGGGGAAATATGGAGATAAAGGCTGTCGGAGCGTGGGCGAAATACAGGGCTTTGCCGATGGGAAATCACTCGTTGCACGCTCCAAGAGCCGTACAAGTCGGTCGAAATTCACGTCGCCATAGAGAAAGAAAATACAGTTTTCGGGGCGGTAAAAAGCCTGCACAAAGCCGCAAGCATCGGCTGTTTTAAAGCTCCTGACACGCTCGGCTGTTCCCAAAATGTTATGCCCCAAGGGGTGACCTTCAAAGAGAATATTCTCGAATTCATCGTAGATAAGTTCGGCAGGTGAGTCATTATAACTCTCGATTTCATCGCAAATGACTTCTACTTCCTTGTCGATTTCGGTCTGAGGATAGGTACTGTGGAACACGATATCGGTCAATAAATCAACCGCCCGGGGCGTATGTTCCTTCAAAATAGCGGCATAATAAACCGTGTCTTCCTTGTTGGTAAAGGCGTTCAAGTCGCCACCCACGCTCTCAAGAGCATTGCTGATGTGCCACGACCTGCGCCGCTTGGTCCCCTTGAACGCCATGTGTTCGCAGAAATGAGCCATGCCTTCGCGGCCCGGTTGCTCGTTACGTGTGCCCGCATTGATCTCATATCCGCAATAAACCACGCTCGAATCAGTGCTTTGATGAATGATGCGGAGCCCGTTGGCAAGCGTTGCTGTGTTGTATTTCATGCGTGCAAAGTTACTGAAAAATTTGTATTTGCCGTTGATTTCGCGTATATTTGCAGGAGAAATCAAAGACAACCCATCATTATGCGCAAAGTAATAGGTATCGGAGAGACCGTTCTCGACATCATTTTCAAAGGCTTCAAACCCGTCAATGCCCTTCCGGGCGGTTCTGCATTCAATGCCATTATCTCGTTGGGACGCTCAGGTATCGCCACAACCTTCATCGGTGAGGCCGGCAACGACCGCATCGGCAACTACGTGACAGACTTCCTTCGCGACAATGGAGTGGCTACCGACGGCATCAATGTCTTTCCCGACAGCAAGTCACCTTTGTCACTTGCCTTCCTTGATGCTGACAACAACGCCGACTATCTCTTCTATAAAGACCACCCGCATGACCGACTCGAGTTCACTTATCCCGAGATAAACCGCGATGATATCGTGCTTTTTGGGTCGTTCTTTGCCATCAATCCCGCCGTCAGACCGCAGGTTTCAGACTTCCTTACCTATGCCCATAAATGCGGGGCCATTCTTTATTACGACGTGAACTACAGGGCTTCGCATCGCAACGAAGTGATGAAAATCACGCCAAACCTGATAGAAAACCTCGAATTGGCAGACATTGTGCGCGGCAGTCACGAGGACTTTGAAATCCTTTACAGGCAGAATGACGCTGCAAAAGTATATCATTCGGAAATCAGCTTTTATTGTAAAAAGTTCATTTGCACGCGCGGAAAGGAACCCATTTCGGTGTATGCAGAGAACGATTTCCACAAGGATTACGAAGTCAAAAAGACGAAAACGGTGAGCACTATCGGTGCGGGTGACAACTTCAATGCGGGTTTTCTCTATGGCATTATCCGTCAAAACATCACGCGAGACGACATCGATCGCGGCCTTTCCGAGGCGCAATGGGATGCCTTGATAGCCTCGGGACAGGCCTTTTCTGCCGAATGTTGCAAGGATATATATAATTATGTGAGCAAGGAGTTCGGCTTGTCCATGCAACGTTGATAGACCTTTTGGAAAGCAATCCACATGTACCTGCCACGAAAAACAGCGATTTCATCGATGTTTTATGGCAACACACATGACATGTTTCCGGGGCTTTCTACCTTGAAAAGGGCTTCAACTCCGAAAATAGGGCACTTTTCTCATTTCCTAATCGCAAGCGGTTTATCAAAAAATATTGGAGCATAGATAAACGAAAATAGGCCCTGTTGATTTATAAAATATTCTTGGATATTCTATGATTTCGTGGATATACCACTTGCGGTTAGGCCACTAAAGACGCGATGCTTCTCATATTGGAAATCAACAGCTTATATCCTGTATTCCAATGTCAGCCATTTTACCGCGCAATCTCACCCATTTTACACGATGAAATGGCCCATTTTGCACACCAAAATAGCTGAGATTGGAACGCAAGGTGTAAGTTGTTGATTATCAAAATGAATGGAACCGAGAATGCTTTGAGCGCATGTGGGGACCTTGACTTTGAATATTGAAGTTTGAATATTGAACTTTAGGATTTGCAGACTTTGAATATTGAAGTTTGAATATTGAACTTTAGGATCAGCAAAATGATAAGATGAATTGTTGACAAGAGGCATATAGGGACGCACGGTCCGTGCGTTCGCTCCAATAATCTTATGTTTTCGTTTACCATTTCGCTTGAACGGACGCACGAGCCGTGCGTCCCTACATGTCTGTTATGGTCGTATTACGATGTAATATTTGGCCATTTCATCGTGAAAAAGGCTGCCATTGAACGACAAAAGGCCCATTCTTGGCCCGCGAACTGCTTCTCCCTCCCTTTGGGAGGGCCGGGATTGGTGTTCCGAATGGCTGGGGTGGGTGTCCTTTTTTATTTGCATTTCTGCACTTTTTTATGTAAGTTTGCAGGCAAAATCATTTATTGCTTATGATGACTATCGAATTCATAGCCCGCATCTTTGTGGCAGCCGTCTTGGGTGGCCTGATTGGACTCGAAAGAGAGTATAGGGAAAAGGCGGCAGGTCTGCGAACTCACTTTCTTGTTGCACTGGGTTCAGCGCTCTTTATGATTATTTCTGCATACGGATTTGAGGGCGTTTTGAAAGATGAAAACATGCGTCTTGATGTCTCACGCATAGCAGCTCAGGTGGTATCTGGCATTGGTTTCATCGGTGCAGGCACTATTATTTTCCAGAAAAATGCCGTACATGGGCTGACAACGGCAGCCGGAGTGTGGGTCACAGCGGCTATTGGTCTGGCCTGTGGTGCCGGACTTTACGTGCTATCACTAGTTGCTACGGTGCTCGTTTTGGTTGGTATGGAGGCCTTCAACTACGTGCTTCGTCGGCTCGACCGGAGCAAAGAGGGCGGTACGGAGCATGGAAACGAGGCCGAAGACGGAAGTGAAGACGGGGCAGTTTGACATGGATAACGAATGAAACGAATGAGGATAATAAGACGAAAAGAGGGATATCGTGATGCGCAAGGCATGTTGCGGCACACTTATGGCAAGGCATTAGCCGCTTTATGGCTGCTTTGTTACGTCACCATTCCGGCCTTTTCAGCCGACAAGGGAGAGACCGCACGCCGGTTAGCCCGCCAAGGTTATGTCAATATTAGGCAAGAAGACCCCACGATTCATGTGAGCCTGATGTACAGCAGGGCCGATAACTTCTGCGGCGTCGTGCTCTATGACGACCTGAAAGAGGCCTTTTTGCACCCTGAAGCCATGGCGGCCCTGAAGAAAGCACAGGCCTATCTGCAACAACTTCGCCCCGATTTGAGTCTCAAGGTCTATGATGCGGCCCGTCCGATGAGCATTCAACAGAAGATGTGGGACAAGGTGAAACACACGCGAAAGGCCATTTATGTGTCGAATCCTGACCATGGTGGCGGTATGCACAACTATGGAATGGCCGTTGATATCACGCTCTGTACGCTCAAAGGCGACACGCTCGACATGGGAACCAAGATTGATTACATGGGCAAGGCGGCCCATATCGACCACGAAGACCTGCTGGTGAAGGAGAAGAAAATCAGTCGAAAGGCACGCGAAAACCGCCAATTGCTACGTCGGGTGATGCGTCATGGCGGTTTCATACCATTGAGAACGGAGTGGTGGCACTTCAATAAATGCTCGCGAGCCACGGCAAAACGCTATTATAAAGTAATACCGTAATTCATCAATGGCTTGTTCTGCAAACGTCGACTTGGAGGCTTTGCGCATGAAAAACATTGCGTTTATCAAGCAGCATCGCACGGACGACGTGCGCACATTGGCCCTTCAGGCTTCGAAATACCCGGAGGTTGACATGCCGTTTGTGCTCGAACAGATACAAGGGTGGCAGACGGCACGACGCAAACTGCCCGGTTGGGCGATGGAAGGTGTGCTGTTTCCGCCACATCTGGCCATGGAACAGTGTTCGAGTGAGGCTACAGCACGCTATAAATGTGGCATTGTCGAGCGGTTGATTTCGGCAGAGGAACGGCAGAACGGCATGATGGCAGACCTCACGGGTGGCTTTGGTGTGGACTTTTCTTATATGGCACGAGGATTTGGAAAGGCCGTTTATGTAGAACGACAAGAGCGACTTTGCGCCCTGGCACGCCATAATTTCGACTGCTTGGGCGTGAAGAAAGCCGAGGTGGTTCACGGAGATGGCATCGCCTATCTGCATGGATTGCAGGAAAAGGTGGCATTGCTTTATCTCGATCCGGCCCGCCGCAATGTCCATGGGAGCAAGACCTATGCCATTGAAGACTGCTCTCCTGACGTGGCAGCGCTGTCAGATAGGCTCCTTGAACGGGCCAACCTCGTGTTGATAAAACTGTCTCCGATGCTCGATTGGCATGCGGCTGTGGAGCGAATGAAGCATGTTTGCGAAGTACATATCGTGAGTGTCGGGGGCGAATGTAAGGAACTGCTGCTCGTGATGCGGCAGAACGGAGGTGAGTTACGCCTTTTTTGTGGAAACGACGACGCTATTTTTGCCTGCAATCCGAGTGAAGAAAGTGGCCGAATGCCCATGACAAACGATGTGAAAGCCGGACTTTGGCTCTACGAACCGAATGCGTCGGTGATGAAAGGTGGCTGCTTCGGAGTGCTTGCCGAGCGTTTCAAGGTGAAAGGAGTGGGCCGGAATTCTCATCTGTTTGTAGCAGATGGGCCAGTAAAAGGGTTTCCGGGGCGGGGCTTCGAGATAGTGGCTGTGTCGTCAATGAACCGAAAGGAGCTGAAAGAAAAGCTTGGTGGGTTGGAGAAAGCCAATGTGACCGTGAGGAATTTCCCACTGAACGTGGCTGAATTACGCAAGCGATTGCGACTGAAAGAAGGCGGCGACAGGTATTTGTTTGCCACGACTGTGGGCGGAAACCATACCTTAATATTCTGCAAAAAACAGGGGTAAATTTGGCTTTCTGCCTGAAATTGGCTAAATTTGCAGGTTCAGAAGTAAAACGAACATACGATGTCATCAGTTGAGATAAGGAAAGTAGAGACCAAGAAAGACTTGAAAACCTTTATAGAATTCCATTACGACCTTTACAAAGGAAACGAATTCGATGCGCCCGTGCTTTATAGTGATGATGCACATGTGCTGAATCCAAAGAAGAATGCGGCCTTTGATTTCTGCGAAGCCGAATACTATCTTGCCTTTAAAAAGGGAAAACTGGTGGGTCGTGTGGCTGCCATCATCAACCATAAAGCCAACGAGAAATGGAAAACGAAGGCCGTTCGGTTCGGTTGGATTGACTTTGTTGACGACCTCGAAGTGAGCCGTGCACTCCTTGCTGCAGTCGAATCGTATGGCAAAAAGAAGGGAATGGACAAGGTAATCGGGCCACTTGGCTTCACGGATTTAGACCCGGAAGGCATGCTGGTTGAGGGCTTTGACCAGCTTGGAACAATGGCTACGATTTATAATTATCCCTATTATCCACGCCACATGGAGCAACTTGGCGGTTGGGAAAAGGACAATGACTACGTGGAATACAAGCTTATTGTGCCGAAAGAAACACCGGAAAAGTATATGAAAGTGGCGGAGATGATAGAGAAACGCTATAATCTTCACGTGCGTCCGATGACGAAAAAGGAGATATACAAGGACGGTTATGGTTACAAGGTGTTTGAAATCATCAACGAAACCTTTAAAGATCTCTATGGGTTTTCAGAGCTTTCGGAAAGGCAGATTTATCAATATATCAATATGTATCTGCCGTTTAGCGACTTGAAATGGATACCGATTATCGAAGATTGGAGCGTTGAGCCCCACAAGGTAGTGGGCGTTGGCATTACGTTTCCGTCACTTTCGCGTGTATTGCAAAAGCTTCATAAAGGTAGGTTGTGGCCTTTTGGTTGGTGGGATGTGCTACGTGTGTTGAAATTCCACAAGACCAAGATCGTCGATTTATTGCTAATTGGTGTTCTTCCTGAATATCGTGTGAAGGGAGCCAATGCGTTATTGTTCTCCTATCTCATTCCTATTTATCAGAAATATGGTATAGAGTGGGGGGAAACTCATGTGGAAATGGAGACCAATGACAAGGTGCAGTCGCAGTGGCAATACTTGGAAACCATCCGACATAAATACCGTCGTTGCTATCGAAAGTTGATATAAGTAGGCCCATAAGCTGATAATATACCGGAAAAGGAATGAATATGCCAGAAAAAGAAACGATAAACGAAGAAGAAAACAAGCAACAAGGACAGCCTGTTGCCTATACTGACGAAAACATCCGCCACTTGTCGGATATGGAACATGTGCGTACACGCCCCGGAATGTACATTGGTCGGTTGGGAGATGGCAATCTTCCGGAAGACGGAATCTATGTATTATTAAAGGAAGTCATCGATAACTCCATCGATGAATTCAAGATGAAGGCTGGCGACCGCATTGAGATTGAGATTGAAGATAACCTCCGTGTGAGTGTTAGAGACTATGGACGAGGCATTCCGCAGGGCAAACTTGTCGAGGCAGTGAGTATGCTTAACACCGGTGGAAAATATGATTCGAAAGCCTTCAAGAAGAGCGTTGGGCTGAATGGTGTGGGCGTTAAGGCCGTCAATGCTTTGAGTTCGAGGTTTGAAGTCAAGTCGTTTCGTGATGGAAAAGTGCGTGAACTGACGTTTGAAAAAGGCGTTAAGAAGTCTGATAGCACGAAAGATACGACGGACAATGAGAATGGAACGTATATATATTTCGAACCTGACAACACACTCTTCAAGGATTACAGCTTCCATGACGATATTGTTGAGACGATGCTCCGCAATTATACGTACCTCAACAGCGGTCTTACAATCATGTATAACGGTCGTCGCATCAAAAGTCGCAATGGATTGGAGGACTTATTGAATGATAATATGACGAACGATGGGCTCTATCCCATTATACATATCGTGGGAGAAGACATAGAAATCGCCTTCACGCACGCCAATCAATATGGCGAAGAGTATCATAGTTTTGTCAATGGTCAGCATACCACGCAGGGTGGCACGCATCAAAGCGCATTCAAGGAGCATATCGCCAAGACAATAAAAGAGTTTTTCAACAAGAATTATGAGTATACCGACGTGCGTAACGGTATTGTTGCAGCCATTGCGCTGAATGTTGAGGAGCCGGTGTTCGAGAGTCAGACGAAGATAAAGCTCGGTTCCACCCAAATGGCGCCCGACGGTGAGAGTATCAACAAGTACGTAGGGGATTTTATCAAGCAAAATGTCGATAACTACCTCCATATCCATGCCGATGTGGCGGAAGTGATGGAGAATAAAATCAAAGAAAGTGAGCGCGAACGCAAGGCAATGGCAGGCGTTACGAAGTTGGCTCGCGAGAGAGCGAAGAAGGCAAACCTGCATAATAGGAAGCTACGTGACTGTCGTATCCACTTCTGTGACGTCAAAAACGACCGCAAGGAAGAGAGTGCTATCTTCATTACTGAGGGAGATTCGGCTAGTGGAAGCATCACCAAGAGTCGCGATGTGAACACGCAAGCGGTCTTCTCCCTGCGTGGAAAGCCCCTCAACTCATTCGGATTGACGAAGAAAGTGGTTTATGAAAACGAAGAATTCAACCTGCTTCAAGCTGCCTTGGATATTGAAGATGGCCTCGATAGTCTGCGATATAATAAGGTGATTGTAGCCACTGATGCCGACGTTGACGGCATGCATATCCGCTTATTAATCATTACTTTCTTCCTACAGTTCTTTCCCGAACTAATCAAGAAAGGGCATGTTTACGTGTTACAGACCCCACTTTTCCGCGTAAGGAACAAGCGGACGAAAATCAAGAACAAGCAAGTGATTGCCGAGGCTGATGCCCGTTTGGACAAAAAAGAGAAGCGTTCGGACTTTATTACGCGCTATTGTTATACCGAAGAAGAGCGTATCAATGCGATTAAGGAGTTGGGCTCCGACCCCGAAATCACCCGATTCAAAGGATTGGGTGAAATCAGTCCGGAGGAATTCGTGCACTTTATAGGGCCTGATATGCGTCTCGAACAAGTGACACTTCATAAGAATGATCAAGTAGGAAAGCTCTTGGAGTATTACATGGGCAAGAATACCATGGAACGACAGAACTTTATTATCGACAATCTTGTCATCGAAGAAGACCTCCCGGACGCTGATTCCGAACCCTTAGATTAACGGTTACAGACGGCAGAAAGCCATTGAAACCGTCGAAACAAAAATGAATATGAAATCAAATCCTAACCCGATGAGATGCCTATATGCCTTCCGCCAAGGAATGGTATGGGCTGTTTTCTCGTTTGTCATGTTGCCTTTGTCGCTGAAAGCACAGCGAATGAACCTTGGGAGCGATGCTCCAATCCGTAAATTGCAGATTGCCGAGATGGCCATCTCCAATCTTTACGTCGATACGGTTGATGAAAACAAACTCGTGGAAGACGGCATTCGCGGCATGATAGAGAAGCTTGACCCTCATTCTTCCTATGCAACTGCCAAGGAAACCAAGGAGATGAACGAGCCATTGCAGGGCTCATTCGAAGGCATTGGCGTCCAATTCAATATGGTACAAGACACGCTATTGGTCATTCAACCCATTGTAAATGGCCCGTCAGAACGTGTAGGTATCCTTGCCGGCGACCGCATCGTGAGTGTCAACGACACAGCCATTGCAGGCGTAAAGATGTCGAAAGAAGAGATTATGAAGCGGCTCCGGGGGGCAAAAGGCTCTAAGGTAAGACTCGGAATCGTGCGCCGTGGCATTGCCGGTATGCTCTATTTCACGGTCACGCGCGACAAGATTCCCGTGAAAACCCTTGATGCTGCCTACATGATTCGGCCGAAAGTAGGTTATATCCGCATTGGAAGTTTCGGCCTAACCACCTACAATGAGTTCATGGAAGCAGTCAATATGCTGAAGAACAACGGCATGAAAGACCTCATACTCGACCTTGAAGAGAACGGCGGAGGCTATCTTTTGGCGGCCGTACAGATAGCAAATGAGTTCCTAAAACGCAACGATTTGATTGTCTATACGCAAGGAAGAAGAGCTCCAAGGCAGGAACATCGTGCCGATGGAACAGGCAAATTGCTCGACGGAAAGGTTGTCGTTCTCATCAATGAATACACGGCTTCGGCTGCCGAAATCGTTACCGGTGCCATTCAAGATCAGGATCGTGGCGAGGTCGTTGGGCGTCGTTCGTTCGGCAAGGGCCTTGTGCAACGCCCCATAGACTTTGCAGATGGTAGCATGATCCGCCTCACGATAGCCCATTACTATACGCCTTCGGGCCGCTGTATTCAGAAACCTTATAAGAAAGGTGAGGCCCTTGACTATGCCATGGACATTGAGAAACGCTTCGAACATGGCGAACTTTACAGTGCCGACAGCATTCATTTTGCCGACTCTTTGAAGTATAAAACCTTGCGAAAGCAACGTGTTGTCTATGGAGGAGGGGGCATTATGCCCGATTATTTCGTCCCTCTTGACACCACACAATACACGCGGTTCCATCGCCAACTGGCTGCCCGAAGCTACATCATCAATGCAAATCTGAAGTATATCGACGTCAACCGGAAGCAACTCCGCAACCGTTTTGCCACTTTTGCCGACTTCAATGCCCGCTATGAAGTGCCCGAATCGTTTGTCAACGACGTGCTCGAAGCAGCCGCAAAAGACAACATCAAGCCCAAAGATGAGCAAGAATTGCAGCAGACGTTGCCCCGTTTAAGACTGCAACTCAAGGCACTTGTGGCACGCGACCTGTGGGACATGAGTGAATATTTTCAGGTAATCAACGAAGAAAATCCCATTGTTCGGAAGGCTGTGGAGCTGTTTGAGCAAGCTGAAAGTAACCATTAAAACACGTAGTTAAAGAAGATAAAGCATGAAACATAAGGTGTTATATGCACTAATCGGTGCATTATTGGCGACAATGACGCTCTTTTCCTGCCACTCAGGTCAGCAGAATGCGCGTCAGGTTTCAGCTGCCATCGAAGACACGGCCTCGAGTAGTGAGGCCTATTTTCGCACGATTACGAAGATAGCCTACGCCAAATACCTCAAGGGAGAGACCCTTTCGAGCCTCGAATATGCCTACATTGCGCTCGGTCGTTCCATCGAAAAGCAGTCCAAAAGCTATGAAGCTATCCTGTCATTCCTTATTGGTATCAACAAAGCCAACATTGGAAAATATGACGAAGCCATGCCTTATTTCCATCGAACCATCAACATTTACAACTCCATGCCGACTGCAGCAAGTCCGTGGAATGGGCTTTATCAGAAGGTATATGCACTGCTCAACGTCGAATTGGTAATGCAGAACGCGGGCAAATATGACGAAGCTATGCGCCTATTGCCCGACCTTAACCGCTCGTTTCGCCTGTTGGCTGAGTGTCCGGACACGGCATCCATGAAGGCAGGAGCCAACAGTACGTTCGGCTTTATGCCCCGTTCAGCCTTCAAATTGGCCAAATCCAGCGAGACAACCATCTTGGAATTGCAACAGAAACAACAGGAGGCTGAACTCCGAACCATGCGTATGGCGCTCATCATGGGCGGCGTTATCTTTCTCTTGTTGTGCTTCATCATCTTCCGAATCGCACGGTATAACCGCATCATCACACGCAAGAATGCATCGGCAGTCGATACCATCAACCGACTGTTACAGTATCGTGAGGCGTTGATGAACGAACGTAAGCAACATGAAACGGCCGAAACGCAGGCCAAAACAACCGCCATAGCCTCGGAAGAAGCCTCCCAGCAGGCCGAACAGCCGAAAGATGATGCCGACAAGCTATTGTTCCGCCGCGTCTCGGCCACCATTATGAGCAAGAAGATGTTCCTTCAACCGAAGCTGAGTCGCGAAGATGTCATCAATGAAGTGTATGTTCCGCACAACAAGTTCGCCCAACTTTTCACGCGATATGCAGGCATGAGCTTCACAAAATTCGTCAACGAGCTGCGTTTGGAGTATGCCGCTCAGTTGCTTCTCGACCGTCCCGACTACACCATCGAGGCCATCGGAGAAGCGTGCGGCATGCCGATTGCACAAACTTTTTATCGTAACTTCTCGGATAAATTCGGCGTTACGCCCTCCGATTTCCGCATTCTTTCACAGAAAAATGCAGAAAAAAGTGCGCAAAATGAAGAAATGTGAGAACATGTGAACATTTGTGATAGCTTCTATTCTCAATGATGTTTATCTTTGCATCGAAGGTTTAAGTTTAGACTATTAAGTACTCAACTTTGTAAATTACATGAACCCGTGAGGGCAAACGTTATTTCATTTTTCGCATTTTAATTTATTTAGAGAGTTATAAAAATCATGTTCATCTTGCTGAAGATTAGCAATTGAACTGATTTTCCTCTGCGGAGGACAGCAAAATGAACAATACGAGCATGCGGCCTGATGAAGGTCGCATGTTTATTTTTGGTATTTCCCGGCCCTACATCATTCTAATGGATTTCGGTGTCAGCGCCATTGATAATCAACGACTTAATAGTCGCATTGCAATATCAGCCATTTTGGCGTGTAAAGTGGGCCATATTGCACGGTAAAATGGGTGAGGTTGCGCGGTGAAATGGGTGAGATTGCATTGCCATACGGTTGATGTGAAAAACCGCTTCAAGTGATGTAGGGACGCACGGCTCGTGCGTCCGCCCAAACAACCATGTATATATACCTTCAATTCAACTCAAATGGTTGTTTTAAGGTAGGGGAACAAGTTGCCTTCAATGGACAAACCGTATCGCGGTTTCATTGTCGAAAGGGCTATGTTGGCGTATAATGCTAACGCTATTATGGAACAAGTGCTGTGAAAGCAACGCCGATGGCGTTGAACTCTTGCTCGTCATTTGGCAACAGCGTTGACATTGCATGCCAACACTGCCCTCTAAATAACGAAACCCCTATGGGGTTTATCCGTTAAGTTCTGTTGATTTGCTTGTTATTCTCCGATATTCTTTGAAAACCGCTTGCAGTTAGGCAATGAAAATCGCAGGAATTTCGGGTTTGGAGTCCCCTCCTTTCAATGGTCTTTAGCTCCCCTTAGCTTCTCTCATGGGGGAAAGAAACCTCAAAAGGAGGGGGATTTCTATCTCATTGCAAGCGCATTCGCCCCCTCTTTGAGAGGGTTTGGCTGGGCTTTACCTCCTATTGTGCATTGATTTCTCGCAGCAAATGGTCGGCATGCCCCCATTTATCAATCATGTAGAGCACGTAACGAATGTCTACACCGATGCATCTTGCCAATCGTTTGTCGAAGTTGATGTCGCTACTGAGGCTGTCCCAGTTGCCGTCGAAGGCCAATCCGATGAGCTGACCTTTGCCGTTGAAGATCGGAGAACCGGAGTTTCCGCCCGTGATATCGTTGTTGGTGAGGAAGCAAAGTTGCAGCTTTCCGGTCGTTTTATCAGCGTATGGACCGAACGAAGTGGCGTCCATCAGGCGGTGCATCACGGGCTCTGCCTTGTAATCAAACACGCCGTTGTCGCCCCGTTTCATCTTTTCGACGAGGCTTTCTGCCGTGGTGTAATAGGTAGAATGGCCGCCGAGGGTGATTCCTTCCACCTGTCCATAGGACAAACGCATCGTGAAATTGGCGTCACTATAGTGGGGCATGTCTTCTTCCATGCGCAGTTTTGCGGCGCAAAGCAGGCGTTCTTGCTCGTCGATGCTGTCGCGTGTGGCATTTAACATACGGTTGAATTGTTCGCGCATGGCGTTGAGTTGCTCGCCATATTGCAGTCCGGCATCTTTCTTGATGGTCTGTTTGGTGACGTAAACCCGTTTACCGTTGGTCATCAGGGCAGACGTTTCCCAAAGGTGATCAACGTATCTTTCGTAGTCACCGTGGCACTTTTTATCAATCGTTTGATAGAAAGCGGGCAGGTATTTGGCTTCAACATGCGCGCGATAGTTCTTCAACAGCGCCACTTGCACCTCCTTGTCAAGGGCTGCATCCCATTGTTTTCGGTTGTCATCAAACTTGATATAACGCCCTTTCTTGTCCTTGCTCGTCGTCTTAATGGCCTTCAATGCGCGGTCAGTCAGCTCGTTCGTGCGCAAGAAAGTCTCGTTGAAGTACATCAAAGCCTTGCGAGCTTCGAAGCGATCAGCGTAGAAACGGGCCATTTCCCCAAAGTCGAGCTGGCCTTTCAGGTAGCCCGTAGAGTCTTGCCAAGCCCGGATGAGGGTTTCATAGTGCTGCTTTTGAGCAATAAGACCAATGGAATCGATACACTTGTTCATGCCGATTGAGTTCTTCCAATAGTTGGAACTTTGTGCGAATTTGGAGTCATATTTGATGCGAACTGCCTCATCTGCGCGCATATGTTGGGCCATTATGCGTTGCTTAACGCCCCGAACTTGGGCGCGAGGTGCGTTGAGTGCGTCGCGACGTTCACGGATTCCGTAGCTCGAAAGATAGCGGCTTGTGCTGCCGGGATAGCCCATTGTCATGGCAAAGTCGCCCTCTTTGTAGCCTTGAAGACTCACGGGTGCCCAGTGTTTCGGGCGATAAGGCACGTTGTCCTTGCTATATGGGGCGGGCCGATTGTCCTTGTTGGCATATATTCTGAACACACTGAAGTCGCAAGTCTGGCGCGGCCACATCCAATTATCGGTATCTCCGCCGAACTTCCCCATTGATTTTGGCACGGCAAAAACCAGTCTCAAGTCTGTGAAGTCCTGATAGGTTGTGGCGTAATATCGGTTACCTTCGTAGAAAGCATCAATGTCTACGTGGTACGAACTGTCTTGTTTCTTGGCCTCAGATGTGTAGGCATTCTGCAAAGAATCAAGCAAAGCGTTCTGCTTCTTGCGGCCCATGGCCTCGAAACCAAGGCGCATCACGTCGGCTGTTATGTCTTTTTGGTTGATCATAAAGCTGACGAACATGTCTTTGTTTGGCAGTTCCTCCGCATAGTTTTTAGCCACAAAGCCGTTCAACATATAGTCGTGTTCAACGGTGGAGTGGCTTCTGATGGCCTCGAAACCGCAGTGGTGGTTGGTGAAAACGAGTCCGTCGGGACTGACAACCACGCCCGAACAGTAGCCTGAAAAGCTGACAACACTGTTCTTGATGGCGTCGTTATTGTTGTAAAGTGCACCATAGGGCAACGCAAAGCCCTCGCTTTTCATTTGGTTAAAGACGGCTTGTGGCAGGTTATAAAGCGTCCACATACCCTCATCGGCACGTAAAGATGAAAAGGAGAAAAGGAAAAAGGGAATGAGAACCCAAAAGAGTTTTTTCTTCATAAGAATGATTTTAGTAAATGTGGGAGCCTCCCCCAACCCCTCCAAAGGAGGGGAGAACGACTTGAATGTGACTTCTTTCATTTGTAGGGCAAGGCAGTTTGTGATGTTTATTTCTTGAATTTATCTTTTATTTTGGCTAAAGTCGATGGGCTTAAATCGCGTTTCACGATCACAAGGGCAAAGCAAATGATGAGCAATGTGTTGGCTCCGAGGGCCGCAACCATGGGGAGTCGGGCGTTGGAAACCGAGATAAAGACAAACAACAGTGCAGCAATCAGCGTGTAAACAGCAATATCTTTGAGTGGATAACGAATGGGATAGTACTTCTGTCCGAATGCATAACTGAGCACCATGCTAACGGCATACGATGCAAAACCAGCCCAAGCGCAGGCCCAATAGCTGAACCTTGGAATGAGAAGCAAGTCTACTCCGATCAAGATTACAGCGCCGATGCCACTGAAGTAGGCCCCCCAAATGGTCTTATCAATAAGCTTATACCAGAAACTTAGGTTGAAAAAGATGCCGAACATGATTTCCGCGGCCATCACAATCGGTATGATTTGCAGTCCTTCCCAATAGCTTTTGCCCAGCAAGTAGCGTAGAATGTCCATGTAACCCATGACACAAAGGAAGGCAAGTAGCGTGAAGATGATATAGAATTTCATGGCCTTGGCGTAGGTTTCTTTGTTGTCTTGGTCTTTTGTTTTGCCGAAAACGAAAGGCTCATAGGCGTATCTGAAGGCCTGAGTTATAAAGACCATGATCATTGCTATCTTGATACAAGCACCGTAAATGCCCAATTGTGTACGAGCTTCATGGGCCGTTCCGTCATACAACCAAGGGAAGATTATCTGCGAAACTGTTTGGTTCAGCTGGCCCACCAAGCCCATCACGAGCAGCGGCCACGTGTATTTCAGCATGCGTTTACAGGTAGCTTTGTCGAAAGGATTGCGGAAACCGCGAAGCTCTTTGCCTAAAAAGAAGAGCGTAATCAGGCTGCCGGCGAGTTCTATCCAGAACACCCAAACGACGTTCAAGCTGAAGTTTTCGTCGTAAATGCCAAAGGGATTGAGGCGGAAATGCGGCAGAATGACAAGGTAAAGCAGCACACCCACGATATTGACCACAATGCTTATCATGCGCAATGCCACGAATTTTATGGGCCGATGTGCATAGCGCAAGTAGGCCATTGGAATGTTTATGAAAGCATCAACGGCCACACATGCCGCCATAATCATAATGAATTCGGGATGATCTTGATAGCCGATGACATTCGAAACAGGCCTAAGAAAAAGGGCAATCAAGCCAATGAAGAGCACAGAAGTGCCCGAAACCGTTCGCAAGGCCGTTGCATAAACCTTGTCGGGTTGCTCGCCCGGGCGGTTCATAAAGCGGAAAAAGGTGGTTTCCATGCCGTAGGTGAGCACGACAAGCAGCAAGGCTACATAGGCATAGAGGTTGGTAATGATGCCGAATTGCCCGCCGCTGGCATTGAACTTCGCCGTTTCTATCGGTACCAAAAGGTAGCCGACGAAGCGAGCAACGATGGAACTGAGTCCGTAAATGGCCGTATCTTTGGCCAAAGATTTTAAGTTTGACATGTTTTAAAAAGTAATATCCACCTCCAACCTCTCCCTTTTGGAGGGCTGGGGTGGGACTTTAAGCGCTTATTCAAAGAAAAGATTTGCCAAAAAGATGGCTGCAATCACGCCTGCAAGGTCAGCCAATAGGCCGCAAACAACAGCATGACGCGTGTATTTAATATTCACACTGCCGAAATAAACGGCAAGAATGTAGAACGTTGTGTCTGTACTTCCTTGGAACATACAGCTCAGTCGACCGACAAAACTGTCGGGACCGTAAGTCTTCATGGCCTCCAACATCAGGCCACGTGCCCCACTTCCGCTCAAAGGTTTCATGAAAGCAGTGGGCAAAGCACCTACGAAATCGGTGTTAAGTCCGCATTTCTCCACGCACCATGCGATGCCATTGATCAGCATATCCATAGCTCCGGAGGCGCGAAATACGCCAATTCCCACGAGAATGGCCACGAGATAAGGAATGATTTTCACGGCCGTGGTGAAACCTTCCTTGGCACCTTCGATGAAAGCATCATAGACATTGATTTTCTTAATGAAGCCCGCAACGATGAAACTCACGATGATTGAGAAGAGAATCATGCTGCCGCTGAGGTTGGCAACGGTCTCCATCGTCTTTTGGTCCAACTGTCCGAAGCCCCAAATTACCACGCCCACGAATGCCAAAAGGATCCCGATGAACGCCAAAAGTGCGGGCTGTAGCAAGTTAATTCGCTGCCAAAGAGCTGTCAAAATGATGCCAACAAGCGTGGCAACTGTGGTGGCTAAGAGGATAGGAACAAACACATCGGTGGGAACGGCAGCTCCGTATGCAGCCCGAAAGGCAAGGATGGTGGTCGGAATGATGGTTAGTCCGCTTGTATTGAGCACAAGAAACATGATCATTGGGTTGGTTGCGGTGTCTTTCCTCGTGTTAAGTTCCTGCATTTGCTGCATGGCTTTCAGCCCAGTTGGGGTAGCTGCGTTGTCAAGCCCCAGCATGTTGGAAGCAATATTCATGAAGATACTTCCCATCACGGGGTGGTTCTTCGGTATATCGGGGAAGAGTTTAGTGAAGATTGGGCTCAATGCCTTTGCCAATACATTCACTACACCGGCCTTCTCGCCTATCTTCATCATGCCAAGCCAAAGCGATAAGACGCCAGTTAGCCCCAATGAGATCTCAAAAGCATTCTTTGAAGCGTCAAAAGTCGACTGTACAATCTGTTGAAAGACTGTCGTGTCTCCCAAACACAGTGCAATCAATGCGAAAAGGAAGGCAATTGCAAAGAAAGCCACCCAAATATAATTCAGAACCATACGAGTGCAAAGTTAAAGGAAATACGTTATATATAAAAGAAAAACGTGAAAAAACATGGCAAAAAGAACTTTCCTGCTGCGCATGAATGGCTACATCTCGGTACTGTTTGGCTCGTTCAGCGGCATATAAATCTTGATTTTACAGTGCGAAACAGGCGTTGTTTCAAGAATAAATGCCTAATTTTGCAAGCAGAAATTTAGAAATAATTTTATATCATGGTTCAGACAGACACTTTACAATATCAGTGCAAGGGCGTCATCTACTACTTCTTGTCCACCTTGCTACTGGCACTTACCTTCTTTTGTTACATCATCGGCAGCACTATTTTGCCCGTCATGGACATCATGGGCTGGTTGTTCTTCGTGCTTTCCTGCCTCTCTCATGCCGCCATCATCATGCTCTTGCCCCTTGCCGGCTATGCACTGCTGGCCCGATTGCGGCAACCTTGGGTGGCCGGAGTCTGGTTTGTGACGTCGGTTTCCCTGTTGTTGGTGTTGACAATGCTCAATCTTCAGGTCTATCAACTGTATCGGTTCCACATCAACGGCATTATTCTTAACATGGTATTCGGCAGCGGTGCGAGCGAAATATTCAATTTCGACGCGGCCGTTTTGGCCAAGGAAGGGGGCATACTCCTGCTGTTTGTGGTGGCAGCCTTAGGGCTATGGCGACTCGTTCCCACGTTGGTAAGGCATACGAGTCGGGGCAAATTGTGGTCGATGGCGGCCTTTTTAATGTTGTCAATCCTTGCATCTAACGCCATACATGTATATGGAGCGTTCTTCCAAAAGCCCTCCGTGATGAAGTCAAGAGCCCTACTTCCCTACTATTTTCCACTCACTGCGACGAGCGCTTGAGGGATTTGGGCTGTCAAGCTCCTGTGAATCCCATTGCAGACATGCCCAGTTCGACCGACGTTATCTATCCTTTACACCCCCTAAAAGTGAAGGATTCAAAGCGTCCGAACATCATTTTTATCTTCATCGACTCGTGGAACAAGCGCACACTTACGCCCGAAACGATGCCCAACGTCTATCGTGTGGCCACCGAGAGTTAGTGGTATGACAATCATTTCAGCAGCAGCAACGGCACCCGGTATTCCATCTTCGGACTCTTCTTCAGCGTTCCTTGTTACTATTGGAACAGCTTTGAGTCGAGTCACATCAGTCCGTTGTTCATCGACGAAATGATTCGGCAAGGTTATAACTTTAGTATTCACGGCAGTGCCAACTTGGTTAACCCGCCATTCTCACGTGTGGTGTTCCAAAGGGTGCCCAAATTGCAGGTGAACACGCCCGGTGCAACGACTTACGACCGCGACCAACGCATCACACATGACTTCATCAGTGCGCTGCCACGGCTGAAACAAAAGGGAAAACCATTCTTCTCGTTCCTCTTCTACGACCTTGCACACAGCTATGAATACCCTAAAAGCATGCCTAAAAGGTTCAAACCGTCATGGGACTACGCCGATTACACCCGCTTGAACAACGACATGGACCCCACACCTTACTTTAACCTCTACCGAAACTGCTGTTGGTTGATCGATAAAATGATAGGCGAGGTGATCAAACAGCTGAAGAAAGAGGGCTTATATGACCATTCTGTCATCGTTATCTCTGGAGATCACGCCCAAGAGTTCAATGAAAACAAAAAGAACTACTGGGGACACGGCGCCAACTTCACCAAGTGGCAGATTGGTGTGCCTTTGTTGTATCGCATTCCGGGCGAGAAGCCTCGGAAAATCAGCTATCGCACGACGCATTATGACCTTGTTCCGACCCTGATGCACGATTGGTTGGGCGTAACGAACCCCATCGAAGACTACAGTATCGGCCATTTGCTCACCGATAAAAGGCCACGTCGCTGGCAAATGGTAGGCTCTGACATCGAGTATGCCTTTATTATTGGGGGCGATACTATCGTGAATAAGGAAGGCGACGGAGCCATGGATGTGACCGATAGTCGGCTAAATCCCGTGACTAACTACCGCATTAACCCACGTGAGTTCAATGCCGCCATTCAGCAAGTCAACCGGTTTTTCAAGAAATAATGGCTTCGGTCGCAGGCAAACCTCCCCCACTCCTTCCAGAGAAGGGGAGTGTTTGTCAAGGAATAATAGCCTTTGTCGCACCCAGCCTCCCCCAACCCCTCCAAAGGAGGGGAGAGTTTTTCAAGGAATAATAGCCCTTGTCACGTCCTTTTCTCAAGGGGAAAGGAAGCCGTCGAGGGCTAAACCGTGATTTACGTGCAACATTTTTCGCCCACCGTTAGGCAGCGTTCACGGGCCATGTAGGGACGCACGGCCCGTGCGTCCGCTCAAATGGCTATGCACCTGCATTCACTTCTCAAAACCATTCGCCAGCTGTTGATTTGTAACCTCGCCTTGCTTGATCGTTGATCGGGCTGAAATTATCGCACGAACGCCTTGCTTTGTTGTTTCATGCGATTGTTTGGGTAGAATGCACGCCTTGCTTTTGTTTTTTTATTCGGTTGTTTGAGCGGAACGAACGCCTTGCTCTTATTATCTTATTCGGCTGTTTGAGCGGACGCACGAACCGTGCGTCCCTACATGCTTATAGCGTTTTTCATGTAAAGGCGAGTGAAGTGTGGGGGAAATGTAGGGACGCACGGCTCGTGCGTCCGCTCAAATGGCTATGCACCTGCATTCATTTCTCAAAACCATTCACAAGCTGTTGATTTGTAACTTCACCTTGCTTGATCGTTGACCGAGCTGAAACTATCGCATAACCACTTTGCTCTTGTTGTTTCATGCGATTGTTTGGGTAGAACGAATGCCTTGCTTGTGTTATCTCATTCGGTTGTTTGGGCGGACGCACGAGCCGTGCGTCCCTACATGCTTACAGCGTTTTTCATGTAAAGGCAAGTGAAGTGCGGGGGAAATATGGGCATACAACCAACAAACCGCATGGCGGTTTCATTGTTTATTCTCTCTTTGTGCTCTGCATTCCCAATCCGTATATAGTAAACCGCATGGCGGTTTTGTTGTTTTTCCTCTCTTTGTGCTCTACGTTCCCAATACGCATATCGTAAACCGCATGGCGGTTTCGTTGTTTATAGGGCAGGGTTGACGTGCAACGTCAACCCTGTCACCGAGTGACGAGCAAGAAGCCAACGCCAAGGGTGTTGCGTTTTCTTCCGATAAATGGCTTTCCTAATTCTCAATGAAAGTCTTTTTATCGCCTAACCGCAAGCGACATATAAAAAACACCAGAGAATATATAAATGAAAATAAGCCCTATTGATTTATAAAATATGCTTGGATATTCTACGATTTTCGTCAATATACCGCTTGCGGTTAGGAGAATAAAATCCAAGGCCTTTGACATTGGAAATCAATAACTTATATCCTGCGTTCCAATCTCAGCCATTTTACCGCGCAATGTCAGCCATATTACACGCTAAAAGGACTGAGATTACCGCGCAATATGGTTGAGATTGCAAACCGTTCGAATGCATGTAGGGACGTTGACTTTGAACATTGAACTTTGAACATTGAACTTTAGGATTAGCAAAATGATAAGATGAACTGTTGACAAGAGGTATGTAGGGACGCACGAGCCGTGCGTCCGCTCCGTTTTCCAGTTGACCAGTTAACGAGTAAACGGGGAACAAGTTGATTGTTTACGCGCATGTAGGGACGCACGGCTCGTGCGTCCGTTCTAACAATCGTGCAGTTGTGCTTCATTCTCCTTGGGCGGACGCACGGGCCGTGCGTCCCTACATACCTCAAAGCATGTAACTCGCTGACTTACCAACTTATTTAACTCGTCAACTCCGCTTGGGCGGACGCACAGCCCGTGCGTGCCTACATGCGATTTCACCCATACCACGACGCGAAATGGTTGAAACAAGAAACCGGGAAAAGGAGGTTGGAATTCAATATGAAAACGCATGCTGCAAACCACAGCCATTTTTCCGGTTTATCCTGCTGTTTCAGTCGGCTTTCAGCTTCAAAGTGGCGTGCTTACCGAGGCTTTTGTCCGTCACGGTCAGCGTGATATCGCCACGCTGTCTGTTGCTCTGAACGATGACAACCAGCTTTCCGTTGAAGAGTTTCATGCGGGGTTCGGTGAATGGTTCGAGGCTTGTGGCATCGCCGTTGCAGGCAGCTTTGAACGTTGCCGCGCCGCTTACGTCGAACGACAGCGCATTATCGGCCGTCGGAATGAGCGTCCCTTTGGCGTCAACCAGCGAAACAGTGACGAAACAAAGGTCATCGCCGTCGGCATGAATGCTGTTTCGGTCGGCTTCCAACACGAGATGGTCGGGCAAACCGGCTGTCATTATCTGCTGTGTGGCCACGGCTTTACCGCTGGCATCGTAGGCTATCACCTTCAACTCGCCCGGTTCGTATTTTACATCGTCCCACATCAGGCGGTAACGTTGCAGCAACTCCTTGGTTTCCAAGCGCCGTTTCTCCTCGTTTGGCGTTCCCGGCGCGACGGTATAGGCCTGTTTACACTTCCGTCCAAGGCTTTTTCCGTTCAAAAACAGCTCGGCACACGGATAATCCGTGTAGACGAACACGGGTGTTTCCATACCTTCGCGCCCGTTCCACGTCCAATGGGGCAGGAGGTGCAGCGTGTGTGCCTGCTTGTTCCATTCACTTCGGTAGAGATAGTAGCGGTCTTTCGGTATTCCCGCAAGGTCGAAGATACCGAAATAGCTGCTCCTACTCGGCCAAAACTCATCATATGGCGTGGGTTCTCCAAGGTAATCGAAGCCTGTCCACACGAATTGGCCGATTGTCCACGGCCGATCTTCCTGCATAAGGAAGTCAGCTTCGGGCAGATTACTCCAGCCGCAGTATTCCGTATCATAGCTTGAGCACTGCCCATCACTGTAGGTAGCCTTGTCGGTGATGCGTGCGGGGAATTTATACACGCCACGTGACGAGACCGTTGAGGCCGTTTCGGCCCCCAAAAGAAAGCCCGCGGGAAGTTGGGTGATGTTCGTATCATATTTATATACCCTGTAATTGAAGCCCGGAACGTCCATTTCCTGCGCGAAACCGCTCTTCAGGGCCGCCTCGGCACGGTCCATGCCCTGCGTAACGGGCCGCGTCGGGTCCAATCTGTGGCAAATGGCCTGCAAGTTGCGGGCCATCTCGCGCCCTTCTGCGCTGCCTTGCTCGGGAATCTCGTTGCCAATGGACCACATGATGATGGAAGGATGGTTGCGATGGCAGCGTACAAGGTTCTCAATGTCGCGCTCGCTCCACGCCTGAAAGAAGCGGGCATAACCGTTCTTGCACTTGGGATAGCGCCACATATCGAAGCTTTCGGCCATCACCATCATGCCCATGGAGTCGCAAACTTCCATCTGTAGCGTCGAAGGTATGTTGTGACTGGTGCGGATGGCATCGCATCCCATGTCTTTCAAAAGGCGTATCTGGCGGATAAGGGCAGCCTTGTTGACGGCTGCACCCAGCGGTCCGAGGTCGTGATGTAGGCAGACGCCCTTAATTTTCCGGGCCACTCCGTTGAGTTGGAAGCCTGCTTTCGACACGCTGACCGTGCGAATGCCGAAGCGTTGTTGCTGGCGGTCGTCGACAAGTGTGGGGCCTTTGCTGCCACATTCGCGACATATCGCGAGGTCGAGTGTGTAAAGTCGAGGCGTCTCGGGGCTCCAACAATGCGGCTTTTTCACCGTAACGGTCAGTTCGTTCAAGCCGCTTGGGGCGGCTGGTCGGCTGAATGAGGCCACAAGGTTGCCCCGGTCGTCGATGATCCGACCGCGAACCAATCGCCCTTTCATGGGTCCGACGGTCTGAAAGTCCACTTTCAAGATGGCTTTTCCGGCTTCGATGCGCTCCGTTCTGACGAAAGTCGCCCACGAATCGAAGTGAGTTTCGCCCGTTGTCACGAGTTTCACGGGCCGATACAGCCCGGCTCCGGGATACCATCGGCTGCTTTCCTCGACGTTATTCAGTGTTACGGTGATGAGATTGCGGCCTTTCTTCAGCCATCTCGTGGCATCTATCCGGAAAGGCGTGTAGCCATATTTCCATTCTCCTGCAAAATGACCGTTGACATAGACCTTTGGCTCGGCCATTGCACCGTCGAAGGCGAGCCAAGCATGTGAGGGAAGCGTCTCGAAAGTCAATTCTGTTTGGTAAAATCCCTTGCCTATCCACGGAAGCGCGCCCGAACGACCGCTCTTCTCGGTGGCTTTCTGTTCGCCGTTTTGCGTGATGGCCACGCATTGCAGGTCCCATTTCTTGTCGAAAGGGCCGCTGATGGCCCAGTCGTGCGGCACGGTTACCGGCTGCCAATGCACACTGTCGCGGCTGAACTGCCAGGTTCGCAGGTTTGTTTCTTGCCGGTTCTGTGCCTGGACCACGCAAGATAAAACGCTCAATAACAGGATAAAAGGTCTCTTCATGTCGTATCTTATTTTGGTTAACTGCCCACAAAGATACGAAAAAAAATGATTATCGGAAATTTGTTTCCGTCATTTTGCAAACTGCCTGATGTATGTAGGGACGCACGGCTCGTGCGTCCACTCCGACAATCATGTATATTCGTTTACCATTTGCCTTGAGCGGACGCACGAACCGTACGTCCCTACATGCCAATATGGCCTCGAGAAGATGGTTTCAACCTGTATTTTGCGGTCGGAAAACATGAAAACTGGGCCGATTGTTTCGTATTTTACAAAAAGAGTGCAGGATTTTGTAAATACGGTTTGCCTTTTTTTGCCTATTTTTGTCCATAGAATTTAATATTCAACGAGCCTATCTTTCTACAAACCTACTATCATTTATGGTGACCTTTTTGATTATCTTGCAACTCTTTATCGTCTTGGCACTCATCTTTATCGGTGCACGTGTGGGTGGCATCGGGCTGGGAATCTATGGCATGGTGGGTGTTTTTATCCTCGTGTTCATCTTTGGTTTGAAGCCCGGAAAGCTGCCGATAGACGTGATGTTGATTATTGTTTCGGTCATCACTGCGGCAGCTTCGCTGCAAGCGGCAGGCGGATTGGACTACTTGGTGGGCCTTGCTGCGAAGTTTCTGCGCCGACATCCCGAACACATTACTTATTATGGACCACTCGTAACGTGGCTTTTTTGCCTCGTAGCCGGCACAGCTCACACGTCTTATTCACTGCTTCCGATTATCTCAGAGATAGCAACCAACTCGAAGATAAGGCCCGAACGGCCGATGAGTGTGGCCACAATTGCAGCCTCATTGGGCATTACTGGCAGTCCGGTTTCAGCAGCTACGGCGGCTATTATCTCCACTGATTTGCTCGGTTGCAGGGGAATTGAACTGAAAGATGTGCTGATTATCTGCATTCCGGCATCGCTCATTGCCATCTTGGTGGCCTCTTTCGTACAGAACCATGTAGGGAAAGAGTTGGTTGATGACCCCGAATACCAACGCAGGGTCAAGGAAGGTGTCATCAATCCCGAGCAGGATAGCAAGCAAATGGAGCAGATAGAAGCGCACCCGAACCCTCATGCCAAGTATGCAGTGATGGCATTTTTGATGGCTGTTCTGCTGGTTGTGATCTTCGGTTCGGTTCCTTCTCTGCGCCCATCTTTCGTGGTTGACGGTGAAACCGTGCGCATGGGAATGCCCGAAATCATTGAAGTTGTTATGATGGCTATGTCGGCTTTGATCCTCTTAGTGGGCAAAGCAAAGGTGCAAGATGCCGTGAAAGGCAACGTATTTGCAGCCGGAATGAATGCCATGGTCAGTATTTTTGGCATCGCATGGATGGGCGATACGTTCTTCAACGGCAACCTTTCTTTCTTCAAAAGTCACATCGCTGGCATCGTAACTCAGTATCCTTTCCTCTTCGCAGTGGCGTTGTTCTTCATGTCGATCATGCTGTTTTCGCAGGCTGCAACAGTGAGAACACTCTATCCATTGGGCATAGGTTTGGGCATAACTCCGCTGGCTTTGGTGGCCATGTTCCCTGCCGTTAACGGCTATTTCTTCATTCCCAACTACCCAACAGAGGTGGCGGCAATCAACTTCGACCGCACGGGAACGACGCGAATTGGCCGATATGTGTTGAACCATAGCTTTCAATTGGCCGGCTTCATCACGACATTTGTGAGCATTGGTGTGGGCTATTTAGTCATCACCTTTCTATATTAACACCTATCTTTAACCTATAAAACAAACAGTATGAGAACAACTAAGATTTCAATGCTGATGCTGTTGGCATTGGTATTCACGCTGACACTGAGTGCAAAACCCAAGATTCGCATCATCGCAACGGGCGGAACGATTGCCGGAGTGAGTGCAAGTGCCACCTCATCTGCCTACGGTGCGGGGCAAGTAGGCATTCAAACACTGATTGATGCCGTGCCTCAAATCAAGGAATTAGCCGATGTAAGCGGTGAACAATTGGTCAATATCGGCAGTCAGGACATGAATGATGCCGTGTGGTTGAAGCTGGCTAAGCGCATCAATCAGCTGCTTAGCGGAGACTATGACGGCGTTCTCGTGACGCATGGTACAGATACGATGGAGGAAACGGCCTATTTCTTGAGCCTCACAGTCCACAGCGATAAGCCCGTAATCCTTGTAGGTAGCATGCGACCTTCAACGGCAATCAGTGCCGATGGGCCTGCAAATCTCTACAATGGTGTGGCAGCTTTGGTCGATCCTTCGTCCAAAGGGCATGGCGTTATGGCCTGTATGAACAACCAACTTATCGATGCTAAGAGCCTTATCAAGACGCATACGACCGACTGTGCCACGTTCAAAGGCACCTATGGAGAGATGGGATACGTCTACAACGGCAAGCCTTATTACATCTTCGAGCCTACATATAAGCACACAACTCGAAGCATTTTCAATGTCGATAACCTTGAGAAACTGCCGAAAGTTGGCATCATTTACGGTTATGCCAACTGCTCAACACTTCCTATAGAGGCTTTTTTTAAGGCCGATTTCGATGGCATTGTGCTGGCCGGAGTGGGTGATGGTAACTTCTATAAAGACGTGTTTGACGTTGCAGTTCAGATGCAAGAGAGTGGCACACAGATTGTGCGTGCGAGCCGAGTTCCCACAGGTCCGACTTGTTTGAACGGAGAAGTGGACGACAGTAAGTATCATTTTGTGGCCGCATTGAACCTTAATCCGCAGAAAGCACGCGTGCTCTTGCAACTCGCTTTGACCAAGACGCGCGACTGGCAACAGATACAAAAGTATTTCCAAGAGTATTAACCATGAACAAGACAATGTTAATTTGCGCCTTACTTGCCGCAAGTTTGACGGCAGGCGCACAGAACGGAGCCAACACCGGCATGGGCGGAAGCGACGGAAACTACGCTTCTTTGGCCGAGAAAGTGGCGAATTTGGAAAAGAAGAACGATGCGTTCAACGTGTATTTCAACTATGCTGCGAGCTTCCGGGCAGAGCAGAACGGCGATAAAGAATGGTCTACGGCCTTTACCAACAAGCAATTGCGCCTTGAAATCAAAGGAAACATCGGCGACCACCTCTATTATCGCTTCCGTCATCGCCTGAACAAGGGCACAGATGCACGTGGAGACAACTTTGCCAAGGCTACGGATATCATGATGGCTGGCTGGAAATTCAACGACAAGTTGAGCATTCAGGCCGGTAAGATGTGCCAGATTTGGGGCGGATTTGAGTTTGATGAGAACCCCATGTACATCTATCAATACAGCGATATGGTAGACTATATGGACAATTTCATGGCCGGTTTGGTCGTTTCCTACAAGCCTATACCGAGCCAAGAGTTGGCTTTTGAGGTGTCAGATGCCAACAATGACAACCTCAATATGGTCTATGGTGTGGGGTCAAATGCATGGGAACAGGGTGGAACTCGGCCCTTAGAGCAATCCAAAAACCCGTTGACTTACATCGCAAACTGGAATGGAAGCTTTGCCAACGGCATGATTAATACGCGATGGTCTTGGGGACTTCAGACGCAAGCTCGGCACAAATACAGTCGCATGCTCGTGCTTGGTCAGCAGCTAAATCTTGCGAAGTTCCAATGGTATGTGGACTATATGGGAGCATGGGATGGGCTCGATCGGCTCGGAATAGCAACCGGTGACATGGGTCATGTGCTTGGAGCCAACGTCTATGCCAGCGATGTTCACTACAATAGTTTCATCTCTAAGGTCAATTGGCAGTTCGCTCCGCAATGGAACCTCATGCTGAAAGGCATGTATGAGACGGCAAGTATCAGCAAAATGGAGCAAGGAAAGGACTACAGAAAGAGCTTCGGCTACATCGGAAGTGTGGAGTATTACCCCATTAAAGACCAGGACTTCCGTGTCTTCTTGGCTTATGTGGGCCGCAAATACGACTTCAGTGAGAAGTCGGGGCTGAAGGATTACAACACGAACCGCATCGAATTGGGGTTCATGTATAGGATAAAGGCATTCTAAACACCCACCTCCATCCCCTCCCAAAGGGAGGGGAGAGGGTGCTTGCAGAGGATATCTTGAAAATAAAATAATAGAAAACAACAATGATTCATTGGGGAATTGAGGAATTCTTCATGAAAGATAATTCCTCATTTCCCATTAAACATCAACATTCAACACCTATGTCAGAAGAAAAATTCAGAGTAGAGTCCGACCTTTTAGGCGAGCTCAAAGTACCAATCGATGCCTATTACGGCGTACAGACCCAGCGTGGCATCAACAACTACCACATATCGCGCAAGAAGATGCGTGACTATCCCGACTATATCGTGGCCATTGCCTACGTAAAACTGGCTGCCGTGCAGACCAATCACAGCCTCGGTGTCATCAATGATGAGATTTCTGGTGCCATCAGTCAGGCCTGTCAGGAAATCATCGACGGCAAGATGCACGAGAACTTCCCCATCGATATGATGCAAGGAGGAGCCGGAACGTCGGTCAATATGAACGCCAATGAGGTGATAGCCAACCGTGCTCTCGAGATAATGGGACACAAAAAGGGAGACTATCAATACTGTTATCCCAACGATCATGTGAACTGTGGGCAGAGTACCAACGATGTTTACCCCACTTCCATCCGCCTTGCTCTCATTCGAATGAACAAAAGTCTCGTGTCAAGTCTGACGGGATTGATCAGCGCTTTGCGCTATAAAGGCGAAGAGTTCAAGGACGTTTTGAAGATGGGACGCACGCAGTTGCAGGACGCAGTGCCCATGACTGCGGGCCAAGAGTTCAATGCCTATGCCAATAACTTAGAGGAGGAAGTCCTCAATTTGGAGCGTAATGTCAAGCTGTTGCACGAAATCAACATGGGCGGAACAGCCATCGGGACAGGCTTGAACGCTGTTCCGGGCTTCGCAAAGCTGTGTGCGGCCAACCTAAGTAAGCTCACCGGAGAGCCTTTTGTCTCTGCAACCGACCTCGTAGAAGCCACACCCGACACCGGAGCCTACGTCAGTTACAGTGGCGCTTTGAAGCGTTTGGCCGTGAAACTCTCCAAGATTTGCAACGACTTCCGACTCATGGCATCAGGCCCGCGCTGCGGTTTGAACGAGATAAACCTGCCACCCAAGGCCCCCGGTTCGTCCATCATGCCGGGCAAAGTGAACCCCGTTATCCCCGAAGTTACCAATCAAGTGTGCTTCAAAGTCATCGGAAACGATGTCACGGTCACCTTTGCTGCCGAGGCAGGTCAGCTTGAATTGAACGTCATGGAGCCTGTTATCACTGAGTGTCTCTTTGAAAGTCTGTGGTGGTTGCACAATGCCATCGATACGCTTACAGAGGAATGCGTGCTCGGAATCACCGTCAATAAGGAGCGTTGTTACGAGATGGTGAAGAACTCCATCGGCATTGTGACGGCCTTGAACCCCTACATCGGCTACAAAAACAGCACAAAAGTGGCCAAAGAAGCCCTTGAAACCAATCGCTCGGTCTATGACATCGTGCTCGAAAAGGAGCTGATGACGAAGGATAAACTCGATGAAGCGCTCGACCCGAAGAACATGCTCGTGTCGCATAAGTTCATCAAGTAGGTCCCTTTATTGTTGATATCGGGCGGCCACATGGCTGCCATCACACGCTATTTGAGCGGACTACGGGGCCGTATGTTCCTATTTTCAATGAGCATTTGCCATGGAAATATATAGGGACATACGGCTTGTGCGTCCGCTCAAACAGCAATGCACACACATAAGTACCAAGGCATTCGCATGCCCCGGCTTTCATTCTGCACGCCCATCAGCCCCATTTGAAGACCAAGCGCATGCACATTGAAAATCAACCACTTACTTCCTGCATTCCAATCTCCCCCATTTTACCGTGTAATATGACCCATATTGCTGTGCAATCCCAGCTATATTGCGCGGTAAAATGGGTGAGATTGAAAAGCAAGGTGTAAGTCGTTGGTTATCAATAGAACTTATGTTCCGTTCTGCTTGAACGATGTAGGGACACACGGCTCGTGCGTCCGCTCTAACAATCGTGCATTTGTGTTTCATTCTCCTTGAGGGGACGCACGAACCGTGCGTCCCTACATGGGCACCGCTGTCATTTGGTGTTCAAAACCGGGCACATGATGACACGATAAGGTTGAAACCAAGTTGCAACAGGGCCGATGTGGCCGCAAAAAAAGCCCACCGACGATATGAAACCGGCGGTGGGCGCTTGCGTTCGCTACTTATTAGGAACGCGATGCTTGAAGATTCGGAGCCGCTCTATTTGAGCGTTTCAAGATATTGACGGTAGGTTTGGCGGAGCTTTCCGGCCGTTTTGCCGCCCGGACCGGTGGGACACATGTCGTTATAGTATTGGAACGAAACGGCCTTCGTGACTTTCTCGACGGCCAGTTCGGTTGTGAGTTGCTGCTTGATGCGGGCGAACGGCGCGGGAACACTGCCGGATGAGAAGGTCTCAAGGTCGGTCCAGAAGGCTCCTTTGTATGATGTATTCTCCTTGAAAAGGCCCTTTGCCGCACTTTGATAATAGCCGGCGAATCGCTCAAGCGTCACGTGTCCCACGCCAACTCCGTCTTGCAGCATGATGACTTGCAGGTTGGCCTTGGCCAATTCGGCCATGAAATGCTGCAATTGTTCGGGCGTTGAGAGGTCGCTGTTCCAGAAAGCGGCAATCGAAACGGGCTTGCCGTTCAGCTTGTGGAGCCTGTCTGAGATGCGGTTCACAAAGTCGTTTCTGAACAAAGCCACCTTTGCATCGCTGTTATAAGCATAAGGTTCGGGTTCATGGGGAATGTACCAGCCCTTGAAAGCGGGGCTGTTTCCGAACCGTGCTTGGATTTCCTGCGCAATGGAGATGCAGCGGTCGGCGTGCAGTTTCAGCCATTCGGCATTGGTTTGGTTCTTCCAATACTCGTCGTTGAAGTAAAGTCCGATGTAGACCTCCATGTGTTTCAACTCCGCGGCAGCCAACAAGCGGGCCAAGGCATACTTGTTCTTGTTCTTGGTGAACGTGTTTTGCGAGTCGAACCACGTGTTGTCGTTGTAGGCAGCAAACTGAACAATGACCGTGTTCAGCCCGATTTTCTTCATGCCTTCCAGCAGACTGTTCCACTGATAAGGCGCCCAATCGTCCTTTCCCGAGAACTCTACGAAGGTTCCCGTGAGGGCTTTACGGGCGTCAACGGTGATGTAATCGGCGTCGTTTGTGCCGGGTTGCGAGTCGTCATTGCTGCAACTGCCCAGCAAAAGCGGTAGCAGCAGCGCGATGAATAAGCAATACTTCTTCATAATTCTTAAGGTTTTATGTGTTTGTTGATAGGGATAAGTCGATGGATTTGTTATTGGTCGCGGTCTAACTTCAGCACGGGTGTGGTGCCGTTCAGGTCTTTCCGGGCGAACGTTGCCGTCACTTCACGCGTCTCACCGGGGAAGATGGTGAGGAAATTGTCGCTCCAGAAGGTCGGCAAAACCTCTTCTCCGCCCTCTCCTTTGGTGATGATGAGGCGGTGCATGAAGGCAAGTCGGTCGGTAGGGTTCTTGACATTGACCTTCATAATGACGTCACCATCTTTCGTCATTGTAGTGGAATTGAGTTGCAATTCCACTTTCGGCATACGTGTAATTGGCCGGAAATCGTTCTTTCCGTCAGCCGAAAGCCAATAGAAGTTCTCTGAAACCACCCGGCCGTTCTTGTCTTTCAGGAGCAGACGGGCAAAGTAAACGGGCGTTATTCCGTCGGGTTGTGGAATGGTAAACAGCTCTTGATAGCGGTCTTCTCCGATGGAAAGCGGTTGCTGTTTCTGCCATGCAACGTTCATGTTGAAGTCATAAAGACGCACGTCGGCCGTGAGTTCATCGTGCGAACGATGCTGGGTATTGATGACAGCCACCATGCGGTTGTGTTCGTTCATCTGGATATGCAACGGCTCCAAGGCCTTCTTTGCGTAGTAATATCCCGCATTCGGATTGAGGAACCAGTCGTAAATCTGCCACAAAACCTGCGGCCATGTGGCGTTAAGTTTCCACAACATGACTCCAGTTGTAATGTCCCACATGCGATGATTTGCGGCTTCATACATCGCACGATAGCTGCCCGCGTTGATGTATTGCGCCCATCTGATGTAGTCTTCTGCGCTTTGTGGCTGGCCAAACTGGCGGCGAATGGCGTCGTCATAAGGCTTGTAGGCGTAGCTTTCTGGCGGACAACAGATGGAATCCCAAGCGTCGTGGTAGGCCCACACCTTGTCCAACGGATAGTAACCCCGCTTCTCTCCCTTGCCCAAATCATAGATATACTTCTTCATGCTGGCCAAGGTTGAAACGGCAGGCACGCCCATCTCGTTGCGAAACATCTGGTCTTTCACCTCCAATACCTTCTCATAATAGTAGGGATGTGGGTACCATGTGTAGTCAGGAGCGTTCTCGTCGGTCATTCCGGTGGGCAGGTCGGGCTTGATATACGGCGTTTCTTCCACATTCCAGCCGTGGCTCGACGTCGCAATGAACGGACGTGTGGGGTCGTTCTCGCGGATATACTGTCGCAAAGGCACGTAAAGCTCTTCGCGAACGATGGTTTCTATCTGCATACACCACAGCACCAAGCTCGGGTGGTTGCGGTATCTTTTCACCACATCATACATGTTTCGCAGTGCCAACTTGGTGTCCGTGGGGTTCTTAAAGGTCTCCGTTCCGGGGTAACTTGTCCAACATTGGAAGAAAACCTCCCACATCAAGAGGCCGTATTTGTCGTAGGTTTCCATCACTTCTTCGGGAGGCGAGGGCATGTCTTCATTGGCAATCATGTTCACGCCGGCTGCGGCAAGGAGCCGAGCCTCGTCATACATGCGCTTTCGGTTCATGTCCAAGAGCATATCGGGCTGGATAAAGCCGCCCCGACTGAATATCCTTTTGCCGTTTACCCAAAAGATTCGGCCGTGTTCGCCATCGCGTTCTTTCAGCGTAGACGTTATTTTACGGATACCAAACGTGGTGGTTTGCGTGTCAGAAACCCTGCCGTCGGCCTCGAAAGTGAGCTTCAGTCGGTGCAGATATTGCATGCCATAGCCATTAGGCCACCACAGATAAGGCCGCCGAATGTGCAGTTGTGCGTAGTCTTTTGGCGTGAACGACACCGTAATACTGCGGCCTGCAGGCACCTCAACCTCCCGTTCAAACACCACAGTTTGCATGCTTCCGGGCATCAGTTTCCTGTACGTACAGAAGTCAATCTCCTTTTCTAAGTCGATGGTTCCACGCAGAATGCCCCGCCGAACGGTCGTTCCTGCGTTGCGAAGTTCGGCCGAAACGGTGACGAAAGCATTCGTCGTGTCGGGCAGTTGCAGGTCGGTAACCACGTAAGGGTGCTCTATCTTCACGTCGTCCGTGTAGGAAAGGTAAACATTCTGATACATTCCCATGTTGCGATCGCGCACGACGGGCGAGCAATCCCAGCCGGCCATGAACTTCAACGTAACGTCTCGGAATATCTCGGCACCCTGTCCGCGTCCTTGTCCGAACGGTTCGAAGAGATAACCCGGCGACGGTGTGCCCACATTGTCTACCTGATAGATTTTCACGGCTACCGTGTTCTCTCGGTCAGCTGACACGAATCGCGTCACGTCATACTTGAACCTGAGGAACATTCCGGCCATCTCGCGGTGGTCGGCCACCTGCTTTCCGTTCACCCAAACGTCGGCTCTGTAGTTGATACCATCGAAGTTGAGCCACGCACGCCGCCCTTTCCGGTTGGCCGGAATGCGGAACTTCGTGCGGAACCAATAGGGATGCTTGAACGGATTGGGCGTACCTTTGATGTAACTGTACTTGCTCAGACCCAGACGTCGGTTCAAATCGTCCGACGCATCGGGTATCTTTAGGTCGTTCAAATCGAAGTGTGGGTCGGGATAAACACCCGCCTTGACGAGCGCCCCCAGCACACTCGTGGGCACTTTCGCCTTGATCCAGCGGTCCGTTTTATAGGAGGAAAGCGAGAGCATTCCGCCACCTTGCTTCACCTGCACGGCGGATTTCAGTTCCCAGTCCGTGAGCATTTGCTTCTCGTCCGAGGCATTTGCCGGCATAACGGCCAATGCCGCGAGGGCAAAGATAGTTGAAATGGTTTTCTTCATTGTATCGTTTTTCGTTGTTATTGCTTCTATTGTTTTGTTCGTTCGCTCGGATTTTGTGCCGTTCTCCGCCAGCGTGCGTTGCGGGATGAGGCATGTCGGCTTACGTGATGGTTGACGTTGCGCGGCGACCCGTGGAATTTTCTCCCGCAAGGAAATTTATTTTCTCCCGTATGCCCATAAATTTTCTCCCGTATATAAATTTATTTTCTCCCGCAAAGAAATTTATTTCTTCCCGTATGAAAATTTATTTCTTCCCGCAAGGAAATTTATTCCGTGCCGCAATAAGGCTCATTTTGTCGGGCAATATGGGTCATGTCAGCGCGTAAAATGGCTGATATTAGCGTGTGAAATGGCTGAGATTGCAGGCCAAAATGGCTGAAATTGCGGGCCGAGCGTGCCGGTTCTTCATTCCAGCATCAGGCAGGCTGCACCCACAAAGCCGGCATTATCGCCCAGCATCGACAGCACGACGCGCGTCTGCTTGGCCGGAACGGGACAGATGTTCTGCCGGAGTTGTGCCTCCATCGCGGGGCCGAAGTAGCGGTAGGCTGCAGCGATTGAGCCGCCCAAGATAACGGTTTCGGGATCAATGAGGTTGATGGTCCATGCCAAGGGCACGGCCAGATGCCGCCCGAAGGTCTCCCATGTGGTCAAAGCCTCTTGGTCGCCCTGCTCGGCAAGCCTGAATACATCGAGCGAAGATGCCTCTTTTCCCGAAACAGAACGGTAGATGTTGGCGACGCCATGCCCTGAGATGAAGTCCTCGATGATGCCGTCTGCGTAGGGCGAACACCAGATTTCGCCGGCCGTTCCCGTTGCTCCGTTCCATATCTTCCCATCGAATACGAGTGCACACCCGATACCCGTGCCGAGCGTGAAGCCTGCAATGCGCTGCTTACCGCGGCCGGCTCCGAAGCGAGCCTCGCCCAGAATAAGGCAGTTGGCATCGTTGTTGAGTGCCACGGGCAGGCCAAACTCCCGGCTCAATGCGTCGCGCAAGGGGAAGAAGTGCAGTGTGGGCAGCTGCGGACATTCGAGAATGAGGCCCTTGTCGCTGTCGAGCGGGCCCGTAGACCCCACGCCGATGCCACGCAATCGGGCCGGGTCGAGGTCGTTGTCGCGTATCACTTGCCGGATAGAGGTCATGATTTTGTCGAGGATAACCTCCTTGGGTCGTGTGCCTTCCGTGGCCACTTTGACGGGCGTTCCTATCACGTTGCCCTGTTGGTCGATGGCCCCTGTCATGATTTTCGTGCCACCGAGGTCTACTCCTATGATGATTTCTTTTTCCATTCGTTTGAGAATTAATTGTCATTGACATCTAACCGGCCCTTTCCCCACACCGAAAGTGCGAACACATAAAGGAAGGCCGGCACGTTGACTGCCATGCCGGCAACCATTCCCCAACGGTTTCCGACGCTCCCGACGAGCCAACCTACGAGCGCACCGCCCACGATTGCCGTGCCCAAAAGGCCCGAAATCATGCCGTGGTCGCGGTCGAAACTGTTGATGACGGCACTGAAAACGGAGGTGAAGGAGACGCAGGTGAAGTAGCCGGTCAGGGCAAACGCCACGAGCGAAACGGTCTCGTTGCCCGCGATGGCGCATAAAAGTGCGATGACCGTGCAGGCACTGTGGAAGATGAAGATGCGTCTTTCGCTGACGAAACGCATCAGGAACGAGGCCACCATGCGGCCCACGGCCTGCAACAGCCAGAACAATGCGACGATTAATGCCGTCTTTGAGGGGAAAACCCGGTAGAGAAAGGATGCTTCGCCCCAAAAGGATTGCGCGTTGTCAAGGTGATGCACCTCGTTCATAAAGGTGATGATGTAGGACGAAACGCCCACTTCGGCTCCCACATAAAGGAAGATGCCGAGACCATAAGTGCAGACAATCGGGTGGCGGAACAGCGTCCATAGCCGCGAAAGGTCGAGTCGTTCTTCCTCGCCGGCCTTGGCTTCGGGGAATCGGGCAAAGGCCACGATGAGCAGAATGGCGATGCAGACGACGGCGATGAGCAGATAAATGGTTTTCCATGAGCAGCCGTTAGACTGCAACACCGGTACGATAAGCGGACTCAAGGCGTAGCCCAAGGCCCCGATACCGATGACCATGGTGAGGTTGGCCGTGTATCTTGACGGCGCATCGAGCACGCGGATAAACGGATTTCCGGCTATCTGAACGGCCGTGACGCCTATCCCGATAAGGAAAACGGAGACGATGACGGCCACATAGTTGTCGCTGAAGTAGCACAATAAGGCTCCCGCAGCCATCAAACCCGTACCCGTGAGCAGCACAAGTTTGGCCCCTCGCCGGTCCATCAGCATGCCGAAGGGAATGGAAGTGAGCCCGTAGGCGAGGAAAAAGGCAAGGGGCAGGAGGGCTGCCACGGCCAACGAGACGTTGTATTCGGTCTGAAAACGGTCGATGACCACGCCGATAACCGACGTGAGCAGCCCGAATATCACATACATCAACGTGGTGACAACCAGCAGAAAGGAATGTTTCTTTTCGCTTCGTACCATGGGATTGCTCATTCGGTCATCGTTACTTTGGCGCCACGCGAGAAGCTTCCGGCCTCGAAACCGTGGCGTTTGGCATACGCATCGATGAAGAGTTGCACGGGAATAATGCTCTGTATGGAGAAGAGGAACTCGTCTTGCTCGTCGATATACACCGGAACGATGTGCTCACTTTGCCTGTTCAGCGCGGCCTTTGCATTCGTTATGAGCCACACCTTGCCGCCGAACCGCGTGATGTCTTCGGCCATTTTCAGGCTTTGCTCCAGTGTTTTTCCTTCTGAAGCGAACAATATCGACTTGAAGCCTTGGCTCACCATCTCCATAGGACCATGGCGGAACTCGCCGCCCAAGATGCCCGTTGCGGCGATATGTGTGGCTTCTTTGAACATGAGGGCGCTTTGGCTGGCCGTAGAGTAGGCCGGACCGCGGGCGATGATCTGCAAGGTTGTGATGTCGCCGAGGAAGTTCAGGCCTTTGTCGAGCCAAGCTTCATAGCCCGAAAGCGTGTCTTCGAACCGACGTTGCAGTGCATGAAGGCGTGCGATGGCGGCCTCGTTCCACTTCCCGGTGAGGTATAAACCGAGGATATAAGCTGCAAGTGAGGTCACGACATAGGTCTTCGTGGAGGTCATCTCCTCCTTGCCTCCCTTGCAAAGCAGGGCAACGTCGGCCTTCTTGGCCAGTGCACTGTCTTCCTCGTTGACGATGCCTGCGCAGAAAACCGTGGCAGGAAGATGCTCAAGGATTTCCTTTATCTCGTAGCTTTCGCCCGACTGCGAGGAACAAACCAGCAGTGTGGGCTCGTCGAGCAGGCTGAGGTTGTAGTGCAACAACTCGCTCGTGTTGATGTACATGGCGTGAATGCCGAGCTGATTGAAGAGGTTGGCGGCCGCAAAGGAGATGAAGAACGAACTGCCCATGCCCGTGAATATCACGCGACTGATGGCACGTTGTGCGATGGTCTCCTTGATTTTCGCCAACAGGGCCATGCCTTCTGCGCCCGAATAGAACGCAATGATATTCCCGATGGCAGCGGGCTGCTCCATTATCTCTGTGAGAAACTGATTCTTTGTCATATTCATAATGTGTTTGGATTGGGTTTATAACGTTGAGAAACCGCCCGTATCTCCCGACACAGGCCAGTCAATTATCATGAAATACCTATTTCGCTTTCATCATACGCAGCACCCATTGACCCTTTGAAAGGTCGATGCAATGCGAATAAGTCACGTAAAGATGGTTGTCGAGTACGTATTGGAAGGCGCAGGCGTCGTTCTTATACAACACAGGATTGTTGCTGACGCGCTTATAGCCACGGTCCACTTCCTTCGAAGAGAAGGCGTTCGTGACCCATTTCGTGTGGGTATCGTCGCTGAATTCCTCTACCAACAGATAGTAAGTGCCGTCATAATAGGCCACCGAAGGAGCAGCCAAGGTCTTGTCGGAAGACACGACCGTGTAGGGTTTCTGGTTAGGTAGGTCGGCCACGTTCTTGCTTTTCTTGACGAGCACACTCCAATACTGATTGCTCTTGGCCTGTTCCGTTCCGTTATAATAGAAAAGGTAGAAGAAACCGTCGTTCTTGTTGAAGTAGATAAAAGGGTTTTGGTTCTGCTGACCGTCAGCATAAGGCACCACGACACGCTTGTTATCGAAGTCGATACCATTGTCGCTCTCGGCCATCATGATGCGACTGTCTTTGTTCGGGCCTTTGTATTCGGCATAGAACATATAGAACTTACCGTTGCTCATCACCACCGTCGGCCACCGGCAATTGGAAGCGATGATGGGATTACCCTCATATTTCACCCAATCGAGCAGGTTGTTGCTGCGCACGAGGCCCGCCTTTCGCAGGTGAACGTCGTTCTCATAGTGGTCAAGGCCATAGTAGCCCCAATACTTGTAGCCGTCCTTGTTGGCCTCAACCACCGAGAAGGTGTGCACGGTGCCGGCATCCCAGCCGCATTTGTCGCCTTGAATGACCAGCTGGTCATCGGTGGCTTGCGGGTAAACGTTACGCTGTCCGAAGGCATTGACGCTCAATGCCGCGAACAAGCTCAATGCAATGAATGATTTCTTTGTTCTCATACTTTCTTGTTTTTATGTGTTATGAATGTTTCTTCTTACCAAGTCACCCCGACAAGCCATGAAGAAAGTAACACGAACCTTACTCGTATGAGCTTCCTGCGTGCAGACTTTACACCATGTACACCTCCACTTTGTCGGTCAGAAGCGAGCGGAACTCCTCGTCGGTGAACCGTTTCGTGGTAATGAGCTTGTCGATGTGCTTCACATCGGAAATGACACCGAGACTCCGCCGCCCGAACTTCGAGGAGTCAACCAGCAGGAACACCTCGCCCGCGGCCTCCATCATCACCCGGCTTGTCTTGGCTTCGTTGATGTCGGGCGTGGTGAGTCCAACCCTAAAGTCAACGCCGTCGACGCCCATGAAGAGCTTGTCGGCCGACACACGGCGCAGGGCTTCGTCGGCCAAAGGGCCCACGAGCGTAGCCGCTTTCTTCAACAGACTGCCGCCCACCATGATAACCTCGATGGAAGTATTGCTCAGTTCGGTGGCGATGTTCAGCGCATTCGTGATCACTACCAGCCGCTTGAAGCCCTTGATTTCCTTGGCCAGCAGACTCGTTGTGGAGCCCGCATCGAGGATAATCGTGTCGCCTTCGGAGATGAAAGCCGCAGCCTTGCGCACGATACGCATCTTCTCTTCGAGGTTGATTTTCTCCTTTTCGTTGAGCGCAAGGCCCGGATAGAGTTGCTTCACCTTGACGGCTCCGCCGTGCGTGCGCTTGAGCAGGCCGCGCTTCTCAAGCAACAGCAAATCCTTGCGCAGCGTCACGGGCGTGGCCCCCAGCGTATCGACCAAGTCTTTGGTCACCAAGCGTCCCTCTTTCTCGAGCAATGCGATGATCTTTCCCAGCCGCTCTTCTTGGAAGAGCACGTTCTCTGTCGTTCCTTTCTGTTGTTCCATGCTGAAATCTGATTAAGTCCGTAGTGCAAAAGTACGAAATTCCGTTTACTTTCGTTTCTTTTTGCCCCTTGATTTTCGGTTCCTGCATGCCGCCGGCAGTCTTACCGGCCCGAAAGGTGGGTCTCGTTGTCGTCCAAAGTGTGAAAGATCGCTTGTCTTGTTCGGCCCGAGGCCGATGGTAAAGGGCTGCGGAACGGGTCTACAGTGCCCTGTGTCGGCTGATGCTTATAGCTGTCCTTGCCTCCTGATACCGTCATTCTTATCGGAGAGATACTTGGCATTGCGAATTATCACCATGGTGAGACGAATTTATCTGCATGCAGAGAAATATTTATCACCATGGTGAGAAATATTTATCACCGTGGTGAGACAAATTTATCTGCACGCTGATAATTCGATACATCAAGTATCTTGGCCCCTTGCATCAGCCTTATTCGATGACGGTATTCCTATAAGGACGACCGAAGCCGGCCCGTTAGGAAGAGGACGACGGGTGCTTTTGGCCCGCGATGCTCAGGGTTTGCGCTTGAAACTCCAGCCCCAACCTTCGCCCGAGCCGGGCGTCGTGGGAGCCTTTTGCAGCTGCCAAAGCACCAGTTCGTCGTCGGTGAGCTTCTTGATTTGGTAGACGCCCGTGGCCGCAGCGGCCGAGTTGGTGCAGGCAGCATTGTGGTCGAGAATGAAAGGGTTCTTCACCGTGAGCGTCATCTTCTCGGTGTCGAGAATGAAAGTGCCCTTCACGCCGGCGTCTCCTGCCACATGATGATAGGTGAAGTTGATGCCGCCGTCGAGGTCGAACGTCATTTCGCCGTTGATGTCGGGCGTGATGCGGTCGCACTGTCCCCAACTTGCCGAGGGCATCCAGTTGTCGGGATAGTTCACGAGGTCGCCCGTCGTCTGGTAACAGTAGTCGGGCGAGCCGGTCAAGGGGTTGGTGTTATAGACCCACGTGCGTCCTGCTCCGCCGCCCGTCAGCTCTTTCCACACGGGTTTGTTGGCTATGGTGGGGTCGGTCTTCGCCACCTTGTAAGTGGTTTCGGCCGAGGTTTCCTGCGCACCTTCGCCGTATATGGTCACGCCCACGGTGTAGGTGCCGGCAAAGGGATAGTAGGAAGTGGCGGAGTTTGCGCCGGGTGCGATGGTCTGTCCGTTGCCCATGTCCCAGTGGAAGATGTAACCTCGGTCGGCCTTTGCCGTGAACACGGGGTTATAGGGGTCGGTAGCCTTCGTCTCGATGCGTGCGTTCGCAGGTCCGGGGCCCATTTCTCGCGTCTCCATCTGCTGCGGTTCGCAGGCTGCCAGCAGCGTGATAAGGGCGGCAGCCGGGTAGATATGCTTTTTCATTGTCGTTTGGTTTTAAGTTGATGTGCGTCAATAAGGGTTCTGTTTCAAGTTGGGATTGAGGTTGATTTCCTTCTGCGGTATCGGGAAGTAACGCTTGCTGTCGGTGTAGCCCTCCATGAGCGAGCCGCGTCCCGTGCGCACCAAGTCCCAATAGCGGTGACTCTCCAAGGCAAGCTCCACACGTCGTTCGTGATAGACGGCTTTGAGCGGGTCGGCCTTGTAGGGACTTTCGCCCAATCCCACTCTTGCCCGCACGCGGTTGAGCGGTGTCTGCCAGTCGCTGTTGTTGTGAACGGCGGCCTCGGCCTGCCACAGGAGCACGTCGGCAAAGCGAACGACGCGCACGTTGAGGCTGGCAGCGTCGGTCATATCAGGCCGTTGGCTCTTGGGTAGCGTGCCTTTGCGCTTACAGTAGCCGATGCGCGGTGCATCGGGGTTGTGAACGGGGTCGTAGTTGGTGTAGATGGTCTCCTCGTCTGCCGTCCCTTGCCAGAGCACGTCGCCGTTTTTGATGATGGTCCACTCGCGTCGGATGTCTCCCGGCTCGAACTCATCGTACAGACTCTGCGTGGGTTGGTCGAAGCCCCAGCCGCCATTGCGGTCGTCGCGGCTGCGCTGATAGATTTCGAGCATGCTTCCTTCGTTCTCGTCGCCCCACTGCGTCATCTTGAAGTCCTTGAGTTGAATGTCGAACACCGACTCGATGCCGTTATCGGTGGCTATCGTGAAGAGGTCGCCGTAGTTGGGTTGCAGGTCATAGTCGCCCGAAGCCACGATTGCTTTGGCCTGCGCTTCGGCCGGTTTCCACTTGGCTTGGAAGATATAAGCCTTGGTGAGGAAGGCCGCAGCTGCTCCCCATGTGGCCCGTCCGAGCTCTGTAGCCGGCATGGCCTTCTTGTGTGGCAGTCCTTCCATGGCTGCCTTGAAGTCGTTTTCTACGAAGGTCCAGCACTGTTCCAGTGTGTTTCTTGGGCCTTTGTATTCGGAAGGGGCGAGGATATGGTCTACGATGGGCACGGCACCGAATACCTTTATCAGGCAGAAGTAGTAGTAACCGCGCATGAAACGAGCCTCGGCTATGAAGCGTTTGCGCACGTCTTCCTTGACGGCCGTGTTGTCTTTGAGGCCTTCAATCAGTCGGTTGGCGCGGTTGATGCCCTCATAGTTCTGCTCCCACACGGTGGAAAGCGTTGCCATTTCGGGTGTGGCACGGAAGTGTTCGAGGTCATAAATCTGCGGTTGGTCGCTGTCGCCGCCTCCGCCTTTCGTGGCATCGTCGGACACAACGTCGCCGATGGCCCAGTCAAGAGACTGAATATATTCCATCCAACCGGCCGGATCGTAGATGCCGACCAATGCACTATAGGCGGTTTGCTCGCCGGAGAAGAACGTATGTTGGTCGATGCTCGGCACGTCGGTGTCCAAAAAGCCTTCGCACGAGGTGAAGCCAAGGAGTGCAAACGAGAGCACGTAGGTTAAATATCTTTTCATTGCTGTGTTGTTTTAGATTGTTTTGTTGTGTTGCATGACGTATTCTCCTTTAGAAGGTCACGTTCAATCCGATGCTGTACAGGCGTGGCATGGGATAATAGCCGCGGTCTACACCGATATCCAACGGATCTTCGCCGCCTTTCATGCCGATTTCGGGGTCGAGTCCCGTGTATTTCGTGAAGGTATAAAGGTTCTGTGCGTTGAGATAGACGCGGGCCGACTTGATACCTGCCTTTGCCGTGAGTGCGGCGGGCACGGTATAGCCGAGCTGTACCATCTTGATGCGTAGGTAAGAGCCGTCTTCCAGGTAGCGATCGGACTGGAGAATGGAGTTGTTGGCGTCCAATCCTCCCAAGCGAGGATAGCGGGCGTCGGTCTGTGTTCCCTCTCCTCTCCAACGCTTTGTCATGTCGCGGGAGTAGTTGTAGGTGAGGTTTTGCGTCGAACGGGTATAGGTTGACGGGCCGTTATAAATCTTGTTGCCATAGACACCTTGCAGGGCTACGCTCAAATCGAAGCCTTTATAGCTCACGGCACCGTTGACGGAGTAGCTGAACTTGGGTAGCGGACTTCCCAAATAAGTGTAGTTCTCGCTGCTGAAAAGGTTCTCCTTGTTCACTAATTTGTATCGTACATCACCCGGAGCAACGTTCTTCTGTGCCGTCTGTGCATGCACTTCGTCCCAGTTTTGGAACAGTCCGTCGGTCTTCAGTCCGTAGAACTGTGCGATAGGTTTGCCCACTGCGGTGCGCGTAAGATGTACCGTATTCATGAAAGAAGCTCCTTCGATGTAGGCATTGTTAGCTCCCAAACTGAGCACACGGTTCTGAATTGTGGTGAAGTTTGCCCCGACGGAGTAGCCCACAGGGTGGTCGTAGTTCTTATATTGCAGCGAAATCTCCAAGCCACGGTTGCGCATCTTGCCTGCATTCTGGAAAGGCGGCTCGCTGATTCCCGTCTGTCCGGGAACGGGAACACGCAGCAACATGTCGCTTGTCACCTTGTTGAAGAACTCTATTGTGCCGCTGAGCTTGCTGTTGAAGAAGCCAAAGTCGAGCCCGATGTTCGTCGTTGTGGTCTTTTCCCACTTCAGTTCAGGGTTGCCGGTGCTGTTGAAGCTGAAGCCCGGTGCAAAGGTTCCGCCGAACAGATAGTTGGAACCGGCGGAGGCAAACGTGGCATATGAATAGGCATCGACACTGCCTTCGTTACCGATTTGTCCCCAACCTAAGCGGAGTTTCAGGTTGTTCAGCACCTTTACTTTCTTCATAAAAGGTTCCTCGGTGATGCGCCATCCGACAGAAACAGAGGGGAACGTGCCCCATCGATGCCCTCTTACGAACTTCGAAGAACCGTCCATTCGCACGTTAGCCGTCAGGAGATAGCGTTCCAAGAAGTTGTAGTTTAGGCGGGCAAAGCCCGAAGCCTGTTTACTTTCCGTGGTCATTCCTTGGGCCGCAGCAGCGTTGTCTTTCGTGCGGGCATTGTCGATATGCATCACACGTGGGTCGTTACTGGGAACGTCTTTCGCTGAAGCTTGGAGCTTTCTGTAGGTGACGGCATACGTTTCGCAGCCCAACATAGCCGAGAACGTGTGCTCTTTCAGCTTCTTGTCGTAGGTCAACGTGTTGGTGAACTGTCTCACATAAGTGCTGTAGGTGTAGTTTGTCAGCGAGTTCACATTGGGATTCTGCTGTGCAGAGAACACGTAATAAACCGGTATGTAGCTTGAAAATTCGTTGTTGGTATACTCGGTTGAGTAGGCAGAACGGAACTTGAAGTTCTTTAAGAAATTGATTTCTCCATAGATATTTGCCAGCACCCGGTAGGCGGTATTCTTAGGATTGTTGTACTCGATGGTTGCCAACGGGTTCCAAATGTCGCTGAACGTGGACTTTGTGAAGCTGCCGTCCTCATTGCGGATGGGTGTAATCGGGTCGCGGGTATAGGTGGTCATGATAGGACTTGTCCACTCGTCGTTCTCAATTCCACCTTTGTGGTTCGTACGAATCAGTGTGATGTTCTCGCCGACCGTGAGCCATGAGTTGGCCTTGAAGTCGCCGTTGGCACGCAAGGTGACGCGATCAAAGGTCGTCTTCTTGATGATTCCGTCTTGACTAAAGCCGTTCAAGCTTAAGAAATACGTTCCTTTTTCGTTGCCACCTGATATGGATAGGTCGGCATTCTTCACCGGTGCATCTTTGTGAAGAATGGCATCGAAGTAGTCAACCGTGGGCAATGTGCGCGTATCCTCTATGAGTGTGCCACCGCCAAGGCCTGCCGACATCTCGTTTCGTAGCATGCCCCACGTCGGACCGTCGCACATATTGTTCGACTTCCACACGTTCTGAACGCCATAATAGGCTGACAGATTGATGGTGGCCTTGCCCGTATTACCTTTCTTTGTGGTGATGATGATGACGCCGTTTGCACCGCGCGAGCCGTAGATAGCCGTGGCCGAAGCGTCTTTCAGTACCTGAACCGACTCGATGTCGCCCGTATTTAAGAAGTTGATATCACCCACCATCATGCCGTCGACCACGAATAACGGATCGGAATCATTCAGTGTTCCGATGCCTCGCACGCGTACCGTGATACCCGAACCGGGCGACCCTGAGAAGCTCGTCACGTCAACTCCGGCCACTTGTCCCTGCAAAGCATGGCTCAATGTCGATGCCGAAAGTTTATTCACCTCTTTCATATCCACTACGGAAATGGCTCCCGTGAGGTCTTCTTTCTTCTGTGTTCCGTAACCAACGACGACAACCTCGCCCACAGAATTGGCTATTTCCGAGAGCGAAATACTCAACCGGCTCTTTCCCACCACGCTTACGTGCTTGGGAGAGTAGCCTATATAAGAGAAAGATAGCGTGGAGTCATTGGGCAGAACCTTGATGACAAACTTCCCGTTCAGGTCGGTCGTCACCCCCGTTCCACTCTTTGGAGAGCGCACGGTTACGCCTATTAGCGGCTCACTTGTTTCGGCATCCAATACAACGCCTGCGATTGTCCGTTCTCCTCCAGTCTGTCCTATTATATAAATAGGTATAAAGGAGAGCATGAACAACATCAAGAATCTCATTCTTTTTGGTCTCATAGCAGTAATGATATTAATGTATATAGGTTATTTTCAATCACAAAGATAATAAAAAGAAAGCAAACGAAATTCATTTGCTTGTATTTTATCTGTTAATTAACATTATTTACATAGATAAACCACTATTGTTAATATGTATGAGTTGTTAAATAATGATGCTAAATCCATTTATGCGACTCGTTGTCGGAACAATTTCTCTATGTAAAACAAACTTAAAAAACCACGGAATATTCATTATTTTACATAATAATGGGGAGGAATAGCGGTCTATTTGCGGAATTCTACTTAAATTTGCAGGCAAGAACCTGTGAGACAGGGTGTCTCTTCGGGATTAAACAACATAAAATCGTGTGAATGAAAAGGAAGCTATTATCTTCAGTACTGCTGTTTTCAGCTGTTTTTGTTTTTACATCATGCTTGAAAAGTAACGATGACGACCAGACAAACTATGCTGATACGGCCATTACGGCTTTCTCTCTGAACACACTGAAACAAACCAAACACGTCAAGACGAAAGCTGGAAAGGACTCCACTTATCAGGACAAACTGACGGCAAGTGGCTATAAATTCTATATCGACCAACTCAAGCACGAAATCTATAATGTTGATTCTTTGCCCTATGGTACCGATGCACGAAAGGTATTGTGCACGATTTCGGCAAAGAACGGCGGTACGGTTGTTTATAAAAGTCTTACGTCTGACACACTTCACTACTATACAACGAAAGATTCTGTCGACTTCTCTAAGCCGCGGGAATTCCGTGTTTACAATCGTGAAGGAGCCTATTGCAGTTACAAGGTGACGGTAAACGTCAGAAAAGTGGCCGAAGGCGTGTTCGCTTGGCATCGCGTCAGTGCGCAAGATGCACGTCTGGGTGCCCTTACGGCAATGAAAGCCGTGGCCTTGAACAGCAAAGTCTACGTGATGGGAAACGAAGGAAGCACGGTCAAACTCTATGCTACGGCCGACAATAACATAGCCGGTTGGCAGCAATTGGCCCCAAATGTAACGCTCGACGGGCAGGCTTACGCCAACTTGATGGCGCTGAATGGCTATCTTTATACCTATAGCAATGGCCGTGTACTGCGCAGTCAAGACGGTATTACATGGGAGCATAGGGGCAATGTCGCGCTGAAACAATTGGCCGGTGGCTACAACAATATTATATATGGTGTCACCGAAGGAAGCGTTCTTCTGTCTGAAGATGGTGGAACTACATGGAAGAGTGATGCCATGGGCGCCGAAACGGGCTATCTACCCACGCAGAACGTGCGCTTGTTCGGCTTTGATTCAAAAGTGAACGCCGGTGTTTACAACCTCGTGTTGACAGGTATTCGCCCGTCAAACTATGTCGATGACAGTGGTATGGTGTGGGGGCGATTGCTTGGAACGAATGACAACACGCAGACATGGAACTACTACGGACAAGGCTTTTCGCCCTATCAGACTCCGCGACTCACCAATCTGCAAGTAGTTAAGGTGGGCAGTCAGTTGTTAGCTTTCGGTGGTGTAGGTCTCGGAGGCTACAAGGCAAAGGCCTTTGCACAGTTCCATTATAGTGTGGATAAGGGTGTTACGTGGCGGAAAAACGACAGCTATTCGTTGCCGAAGAACTTTGAAAGCGATGCAACATCGTTTGCCATGACCGTCGATGAACACCACAATCTGTGGCTGATAGCCGGAAAGAGCGGGCGTGTTTGGAAGGGAAACCTTGCCGGAATGCTTGCAAAAGAATAACAGACCGAGATGCGAAAGGTGACGCTCTTGCTGCTGCTGATGGCTTCAACGCTTGGAATCAATGCACAAACCGACGATGAATACCTGATGGAAGTAGGCGGAGGCATGGGGCTCATGGGCTATCTGGGCGACTATAATGGGTCGTTGACGCGTGGCCTGCAGCCGATGGTGACACTGATGGTGCGCCGTAATATGAATGCTTATATGTCATTTCGGCTTGCAGTTTCGATGGGAAGGCTGAAAGGAGACGAAAGGAATGCCGGCACGTATTATCCACTCATGGGCGGTACGGCTTATGCTTTCAACCGTTCGGTGACCGATGTGGGCCTGACATATGAATATAACTTCTGGCCTTATGGCACGGGCAACGACTATTATGGAGCCAAACGACTGACTCCTTTCGTCTTCATCGGAGTGGGCGGAACGTATGTCAGTGGGGCGGAAAAAGTCTTTACGGCGAATGTTCCCCTTGGTCTTGGCTTTAAATATAAAATAGGTGAACGCATGAATGTTGGACTTGACTGGGCCATGCACTTCTCGTTGAGCGACAAACTCGACGGAAGGAAAGACCCTTACGGCATTCCTTCGACGGGAATATTCAAGAACACCGACTGCTATTCCGTGCTGCAACTGACGTTGACTTACAGCTTCATGCCTAAATGTTCAACTTGCAATAAAGATTAAAAAAGAATATGGACACTTCATTGGATATGACACGGATACCCGAACACATTGCCATCATTATGGATGGCAACGGGCGTTGGGCCTCAGAAAAAGGGCAACCGCGCAGCTACGGCCATCAGGCTGGGGTCGATGCCGTGCGTCGTATCACATCGGAAGCCACACGGTTGGGTGTCAAGTTCCTTACGCTCTACACCTTCTCCACCGAGAATTGGAGCCGACCGGCTGACGAAATAAGTGCTTTGATGGGGCTTGTGCTGACCTCACTTGAAGACGAAATATTCATGAAGAACAATGTGCGCTTCCGTGTTATCGGCGAGGTGAAGCGTCTGCCCGACGACGTTCAGCAGAAACTTCGCGAGACCGAGGAGCATACGGCAGGCAATACGGCCATGACAATGGTGGTGGCTCTGAGCTATAGTGCACGTTGGGAAATCACACAGGCAATGAAAGACATCATCGCTGCGCACGAAATGGGCGCTAAAACCCCATCTCATCGGCCTCTTTTGCCGGCAGATATCACGGAAGAACTCATTGCCAAGCATCTGCAAACCAACTTTATGCCCGATCCCGACCTGCTGATCAGAACGGGTGGAGAGCTGCGCATCAGCAACTACCTACTGTGGCAAATTGCCTATTCCGAGCTGTATTTCTGTGATACCTATTGGCCCGACTTCAGTGAGGCAGACCTTCGGATGGCTATTCTGAGCTATCAGAACCGGCAACGTAGGTTTGGAAAGACCGAGGCACAGGTGGAAGCCGAGGCAACCGAATAGTAATAAAGCGTTGAAACATCTTTGATAATGAACCCTATAAAGAAAGTTTTTTTCATATTGGCAGCGGGAATCACTTATGGAGTGCCTGCTTTTGCGCAGGATAAGATACTCTTTCCCGATATATCCTACGCCGGAACACCACGCTCATGTATCATCGGAGGCATCAATATCTCGGGGGTTGAGGGCTATGAGGACTATATGTTGTCGGGCATTTCCGGCTTGCAAGTGGGACAGGAAATCACGGTTCCGGGAACAGACATTACCAATGCGGTGAAGCGTTATTGGCGTCATGGTCTCTTTTCCGATGTCCGTATTTCGGCCGACTCCATCGTCGGGCGAAAGATTTATCTGCATATTGCCCTGAAAACGCGGCCACGTGTCTCCACAATCAACTACGAAGGACTGAAGAAGAGCGAGCGCGAAGACATGGAAAACAAGTTAGGACTGCTCAAAGGTTCGCAGATTACGCCTAACATGATTGACCGTGCAAAGATTTTAGCCAAGAAATATTTCGACGATAAAGGCTTCAAGAACGCAGAAATCACCATCAACCAGCGTGACGATGTGGCTAACAAAGGCCACGTAATCCTTGATGTTATTGTCGACAAGAAGCAGAAGATGAAGGTGCGCAGCATCATCATTGAGGGGAACAATGCCCTGAAACTTTCAAAGATAAAGGGCGGATTCTTAAAGAAAGGAGCCTTTGCTAAGACGCACGAGGCTGGAAAACTCGGCTCGTTCCTCAAAGCAAAGAAGTTTACCCCCGAACGTTGGGCGACGGACAAAAAGAACTTAATCGAGAAATACAATGAATATGGCTACCGCGATGCCGTCATTCTGAAAGACAGTGTGTGGAATGCCGACCCGAAACATGTCAATATCTATCTGAAAGTCGATGAAGGTCGGAAATACTACCTGCGCAACATCACTTGGGTGGGCAATACAGTCTACTCAACGCAGCAGCTGAACCATATCTTGGGAATGAACAAGGGCGATGTCTACAATCAGAAATTGCTCGAAAAACGCGTTTCAAGGGACGAAGATGCAGCCGCTAACCTCTATTACAATAATGGTTATGTGTTCTCAAGCATCAGTCCGACCGAGGTAAACATCGACGGTGACTCGATAGACCTTGAGATGCGCGTCACTGAAGGGCCGCAAGCCTATCTGAGTCACGTACGAATTAATGGCAACACACGCCTGTATGAGAATGTAATCCGTCGAGAACTGCGCACCAAACCGGGCGACCTTTTCTCACGAGAAGCCTTGATGCGCTCGCTACGTGAGATACAATCCATGGGACATTTCGACCCAGAGAAGAGTAGTCAGCCTGATGTGAAGCCTAATCCCGAGGACGGAACGGTCGATATCACCTATAATTTGGAGCAGAAAAGCAACGACCAGATTGAATTTTCCTTGGGTTGGGGACAGACTGGTGTCATTGGTAAGATTGGTTTGAAGCTCAACAACTTCTCCATGGCCAATCTTTTCAAAAAGAATAAGGAGCATCGTGGCATCATGCCTATCGGTGATGGCGAGGTGTTGAGCCTCGGTGCACAAACCAACGGTACCTATTATCAGAGCTATAATGCCAGCTATTCCACCAATTGGTTTGGTGGCAAGCGGCCTAATCAGTTCAGTATCGGTCTCTATTTCAGCAAGATGACCGACGTTTCGAGCAGTTATTACAACGATGCCTACCGTCAGAACTATCTGAATTCCTATTATGGCGGCTATGGTTACGGCTATGGCAACTATAACAACAATTATTACGAGAACTATTACGACCCCGACACCTACATGCGCATGTATGGTATCAGCTTGGGTTGGGGAAAACGGTTGCGTTGGCCTGACGACTACTTCGTGCTTTCGGCACAGTTGGCTTATCAACGCTATGAGTTAAAGAATTGGAAATACTTCCTGATGACCAACGGAATAGCCAACAACCTGAACTTGAGCATCTCTTTGAGCCGCACGTCAACGGACAACCCGCTCTTCCCACGCCGTGGTTCGGAGTTCACGGCCAGCGTTACGGTCACTCCGCCATGGAGTGTATGGAGCCATAAGGACTATAAGAACCTTGCCGTGAACCCTTATTCGCCCACCTATTCGGCCGAACAGCAGGAGAAATATCGCTGGGTGGAGTATCATAAGTGGAAGTTTAAGGCCCGCACCTATACCGCGCTTAGTGGCGGACAGAAGTGCTTCGTGCTGATGACCCGCATCGAAATGGGTTTGTTGGGCAGCTATAACAAGTATAAGAAGACGCCGTTCGAGACCTATTATGTGGGTGGTGACGGTATGAGTGGCTCTTCTTCGAGCTATGCCGACGAGACAATCGGACTGCGAGGCTACGACAACGGTTCGCTGGCTTATAATGGTTATGCCTACGACCGCTTCTCTTTGGAGCTTCGTTATCCGTTCCTCTTGGGCAACACCACTATCTATGGTCTTGGATTTGTTGAAGCTGGTAACGCTTGGTCAGACACGAAGTATTTCAATCCGTTCGATATGAAGCGCAGTGCCGGCCTTGGTGTGCGCATCTATCTGCCGATGGTGGGTCTGATGGGCATCGATTGGGCCTACGGTTTCGATAAGGACAACGTGAACAACAAGAAAGGCGGAAGCCAATTCCACTTCATCTTGGGACAAGAATTCTAATGAGAGTTGACGAGTTGATAGTAACCGGGTAAACAAGTGAACAGATTGACGAGTCAATGGTAATGTTTATAAAAAGAATAATGGTTGACAACGTGTTCGAATGGACAAGCCATTTGCCTGTTCGTTCACTCCTTTCTCTCGGAAGGAATGGGCTGGGTGCGTCCTCTCATCCGCTTGTCTGCCAGTAAACTAAATATAAATGGATATGGAAAAGAAGATTTTAAGAAAGGTACTAAGGTTTGTTTTACCTTTTTATCTTTTTACCTTTTTACCTTTATCTGCCTCTGCGCAGAAGTTCGCATTGATCGATATGGAGTACATTCTGAAGAATGTTCCGGCCTATGAACGTGCCAATGAGCAGTTGAATCAGGTGAGCAAGAAGTGGCAAGCCGAGGTCGAAGCACTCAATACCGAGGCAAGCACGATGTATAAGAACTATCAGAACGAGTCGGTCTTCCTCTCACAAGAGCAGAAAAAGGCTAAACAAGAGCAGATTATGAACAAGGAAAAGGCTGCAGCCGACCTGAAAAAGAAATACTTCGGCCCCGAAGGTGAACTCTTCAAGAAGCGCGAAGCCCTCGTCAGTCCTATTCAAGAAGAGATTTACAACGCCGTGAAAGAAATCTCGGAGCTGCGCGGCTACAGTCTTGTTCTCGACCGTTCGAGCGACCAAGGCATCATCTTTGGCAGCCCGAGGATTGATATTTCCAATGAAGTGCTGCAAAAATTGGGCTACGGAAAGTAAGCAAAAAATAATTATACAACAACAAATAAAATTCAGAACAACATGAAGAAGATGATTTTAATGATGCTGATGTTTGCCCCTTTGGCAACATTTGCACAGAAGTTTGGCCACATCAACGCACAGGAAGTGATGTCGCAGATGCCCGAGTTTATCAAGGCTCGCGGCGAAATGGAAGCTAAAGCCAAGCAAATGGAGAACGATCTCAAGGCCATGCAGGACGAACTCCAGCGCAAGAGTCAGGAGTATGACAAGAACAAGTCTACGATGAACGCTACCAAACAGCAGGAAACGGAAGCCGAACTCAACACTCTTTACCAGAAGTATCAGCAGGCTTTGCAAGACAACCAGCAGACACTGTCCAAAGAACAGCAGGAGAAGATGCAGCCCATCACGACAAAGCTGGTCAATGCCATTAAGGAAGTGGGCAAAACCGGTGGCTATGTCTACATTATGGACGTAAGTTCAGGTATTCCTTACATCAGCGACACCCTGAGCAAAGACGTTACTGCCGAGGTAAAGACGCAACTCAACAAACTGAAGTAATTCACGATACAGAACAATAGTGGTGGGGGCGGAATTCTTTTCCGTCCCTCTTTGCACTTTACAGGGGTTTTGCTCCCTCGTCATTCAACATTCTTTTAATTTCAAACCAAATTTTATAGCGATGAAAAAGCTATTCCTGTTGCTCGCATTCACGGCACTGACGCTCTCTGCCAATGCACAAACACCTTTGAAATACGGCTATTTCAGCTTTTCAGAAGCATTGAAAGCCATGCCCGCCTATGCGGTTGCCGAGCGCAATATGGCCGACCTTCGGGCCAAATATGCCGAAGAAGGCAAGCGCGTTGAGGACGAATTCAACAAGAAATACGAGCAGTTTCTTGACGGACAGCGCGACTTTGCACCGTCGATATTGCAGAAACGGCAAGCCGAACTGCAAGAGATGATGGAGAAAAACGTGGCTTTCAAGACCGAGTCACAACGGCTGTTGGCACAGGCCGAGGCCGACAGTAAGGCCTCATTGAAGGTACGTTTGCGTGCCATTGTGGCAAGGATAGGTGCCGACCGCGGCTATGCTTTCATTCTCAACACCGACAATGATGCCGTTCCCTACGTCAATAATGTCGTCGGCGAGGACATCAATGCCTTGGTGAAAGACGCAGTAAGAAAGTAAAATGACGCCATTTCCCAAGCTACCCGGCCCCATCGGTGTGTTCGATTCGGGCTATGGTGGACTGACCATCCTGCATGGTATCCGCCAATTATTGCCCATGTATGATTACGTTTACTTGGGAGATAACGCCCGTGCACCCTATGGTACGCGCTCGTTCGACGTGGTTTATCAGTTCACCCGGCAGGCCGTGATGAAGCTTTTCGAGATGGGTTGCCACCTTGTTATCCTCGGTTGCAACACCGCTTCGGCCAAGGCTCTGCGCAGCATTCAGCGCAACGACCTGCCCGAACTTGACACTTCGCGCCGCGTTTTGGGTGTGATTCGTCCCACGGCAGAGGTCATTGGCACGCTCACAAAGAACAACCACGTGGGCCTTTTGGCCACCGAAGGCACCGTGAAAAGCCACAGCTACGACCTTGAAATCCGCAAACTGTGGCCCAAAATCAAGGTAACGGGCGTGGCATGTCCGTTCTGGGTGCCGTTGGTTGAGTACAACGAGGCTGACAGTCCCGGTGCCGATTACTTCGTCAAGAAGCGCATTGACGAGCTTATGCGGCGCGATCCCGACATCGATTCCATCATTCTGGGTTGCACACATTACCCCCTTCTGATGCCCAAAATCGTGAAATACGTGCGCCCGGGCGTGCGCATCATTCCGCAAGGTGAGTATGTTGCGGGCAGTCTCCAGGCCTATCTCGAACGTCATACGGACATCGTAGCGAAGCTCACCCGTGGCGGTTCGTGCCGTTATTTCACGACCGAGAGCCCCGAACGCTTTGAGGAAAGCGCCCGCATCTTCCTGCATGAGAAGGTGAAAGTGGAGCATGTGGAGCTGTGACAAGCCCTCTTGCCTCCCGCTTTCAAAGCCTGAGAATACCGATTTCCCCTTTTCGGAAATCAATGTCACTCCTATCGCAATTCAATATCAGCCATTTCATCGCCTAATATCACCCATATTGCACGATGAAATGGCCCATTTAGCACGGTAAAATGGCTGAGATTGGAACGCAATGTGTAAGTTGTTGATTGTCAATAGGGTTGACACTGAGAATCAGTTGAGCGCATGTAGGGACGCCCGGCTCGTTCGTCCGCTCCAATAAACAGGTGTATATACTTGTCGGTTCACTTTGGGCGAACATCCGAACAGTGCGTCCCTGCATTTCTAACCCGACCACTTCGCCGTGCAATCTCACCCGTATTGCGCGACAATAGGACTGAAACAAAGTTGTCGAATGCATACAATCATCAAACAGCGTGATGTGCTGTGCGGCGCGATGCGGTTATTCCCGTGTCGTCGGTTTGTTGTTTGTGGCCTTCAAAATATGGAGAATTGACGCTATCTAAGGCGGGAAGGCAGACTAATCTGCGGCTTTTCAGCCTTCGTTTTTTGCACACCTTTGTACTAAATAGTGTTAATTTTCGTCTTTTAATGTATGATAGTGTTTCTTAAAATTGTATATTTGATGCAGTCAAACCATGTTGACACGAACACCTGTCAGGCACTTCACAAGCGCAACTCCGGGCTATAGGAAATCCATGTAAGACCTATTTGTCAATCTAAATACTATTAAACCAATCTAAATTTAATTTTCATGAACAGTAAAAACATTGCAAGACGCACGTTGCTGTTGCTTTTCAGCATCGTTTGTGCTGCTTATTCGCATGCACAGTCTGTCGTTCAAGGAAGTGTTAAAGATGCTTCGGGCGAGCCATTGATAGGGGCCACGGTGCAAGTGAAGGGCGTTCAAGGCGGTACCGTCACCGATATTAACGGCCATTATGTGCTCTCCGACGTGAAAAACAATGCCACGTTGGTCTTTTCCTATATCGGATATAGGAACAAAGAGGTGGCCGTCGGGCATCAAACCACGGTCAATGTTTCTCTTGAAATGGACCATCAGCAACTCGACGAGATTGTTGTCGTGGGCTATGCTGTGGGAACCAAGCGTACGGTTTCGGGCGCAATCGACCGCATTGGCAAGGCCGATATGAATAAAGGCGTGGTGACATCGGCGTCGGATGCGCTGAAAGGTAAGGTGAGCGGCGTCGTTATCAGTCAGAACGGAGGCGACCCGATGGGGACAACCAGCATACGTGTGCGTGGAACCTCGTCGTTATCGGGAGGCAACGACCCACTCGTCATCATTGATGGTGTGTTTGCCGACATGACAATGTTCAATGCCTTGCAACCCGGAGACATTGAGTCGATGACCATATTGAAAGATGCTTCCGAGACAGCCCAGTATGGATCGCGTGGTGCTGCAGGCGTTATTGTGGTGACAACGACCAAGGGAAGGAATGGATTTTCGAGCATTAACTATAGTGGAACCTTTGGTGTGAATACTGTTTACAAGAACCTGAAGATGCTGAATGCTGCAGATTATCGTGCAACGGCAACCCGTTTGGGCATTGCCTTCACCGATTTGGGCGGAAACTCCAACTGGTTCGACGAGATAGAACGGTCTGTGGGGCTTACTCAAAACCACAATGTATCGTTCTCTTCGGGCAATGACACCGGCAATTATCGTGCAAGTTTGGGTTTCATTCAGCGTGAAGGAGCCCTCAAGAACTCGGATATGAAGAACTATACAGCCAAACTCGATGCCATGCAATATGCTTTCAACAAGCGATTGAAGCTCGAATTGGGCATCTTCGGTAGTGAACGTGACGGCAAGATGCAGTATGATCCGCAGAAAATGTTCTATTCTGCAGCGGCATATAACCCCACTTATCCCACTTACAAGAACAAAAATACGGGCGAATGGGACGAGGACAGACTCGCAAATGAGATATATAACCCCATGGGACAGCTGGAAGTGACGGACCGTTACGATGTGGGCTCGCTCAATGTGCATGGAAAAGTAACCTATACGCTCTTGGACGGCTTGTTCCTTAGCGCATTTGGCAGTTATACAAGGCTGAACCTCGACCACAAACGCTATGTTCCCAACGACATTCAACAAGGACGTATCAACGGAAACGGCTGGGCATACATCAAGAATATCAAACGTACGGACCTCATGGGCAATCTACAGCTCACTTATACGAAGGACTTTGGTAAGCATCATATCGATGCTTTGGCCTTGATGGAGGGGCAGCAATACAAGAGTTTCGAGAACATGGGGCAGGCTTTCAAGTTTGATACCAACTATTTCGGCTACAACAACATGCAATCCGGGGCGAATGTGTCGTGGGGCGACGTGACTTCGGAGGCGAAAGAATATAAATTGATGTCCTATATGGCCCGCCTCAACTACATGTTTGCCGACAAATACATCGCAACAGTGAACTTAAGGACCGATGGTTCATCTAAACTCGGCAAAGGACATAAGTGGGGTTGGTTCCCTTCGGCATCTGTTGCGTGGGTCGTTTCACAAGAGAATTTCATGAAAAATGCCAAATGGATAGACAATCTCAAGGTCAGAATGGGCTACGGTGTGACGGGTAATCAGGACGTCATCGAGCCTTATCAGTCGTTAGCACTCTATGGTCCGAACGGTGTTACAACCGTTAACGGTGCCAAATCCACCACTTATGCAATACAGAGTAACGACAATCCCGATTTGAAATGGGAAGTAAAGCAGACCTTCGACGTGGGCGTGGACTTCAGTGCCTTCAAAAACAGACTGAACGTGACGCTTGATTGGTACACTTCCACAACCAAAGACCTGCTCTATCTCTACACGGTTCCCGTGCCTCCTTTCACATATAACACCTTGTTGGCCAATATGGGAAAGATGACCAATATGGGATTTGAAATCGGTGTCCGCGGGGATATTGTCCGTTCAAAGGACTTTACCTTCAACTCCGGCCTGAATCTCAGCTTCCAAAAGAACAAACTCAATTCATTGAGCGGCTATTATAAAGGGCAACTGCTTACAACAAGCGAGCATATTGCCGTGGCAAACATCAATGCGGCAGGCTTGACACAGAACACCGGCGTTAGTTATCTCATCGAAGGACAGCCCATCGGCGTCTTCTATCTGCCTCATTGTGAGGGAATCAACGCCAACGGACAGTATGTTATCTCCGATCTCGACCACAATAAAACAATAGATACCGGAGATTCCGGCGACAGAAAGGTCTGCGGACAGGCCATTCCGAAGGCTTATTTGGGCTGGGACTTCACGTTTAAGTATAAGAATTGGGACCTGACGATGCAGTTCAACGGTGCGTTCGGGCATAAAATCTATAACGGAACAGGCATGACATACAGCAACATGAACAACTTTCCTACCTATAACGTGCTGGCCGAGGCTCCCCAAAAGGGAATCAAGGATATTCAAATCTCCGATTATTGGTTGGAAAAAGGCGATTATGTGAACTTTGAATACGTCACCTTGGGCTACACGTTCGGCAAAAAGCAGCTCAAAGCCAACTGGATTCAGAGCCTGCACTTAGGGTTATCGGTCAACAATGTGTATATGTTCACCGGCTATAAAGGACTCTCTCCGCTCATCAACTCGACCTCTTTGGTACGCGTCGACGAGGGAAGGACCACTTATGGCACCATCGGTGTAGACGATAAACGCCTTTATCCGCTCTCACGCACCTTCTCTTTCAATGTAAGCGTCACATTCTAAATGTCAAACTTAAAAGTGAATACAATTATGAAACATTATATTTTTATTGCATCCTTGCTTTCAACGGCTCTTCTTGCCAGCTGTTCCTTGGACGAAAGTCCTAAAAGCAAGTTCAATGAAAGCGAAGCTTTTGGCAATTCTACCCTCACTTACGTCAATTCGGTAGCCAATGTTTACGCTGCAATAGGTGATGGCATCTACGGGGGAACCGATGCTATCCATTGTTTACAGGAGTTTACCTCCGACGAAGCAATCCTTCCGGGCCGGCAAGGCGACTGGGTTGATGGCGGAAAGTGGCAGAATTTCTTCTTACATAACTTCGCTTCGTCGGTCAATACCTATAACGACAACTGGAAGAACATATATAAGATCATCGGTCTCTGCAATTCTTCCATTGATAAGCTGACGCCTATGATCTCACAGCGGCCCGATTACAAGAAATATGTAGACGAGTTGCGGGCCTTGCGGGCCATTTATTATTACTATGCCATGGACCTCTTCGGACAAATCCCTTTGGTTACCTCGTCTTCACAGACCATAAGGAGCGTGAAACAAAGCAACCGGTCCGAAGTTTTCAAGTTTGTCACCACCGAACTGGCTGCCGTCATTCCCCATCTTTCAGCAGAACCCAGCCAGAAAACGGGCACTTATTACGGTCGGATCACGCAAGCCGTGGCCTACATGTGTATGGCTAAATGTGCCATCAATGCTCCTGTTTACACCACTGACGCCACATCAGTCAGCAGTTATAAGGCTTTCGTGGGCGATGACATGTCAAAACAGAATAAAGCAAGCGAGACTCTCGGCGCACATGTATCAACCATGGGAGCCGGTATCAGTATCACTGTCGACGGAACGGCCCGAAATGCGTGGCAAACCGTGGTTTATTGCGTCGACAAACTGGCTGCGTTGGGCTATGGTTTGGCAGCAAACTACAGCGACAACTTTGTCATGCAGAACCAAAACTCCAACGAAAACATTTTCACGCGGCCGAATGACGACAAGACCTATAAGATAACGGATTATAACCTCATTCGTTCCGTGCACTATAACCATGCAAGTGCTGCCGGATTCAATGGTTGGAACGGCGCATGCGCCACTGTTCAGGCTATGAAGGTCATGGGTTATAACACGCCGAACGAGGACCCCCGCTTGAGAATCAACTATTGGGTGGAACGTGAATACACGCAGCAGACGGGCGGAAAGACCGTAGACGACGGTGTAGGAGGAACCTTGGAGTATCGTCCTTTGGCCGTTGTTGTTGATTTCAACAACGCAGCTGACAAGCATGATGTGAAGTGTGCCGGGGCAAGATTCAAGAAATACGAATACGACCCCACGGCCGCAGCACAGGGACAATACAACAACGACCTTGTTGTTTGGCGTTATGGCGATGCCTTATTGATGAAGGCCGAGGCCGAATATCGCTTGGGTAACACGTCGGGCGCATTGACATTGGTCAATCAAATACGCCATCGTGCGGGTGCAACGGCCTTGACTTCGGTCACGTTGAACGACATTCTCAATGAGCGCATGATAGAGTTGGCATGGGAAGGGGTGCGTCGTCAAGACCAAATCCGCTTCTGCACGTTTACCCAACCCACCATTGATCGCTATCCAAATGTGTGGCATAACGCTTCTGCCGGCGATTTTAATGAGGATAAAACAGGCTATACTTGCCTTTATCCCATTCCTTATGAGGTGCTAAACTTGAATAAGAACCTGCATCAAAATCCCGGTTACGCCAAATAGAAACGGTCAGTTTACCGAGGCACTCCATGATGTCTGTTTAATGACAAAAGGCTCATGGAGTGCCTTTTTTCATGTGGTAATTTGCCATATCGCCCAACCTGTTTTCTTATTTAACCCATTTTACACCGCGTCCCCACATGCTTTTCGGTGCAGTTTGATGGAAACAAATGGCCGACAATCCCTTTTCAGTGCATAATTTCAAGGTTCAAGTGCCGGGATATGGTGTTTTTTTAATAAATTTGTGCACACGATAGTTTCTGTCGTGACCTTATAAGGAGCATAAAAACGACAGAAAGCCGACTTAAAAAGTCGGGTGTACCCATTTATATCAAGAAAAAAGAATGAAAGAACTCATCTGTCCCAATTGTCATAAGGCCTTCACGGTAGACGAAGCAGGCTATGCTTCTATTGTGAACCAAGTGAAGAATGCCGAGTTTGATGCCGAAATCAATCGTCGTCTTGTTGAATTACATGAACGTCATAAGGCCGAAGAGGCTCTCGTTGCGGCCAAAGCTGAGCAACAATATCAGCAAGAACGAAGCAGGCAAGCGCAGAAGTTATCGGAAAAAGAGGCCGAGATAGTCCGTTTGCAGACGGAACTCGGGCATGCGGAAGAGAAGAAAAAGGGCGAAATTTCGCTGGCTTTGGCTCAGAAAGACCAAGAGATTGCAGCCTTGCAAGCCTCGCTCAACGAGAACGACAGCCGGTTGAAGATGGCGGTGATGGAAGAACAGCGCAAAGCACAAGACAGTTTGCAGCATCGGGAGGCGGAGATTGCGCAGTTGAAGGCCTCGGTGGAACTCGACAAACAGAAGGCGGCCAACCACGAGAACGCTATCAAGGAGCAATATGAGCTGAAACTGAAGGCTGCACAGGAGCAGGTGGAGTATTACAGAGACTTGAAGACGCGTATGTCGACCAAGATGATTGGCGAAACGCTTGAGATTCATTGCGCAACGCTGTTCAACCAGACCATGCGTTCGATGCTTCCTAACGCCTATTTTGAGAAAGACAACGACGCATCGGGAGGTACGAAAGGCGACTTTATCTTTCGTGATTATGCCGAAGATGGTACGGAATACGTGTCGATTATGTTTGAAATGAAAAACGAAGCTGACGAAACAGCCACGAAACACAAGAATGAAGACTTTTTCAAGAAGCTGGATAGCGACCGACGTGCAAAAGGTTGCGAGTTTGCCGTGCTGGTGTCGCTCTTGGAACCCGATAACGAACTCTACAACGGTGGCATCGTAGACGTCTCTTATCGCTATGACAAGATGTATGTCATTCGTCCGCAATTCTTTCTGCCACTCATTTCGCTCTTGGTCCAGACCTCTAAAAAGAGCCTGGCATATAAGCAACAGCTGGCAATCGCACAGAGTCAGTCGGTCGATGTCACCAATTTCGAGAGCCGGCTCATGGATTTCAAAGACAAGTTTGCCAACAACTATCGGCTGGCCAGCGAGAAATTCCAAAAAGCCATTGAGGAAATCGATAAGTCGATCGAGCATCTTCAGAAAATCAAATCGGCCCTCTTGGGCAGCGAGAACAATCTGCGACTGGCCAACAACAAGGCCGAGGCGCTCACAATCAAGAAACTCACCCACAACAACCCCACGATGAAGGCCAAGTTTGATGAGGTCCGCCGGCAAGAAGAGGACACGGACGAGGAATAAGGGCTCGGGCTTCTGCGAAATAGTGGGTTGTCTGTTGGGAACGACAGCCTTGCGGTCTGCAGTCGTCTCCGTTTTTCCGGAGAAAGGAAAAGGACATGCGGGGCAAGACAAGTCTTTGTGGCGTCAGGAGTGCGGCCGTTGCGGTGGAACATCAGCCGCATTGTACGATAATATGGCCGAAGTAGCCATGTAGGGACGCACGGTTCGTGCGTCCGATCAAGTTGATTTAAAAAGACGCTCCATCTCCAATCGATCATTTGAAAAAGATAGTGACACAATAGCCAATGACCGATGAGATTAAAACACCGTTTTTTCAACCGATTTTTTGCTTGATTTTTTGTTCAAATGTCGTGTAAATTAATGTTAAACAACAAAAAGTTTAAATTAATTAACAAATGGAAAGCTTGATAATCAGTTGGTTATGTTTCTAAAGAACAAAGAACAAGAAAAAAGAAAGACGAAGAAAAAGAAGTAGAAAGAGTTGTCGTCGCCGCCGTTCCTTCTCAAGATGGTTTTTATTTTCGCCGCCGTCGTCGTTTCCGCTTTTTTGCTTAAAAAACATTGCCGGCCGTTTCGATTATAAAAAAAAACTGCGAAACTCTTGCAATCGCTTGCAAAATTTTGTATATTTGCATCAGTACGAAATCGAAAAACATTTTCCTGGGATTCGCCTTCCATGCCGGTTGGGGGAGCAAGGTGGCAGAAGCGAACCAATATGACTGATATTGCGAACCAATGTGGCTGATATTATCGTGTGAAATGATAGATATTGGTTCGCACAATGGCTGAAACAGCGTGGCAAAATGGCTGATGTCGCACGGGTACAATACCGTGGGTAATCCATATAATGAATAGGTACATATGAGAGTGATACGAAAGATAATGTTTTGTGCATTGACTGGGATTGCTTTATGTTCATGTGAAAGCGTTATATATCTGAATGGTATTGTTACAGATGCCAATAATGTTCCATTAGATAGCGTTATCATTACAAGTAGCGGTGTAAAGGTTCGTACTGATTCTGCAGGAAGGTTTAAATTTATCAGCATGGCAGGATGGAAGCACCGGGGTGAAATGAACTTTCTTTTTTCAAGAAAAGGCTTTATCGAAAGCAGACAGAAACTGAAAATAAATACAGATAGCATTGCAATCATAATACTGAAAAGAGAAAAATGATATGGAAAAGATAAAACAACACTTTCAGATTCTGCATTTTTGTAGTACGCTCGGCTCAGTTTCTTACATTGACAAAATCATACAGTTTTATGCAAGATCGTTAGATAAACTAAATAAAGGAACATACGAATTATTTATTGAATTGTCGTGTTCTGATAGTGATAGCATAAGCGTCATTCGTGCGAAAAACAGAGTTGATTGCATATATCCAAACTATTTATAAAGTAGTAAAATTTGGCGTAATGGACATTTGGTAGACTGGTAAATATTCAGTATAGGATAGTAGATTTTGTGGATAATTATAATGTCATAGCAAAAGAAAGCGCATATAATTGTGGATATGACTGGCTATTAGGTACACACACACATAGTACTTACTGGACAGAGACTTGGGCAAACTATTTGGCAAAGCAATACTTTGGAACAAAATGGCTTGGAATGGAGAATCTTTCACCAAAGAATTGGCAATTTTACTATCCATCAAAAGAACTTAATACATTACTTAAGTTTGCAAAATTTGGTTGGAAAGGTTTTTGTTTTTAAATGATGCTAGAACTACTAGAACCATTAGTAAATACATAGGCTTATGAGTAAACAGAAAATTGATAAAATTCTATTTTTAGCGTCTATTATTTTAGGAGTATTTGTACTCTATTCTTGTGTTATGGACAGAATTACTGCATTTTGTATAAGAAATTGCACAAATGATACTCTTTATATTGAACTATCAGAGTCGGATACTCTTGACAATTGGATATATTGGAGTAAATATCCTAAAGACACTAAGAGGCCTATTATGCCAAAAGATACAACTTGGATTTATATACATAGAGAAAAAGTGGTTATTGATAATTTTTTCTATGCACCGCCAGATTCTATGGTATTTGCTAGTCCATACTCATTTAAAAATAACGATACGTGTTACATATATGCCATAAAGCACTGGGTGGTAACACACTATTCGTTGGAAGAGATTCGTACAAAAAAACTTTATGACAGAAAGACTGTAATCAAGAAGGATTTTTGTAATAGCCTGTATGAATACAGGGACGTAGATTCTGCTGAAGATCATTCACTAGTGTCCACTAAAATCGATTAACAAATGGCATAATATGCTGAACGATAAATAAATACGACCCCTAAATGGACTCTATGGGTTAGAACTGGCTAACTTTGCAGGAAGTAACAATCTGTAAGTATCAGTACACCCATGAATCAAGGTAAATACATTTTTAGCCAGTTGACAGACTTTCTCCCGAAAATAAAGTTTGATTGGCTTGTAAAGAAATATGAAGGTAATAAATACGTAAAGAAGTTTACTTGCTGGAATCATTTATTGGTTATGATTTTCGCACAGCTTACACAGCGTGAGAGCCTAAGAGACCTCGTTTCTACACTCAATGCGCATAAGTCCAAGTTTAACAGACTTGGATTTGGCGAGGCTGTGACAAGAAGCAATCTCTCGAAGGCTAACGAACAGCGCGAAGCTAGGATCTTCGAAGAGATGGCAGTTTATCTTGCACAGGAGGCTCGTGAGTATCGGATTGGAAGTGTCTCTGAAGATTCCTTCTATGAAGGTTCTGTCTATGCCTTTGACTCTACGATGGTTTCCCTCAGTCTTCAGATATTCTGGTGGAGCAGGCTTCATCATGACAAGGGAGCAGTTAAGATGCATACCTTGTATGATGTCAAGACGGACATCCCTTCTTTCTTCGTGATTACAAACGGAGACATCCACGATTCAAAGATGATGCACCTAATCCCCTATGAACAGGGTGCTTTGTATATCTTCGACAGAGGCTACATGAACACGGCCCAGCTTTGCCTTATCAAACGTATAGGAGCCTTCTTTGTTGTCAGAGAGTGTACGTTGTCAAATAAAAGTGCACAACTGGGACCTCAATTAAGTTTGGGGTTTTAGTATGAATTATATTAATAAAAAAGTATATTTGCACAATGACAACAAAAAAGAATCTTTCAGCAGGTTCTCAGCAGAGAACGTCAGAATCCTTGTTAAAGGATATTCGTCGTAACACGAAACGAATTTTCACTTCAGAATAAAAGGTTTTAATTGTGATGGAAGGAATCCGTAGCGAACAGAGCATCGCAGAGCTCTGCCGTAAATATGGCATATCCGATAGTACTTATTACAAATGGAATAAGGAATTTATTGAGGCAGGTAAAGCTCGCCTTGATGGTGACATCGTCCGTGAAGCAACAAGTGATGAGGTGAAGGAACTTCGTCAGGAAAATATTCGCTTAAAGAAAGCCCTTGCCGATTTGGCAGTAAGATATGACGTTGTAAAAAAAAGCTTGAAACTCATCGAATAAGCCCTATGCATGAATCGTATATACGTTATAGCGCGGAAGAGAAAGAGACTATAGTTCTGTCAGTAAAGCGTTCAGAGTTAAGTATTGTTCAGGCCCTCAAACGTTTAGGTAGTCCAAGGCGTACTTTTTATAACTGGTATCAGAAATATGCCACTGGGGGAGTGAATGCTCTTAGAGAAACGCCTTATAGGAGGCAGACGACATGGAACCGAATCCCCGACAATATTCGACAAATAGTGGTTGAACTTTCTTTAGAGCATCCTGAGCTCACTCCCAGAGAGTTATCCGTCCTTTTATTGGAGGAAAGTCAGATATTCGTTTCAGAATCAAGCTTTTATCGTATTTTGCGCGAAAGAGGTCTATTGGAACGTATGGAGCATGATTTCGTCCTTGCAGCCGACGAGTTCCATCATAAGACTAAATTTGCCAATGAGATGTGGCAGACCGATTTTACCTATTTCAAAGTCAAGGGTTGGGGCTGGTATTATCTCTCTACGGTAATCGATGACTACAGCATGTATATTATCCATTGGGAGCTATGCTCGAGCATGACCTCTGAAGATGTATCCAAAACAATAGACAAAGCAATTGAGAAGGCAGGAGTTACACTTCAGAATCCTCCTTGCTTACTATCTGACAATGGGCCATGTTATATTGCTTCCTCGCTCAAGGAGTATCTCGGTAAGGTATATAACATCAAGCATATTCATGGCAAGCCCTTGCATCCACAGACGCAAGGGAAGATAGAGCGATATCATCGATCAATGAAGAATGTGATAAAACTAAATCATTATTTCTGCCCCTCTGAATTAGAAAAGGCTATTGATGAGTGGGTGAAATACTATAATGAGAGGAGGTTTCATGAATCGTTGGATAATCTTACACCTAGAGATGTATATTTAGGGCAAGGGGAGAAAATCAAAAAGATAAGAGAAATAATAAAGCAAGATTCAATCAACAAAAGAATTTTTGAAAATAAAAGAATGAAGTATCGGAGTAAATAACTATATTTGCAGTTGTGCACTTTCGTTTGACAACGTACAGATGGAAGCAATGGGTTAGGTTAGGAAATTCTTATTCTAAGAGTGGAGACTTTCAAACAAAATCTCTTCGCTGGGGGGCATCACCATATTACACAAAAAAGATAGGTAATCCTACTTTAAGAAACATAAATCAAAATTTGAGAAATACAAAATTTCCTTATGACAATTGGCGCACTGCTGATCCAGGACATATTCATTATAAATGGCGATTAAATGATGAAGACTCATGGCATTGGTTTCGTTAAATATTAAGTAGTACAAATTTATGAAATATTTTATTTTAAAGTGGTCATCAGAAAAAAAGCAGAACAATAAAACAAAACGAAGCTTATGGTGTCGTTTGCTGCATAAGATGATCGTTCCACTCAGTGCAAATCCTGATTTTGATGATAAAATAGAGGATGTTACTCTATGGTTTATTGAATATGACGATGTGGTAAATCATATTGCAAACAGAGAAATTGGATTTGCTAAAGATGGTAGGATTATTGTAAAAATGCCAGACGATAGAAATTATGGTTATTGGCTGGATACAAATTGCGAATTGGAAGATTTCAAAAAGATGGGTATAAATATGATAACCGAAAAGGAATTTAACGACTTATGGAATTCGGTCTATTACGATAGAGAAGCAAAAGAATTCAAGCAGACTGTTATCAAAAATGGAGACAAACGCAAACAATGTGCTTGCTAATAAGGACAACTAAATGTACAAAATGGAGAACCTATTTTACCTTATCTTTTTATTTGCAGGAATTGTTGTTCCTGGGTATCCTTCGAATCCGAGAGTGGACAGTAATAACCGTATAAGTGTTACAGGGATAAGGAAGATTAGTACTACAACACACGACAAATGGAGCATTGTTTGTCATTTCGCCAGACGAGGCTTTCTTATTCGTGAGCAGAGCTTTTACAAAGGAAAATTGAAGTCTGATTATACATATGATTACAGGATCATGGACAGTGTCGTAGTGACAAGTATAACAGACATGAGTGCTCCGTACCCCAAATTGGTGAAGAAATACGAAGACTACTTTTCTCCTTCTGGAAAATGTTACAAACGCAGGGTGTACATGAATGGTTCGGCAACCGTATCATTATATATAGACAACTTTGTATATGACGGTGATTTGCTGATAAGCTATGAAGAGGCAACCGCTTGGCAAAAGGAAAATGGCAATGTCTCGAAAGTGAATTGTTATTATAATAAAAAGAAGCAGAAAATTCTAGAAACCAAGTCTTTCAATGGAACAGACAGTGTATTCTATTCCTATAATGAAATGGGGCAATTAACAGACGAGATAAGAAAATCAGATAGTCTATCAGTTTTGAGTGGTATTGTTCCCTATGCTGACAGCGAATTAAATAAAGTACAACTCACATATTCTAATTTTGATAATAAAGGAAATTGGACGAAGAGTTATTATGCTACTCAAGAAGGAAAGAAAATGCGCTCAAAAAGAAAAATAGAATATTGGTGATCAGCGACATATTGGCGAGGATTGGCCGTAGGAAGCTAAATGGACTGGACAGATTTCGATTGTTTTTATAGAATTATTCTGTAAATTTGCACTTGCTTGCTGAATTCGTCCCGGAAATGAAAGAGCAGAAATATGAACAGAAAGTGAAATTGTTCAGGAATAGCTTGGCTTCATACATAACAACACGCCACAAAGAAGACCTTCTTGCCATTCAAGATTCCGTAGTCGTAAACGTCGTGGTGAATGGAAATGGACGGGTAGACACTGTTTGGTTGGTGCATCCGAAGTCATTCCCTTTTGAAAATATGTATCGGTTCATCAAAAGCTATGATTTCAAAGGGCCATTGATAGAACATTACACTACCGAACCAAAACAAGGACCTTCCCAATGAAACTGAAATTGGTCTTGGACAAGAAAAAAAGAATGTTACATATCTCCTTTCATTATTTGTCGGTAAAGGAAGAAAGAGAATAGTTCTTGCGATACACATATGGAAAGGAGATGTTTAATTTTTGCTATGAGTTGTTTGTTTTTTGAGTATTTCAAAAGCTCAGGCTTTAATTGCGCAGATTGAACATGCTTAAGTACGCTTGACTCTGCTTGGAGTGGCGTGGGAAGAGATGCCGCTGAAGACATGTTTCCTTGCAAATGAAAAACAGCCTGCAACAGGGGGTGACCGTTGCAGGCTGTCGGTGGAAACCGCGAAAGGGAGGTTATCCGTCAGAGTAGGCTCTTGATGGCAGCATCAATGTCTTTCACTTGCACGTCGCGCAGCTTCACTGCGTTGTCTTTTCCGATGAGGAAGAACGTAGGAAGGCTTTGTACGTTGTAGAGATTAAGCGTCTGTGACTCTGTTCCGGCCTCGTCTCGGACGCTGATCCAAGGTAGTGCGGCCGTCTGTGTCTTCCAGAAATGTTCGTCGGGGTCTACGGAAACCTGATAGATTTCAAAGCCTTGGGCGTGATATTTATTGTAGAGGTCGCGCAACATCATGATGCGTCGGGTGCTATTTTCGCCGGCAAAGACGTGGAAGTCGAGCATGACTACCTTTCCGGAAAGGTCGGACAGGCGACGAATGTTGCCCTTGTTGTCGGGCAATGCAATGTCGATGATGCCGCTCACTTTCACCTTTTCGGCACTGAGACGGGCCCGTTGCTGTTCAGCTTCGATGAGGCGGGCGTCTTTCATGCCCTGCAGGGCGATATTGTGTAGGTTGATTCCGCGCTCGGCTTTTGGGTAGAAGGTGTCCCAACTCGTGGCCACGGCCGCATATACCTTGTTGTCTTCCTTGCTATTGCGCGGATTGAAAATCAGATGTTGCTGGTCGCCCAGTACAACGGTTTGGAAAAGGGCAAAGTAGGCATATGCTTTCATGGGTTCCTTAAAGATATAATTGCGCTTCACCTTGTCCTTATAGGCCTCAAGGGTCTTTGCGATGGTGGCCTCTACAGCGTCGATGCCCAGATCGGGACGCTTGATGATGTTGTCAATCTGCGTCTGAAGCGCCTGTTGCATGCGTGCCAGCTCCTTGATTTTACGGCAGTTCTCGCTTCCGTTGACCTCATATTGGGTGGCCATTGCAGGATAGGTGGCCTTGATGTGCACGGTTTCGGTGGAGTCGATGCTCACATTGATCATCTGTCCGGCAATACGCAGGCGATAGAAATCGGGGGCTTCGGGGGCCTTTTCACTGAAAGAGAAACTCCCGTTCTCGCCTAATTTCACGGAATCCACAATGACAGGGCCGTTGAGGCTCATGTTTTCGAAATACAGCATGGAGTCTTTGGCGTTGGAAATCTCACCCTCAACGCGGAATTTCTTGTTCGTGCAGGAAGTCAGGCCCAAGGCGGCAAGCGCGAAGGCTGCGATCATAAAGCGTTTTCTTATTCTCATTTTCTTATGGATTTTTCATGTTCCGAATGCAAAAGTAGTGCAATTAGGGCAAACGACAAAATTTGAAAGGAAAAAAACGAAGGGAATCCGAAAGTAAACTGGGCGGAAACGGAATGAGAGCGTAATGACGTTGTGATGGAACGACAGGGAGAAGAGACGATATTCCGTTAGAACAACCTGATAATTTGCAGGCCTGCATAGACTGCGATGATACCTAAGAAGACGCTTCCTCCTATATAAGCAGTCGCTTGCCACAGCTGATGGGCGCGAAGCAGCGTCAAACTCTCGTTACAAAAGGTGGAGAACGTAGTGAAACCGCCGCAGAATCCCACGGTCAAGAAGAGCTTCCAGCCTTCCTGTATGCCTGTCCCTCGGTCGGCAATGCCATAAAACAAGCCGATAAGCAGGCAACCTAAAAGGTTGACGGTCATCGTTCCCAATGGGAAGACGCTTAAAAACGTGCCCTGCAACAGCTTGGGTAGCAGCCATCGCGAGACAGATCCCAAAGCACCTCCGGCAGCAATACACAGTATAGAACGTATCATCATCGGCTACAAAGGTACGAATTTATCCTTTGGAAGCGCTATTGCCGGTTCTTTTTTGCATAAAATAATGAAATAATGGGCCTTTTACTTTTTTTTCTCATATATAATAGGTAACTTTGCGCGGATTTTAAGATGTTAGATAAAACAATAAGAATTATTTAGATGAACGTTATTACAAAAACAGTTCAATTGCCTGATGGGAGAACCATCACGATTGAGACCGGAAAAGTTGCAAAACAAGCTGATGGTGCTGCGGTGCTCCGCATGGGCAACACAGTGCTCTTGGCAACGGTTTGTGCAGCAAAGGATGCCGTTCCGGGTACAGATTTCATGCCTTTGCAGGTTGATTACCGCGAGCAGTACAGTTCTGCAGGTCGTTTTCCGGGTGGTTTCACCAAGCGCGAAGGCAAGGCGAGCGACAATGAGATATTGACCTCGCGTCTCGTTGACCGGGCACTTCGTCCGCTTTTCCCGTCTAATTACCATGCAGAAGTTTATGTTCAAGTGATGCTTCTTTCGGCCGATGGTGTAGACCAGCCCGATGCTTTAGCCGGTTTTGCAGCTTCTGCGGCTATGGCTTGCTCTGATATTCCTTTCGAACATTATATTTCCGAGGTTCGTGTTGCCCGCATTAAGGGCGAATATGTCATCAATCCTACCTCCCAACAGATGGCAGATGCCGATATGGACTTGATGGTTGCTGCCACCAAGGACAACATCATGATGGTGGAAGGCGAGATGAAAGAGGTTTCAGAACAGGACCTTATCGGTGCGTTGAAGGTTGCAGCTGAGGCCATCAAGCCGATGTGCGAGCTTCAAGAAGAGCTGGCTAAGGAACTCGGTAAAGACGTGAAGCGCGAGTATGATCACGAAATCAACGATGAAGACTTGCGTGAACAAATCAAGAAAGAGCTTTATCAGCCCGTTTATGATATCAATAAACAGGCGCTCGAAAAGCAGGCACGCCACGATGCTTTCGATAAGATTTTGGCCGATTTCCTTGAGAAATACGATGCTGCGCACAGCGATTTGTCAGAAGAAGACCTTGAAGAGAAGCACGCAGAGGCCAACCGTTACTATGAAGATGTGATGCGTGATGCCATGCGTCGCTGTATTCTTGACGAAGGACAACGCCTCGATGGTCGTAAGACCACGGACATCCGACCCATTTGGTGTGAGGTTTCTCCGCTCCCAATGCCCCACGGAAGTGCGCTTTTCCAGCGTGGTGAAACTCTCTCCCTCTCCACTTGTACGCTCGGAACAAAGCTCGATGAGAAGCTTGTAGACGATGTTTTGGAGAAAAGCTACCAGCGTTTCCTCCTGCATTATAACTTTCCTCCGTTCTCAACCGGTGAGGCCAAGGCACAGCGTGGCGTAGGTCGTCGTGAAATCGGCCACGGTCATCTGGCATGGCGCGGACTGAAGGGGCAGATTCCCGAGGATTATCCTTACACAGTTCGCTTGGTCAGCCAGATACTTGAGTCGAACGGGTCTTCTTCTATGGCTACCGTTTGTGCCGGAACCCTTGCATTGATGGACGCAGGTGTGCCGATGAAAAAGCCTGTCAGCGGTATTGCTATGGGCTTGATCAAGAACCCCGGCGAAGATAAATACGCCATTTTGAGTGACATTCTTGGTGACGAGGATCACTTGGGTGACATGGATTTCAAGACCACCGGCACACGTGACGGTCTGACCGCCACGCAGATGGATATCAAATGCGACGGTTTGTCGTTCGAAATCCTTGAGCAGGCATTGATGCAGGCCAAGGCCGGCCGCGAACATATCCTGAATTGCATGCTCGAAACCATTTCCGAGCCTCGTGCAGAGCTTAAACCACAGGTTCCACGCATTGAAGCTTTCGACATTCCCAAGGAGTTTATCGGTGCAGTGATAGGCCCCGGCGGTAAGATTATCCAGCAGATGCAGGAAGAAACCGGTGCAACCATCACCATTGATGAGACCGAAGGAAAGGGTCATGTGACCGTTTCGGCACCCAACAGAGACAGCATCGAGGCCGCAATGAACAAAATCAAGGCCATCGTAGCCGTTCCCGAAGTGGGCGAGGTTTATGAAGGTACGGTTCGCAGTGTGATGCCTTACGGTTGTTTCGTTGAGATTCTTCCGGGCAGAGATGGCTTACTTCACATCTCGGAAATCAGTTGGAAGCGTCTTGAAACCGTTGAAGAAGCCGGCATCAAAGAGGGAGACAAGATCAGAGTGAAGCTCATGGAGATCGATCCCAAGACTGGTAAGTACAAGCTTTCTTGCCGTGCACTGCTCGAAAAGCCTGAAGGTTATGTAGAACGTGAGCGTCGTCCGCGTCCTGATCGTGGCGAACGTCGTCCTCGTCGTGACGGAGATTACCGCGAGAACAACCGTGGTCGTCGCTTCGAACACCAAGACAACGATGCAGATAATGGCGCCGTTGAGTAATCCTTAACGGACATTCCAACCTAAAAACAATCCCTGTACATGGTGAAAGCCATCGTGCAGGGACTTTTTTTTGTTATTTCTTCATGTAATCTCGCGGCGACATGCCGTAAAGGTTCTTGAACATGGTGGAGAACGAGGCCGAGTTGGTGAAGCCACAGGCGTACATCACCTCCGTAATATTCTGTCCGCTTTTCTGTAAAAGCCGGGCCGCTTGCTGCAAACGTGTGTTGCGAATGAAGGTGTGGGGCGTCTGATTGGTCAGTTCTTTCATCTTTCTGTGCAGATGGACACGGCTGATTCCCACTTCTCGGGCAATCATATCCGTGTTCAAGTCGGGCACGCTGATGTTGGCATTGATGACATTCAAGATGCGTTCCATGAGCTTTTCGTCGGGCGAATCCAGCGCGATCGGTTTGATTTTTCCCTCTTGTGTCTGGCTGCCGTTGAACTTATTACGCAGCAATTCGCGTTGATGCAGCATGTTAAACACTGTGCGTCGCAGGATATCCATGTTGAACGGCTTCACGATATAGGCGTCAGCACCCGTCTCTAAACCCTCCAATCGGTCTTCATCGCGGTTCTTTGCCGTCAGCATGATGACGGGAATGTGGTTTGTATTGGCGTTTGCTTTGATTTTGGCACACAGCTCATTGCCGTTCATCACGGGCATCATCAAGTCGGTAATGACCAGTGCAGGCAGTTTTTTCAGGATAACATCGAGCGCCTCGCGGCCGTTATCGCAGGCAATGACGTGGAAATTGCGCCCCAATTCCGTTTGCAGATAGTGGCTGATTTCGTCATCATCTTCGGTAATAACGATGGTCTGACGCTTGCGATTAGACAGTTGTTCGTTGAGTGAAGGCCGAGGTCTTTCTCCCGTTTCACCCTCTTGACCTGCGTTTTCAAGTGAAGTTTGCGATTCATCGAGGTCGATAGGCCCGTCTTTTTCAGTCTCCTTAGCCATCATTTCTTCAGGTTTGAGGTGACTGTTCCCCAAGGGCAGCGTGACCACAAAGGCACAACCCCTTTCGTTTTCAAGGTTGTGTGCCTCGATATTTCCGTAATGCAGTTCCACAATCGAGCGTGCCAAGTCGAGTCCGATGCCTGTTCCGATATGCTCATCGTTGGTTTTTGTGTCGGCTTGATAGAAGCGTTCGAAAATCCGTTTCAGCTTTTCTTCGGGTATTTTCTCGCCATTATCGCTGATGGTGATGCGTGCTTCGGTGTCCGTATGGCTGAGGCGAATAGCGATATTGCCCCCTGTTGGTGTGTATTTGAAGGCATTCGAGATGATATTCACCAGCACTTTGTCGAAGTTCCTGCGGTCTATCCACACGGAAAGCGGCCCATCATGCCCGAAGCGGAAGTCGATGTTCTTCGCCTTGGCCTGCTCTTTGAAGAGTGCGTAAACGTCGTCTATGAAGCCCACCAAGTCCGTTTTCTGCATGTGCATGGCCAACATTCCCTTGTCAATCTTGCGCAAATCCATGAGTTGGTTGATGAGATGGAGAATGCGTTCGGCGTTCCTTTTGATGGTGGTATAGATGCCTTGTCGGTGAAGGTCAGTGTCTTCCTTCATCAATTGCAGCAAGGGCGAGATGATAAGTGTCATCGGTGTGCGAATTTCATGGCTGATGTTCATGAAGAAGCGCAGCTTGGCTTCACCCATTTCCTCGGCATGCATGTGGGCTTGAAGGCGCATGCGGTCGCGCGTCTTACGCTTCTGATAGCGGTAAAACAGGCAGATGAGCGCGACAATCGTCAGCAGATAGACCATGTAGGCAGGCGCAGAACGATACCAAGGTGCCTCTATTTCCACCGTGAAAGCCTTCACTTCCGACGGCATATTGTTATACATTGCCTTCACCCGAAAGGTGTAATTGCCCGGCGAAAGATGGCTGAACATGATTTCGTTCATGCCGGGTTGCAATCTCACCCAAGCTTCTTTGTTGATGCTGTAGAGATAGGTGATGTTGTCAGGGTCGTCGTATGTGAGGGTTGAAAGCTGAATGGAGAACGAGTTGTCCTCGTATTTCAGCCGGATATTGCTATCGTTGATGCCGATATTCTGCTGCTGGTTGCCCACGATAAGCCCTGTAATCATCACCTTGGCCGTCCACAATTGGTCCGTTTTCCGAGCCGTGTCAAACCAGTTGATGCCTGCCGTTCCGCCCAAAAGCAGGTAGCGTCCGTCGCTTATATAGGAGGCTCCGTCGGAGAACTCGTTGCTTTGCAGTCCGTTGTTGGCATAATAACAAGCCAATACGTTTCCTTCTGTCGTCATACAGCACAGTCCGTGGTCGGTTCCTACCCACAGCCTGCCCCTCGAATCCTGCTCGATGCAGGCAATACCGTTGTCGGATAGTCCGTTTTGCATGGTGAACAAGCGATGCTTGCGTGCCTTGATGTCATAGCAATAGAGCCCATCGTTGGTGCCGAGCCACACACGACCGCTTCGGTCTTCCAGCAATACGCGCGAAAAGGTGTTGTAGTTCGGGCAGTTGGTTCCAAAGACATTGGTCCAGCTTCCGGCCGTCAAATCGAGGCAACTCAGCCCTACTGCTCCCGCAACATAGACGCGACGGCCGTCGCGCGACACCACAACTTTGTTCAGATAATCGTTGGGTATCGAGTTCATCTTGCGGTCGAAACCGGCTCCGGGCAACTGTCTGTAGTGCTTGATGCCGTAGTTTTGGATATCGAGGCAGGCCAATCCCTGTCCCATCGAGGCAAACCAAAGATTTCCTTTGGGGTCGGTCGTGATGCCAAAAATGCTTGGTCGCTCACCCATTTCAAGGTCTACGGGGTGATAGGTCGCCGAACTTGCTGTCACCCAGCCACAACCTTGCTGATAACTTCCCGTCCAGATGCGGCCCAATCTGTCCTCCGTCAGGCTGAGAATGGTGCCGGGTATGGTGGTATAATGGCGGACGAGACGATGGTCTTTGTCCAACAAATAAAGTCCATCACGGTCGGTTCCCACCCAGATGTGGCCCGTTTTGTCGCGCAAGACCGCAGTCACGCAGTTGTTGCCTATCACGTTGGCCCCTGATTTCGGTCCCATATAGCCGAAATCCGAGTGTGTTGAGGGCTGCATGTAGACGCCTTTCTGAAACAATCCCAGCCATATATTGCCGCTACGGTCCTCGACTATCGTTTGAACCTTGGTCTTTGAGAGGTCGATGTTGTCGTAATAAGGATTGGAAACCAGCTGTTGATGTTTCGGATCGTACACATAAAGGCCCGAACCATCACAGCCCAGCATCACTTGTCCTGCCTGGTTTATATAGACTTTCACGATGGGTAGGTTGCCCGTTGCAGCTATCTTCACAAACTGTTTGGCTCCTTTGGCCATGCACCACAGGCCCATTCCCTTGATGCCCACGTAGACATTGCCCTGTCGGTCTACCCCAATGTCGCCACCTTTCACGAGTTCTCGCTCTTCGGGACGTGTGAAATAGCGCAGCAACCGCTTGCCGTCGAGACACAAAAGGCCTTGGTCTTCGCTCACGATCCAAAGGCGGTTGCGGCCGTCTTCCACGATATGACTCACGTAGTTCACCGTGCGCAGGGCCCCAATGGGCCGGGCTACGTTGCCGTTGAGCCTGAATATGCCGTAACCCGACGAGGAAAAGAGCATCGTTCCATCGTGGGTTTCGAGCAAATCCGTGATATATGTGCGCACGGGTTTGTTGTCGTTGGTCAGCAATCTGACGTCGGCGAACCGCCCGTTCTCCATGCGTTGCACGGTGAGATTGGTGCCGATGTAGAGCATTCCCTTGCGGTCTTGGCAGACACAGTTGATATAATTGCTCGAAAGTCCGTAGGTCTTGTGTTCCTTTTTCAGCGTCTTGAACTGATAACCGTCGTAGCGGTTGAGTCCGTTTCGCGTGGCAATCCACATGAAACCGTCCTTGTCTTGATAGATATTCGTGACGAAACTGCTCGAAAGTTGGTTGTCGCCGTCATACAGTCTGCCCGTTCCGGCGTGGGCATGTAGCGTAAACAGCAGGGAAAACAGCAGCAGATAGCGTTTCATAAGGTATTACATGGTTTCTATAACTGTTACAAAGATACACCTTTTTCCGTAACCTTGCGGCCCCGTTCCCGTTTTTTTCGGCGAAATAATCCCTTGTTTGTTTGCTTGTTCCAATGATTTTCGCGATTTTTGCAAACAAGAAAGGCCCTTGACGGCCGTCATTTCAACATCGGAAACATGAAAAAAGCCGGCTTTTATCTTGGCTTCAGCCTCGTTCTCTTGGTCTTTCATACAGCAAGTTGCATGCATAGAAAGGCATCGACTGTCCGCTCCAATGCCCCAAAAACCGTCAGAAAAGGGCCGAACCCCGACACGATAGGCTTCCGAACCCTGACGGATACGTTTGCTGCACGCCCGGGATTAGACAGCGTGGGCTACGAACTCTCCCTGCCAATCGGCGGTAGCAACCGAGCCGTCAGAGACAGTTTAACGCGCTATGTAGCCGAAATCTTGGTCAAACTTAACCCCGGTATCCTGGGAACCGATACCGAACAGCTGCGCCGACACACCTATCATGGCCCCCTTTCCGACCCCAATGCCGTGCTTGACTATTATAAAAAGGAGTTTCAAAAGGGCTTCGTCGCATGGGCAAATGAGGTAGGAAGGACGACACTGCAGCAGTATCTCTACTTCTGGGGCGGCAAGACATGGGAGTCAGCCAAGGCCATCAGCTATGGAATATCGGTGGAATGCTATTTCGGTGGAGCGTATCCCGAATATCTGTCTTATGGCGCTACATTCAGAAAATCAGACGGGAAGCGTGTCCAAATCATTGATGTAACGAAGGTGAAAGTCCTTCAAAAGCTCATGCGAGAGGCACTTTTAAAACAATATTTTGAGGACAGTGAGGACGGTCATGTGCTGAATGAACTGGACGAAGTACTGTATGGGCCGTTTATTCCGCTGCCCCGTGAGGGATTGTATTTGCAGGGTAGCGATGTGATTTTTGAATATGCGCAAGGCGAAATCTGCCCCGATGCCTACGGACTACCATTTTTCTCGCTTCCTTACCGGCGGCTCCGCCCCTTTATGACCCGCGAAGCTTTGGATTTGTTGCCCCCGGATAGCAAGACGAGAAAAGTGCGATAACAGACAAGAATCGTCTCCACAGGTTGTAAATTCAATTCATAACCGAAGTCAACCTACAACAGCGTGGAATGATTTACGGAAAGTGGTTTGTAAATTCAATTCATAACCGATATTAACTACGTGACGAAATGCCACGCAAGACGGCCATTATATTTGTAAATTCAATTTATAACCGATATTAACCCTCTGCCGGCTGTTTTGTTGAATCATGCACTTTGGTTTACACTATATCCCGCTTTACGGCACAATATGGTCGGGAAGGTCCCTACATGCATTCAAACATTCCCAAGCATCAGCCCTATTGATAATCAATAACTTATATATTGCTTTCCAATCTCACCCATTTCACCGCGCAATATGGTTGAGATTACACGGTAAAATGGCTGAGATTGGCGTGCAATATGGTTGATATTGAAAACCGCGAGGACTGATGTTAAAAATCGCGATAATCAATATTGAAAACCGTGAAGACTGATGTTAAAAACCGAGATGAATAATATTGAAGACCGCGAGGATTGATATTGAAAATCGGGATAATCAATATTGAAAACTGCGAAGATTGATATTGAAAATCGGGATGATCGATATTGAAAACTGAAACTTCCATCATTGCCCGCAAGTATACCCTCCCCTCCCTCGGGAGGGGCTGGGGGTGGGCCCCTCAAAGGCTGGGGGTGGGCCCCTCAAAGGCCGGGGGTGGGCTCCCTCAAAGTCGGGTGTGGGCTCCCTATTTCATCAAATCGGGCGGGCAATCTTCGGGTTTACTGCCCCAATCCATATTGGGACTTGCTCCCATCGTGAACTCCAATAGGCCGTCGCCCGTCAGCATTTCGTGCGTCAGATAGTTGCGCGTGTAGGGCTTCCCGTTGTAGGTGGCCGATTGGATATAGCAGTTTTTGGGTGAAACACCATTCGCCTTGATGGTGAAGCGTCCGATGCGAGCCTCGTCAAACGTGGGCGTTCCTATGACATAATAGGGCGAAACGGGACACACCGGATAGAACCCTAAGGCCGAAAGCACGTACCATGCGCTCATTTGTCCAGCGTCGTCGTTGCCGCTAAGTCCTCCCGGAACGTCAAGATATTCGTTATCGAGAATGGCTCTCACGGCCTGTTGCGTCTTCCAAGGCTGCCCCACGTAGGCATAAAGATAGGGAATTTGCTGGCAAGGTTCGTTGCCATGCCAATATAAACTGTCGCGGAACATGCGGTCAAGTCGGTCGGTAAAGACCTTCTTTCCGCCCATCGCGCCCATCAATCCATAAACATCATGGGGCACATACCACGTGTAATGCGCCACAGTTCCCTCGGTGATGAACTTCACACGCGTGGTCAAATCCCGATTTTTCAGCCATTTTCCATTGGCCCATCTGCCATCTGCCCAACCCGCGGGGCCGATAACGTTGCGCCAATTGCGTGCCCGGGCCATGAGAAGTTGGTAGTCTTCGGTCTTTCCCAAAGCCTTTGCAGCCTGCGCAACGGCATAATCATCGTAGGCATACTCCAAGGTTCGGCTCACTTGCTCATGGGAATGGAAGGCTTCAGGCACAGTGTCGTTCAGCGGAATGTAGCCATATTTCAGGTAACTTTGCATGGCCCTGCGTCCTTTTCCTTCCCGATATGCCTCGGCATCCGGCAGCTCAAAAGCGTTCTTTCGCATGGCTTCGTAGGCCTTTTCCTTATCGATATTTCGTCCACCTTTCACGATTGCCTCGGCCAAAGCAGCCGAAGCGTGGTCGCCAATCATGGCCGAAGTGTAGCTATTCCAGCAAGGAAACACGGGAAGCCAGCCGCCTTCGTCGTACATGTCCACCAAACTCTGCAACATTCCGTTGGCCGCCGGCTCGATAAGCTGGTTCAACGGCAGCAAAGCACGGTAGATATCCCACATCGAGAAGTCCATATAAGCCCGCCGGTAAAGTGGTTTCCCACCGAGATTTCCCATGGAATGCTGCACAATCCGACTGCTTCCGGCAAACGAAGGATAGCGTCCGTCCTTGTCACTAAAGGCACGTGGCAAGAAAGCAGCACGGTATAAGGCCCCGTAGAACTTGGCAATTGCGGCCTTGTCTTTGGAGAATACGCGCACCCGATTGAGCTTTGCCTTCCATCGGTCCACCGTTCTTGCGCGCGTATCGTTGAACTCCCAGTGCGGAATCTCCTGCAGAATGTTGTTGAAAACGCCCTGCATATCGACGAAACTACAGGCTGTTTTGACCATGATTTCATCGCCTTTCGACACGTCGAAGGCTGCCCATGCCACGCCATCTTTCACGCCGTAATCTTGCAAAGGCACTTGGAATACGACGGCAAACCAGCCACTGAAGCCTGCTTTCTCGCCCCAACCCTGATAGATTCTGTGCACGGGATTGCAGCCATAGAGGCAGTTTCGCGCCGTATCGACGGCCACAAAGCCCTCTCCATAGCCATTATTCGTGTTCACAACGATATAGGCTTTGCCGGCTTTTTGATAGGTGAAGCGAAGCATCGCCGCATGACTCATGCCCGTCATCTCGGCCTTTAAATGTTCGTCGGGCAGTGAAACGGCATAGTAATCCGGGTGAGAAACCTCGTCGGTATGACTGAAACGCGTGGCCCGGTCGGCCGGTTTCAGGCGCAAACTGTCCATTAATGGCATCACCGTAAACGAGCCATAATCCTGCGTACAGCCCCCAACGAGCCAGTGACTGCCGCGAAATCCCTGCAGTTTTTCATCACGATAGTAATAGGGTGCCACGCATTTTTGCTCGCCATCCCGTGTCTGTGGCGTCCAGAATGTCATGCCATTGGGTTCAAGGACGGCCGGAAGCGTCTGCCCATGTTTCTCACTCCCCTTGCCATAACGGCTCATCGCGGGCGTAACGGCATAGTCGGTACCCACGAAAGTATTGAGGATTGCCATGTGACCTTGCGCCTCGGCGTTGGCAATACGCTTCTCCACGTAGGCCAAAACGTGGTCCCAACGATAGTAATAGCCCGTTTTTCCGTCTGGTCCCACGTCCAAAGAGCGCACCTTGAAGAGCCGTATTTCGCGTTCGTTGTGCATGAATTTCACGATTACTTGCTGCGGATTGAGCGGCATTCGGGCTTTATCGGGATTGTAATAAAACACAATTTGTAAATTGGCCGCCATGGGAATGACTTCGTCCATTTCGTCTGTTTGCTCGTCGGAAAGGTTGTCTGGACCCAGCAAAGCCAGCAAACGATAGAGCGGAGTGTCGTGACCGAAGCGCAGCGTTGCAGCCAGATTGCCTTGCAAAGCACGCTCGGCTTGGGCCTTAATATTGTGCCATAAGCTCACGGCCGAGCGTTGAGTGACACCGTAGTTGTCAGGGGCTTGCCCATTAGAGAGCCACATTCGCAAGTTGTTCTGCTCATAGATGTCGCGCAATTCCTCCTTTGTGAACAACTGATAGAAATCGAGTTTCAGCCCCACGTCCTGCATATCCGAGGCCACGGCATGCAGTTCTGTCATCAGTTTTTCGGCATCTTGCACCCTTGAAGGGTCTTTGAAAAGGGCCGAAATGAACCGTTCTTTGCCCAAACGACGCGGCGGGTGGACCGTCTTCTGCCATGCTTCCAGCTCGGGACTCTTATAGGCTATCCACGTCATATCGGCCGAATCCGCATGCTGTTCGACCTTCCTTTTCCGCTGATCGTCATCAAGTCCGCGGCAAAAGGCCTGCATGCTCTTCACACAACGGTCTGAAACGCTCGAGAAAGCCTCTATCTCATTCTCAGAAGAAAATAACTCTGGAAAGCGAAGTGCCATGCGTCGGGCAATCTCCTCATGCTGACGGGCACCTATCGGAGAGAGTTTTCCACCGTTGCCGCGTGCTTGTTGCCACACGATTTGCAACATTTTTGCCGTTTCCTTGCCCGCTTTCGTCAGATTATCCTCATCGGAAAACTGCTCAATAATCCATTCATAACGCGCATCAGAGGTCAACCATCGGCTGCCATGCCGCCCATAATGGCTCATATAAAACGGCACAAAACCATCGGGAACTGGCGTAAATCGCCCCACTTTATACTCGGGGTAGACATAATAAATGGCTCCCATCTGTTCGCTACTCTTCTGTGCAAAGGCCGTTAAAGTAAGGCAAAAGAGGAGCAAAATAAGCTTGGCTTGTTTTCTCATATTGTTGTTATATACAAACACTAAGTATCAAAAGGCAGTCTCCAATTATTTATTTGTGGTTCATGTAGCAAGCTTTCGTCTTGCAATTCTCTTAAATCTGCTATATGATGAATTAAATCTTCTCTCACATCGAGGTTCTCTATCTCTTCTCTTCGTGCTTGAGCCATTCTGCAAAAGTCATCTTCTTTTTCAATTCCAGCATATCTTCGCCCACATAGGTTAGCAGCAATGCCCGTTGTACTTGAACCGCTAAACGGATCAAGAATCCAATCATTAGGTTCTGTTGAAGCCAAAATAATACGGCTTAATACACTGAGTGGCTTTTGAGTAGGATGTTTTCCTTGTGACTTTTCCCATCGTCCGATAGCAGGAAAGCGCCAAACATCTGTCATTTGTTTACCCCCATTTAATTGCTTCATCAAAGAATAATTAAACTTATGGGGCTTCTTCGGATTTTTCCTTGCCCATATAATAAACTCTGTTGAATAGGTAAAAAAACGACAAGATATATTTGCAGGCGGATTAGTTTTCTGCCACGTAATGACATTCAATATCTTATACCCTAATTCAGTTAAGCAGTTTGCCACAGAAAAGATATTGTGATAAGTGCCACTTATCCAAATTGTTCCATTGTCTTTCAACTTTTCTCTGCAAAGATGTAACCACTCTCTATTAAACGACATCATATCTGACGGACTCTTCCCTTTATCCCAATCGCCCTTATCCACACATACAATCTTTCCACTTTGCAATGAAATCCCACCATTAGAAAGGAAGTATGGAGGGTCTGCGAAAATCATATCAAACTTAAAATTGAACAGAGGTAACAGTTTGAAACAATCTCCGTGGGCAAGGAGAAAGTCTGAATTTGGAGATGAATAGTAAGAATAAGTAGCCATAAAGTTCCGTGTGTATATCAGTGAGATTCTAAGCTATACTGAAATATTCCTTTAACTCAGACATAAAGATTGGAGATATCAGTAATCTACTAGGCTTCATCTCTGAATCACTTTTACGCTTCAAGTATTCTTCAAACTCATCAATTATTTTTTTATAATCTCTTCTACCTAATCTTACTGAAAGATATAATATAAAGAATATTTTCAAAACCATGACTCGGCCATAGGTTTTATATTCTTCTTTAATCCTAAAGAATATCTCTATATAATCTACAGTTTGCTTAGACAATAGATTTTCTGTGCAGAATAAATTTTCATATTCCTTTGTAAATATATCTTTCCTTTTATTAGAGACTTGTCCAGGATTTCCTTTTACAGCATAAAGTATCTGCCCCATTTGCTGTAGAGTCACACACAGTTTATAGCTTTTACTATCATCTCCTGTATCACCATTCTTCCTAATATACAAAATATCATGAGATGATAGATAATTTTGAAGCTGAACTTGTTCTGTACGCATCGACTTTAAGTCAATTTGAGATATTGCATTTTGACTATTGGTATACTCACTAATTTTACTTTTCAAATCATCTTCTGTAACTTTCATTACACGAACCAAGACACTCGCTTGAGACAATTTATTAATGTTATCACGATTATCTTTATTAAACTTATGTATTGTTCGTAGAGTTTGCCCTCCATTCAAAACTTGGAAATCTTTTATTTGTAACCGTATTTTCCTATTTGAATTAACTTTTTGAGAATTTATATCTTTCGCAACAATCGTCAAACCATTATTATAAAAAAAGAATTTCTCTGGTTCTGAATCTAATGAACGCAAGATATTACCATTAAATTTTGAACGTAATATATATCCTCGCACATTTTCGTACAACACATCTTTTTCAACATCAAGTGAAGATAAACTTGAGTCATCTTCTAAGGTTGCATTTTCTCGCAAATCAGAATTATCGGATGTTATACGAATTAGGTCTGTTAGACATAAACATAAAATATAGGATTTATCAGAAGACAAACTATCTTCACTGTAGGATATTACAGACTCCGATGGTAAAAGTAAATCTGCATTTATTGCTTTTGGATGCATAGACATAAAATCTACTATTTCATTTAGGCCTATAGGTAAAACTATTATTCCATAAACTTCTTCTAAATTTTTTATAGTTGTATTTTTCCTGTCTATACTTATATTCTCATTACTTACAACATAAAATTTAGTTATCCATACTTCAGAACTATCATTACATTCTATTATCTTTTTCGCAGCTTCACCTATCTTACCTTCAAACGATTTTTTACCGATATTTATTGCATTAAAGAACTTATCTGAATGTAATATTTCATTAATCGATTGTTCCTTGTCTAAATTGAACTTTTCTCTAAATTTAAAATTAAAGACAGAGATTATTCTCTCTTCTTCATTAACATGTACTGCATCTATGCCCTCATCAGCAGTACTGTCATCAAAAAGCTTAGAATTAAATTCCTGATCACATATTAATGACGTTAGCTCGTCATAATCGTTAATTCCAAGAACATACTGAAGGATTAAGTAGTAGAAACCAAATCTTCTCTTCGTTTGTTCATCCAGCTTATTAATAATATCCTCATCAAATTTAAAAGTAGAAGAAGCTAATTGAAAGATCCTAAGACTTTTTTGGTTCAAAATTTTAAAATCATTATTTGTAGCCATAGCTATATTAAGTTTATAAAATTATCTATATCTGTCAAATTATATATGCTTGGTATTATACTATATGCCTCTTGTAGTTTATTCTTTGCGGACTTCCAACCAACACCATCGGTTATCCAAACAAACTCAAAACCCGGCACACTATTAATTTTTGGTGCAATATCAGAATAAGAACGAGCTACTTCATTAAGTTTTGAACCGCCTCCACTATAAAAGTTCACCTCTATAAGATAGGTTTTATCACCTGCTTCTATAACAAAATCAAAGCGTTTTTCATCGTCACCAAGAGCGTCGGTTATTTCTTTCCATTCTCGTGAATAAACTTCTCTACGATAATTTATACCATAAGACTCGAATATTTTTGCGACCATATCTTCCATAACATGCCCACTTCTATTCTTACGCGCATTGCTATCAAGACCTGTTTCTATACCAAACACATAATCAACAAGATCTTTTATGGTTCCCTTTCTGAATATTTCAGCCAAACCTGTTGACTCTAAATATTCCATTACTCCTTCAACACTATCAAAGAATCGGTCCAAAACAACACACTCTCCGCATTCATTAAGTACTTTCTTTTTACCTTCGCTTCTAACTGCAATCAGTATATCCATTACGGCGAAGGCTGTTTTATCACGTTTCCATAATATTTCAACGCTATTCCTTAGCTCTCTACTGTTAATGAGACTATTAAGCATACACAGACTTAACTTAATATCGTCTACATTCTTCTTTATTTTCTTAAAGTCACAAAAGAAATCTAAGGTTTGATTCGTCTCTTGTAATTGAGACATAAACAGTTCAAAGTTCTTATTCATAATATAGAATCCTATTGATTTTATGATATACAAAGACTGAAACTTAGTGGTTTCTCTACGATGGCTGTAGCTTTTGTGTCGCAATAATTATGTATCAAGATTTCTGTAAGCTTACCCCTTTTGCTTGCTATTGCATTGACATTTCTTGAAGCCCATACTCTTTCTATATGATAATCAGCGTATAAAATATCAAAAAAATTATCCTTTTTATTCTTTTCCTTACAGTCAGAATTGCTTAGCATAAAGTTGAAGCCGGCTTTATCAATCTTGTCGCAGAAGTTTTTCAATCGGATTTGCGCATCATCATTGAAAGACTCTTTCGTATAATCATTAAAACTAGAGGTTTCGCTTAAAGGTCTGTATGGAGGGTCAAAATAAAATAATGTGTTGGATGCAGCAACATGAAAAGTGTTTTCAAAATCACCATTCAACACCGTGACGTGTTGTAAGAGCCTACTATCCTCTCTTATCGTCTCTGCATCACAGATTTTAGGGTTGATATACCTGCCAAACGGGACATTAAATGCCCCGGATTTATTTACACGATATAATCCATTAAAGCAGGTTCTATTCAAAAATATGAAATAGGTTGTATTGTCTATAGCATTTAGCTTCTTGGTATTATACTTCTCACGAATGTCAAGATAGAATGATCTTCTGTCATCTTCATTATCAAATGATAGATACTGTTCTTCTATATCTTTAAGAGATGCTATCAAACGCTCTGCAGAATCCCGAACAGTACAATAACATGTAATAAGATCCTCATTAATATCATTAATAAATGCATGCTTGATATTCGGATAATGCTGTAACATATAGAATAACATAGCTCCTCCTCCGACAAAAGGTTCTATGTATGTCGCACCCTCCCATCTATCAATGTCATTAGGAAGAAATGAATCCAACTGTTCCAAAAGTTGTCCTTTCCCCCCAACCCACTTGATAAAAGGTTTTGCCTTTGCCATATTTTATAACTTATAAATCAGGAAACAAATATAATTATTTTATACGGAAAATACAACTCCAAGTAGTCTTTTATTCTTAAATAAATCATCTACGGTAGCATCTTATCCTATCTCTCTCTTAAAAGAGCTTCGGTTTTAGACTACAAATATAGCGATAAAAGGGTGAAAGACAAGCAAAACAGAGAGGAAAAGATATATGTACGGCCCTGTATCGGCTTTGCAATGTGATTGTATGGGTCATACGGCGTGATTGCATCGGTCACGATACGTGGCAAAAGGCGGCTCGGCAGAAATTACCGGGGCTTTATTCGTAGGTATAGAGCTTCACATGGAGCACTTTCCAGTCGCCAACGGCAATCCGGGCATGCCGTCCTTGATGGTCTTCATCGCCATTCAGTCGGCGAAGATAGTGCAGGTTGCCATCGGGAAGTACCTCTACCTCGTCTACAAAGCCTATGCCTGCGCGTTTTCCGGTAAAGGTTTTCTGCGGCTTTTTAGCCTTGTTTTCATTGCCTTTCTCGGCAAATCCGTCTTCACCGAGCTTCTTTTCTTCGTGCTGACGATGCTCCGTTTCAGTCTGAAACGACACAACAAGTCCGTTCCCCGCAATGAAATAATCGCCCTTGTCCAGTCGAATTATCATGCCACCAGCCTCAGGCCACGTGGAAGCTTTGGCACGAGGGTCCCAAGGTAGTGTGAAATAGTGGCGAGATGTGATGATGAAGTCGTCTTCATGAATGATTTTTTCATCATCAGCCGTGCCGAATAGCAAGCCATGGTGTTTGAGATTACCTGTTAATAGCGGCCGAAGTTGACGGAGAAGCGCATAACCTTGTCGGACGTTCTCCACGGTTTCGGCATCGGCATGATCGAGTGCAAAGCAGCTGAAGCCCACGGTATTGTGCGCACCAAAGGTGTAAAGGGCACGCACACCCGTGTCTCTGCAACTGCGGCTCTCGGGGATAAAGAGCGGATTATCCTTGAAATCATATTGTGCAGCCCAGCCGGCAAAGCCCGTATCATAGATGTCTGGGGCCATAAGGTCAATGTGTGGGGCAAACTTTTTCCATATTGTTTTCAGATGGGCCAGTGGTCCTGCCGACGGATATTCGCCCGGTTTACGTCCCCGACTGTTCATGGCTGCGTTCACAAAGAGGGGCAAATCGATTACTTTCTTGGCATTGACAGCCAGTCGTTCCACATATTTCGCGTAGTAGATGGCCTGAAAGGCTTCGTCTTCATATTCGTTTTCGGCGGTGAAACCAATGCTTTTGAGTTCTTTTCTCCACGCTCCTTTATCGTATTCTCGGTTCGCAAGCGGTGAATGGTCGCGTGCACTTTCAAGCATTCCAATCTCATTCTCTACCTGAATCATCAGTACTGTGCGGTCTGTATCCACTGCTTTGAGGTGGTGAATGAGGGCCATGAAGGCCTTATTGTCGGCCTGAAACACCGCTTCAGAAAAGGCTGTTGCAATCTCAAGCGGCTTACCTTCGGCTGTCATGGCGCGTGGAAATCGCTTGTCTTGCTTGAACCAGAGGGGTGCATAGCAGCTCATGGAGTTCTTCCACGCACCGAACCACAGGAGAATAACTTTCAGTTTTTCGCGTCGGGCTACGCGGATTGTTTCGTCAATCGTGCTGAAATCGAAGACTCCTTCACGTGGTTCTATGAGGTCCCATTGGGCAGGAACGAGCACCGTGTTGATGCCTGCGCGTGCTACTTTGGGGATAACGCTGTCGATGTCGGCAATGCTTGTGGCGGCAGAATTGCTGAGTTCGGCACCCAAGATAAAGTGTTGTGCAAAGGCGGATAGGCTTGACAGCGTGAGCGTAAGGAGTAAAACAAGTTGTTTCATACAGCTGAAAGGGTTAGGGTTTGTCATAGATGGTCGATACAGACGGCTCGGCTGGGTAGGCAATATCGGTGTAAGCATACTTTATCGGCAACTTGGAAAACTGTTGAAAATAGCGCAGTATGGTGTCACGCCATTGCTCTGCACTCTCAAGTTGCACGCCCAAGAGCGTGTTGACATGCTCCCAACGTTCCCGATCGATTTGAGGTCGAACCTTATTCCACAGCTTTTGATAGGAAATTACTTGTTCGATTCCCCTGTAATATAGCGCACATAGTTCGTCCCAAAGGGTGTCTCCGTTGCGTAATTTATAGTCCCATGGCACGTGATGGAACCATAACAGGTATTCATCGGGACAGGTTTTAAGGTCGTTATATAGGCTCCGATAGGGTTCACGATACTGTGAAACGGCATTCGTTCCCGTTGAAGAACGGTCGAAACCGATGCCATCTTTACTCGCTTTATGATAATAGACGGGACACCATTCCAACGGATATTCGGCTTTAAAACCATTGGGTTCGGGACCGTAATGATGGTCGAAAGCGAAGAGATGGTGCAGTCCTAACGGCATCATATAGTTCACGCAAGCCTCCCGACTCGTTGTCATCATGTCGGCAAGTGCATAGCTGTCGACCTCGTTTCCGAAGGTTTGGCTAATCCATTCCTGTGCGATGAAATCGGAAGAAAGCGAAGGATTCCATGCCAAACGGCCGAAAGCGTACCAATTAGCCTGTGAAAACGGGTGGCCACACCAATTGGTGTCGTCGCCCACATTGCTCACTCCGGCAATTGCTTTAAGGCTGTCGGGGGAGACAAAGTAAAAGAATTCTTTCCACATTGGGGCCAGATAGACGAGGTGTTTGCTCTGTCCTGTGTACTCTTGTGTGATTTGGAACTCCACAGCTTGAGGCGTTTTGCTCATGTTATCGAAGATTGGAGCGTAGGGTTCTCGTGGCTGGAAGTCGAGAGGTCCGTTCTTACTTTGCAGAATTACATTGCTGCGGAACAATCCATCAAGGTCTTTAAACTCGCTGACGGCCTGCTTTACACGGTCTTCACCCTTATGTTTTGCACCGTAAACAAAGCTACGCCACATCACGATTCCGCCGTGGGGGGCCAGTGCATCGGCCAACATATTGGCACCATCTGCATGGGTTCGACCGTAATCAAAAGGGCCCGGCTGCCCCTCGGAATTGGCTTTTACGAGGAAACCACCGAAGTCTGGTATGCGTTTATAGATTTCATTGGCCTTCTCCCTCCACCATTTTATGACGCTTTTATCAAGCGGGTCGGCCGTCTTCGTGTAGCCTAAGGCCTTCGGACTGCCGAAGTTTACGGAGAGATATACCTTGATTCCGTAAGGCCGAAGCACGTTGGCTATCATGCAAACCGTGTCGATATATTCGGCAGTTAAGACCTTCGGAGCAGCATTTACGTTGTTTAATACACTGCCATTAAGGCCGATAGAGGCGTTTACCCGGGCGTACTCTTTGATGCGATTTGCCCAAGCTTGGCCTTTCAAGTGGGCCGAAAAGAAGATGCTTCGCCCTGCATATCCGCGTTCGATTGTGCCATCGAGGTTGTCCCAATGGTCGAGAATGCGTCGCGGAAACTTGGGAGCTGTGTAGCCACCAAGGCCGGGGTCGGCCTCTTGAGCCTGTATGCGCAAGGCCTCGTAAGCCCCGTAGAGTAGTCCTATCTCGGAATGTGCGCAGATGGAATCACCGTCATAGATGAAGCCATCGTCATCTTTCAGGTTAGGATTGAGGATAAGTTTCAGGGCAGGACCTTGCCAATAGCGTTGCAATTCGTCAACGGCAAGCTGTAAAGTTGGTCCGCCTTGCGGTGCGATGATATTGGCTTTGTTGCAGGGTTTGTATCTCAACCAGAGTGCATGGCCGTCTTCTGCCTGCGAAAGCAACGGACTGAAAGCTATTAAAAGGGATAGGATTATTTGCTTCATAAGTAAACGAAGTTTATGAGGTTTGTCAGGATTGGTTTTTGATTTATCCTTACAAAAATAGTGAAAATCTGTTCATTCTGAAAATGTTTCGCAGACAAAAAGGGAAAATCAAGCAAAAATGATACAAAAGGAAATATTCTCGTTACATCTGATGAAGTTTAATAAGAAGGATTTTATTACTTTTGCAGGTATCAAGACTTCAAATAACATGAAAAAGATTTGGGCGATATTTACGTTGATGATGACCTTCGTTTTGGTTCAACCGATAGCTGTGCAGGCGCAGAATTGGGTGGGAACGTGGGCGACGGCCGTTGAGTTCACGAGCCCCGGCGATATGCCGGCAAGCAGTCTTTCCAACCGTTCTGTGCGTAATATCATTCGTGTTTCTCTTGGAGGAAGCTTGCTGCGACTGAAGCTTTCCAATGAGTTCAGTACGCAACCTGTGGAGATTACATCGGTGATGATAGCCGATGTGTTAGGTGAAAGCTGGCAGACGGATGTCCGAACGACCAAATATTTGAAGTTTAGTGGTAAGCAAAAAACGACGATCCCTTCAGAAAAAGCCTTGTGGTCTGACCCAATCAAATATGTATTGAAAGCGGGACAACGACTTGCTATCACGATCAGTTACGGGGCACAAACACCCGAACATGCTACTTCGCACCGTGGTTCTCGCACCACTTCCTATATTATAAAAGGTGAAGCCCGACCCAAATCGGATTTCGATGATAGTGAGAAAGTGGACCATTGGTATAATCTTTCGGCCTTAGACGTGCAGGCAACAGATGTTCCGGTGGTTGCCGTTTTGGGTAATTCCATTACTGATGGGCGTGGAACAACTACCAACAAACAGAACCGTTGGACAGATTTCATGGCAGAAAGTCTTAATACCAATAAATCATATGGCGTGCTGAACCTTGGTATTGGTGGCAATTGTGTTGTCAGGGGTGGGCTTAGTGAACCGGCTTTGAAGCGTTTCGACCGCGATATTCTTGGACAAAGCGGTGTGAAGGCACTTATCCTTTTCGAAGGAACCAATGATATTGGGCTCAGCAAACACAGTGAGCAGATAGTAAAAGAACTCATCGAGGCCTATCAAATGCTGAGCCTGAAGGCTAAAAATAAAGGCATCAAGGTATATGGAGCCACAATAACGCCTTTCAAAGGCAGTGATTGGTACAGCTATTTCCATGAGGCTGCCCGACAAACTGTCAACGAATGGATTCGTAATACCGATTGTTTCGATGGGATTATTGACTTTGATAAATTGGTACGCAACCCGCAAGATACAGAAAAACTCAAGTCGGAATATTCCGATGATTGGCTTCATCTGAACCCCAAAGGCTATGAAGCGATGGGAAGGTATGCCGCAACAATTCTTGGAAATAAACCATAAAATAAACAAGATGAGCACAGAATTGACTGTACAGGAGGCTAAAGGCTTCTACAAACTGAATTGGCTGCAACGCATCGGCTTTGGTTCGGGCGACTTAGCACAGAACCTTATCTATCAAACAATCTGTATGTATCTGTTGTTTTTTTATACGGATATCTATGGATTGCAGGCCGGAGAAGCGGCAACAATGTTCTTGGTTGTCAGATTGGTTGACGTGCTTTGGGACCCATTGGTGGGCACATTCGTCGACAAGCATCACCCCAAACTTGGTAAATATCGTTCATATCTTGTCTTGGCAGGTATTCCCTTGACGGGCTTGGCTATTCTTTGTTTTTGGAAAGGCTTTAGTGGTTCGTTGCTCTATGCCTATATCACATACGTCGGTATGAGCATGCTCTACACCTTGGTCAATGTGCCTTACGGTGCTTTGAACTCCTCGTTGACTCGTGATACCAATGAAATTACGATTCTGACTTCCGTTCGTATGTTTATGGCCAACGTCGGCGGACTCGCCGTTTCTGCCGGTGTTCCCATCCTTGTTGCAGTCTTTGCCTGCCAAAAACTGCCACTTGAAATGGCATTGTTCATGGGATTGGGTTCGCTCCCTTCATTCATTTTCATGCCAATGGTGCCGGCTATCAAACGCAAGGTGGGCAAGAAAAATATGTTCTACATTTTCCTTTCAGTTGCCATTATCGGCATGTTGGCACTCTATGTCATCAGTAAAATATCGTCGGTCGAAGATAATATTACCCTTATTTATATTGCACAATTCATCAAATCCACAGGTGTTATTGTGGCTACGGGATACATGTGGGCCCTCATTCCAGAAGTGATTTCTTATGCAGAGTACACTTCCGGGAAACGTATTTCGGGTATTGTGAATGCGCTTACGGGCATATTCTTCAAAGCAGGCATGGCACTTGGAGGCGTCATTCCGGGTCTTGTTTTGGCCTATACCCACTATCAGGCGACCGCCGAAGCCAATACTTTGCCGAAGGATTCCGGTGCTTGGTTCCTTACTATGCTTATCTTTTCTATCATTGGGTTGGGACTTCTTGTTTTCTGTTTCACGCAGACGGAGGAGCGAGTTGTCATGAATGACAGCGAAACTAAAAATGTAAAGGTGAGCGACCTGTGGATGGAGTTCATGCGCAACCGTCCACTTCGCATCATTGCTCTTTTCTTTATCACGGCCTTTGCCATGATGTCGGTGGGCAATGCTGCAGGAGCTTATTTCATGAATAACCTTGAGATGCAGTCTCCGATGGCACAAGAAGGCATCCGATGGCTCGTTTGCATCATCCCAGCCATGCTGCTTGTGCTGGCTATGTTTATCATTTCCAAATATGAACTTTCCGACGAACTGATTGACAACATCAACATAGAAATCGAAAATCGTAATCAAAAGACCGAACAATGAACAAAAGAATGATTCTTGGTACTATATTCCTTTCTATGGGAATGGTAGCCACCGCACAGACCATGAAGGATGTTTTGGGCAAGTATTTCCTCATCGGAACGGCAGTCAGTACCGCCAATATAGATAGCAAAGACCCGAGAGTGAAGCAGGCTATCGTAGATAATTTCAATGCCATTGTGGCTGAAAACTGCATGAAAGGTGAGGCTATTCACCCTGAAGAAAACCGTTATTATTGGGACGAGGCAGATAGAATTGTGAAATTTGCCGAAGATAATCACATGACGATTACAGGCCATTGTCTTATTTGGCACTCGCAACCTCCCAAGTGGATGTTCACCGATAAAGAAGGTAGCCCTGTATCTCGTGAGGTGCTCATTGACCGTATGTATCATCATATCACCGATGTTGTGAAGCGCTATAAGGGTAAAGTCAAGGGTTGGGATGTCATCAATGAGGCCTTTGAAGACGACGGAAGCTATCGCAAGACACCTTATTATAATATCATAGGTCCAGAATACTTTGAACTGGCATTCAGGTTTGCACACGCTGCCGACCCTGATGCCGAACTCTACTACAACGACTATTCAATGGCAAAACCAGCCAAGCGTGAGGCTGTCTGCAAACTTGTCCGCGATTTGAAGGCTAAGGGGTGCCGCATTGATGCCGTGGGAATGCAGAGTCACAACGGAACGAATTATCCCGACCTTGCCGACTATGAGAAGACTATCGATGCCCTATCGGCTTGCGGTGTGAAGGTGATGATGACAGAACTCGACCTCAATATGTTGCCCAATCCCAAGCGTTTCGGTGGCGCAGAGGTGAGTCAGCACTTCCAATACGACAAAAGTTTCAACCCGTATGTCAAAGGATTGACGCGTCAGGCACAGAAGATGTTCAACGAACGCTACCTCGCTTTCTTTAAAATCTACAAGAAGCATGCTGAACAAATCAGTCGTGTGACTCTTTGGGGTCTAAGTGACGGTGACAGTTGGCTTAATGGATGGCCCATTCCCGGACGTACAAACTACAGTCTACTTATTGACCGTCAGTATAAATTGAAACCTATAGTGAAAGACATTATTAAACTTTTTGAACAATGAAAGCAAGATATTTATTCCCCAAGGATTATATGGCAGACCCTTCTGCCAACGTGTTTAACGGTAAACTCTATATCTATCCCTCCCACGATTGGGATAGCGGAGAGTGCTTTGATGACGACGGTGGACATTTCCAGATGAAGGACTATCATGTGCTTTCCATTGAAGGCGATCCCATGTCTGCCCCTGTTATCGATCATGGAGTAATGCTCGATGTGAAGAACGTGGCCTGGGCTGAGAAACAAATGTGGGATAATGATGTCGTAGAAAAGGACGGAAAGTACTATCTTGTTTTCTCTGCGAAAGACTATAATGGCGTATTCCATCTCGGTGTTGCCGTTGCCGATAAGCCAGAAGGCCCCTTCGTAGCCAATCCTGATCCCATTCGTGGTTCCTACAGCATAGATCCCTGCGTGTTCAAAGACGACGATGGCAAGATCTATTGCTATTTCGGTGGTATCTGGGGAGGTCAGCTCCAATGGTATAAAGACAACCGTATGCTCAAGAGCGAGTATCTTCCTGAGGGCAAGGAGGATCCACTGCCAAGCCGTGTGGCCCGCATGACCGATGACGTTCAGCAGTTTGCTGAAGCTCCACGCCCCATAGTTATTCTCGACGAAACTGGTAACAAGCTGCCTGCAGATTCACCGCACCGCTTCTTCGAAGCCAGCTGGATGCACAAATATAAGGGACGCTACTACTTTAGCTACAGCACGGGCGACAGTCATCTGCTTTGTTATGCTGTAGGTGATAACCCTTATGGCCCGTTCACCTTTAAGGGTGTTATTCTTGAGCCTGTAGTCGGTTGGACCACCCACCACAGCATAGCCGAATACAAAGGCCAATGGTATCTGTTTCACCACGACTGTGTGCCGAGCAATGGCACCACGTGGCTTCGCAGCCTGAAAGTCATGCCGTTGATGTATGACGAGGAGGGCAATATCATTACGATGAAGAGCGAATAAAAAAGATATATAAAAATTTTATCGACAGATTTTAATAGAAAAATTTGGCGGTGTGCAAGAAAAGGCCTATCTTTGCACCGCAAATCGCAACGAAGACGATGGGGTGCCATAGCTCAGTTGGTAGAGCAAAGGACTGAAAATCCTTGTGTCACTGGTTCGATTCCCGTTGGCACCACTTCCTCCTTTCATTGAGCCGCTTGTTCTCGCATGAGACGAGCGGCTTTCCTTTTTATGTAGAGGAGTTAGGCATAGGAATATACCGAAGCGGTAGGTTTGCATGAATATTTACGGAGCGAGACGACGTAGTTTCGTTTTATTTGTTATCTTTGCAGAAACAAAGAAAGATATGACACAGCAAGAGAAGACACAGATTGAGGAGCGCATCGTCGACGTGCTCAAGACAGTGTATGACCCGGAGATCCCAGTGAATATCTGGGACCTTGGCATGATTTACAAAATAGACGTGAAAGACGATGGCAACGTGGAAGTGGACATGACGTTCACCGCCCCGAACTGCCCCGCGGCCGACTTCATCCTTGAAGACGTGCGTACGAAGGTGGAAAGTGTGGAGGGTGTGTCCTCGGCTGACATTAACCTCGTGTTCGAGCCGGCATGGGACCAAAGCATGATGAGCGAGGAGGCACGTGTGGAATTGGGATTTGACTAAATGGGAAAAAACGTATATTTCTTGAGTGACGCCCACTTGGGCTCGCGGGCCATACCGCACGGTCGTATGCAGGAGCGGCGGTTGGTGCGTTTCCTTGATGACATCAAGGACAAGGCTTCGGCGATATACTTGCTGGGCGACATGTTCGACTTCTGGAACGAATACCGTCATGTGGTGCCGAAAGGCCATACGCGCTTCCTCGGAAAGCTGAGCGAGCTGACCGACAGCGGCGTGGAGGTGCATTTCTTCGCGGGCAATCACGACCTGTGGACGTACGGTTATTTGGAGGAGGAGTGCGGCGTCATTGTGCACAAAGCGCCTGTGACGACGGAGATTTATGGTAAAGTGTTCTTCCTTGCCCACGGCGACGGACTGGGCGACCCCGACCGCAAGTATAAAATCTTGCGTAGGGTGTTTCACAGTCGCGTGTGTCAACGACTGCTGAACTTCATGCACCCGTGGTGGGGCATGGCTTTGGGTTTGAACTGGGCCAAGCATAGCAGGCTGAAACGGGCCGATGGGAAAGAGGAACCGTTCATGGGCGAAGACAAGGAGTATCTCGTGAAGTTCGCCCGCGACTACAAGCAATCTCATGATAATATAGACTATTTCCTCTTTGGACATCGCCATATAGAACTCGACCTGGCCATTGATAAAAGCACGCGTATGCTGATACTCGGTGACTGGATTTGGCAGTTCACGTATGCTGTTTTTGACGGTGAACATCTGTTTTTGGGTGAATATGTGGAGGGAGAATCTAAGTTCTGACCTTTTTCTTTAATCCTTGAAGTCTGTTCGTAGAACGTTATAGACAGTTCTTTGGCTGTTGATGTTCAGAATGATTTTCTGATGTTTTTGACGTTGTTTGCTGAGGAATAAATTATACCAAGATGAAAAAAACAATTCTTTTTCTTTGCTTTTTGTGTTCATGGCTTGGCGTTTCAGCCCAGCATGCCATGGATGGTGTGTGGACAGGCAAGCTGAATGTTGGCCCGCAAACATTGACAATTGTGCTGCATGTGGCGCATGAAACCTCGGGAAATCTGGTGTGTTCGCTCGACAGTCCAGACCAAGGCGCCATGAATATACCTGTAAAGAGCGATTATTGCTCGGCAGATTCTATCAGTATTAGCCTTGCATAACTGGCACTAAGCTATCAAGGCAAGTTGAAAGGTAACGAGATTGTCGGAACGTTCACGCAGGGTATGGCGTTCCCATTGACATTGAAGCGTGGCGAAGAAAAGTTGAATCGTCCGCAAACCCCTGTGGAGCCGTTCCCCTATAAGACAGAGGAAGTGACGTTTACGAATGCGACCGATAAGGCAACGCTTGTTGGAACGCTCTCGTATCCAACGGATTACAAGAAAGGAAAAACGCCTGTTGTGTTGATGGTTACAGGCAGCGGACAGGAAAACCGCGATGAGGAAATCTTCGGACATAAGCCATTTCTCGTGATAGCTGATTATTTAGCGCGGCATGGTGTGGCTTCTTTGCGCTATGATGACCGTAGCTTTGGCAAGTCGACAGGTGGCGATGTGAAGCATGCAACGACGGCCGATTTCGCACGAGATGCAGCAAGTGGCATTGAATTTCTACGCACATTGAAGCTCTTTGGCAAGGTGGGTGTGCTCGGACATAGCGAAGGTGGGTCGATAGCCTTTATGCTTGGCGCGAAAGGAAAGGCCGACTTTGTCATCAGTATGGCAGGAATTGGGGTGCGAGGTGATACGGCGCTCACGACGCAGGCCAACAGATTGCTGGAACTTTCTGGGCAACCCACGCGGTTGTCTACCTTGCAATTTCGCGTGAATGCCTTTATTAAGAAGTCTCCTTGGCTGAATTTCTTTATGGATTATGACCCTGCAGAGGATATCTCGAAAACGCTTTGCCCTGTCATGGGCATTAATGGTGAGCGCGATGTTCAAGTGATTTCGTCGTTGAACCTTGCTGGAATTAAGGCACATCTGACAGAAAACTCGAAAAACTTCGTGAAGGAATATCCGACCCTTAATCATCTTTTCCAGCATAGTACGACGGGAAATGTGTTGGAATATAGAATGATAGAAGAAACAATTTCGCCGGAAGTTTTGGAGGATATCGTGCGTTTTATCAAACAATGACTCATCAGAAACAATGTGTTCCTTTGTTTTTGAAGTATTGAAAAGCTTATAATCTTCCGCTGTCATTATATGAATAATACTTGCCGTCTGTGATGATAACGTGGTCGAGAAAGTAGATGCGGAGGACTTCGCAGGCTTTTTTCACGTGCTGTGTAAGCTGGTCATCAGAGCTACTGGGTTGCGTGTTGTTGCTCGGATGATTATGAGCTAAAGCCAGAACAGTGGCGTTACAGAGCAATGCTTCTTTCAAAATAATGCGCACATCGACAGCCGTCTCGCTGATTCCTCCATGACTGATGCACAATGCTTTAATGAGTTTGTAGTGCTGATTGAGTAACATCACCCATGCTTCTTCTACATCTAAATCCTGCATTCGTGGGTGGAGATACTCGTAAATGGCTTTGGAAGAGTCGATAGACTGGCGTTCTTCTGCTTTTTCCATGGCTCTCCGCTTGCCCAATTCGCAGGCAGCGAGGATAGTTATTGCCTTTGCTGGTCCCACACCTCTATATTGTTCTAATTGGTGAATACTTAGTTTTCCGAGTGTGTTCAGGTTGTTATTGCAGTCTGCCATGATGCGTTTCATCAGGTCAACTGCACTTTCATTCGGTGTACCGCTACCGATAAGAATGCCTAAAAGCTCGGCATTGCTCAGGGCAGATGGCCCAAGTCGTTCTAATTTCTCGCGTGGCCTATCTTCTTCTGCCCAGTTAACGATACTCTTATAAGCGTTGTTCAATTCAATTTTCATGGTTGTTCGGTTTATGATTCTCAGCCTTGTTAAAAGGCGGAATACGCTGCTATAAACAGAGTTTATATAGCAATTTCACTTCTTGGAGGGGATGGAAATGACTCTTACTTATAGAAGTTTTTCTCGTAAGCACTGAATTCGTCCTTGCCTTTCACGCAGCGTTTCCACCACGCCTCTATGAAGCCGCAGCCGTAGCCGGTGAGTTGGATAAAGGCTGCACCGATGCTCAAGAGACCAATCTTCGCACTGGCGTTCTTCGAGGTTGCATCGGCGAAGATGAGAAATGCGTAGAGGAGGAGGGGTAGCAGGGCCAAGAGAGATAACGCGAGGCCTCTTGCCTGCATCATGCCCGCAGGCAGAATGAAGAACAAGACAATGCCCAAAATGAACAGCAGAACAAGTAGTGTGCAACCCACCGTGAACAGCATGGGGAGCAAATGAACGAACTTCAGGCTCTCGGGATATTTCTTGTAGAGGTTGATGCGGGCAATGCCGCTGTTGTATACCTGTCGCCAGAACTTGCGGAAGTCGGTACGCCGCTTGTGCCACACCCATGCCTCGGGGAACAGTCGGCATGTGTAGCCGGCCTTGAAGATACGGATGCTGAAGTCAATATCCTCGCCGAAGCGCATCTTGCTGAAGCCGCCGAGACGTTCATATATGTCACGTCGAATGCCCATATTGAATGAACGGGGATAGAATTTGTCGAGTTTCTTCTTGCCACCACGTATACCTCCGGTCGTGAAAAAACTTGTCATGGAGTAGGAGATAGCTTTCTGCGTGTCGGTAAACGAGTCGTGTGCGCAGTCTGGACCACCGAAAGCGTCGACCGGTTCGCGGCATAATTCCTTTTCGATGGCAGCCAAATAGCCCGCAGGTAGCACCACGTCGCTATCGAGAATCAGTAGATATTCGCCCGTGGAATGCGCGGCTCCGTAGTTGCGGCTCTGCCCGGGACCGCTGTTCTCCTTTATGAAATACTTGATATCGAGCAGTCTCTCGTATTGCTTGCAGACGGCTTCACAGGGATTTTGTGAACCGTCTTCCACGATGATGACCTCGAAATCTTTGAACGTCTGCAGGGTGAGACTCTCCAAAAGTTCGGCCACTTCGTCGGGACGGTTGTATACAGGAACGATGATAGCGTATTTCATAGCAAATGTTTTTGGAAATAAAAAAGCCTACCCGCGAATGTCATGCGGATAGACTCGGGTAGGCTCAGTGTCTTTTTATTCGGAAACACGACCGAGATAGCTGCCGTCGCGGGTATCTACCTGAATGGTCTCGCCTTCATTGATGAAGAGCGGCACGCGTACTTCGGCTCCCGTCTCCAATGTCGCGGGCTTGGTTGCGTTGGTAGCCGTATTGCCTTTGACACCCGGTTCGCTATGCACAATCTTCAATGTTGTCTTCACCGGCATCTCGGCAGAAAGGATAGTGCCGTCCGTGGTATCTGTGACCACATCGACAATGTCGCTCTCTTTCATAAATTCAACACCGGTAATCTGATCCCTGTTTATAGGGATTTGTTCAAAGGTCTCTTGGTTCATAAAGATATAACCGGTGGCATCTTCATAGAGGTACTGATAGGGACGATGCTCAACGCGAACGTCGTCAAGTTTGAAGCCTACCTGAAAAGTACGCTCAAGTACGCGGCCGTCGGCAACGTTCTTCAACTTGGTATTCATTACAGTGTTACCTTTTCCCGGCTTACGGTGTTGAAAGTCAACACACTTCCAGATGCCACCATCCATGCGGATGCAAGTTCCGATTTTGATTTCCTGTGAATTAATCATTGTTGTATCATTGAATGTTTATTGTTATCGCCTTTGCAAAACAGTTTTTTGGAAAGCTGAATTTCCGTGCACAAAGTTACGACATTTTTATAAAAAAACATCAAATGGCTACTTAAAATTCTCTTCATTCTTTGGTAATTCGAAAATTATGCGTAATTTTGCAGCCCAAAGCGGAGGGTTTGTACGTTGCAGTCTCGCTCGCTTTCGGCCTTATCAGCAAATCAATAACAAATAAATAAGAAAGAAAATGAAAAGAACATTCCAGCCTCACAACCGTCGTCGTGTGAACAAGCATGGCTTCCGTGAAAGAATGGCAACGAAGAACGGGCGTCGCGTGTTGGCTTCACGTCGTGCTCATGGCCGCAAGAAGTTAACCGTTTCTGACGAGAACCACGGGAAATAATCCGTAGACATCGGGTCGGAAGACGACAAAAAGCAGCAGAGAAGATTGTTCTTTGCTGCTTTTTGTGTTTATTTATTTTGTATTTCAAGGGGATTGTCTTACCTTTGCATCATTAGAATACGAAAGAATAAAGATGAAGTCGTCGGAATTCGTCAGTAAGTTCAAGAGCTGGTATCTATGGAAGAACCTCATAGCCATGGCCGTCGTCGTGGTTTTGCTTTGCCTTGGCGCGAAGTTCGGACTTGATATTTATACACATCACGGTGAAGCCATTGCCATTCCCAACTTGAAACACATGCAACTTGCTGATGCCAAGCATATTCTCAGCAACTTGGGGCTTGAAGTTCAGGTTGTCGATACTGGTTACAAGAAGACACTCCCCCCTGATTGCATCTTGGAACAGTCTCCTGCTCCCGGAGAGCGCGTGAAGTCGGGCCACGTTATTTATGTGACCATCAACTCCCCACATTCTCCGACGATTACGCTTCCCGACATCATCGATAACTGTTCGCTCCGTGAGGCCATGGCTAAGCTGACGGCGATGGGCTTCAAACTCGGAACACCGCAGTATATTCCCGGAGAAAAGGATTGGGTTTATGGCATTTTGGTGAAAGGCCGCCATGTCGTTGCCGGCGAAAAGATATCCGTTGAGTCCACATTGATTGTTCAGGTGGGCAACGGTATGCGCAGTGCCGACGACTCGGTCAATTATGTCGACCCTGAAATTCCTGATACGAAAGAAAACAGCAACGATGTAGATGAGTTTGAAGTCGTGACAGGACCGGAGGCCGGCGAGCCTGCCAACAAGCATAACCACAGCGATCAATGAAGGCACTCGACGGAAACCCCATGACAGAAGAACAGCTCTTTGACATAGAAGACTTGGAAAACGACGCACAGCAGCTCTATGAACACTGGAAGATAGCAGTGGATATGGGGCAGACTCCTGTGCGTATCGACAGGTTCTTGGCCGAGAAGAATCCCTATCAGAGCCGCAATCGCATTCAGCAAGCAGCCGATTCGGGCTTCATTCATGTGAACGACAAGCCCGTAAAGAGCAACTATAAGGTGCGCCCCGGCGATGTGATTACGCTCATGCTCGACCGACCCAAGCACGATACGAGCATCATTGCCGAAGACATTCCTCTTGAGATTGTCTACGAAGACAACGTGCTCATGGTCGTCAATAAGCCTGCCGGAATGGTTGTACATCCCGGTGCCGGTAACTTCACGGGGACGCTTATCAATGCTGTGGCGTGGCATTTGAGAGACTTGGAAGGCTTCGATGCCAACGACCCCGAGGTGGGATTGGTGCACCGTATTGACAAAGATACCAGCGGACTCCTTGTCGTTGCCAAGACAGCAGCAGCCAAGACGGCCCTCGGAAAACAGTTTTTCAACAAGACTACTCGCCGCAGTTACAATGCCTTGGTGTGGGGAAACCTTGTAGAGGACACGGGGACCATCGAGGGAAACATTGCCCGCGACCCCAAGAACCGCTTGCGCATGAAAGTCTTTCCGGCCGACAGTGGCATCGGAAAGCACGCAGTTACCCATTATAGGGTCATCGAACGCTACGGCTATACCACGCTCGTGGAATGCCTGCTTGAGACAGGTCGCACCCATCAGATACGTGCTCACATGAAGCATATCGGCCACCCGCTGTTTGCAGACGAGTCGTATGGGGGAACTGAAATCCTGCGCGGGCAACGCAGCAGCACCTACCGGGCTTTCATTCAGAACTGCTTCAAGTGCTGTCCACGGCAGGCCTTGCACGCCAAAACCTTGGGGTTCGTTCACCCCACGACAGGCCGTCAGATGGACTTCGATTCCACGTGGCCCCACGACTTCAGCGGACTCATCGAGAAATGGCGGGCTTATATCAAGGGAACAACGCAAGACACATTTGCAGAGAACAAGTAAATCAATATAGATTATGGAGCAATCAAAACGGAACATAGCCATCGTTTGCGGTGGTGATTCATCGGAGCACGACGTCTCGTTGCGCTCTGCACAAGGCCTTTATTCCTTTTTCGACAAGGCGAAGTATAATGTTTACATCGTCGATGTGAAAGGTACCGACTGGCATGTGAACTTCAACGACGGTGCAACCGCAGCCATCGACAAGAACGACTTTTCGTTCAAATGCAACGGAAAGCGCGTCTTCTTCGACTATGCCTACATCACTATTCATGGCCAACCGGGTGAGAACGGCGTCATGCAAGGCTACTTTGACCTCATTCACCTGCCCTATTCAACCAGCGGAGTGCTTGTCGAAGCGATGACATTCGACAAGTTTGTGCTCAACAACTACCTGCGTGGCTTCGGCGTACGCGTGGCAGATAGTATTCTGCTTCGGCGTGGTGAAGACTACGATGAGGAAGAAATAGAACAACGATTGGGCATGCCTTGCTTCGTGAAACCGGCGGCCGATGGTAGTAGTTTCGGCGTTTCCAAGGTGAAGAATGCCGATCGTTTGGCTCCTGCTCTGCGCGTTGCGTTCATGGAAAGCAATGAGGTGATGATCGAAAAGTTCATTGATGGCGTCGAAATCTCGCAGGGAATTTACAAGACACGCGATAAAGAAGTGGTGCTTCCTGCTACGGAAGTCGTTACAAAGAACGAGTTCTTCGACTACGATGCCAAGTATAACGGACAGGTACAAGAGATTACTCCGGCCCGACTCAGCCCCGAAACAGCGGCCAAGGTGGCCGCCGAAACGAGCCGCATCTACGATATCCTGCATGCCAACGGCATCATTCGCATTGATTACATCATTGCGAAAGACGAGCAAGGTAACGACCTTATCTATATGCTCGAAATCAATACTACGCCCGGAATGACCGCAACGAGCTTCATTCCTCAGCAGGTTCGTGCCGCAGGGCTTGACATCAAGGACGTTTTGAGCGAGATTGTCGAAAACCAATTCTAAGCTTTTCGTTCTCCGAGACGGAAAGATTTGGGAAAAAATGAAAGGTGGCGGGCTTCACAGCTGGCCACCTTTCGTGTGATGATATTATTAAGATGGATTTGATTATTCAGAACATTTTTTCTTCAACACAGCCAACGCGTCGTCCACTACTCCGCTAAGGCATAGCTAAGTCCCCCTGTATGTGTGGTTTATCGGCTTCATGCACCGTGTTCAGTCGTCGTGTTTCTTCCACATCGAGTGCTTCGGCGATGAGCGAGATAGGGTTGATGACCTTATACTTGGTCGACATTTCTATCTGCCACTTGCAGGTTTCGCAGTCGGTCGACACGCAGTCGGGGTCAACCTCGTTGATATGGTCGAAGAGTGTCGCGCCGATTTGCTGCGAACGCTCATAATTCTCTTTCTTAAACCCATAGGTTCCGGCAATTCCGCAGCATTGACTTTCGAGCATGATGAGGTCGAGTCCCGGCACCATTCGCATCAGTTCGGTACTGTAAACAATCCAGCCCAGCCGCTCCATATGGCATGCCGAGTGATAGGCAACCTTTTTCCGATAGTCTTTTTTGAAAGCCAAGCGTATCTTTCCGGCTGTAATAAGGGTGTGAAGAAAACGAGTTGCCAGCATCAGACTGTCTCTCACGTCGGCGTTGTCAAGTTCAAGCAGATGCTTATATTCGTCGCGCATGGTGAACGTGCAGGTGGAACTTGTGGTTATGATGGCCTCGTCACGGTTCTCAATCGACCGCCGCATCGACTTTAGGTTGACTGTTCCCTGTCGTTTCGCCTGTGCCGAGAGGCCGTTGGCAATGAGGGCCACGCCGCAACACTTCTCTTTTTCGAGCAGATGAACGCCGTAGTTGCAAGCGTTCATAATCTTCACAAGATCCTTACCCAGCTGCGGATAGTTGTAATTAACATAGCAACCGTGGAAGTAACTGACGAACCTTGTGAATTGTTTCTGCTGTTCCTCGGCCTCTTTCTTGAACCAAGTTTCAAACTTCTGGCGGCTGTATGAGGGGAAAGTGCGGTGTTTGTCGATGCCCATTACCGTGTGGAGTACGGTCTTGGCCGGCTTCAATCCCAACGAGAAGTTGACCACCGGAGCCACCATTGTGGCCATGGTTCCCACGAAATCCGTGTTGGCTAACATACGATCGCGCAGTGAAGGCGTGTGCGTACTGTACTTGATTCGCGCCTCTTGAATGATATCTCCTACCTTTACATCATTGGGACAGGCAACCTCGCAACGCTTGCAATTGAGGCACATCTTGAGGTTTTCGTTGAAGAAAGCGGCGTCTTTGATGCGGTAACGCATCAAGTCGGGACCCGAATGTTTAGGCCCCGGATATTTAGGTTCGACCGCCGAGACAGGGCAATACACCGTGCAGATGGAGCACTTCAGGCATTGTTCCAACTCGTGTCGGCTGATATTCTTTAACTGTATCTCTGACATGGCTTACTGGTTTAGAATGTTGTGCGCCACGGCAATGGCCGTAAGCATCGATACTCCCGTGCCCGTGGCCTGCTTGATGCCGCTGTTTCCGCTCAGAACGGAGCCGATGGCGTAGAGGTTGGTGACGGCTTTTCCGTCTTTCATCGGGTGGAAATCGTCGGTTGTCTTCACGCCGAAGGCCATGTAGGGCTGCTCATCGAAGAGGTATTCCGACGTCCATTGCGTGCGACTTTCATGTGCTTCGACCTCGAGATGCAGGGCAGGTTCAGTTATTGTTTGATAGTCCGAGACGAGTCCGCCGCTGAGGAATGAACCCGTGCCCAATACATATTGGTTGGCTTCCAAGCGTGTTTCTTCGAGCTTTTCGGTTGTAATGGCCGTGAGTTTATCACCTTCGAAGAAGCCATTGTTCACCGTGTCGCTGTTCAAAACAACCGCCCCATGCTGCCCGAGAAAGCCGCGTAGCTTGTTCTCTATGCGTATGCCGGATACCGACGGTGGCATGGTTGCAACGCATTCGACAGGTGTTTCGACCGCTTTTCGCAGCAAGTCGACGTTATCATGGGCCAATCCCAGCACGGCCGGCAGCAGGACAAGGTCGAAACCCTTGCCGAGTCGGTTGATTTCGCGGGCCGCATCGGCTATGTTCTGCGCCTTGTCGAGGTACTTGGCTATGTTGATGGCGCGCATCTCCGTAGGACTTTTGCGGGCGAACGCCAGTGCCTCTGTGGTGAAAGATGCCGTTTTTACGTTGGCACCCATGGCCGAAAGACTGTCCGAAAGATAGGCCGTCGGCCAGTCGAGAAAGCCTTCTACATTGGCCAACAACAGTTTTTTGCCATTCAATTCCGCCGTTGTTTCAAGCGTAATCAAGTCTTCGAGCGTCAGCCAAGCAGGGATAGTCGTGCCGATAGGTGATAACCTGAAGTGGTTCTTTTCGGCGTTCCCCTTCATCTTCAGGCCTGCTTCGGCCAGCAAGGTCCGGGCCTCTTCGGCGTAAACCGCCAGCTTCTCGGTCTTGATTTTCCGGTAGGGGTGGGCCTCATTCAGCTGGGCAATACCCTCGAAAGGCCTTTCTACGACCTTTCCTTCCTGAAAACCAAGAAGTTCGATGGAGCCCGAATTGAAGTGAAGACAGCTTTGTCCGGCCGTCACCAACGCCACTTTCTGTCCGTTCTTGGCAAGCATTGCGGCACAAGTCATGCCGCTTAGTCCGCCACCGATGATGATGGTATCGAATTTCATTGTGCAATCTCCTTTCCTTTTCCTGCGCGTTGGTTCAGTCCGCAAAGGCCTTCATACACCACGGACATCAATTGTGCCTCCTTCAACGTGTTGCCCCATGCCACAGGACGCATGCCTTTCCATCGCTCGGCCATGACGGAAGCAAGCTCATATTGGCTTTGTTTCGCTTCTGTTTTGGCGAGTTCGCAGAGCACATGTGCCGCTCTGCAGGCGCAAAGTGTGCCTTGACAAGTCCCCATACTGACGCGGGTGCGACGCCGCATGTTGATGAGTTGCGTCGCATGAAGGGTCTCTACGGCATACTTCATCTCCCCAACAGTCACCTCTTCACACTCACATACCATCGCTCTGTCGATGGCGGTGGCGTTCGGAATGAGCGGAGCAAGCGTGCCATGACGGCCTTCTTCGGCCACAACGGCTGTCGGAAGCCCTCGCTTTCTGTATGTTTTTTCCGAGCCGGGCAGCGGCTTCGTGGCGGTTTCGCAGGCTTTATCGACCCCTAATTTCTTGCAGGCAAGGTCGGTAGCCAGCTCGGCCATGAGTCGATAGGTCATCATCTTGCCGCCCGTGATGGTGATGAAGCCCCCCAATCCGTCGCGCGTTTCATGGTCGAGCAGCACGATGCCGCGGCTGATGTTGCGGCCCGAAGGGTCGTTATCGGCTGCAACAAGCGGACGAACACCGGCATATGCACGCAGAATACGGGTCGTTGCGAGAGCCGGGGCAAGCTTTTCTCCCTCGCGAATCAATAGGTCCACTTCTTCGGGAGTAACCTTCAAGCGGTCTATTTCGTCAAAGGGAACGCGGTCACTTGTGGTCCCGATGACGCAAACGGCATCGTCGGGGACAAGTATATCGGCGTTGGCTGGCTTGCGACAACGGTTGATGACCATCTGATTGACACGGTGACCGAATACCAACAACGCCCCTTTTGCGGGGAACATATTCACGGTAAGGTCGGCCATTTGGGCTATCAAGTGGCCCCAGATGCCTGCCGCATTGATGGTAAGTGGGGCATATGCCTCGCAAATCTCACCCGTTTTATGGTTGCGCATCACGACACCTTCCACGCTGCCATTGCGGATAATGAGCCGTGTTACCTCGTGATAAGTGAGCACGTCTGCGCCATGTAGCTTGGCATCAAGCATGTTTGCAGCAGTCAGCCTGAACGGGTCTATCGAGGCATCGGGCACTTTCACGGCCCCGATTAGCGTAGGGTTGACGGCCGGTTCAAGCCGAATGGCCTCCTTGGGGTCGATGATTTCGGCGCGAATACCGGCTTCGGTGCAAGCCTCGACGAAGTTTTTTTGATAGCAAAGGTCGTCTTCGGGCAGCGTGATGAACAGCCCTTCGGTCTCTTCCACGCAGTGGCGGGCAATCTTTCTGAGTGTCATGTTCTCCTGAATGCACTCTGTGGCCGACTCTTTATCGGTCACGGCATAGCGTGCGCCACTGTGCAACAGGCCGTGATTGCGCCCCGATGCACCGTTGGTCAGGTCGTATTTCTCGACAAGCAACACGCTCAAGCCGCGCAATGCACAGTCTCTGGCCACACCGGCCCCCGTGATTCCGCCCCCGATAACGATTACATCGAATGTTTTATGTTGTCTTTCAGCCATAGCTTTGATTGGATTCTCCGAGTCAATTCGTATTATTCATGTTGATAACGCTTGTCGGCTTGCAAATTCTTTTGTTCGATATTGCAAAGGTTTCATAACGCAACAAAGTTAGTTTTTAATTCTGAAAAAGCAAAACCTGCAAGTGTTTTTGACCGTTATTTAACATCTATTCGTATTTAAGTTGGCGATTTTTGTTTTGTTTGCGCTATTGTCTTGCGAAATATTTAATTAGTATGAACGTTTTTAGAACGTTTGTTTGGAAAGAATGTTTTATGATGTTTTGAAACGAAAGTAATTGTATTTGCTGGTGTATGTCGGTGGAATTGCGATTTCATATCGAAACGTTTGCATGCCTCGGTCGATGCCGTTGCACGGCATGATAGGCGGGCCTGCGTTTCGGTTTACATCTCGTTGGGAATCAATAGGTTGGATATCGGTTTTCAATATGGCCCATATTAGCCCGCAAAATGACCCATATTGCACGATAATATCACCCATATTGCGCGGTAAAATGGGCGAGATAAGAAATCAATCCGTAAGAAACTGTAAATAACAGCTTTGAAACGACTTTGAAAAGTGAAGGTAGGCGCATGGCGTTTGAGCGGACGCACGGGCCGTGCGTCCCTACATTCTCCGCACACTCCATCTGTTTTTGCATGGGAAACGCTGTAGACTTGTAGGGACGCACGGCTCGTGCGTCCGTTATATCAATCATCTTGTGCGATAGGACGGCCGAGACGGCAATGCCACGTGGACCGGCTTTGCAAGCCAAATGATAGTCCTGCGGCGGCCAAAGTTAGTTAATATATTGTTAAATCTTATGCTCGCGCGAACCAATATAGTAGAAAAAGACTATCTTTGTATAGTTTAACCGGAGATGATATTGCTAATTCAATCGGCCTATGACAAAGGAAGAACGCCATACTTATATTTTAGAACAACTCATGAAGCAAAGTTCTGTTCAGGTGTCGGAGCTGGCAGAGTTGCTCAATGTGTCGTCCGTGACCATTCGAAAAGACCTTACGGAACTCGAGAAAAACGGCAGATTGTATCGCAGTCACGGCAAGGCTATCCTCATCAATCCCTTTGCCAACAACCGATCCGTCAACGAAAAGGAGAGCCTCAACGCTGAGGAGAAACAACTCATCGGCATGGAAGCGGCGCAATTGGTGGTGCCTAACGACTCGATACTGCTTGCTTCGGGCACCACGATCCATGCGTTGGCACGCAATCTTCGGCCGGCCGACAAGCTCACCGTGGTCTCTGCGTCGTTGCAAGCCACGGAGTTTCTGGCCGAAAACGAGAACATCGACATCATTCAGATAGGCGGAAACGTGCGCCACAGCAGCCTTTCGGTGGTGGGACAATACAGCGAAATGATTTTAAGGAGCTGCTCGTTCAGCAAGTTGTTCTTGGGTGTTGACGGCATAGACCTTGAGTTTGGCATCTCAACCACCGACATGCGCGAGGCTGAACTCAACCGGGAGATGATTCATACGGCCCAAAAAACCATCGTACTTGCCGACTCGAGCAAGTTCGGACGGCGTGGGTTTGCCCGTATCTGCGGCATGGACGATGTCGATATGATTATTACCGACGCCCATGTTTCGCCGACTATCGCCGCAGCCATCGAAGAGTTGGGCATCGATCTTGTTATTGCCGGCGACACGATGGCCTCTGCCATGCTCTAAATGCTTTAATTTCTAAATCATATATTATGAATATCCCGTCAGAATTTGATTGCATCAGGCCCTTTGAGCCCGAGGAGTTGCCCGCGGTCTACGACAGATTGCTGGCCGAACCTCAATTCCAAAAGGTCTTGGCCTACCTTTATCCCGACGTTTCGCTCGACGATATTGCCAAGAAGATGCATGGGTGTAAGACGAATCTTGAGTTTCAGAAGGCATTCTGTTACCCCTTCTTGCAGCAGTTGATCGTGAAGTTGAGCTTGGGATGTGACATGGATGCCTATAATATCAACATCAAAAACCGATACACTTTCGTGAGCAATCATCGCGATATCGTGCTTGATTCGGCCTTTCTCGACAAGCTTCTCATCGACGTAGGCTTTGATACGACTTGCGAAATTGCCATAGGTGACAACCTGCTTGGCGAGCCTTGGGTGAGGGATCTTGTGCGGATTAACAAGTCGTTCACTGTGGAACGTGCCCTGCACTCGGTCGAAATGCTGCGTGCCAGCAAGCGAATGTCGGAGTATATTCACTTCGCCATCAACGTGAAGCACGAGAATGTGTGGATAGCCCAGCGACAAGGACGGGCCAAGAACTCCAACGATCTGACGCAACCTGCCATTCTCAAGATGATGGCCATGGGCGGTGAGGGGTCTGTTATCGACCGTCTTTGCCAGTTACATATCGTTCCTTTGTCCATTTCTTACGAGTTCGACCCCTGCGATTACCTGAAAGCAAGGGAGTATCAACTGCGTCGTGACGTTCCGTTTTGGAAGAAAACGGCCGAAGACGACATGGAAAGTATGCTCACAGGTATCAAGGGATTCAAGGGTCATATCCATTATGAATGCGCGCCATGTATCGATGATTGGTTGCAAACCGTAGACCAAGAACAACCCAAAAACAAGCTCTTTGACACGATAGCTGCGCATATCGACACCGAGATCCACCGCAACTATCGTCTCTATCCCTGCAACTATATCGCGTTGGATATGCTACAAGACACGCGTATGTACACCGAACATTACACGGAGAACGACCATAAACAGTTCGAAGAATACATGATGGGGCAGCTTGCCAAGATTGATATCGAGAACAAGGACGACCGTTATCTGCGGGTATGTCTGCTCAGTCAGTATGCTTATCCGGCGAAAAACTACATGGCGGCACGTGGCGAAGGCGGAAGGTTCAAGTCGTTGCTCAACTATCTTCCCTTTATGAAATGACACATGGCGCGGTATAAATGGCCTTTTGCACTGCTCGTCGTTCCTTTTCTGGCGGGCAGTTGCTCCAATGACACCTATGAGAGTGGCGATGGGGACTACTCTTATCTTCGAGCCGACTTCGTTGAGGCGCACACAAAGGCCCCCAATGAAATCGATTATGCCGTCACCGACAACAGAGATTCATTGGTGTTGTCTCCCAGATACAAGGTTTCGTGGGCTTCGCAGGCTGATACGAATTATCGCGGACTGCTTTATTACAGCAAAGTAGACCATCATACGGCCATTGCTTCCCGTTTCTTTCAGGTTCCCGTGGTGGCTTGGCAGTCCAAAAGCAAGGTCAAGACGGTTCGTACGGACCCCGTTGTGTTCGAAAGTGCATGGATCAGCCGCAATCGGCGTTATCTCAACATTGGCTTTTCGGTGAAGACTGCCAGACAAAACGATGGGAAAAAAGGACAGACCATAGCCGTGGTTGCCACTGACAGCATGGAACTTGGTGGCCATATCCGTCAACTTTGGCTCACCCTCTACCATGACCAAGGTGGCGTTCCCGAATATTATTCAAGCAAAGGATACATAAGTGTGCCCCTTCAGCGGTTGCCGAAAGGTTGTCATATCCGTCTCACGGTGCGTGATTATCGGTTGATTGTCAAGAAGGATTTCGTGAAATAGCTTGCTTTCCAGTGTAAATGTGGCAACGGGAAAGCAAGTCTCAATCACTTATTCAGTATCTTTCGATACTCAGTCATGTTGCCCAACAGTTTCTTGGCCGCCTTCATTTGTTTGTCGTGCTTCAACGTATAGGCGATAGTTCCGCGTTGATAGTAGTAGACGCCCACGATATCGGCGGCTAACGCCTGTTTGATGCGGTCGCGGTTGTAGTCAAGGTCTTTGGCAACATTGTGTTTCAGTTTGTTCTCAATGGCCTCGAACTCGGCTTTTGCATCATCATAATAGCCTTCGAACTTGGCCGTCTTCACAAGTTCTTTCAAGATTTTCTCGCTCACGCCGTCGTATTTGAAACCGCTGTTGAGCACATGTTGCTTGAAGGCTTCATAGTCGGCATCGCTAAGTTCGAATTCTGACGGGCCGACAATCGTGGGATGCTTTGCCACATAGTCGAGAACGTATTCAAGAACGGTCTCCGTGGAGTCGATAACCGACATGAGGTAGCTCTGAATATTCGAGGCAGTATCGGGGTTTACCTCGATATCGGGCTTAATTCCGCCTCCATCGCGCACCTCACGCCCGTTCCGGGTGTGGAAAATGCGTGAGAGCGAGTCGGGAACATGCTCGGTGTAGCCGCCACGGTCGTGTTTGTAGTTGACAGCCTGAATGCAACGCCCGCTCGGGATATAGTATTTGTGGGTCGTCAGCTTGAGTTTTCCGTTGTAAGGCAGGTCTACCGTGGTTTGAACGAGCCCTTTCCCGTAAGTGCGTGTGCCCATGATGACGGCCCGATCGAGGTCTTGCAGCGCGCCGGCGGTGATTTCACTCGAGCTGGCAGTGTTGCCGTTGACCAGCACAACGATTGGAATTACGGTGTCGATGGGTTCAGAATTGGTCTTATAGTTGCGGTCGAGCCGCTTCACTTTCCCTCGGTTTGACACAATCATCAAGTCTTTCGGCACGAAAAGATTCACGATATCAACGGCTTCGTTCTCTAATCCTCCTCCGTTGTTGCGTAGGTCGATGACCAGTTTTTGCATGCCGTCTTTCTTCATTTCAACGAAAGCCCGACGGAAGTCCTTGGCGGCTCCCTCCGTGAATTGGTTGAGATTGATGTAGCCGAGGCCGTTTCCAAGTAGTCCGTAATAGGGAACTGCCGGCATTTTGATGGCACCTCGCGTGATTTTGAGTTTCATGATCTTGCCCGTCGATGGTCGTTTTATTTTTATCATGAATGTTGTTCCGGCATCACCACGCAGATGATCGCTGACAAACTGCGTGGGTTTGCCTTCCATCGAAAGGGCATCTATCGCAAGGATCAGGTCTCCTTTACGCAGACCGGCATTGGCAGCCGGCATATTTTCGTAGGGTTCGTCGATAAACGTGTTCTTGTATTTCGGACTATAGCGTATCAATGCCCCTACGCCTGCGTATTTTCCTGTCATCAGCAGCTTGAGATCCTTGCCTTTGGCCTGCGGATAATACTCCGTGTAAGGGTCAAGTGACTCCAGCATAGCATCAACAGCGTTGCCAATCACAGTGTCGGCAGGTAGCCGATCCACGTAAAGCAGGTCGAGATTCTTGTAGATGGCATTGAATACTTCAAGGTTTTTGGCCACCGTGAAGTTATGGTCTGTGTCGTTTTGCGCGGCTGCCGGCAAGGTCAACAGTGCTATAATGAATACTATTAGCTTTCTCATAATAGCTACAAAAGTAATATATAAAGATGTAAAATCATTACGATGACAGGCAAATTAGCTAAAATTAGCGATACAATGATTTTTTTAGTCGAAAAGTTTGGCCATTAAAAAAGATTATCTTACCTTTGCAACCGCAAATCGGTATTGATTTTGCAATTCATGCTTCAATAGCTCAGTTGGTTAGAGCACCTGACTGTTAATCAGGGGGTCGTTGGTTCAAGCCCATCTTGAAGCGCATAGAGCGGAAGTCCTTTGCAATGGGCTTCCGCTCTTCTTTTGTTTTGATGTCGGAATGGGGAGCGTGGCAAAGCAAAAAAAACTTATTTTCAACAAAAAAGGGGTTGACAATCAACCCCTTTTGCTTGCTTTTGTCGGGATGAGGCGACTCGAACGCCCGACCCCTACGTCCCGAACGTAGTGCGCTACCAACTGCGCTACATCCCGATTTAGCTTTTATTGTGGGTGCAAAGGTACATAAAAATCTGTAATCACACAATGTTATCCTAAATATTTTCATACGAAAATGAGAAAACATGATGGGTAAGAGACCGTTCGGAAGCCGGGTTTGCCTCGCTTTACGTACCTTTGGAAAGCCTGAAGGTATGGCGGTCAATGGTTTTCACAGCCCCTCTAATATCCGCTTGATAACCACCTCGGCACTGATTTCCCGGTTGGCTGCCTCTGGAATGACAAGACTTTGCGGGCTTTCGATAACGTCATCGGTCACGATAAGACCGCGACGAACGGGCAGACAATGCATGAAATAGGCGTTGTTCGTCCAACTCATGTGTTCTTGGTCTACCGTCCATGCAGGGTCGTTGCATAGGATTTTGCCGTAATCGGCAGGCCGTGTGACACCCGGACAGCTCCAGTTCTTGGCGTAGATGAAGTCGGCTCCTTCGAAGGCCTTACGCTGATCGTATTCTACTTTTATGTTTCCTGCGAACTTAGGGTCAAGTTCGTAGCCCTTAGGATGGGTAATAACGAAGTCTACATCGGCTGCGTTCATCCACTCGGCAAAGCTGTTTGGAACCGCTTGTGGCAATGCTCGACAATGCGGTGCCCATGTTAATACCACCTTAGGACGTTCGCTTTTCTTGTGTTCTTCAATGGTTATAAGGTCGGCAAAAGCCTGAAGTGGGTGCACGGTTGCCGTTTCCATGGCGAAAACGGGGCGGCCGCTGTATGCTACAAATTGGTTGACAATGGTCTCGGCATAGTCAAATTCGCGCTCGACAAGGCCTGCAAAGCTGCGAATTCCGATGAGATCGCAGTAACTGGCCATCACCGGAATGGCTTCTAACAGGTGTTCACTATTGTCGCCATCCATGATTACACCGCGTTCTGTCTCGAGTTTCCATGCACCGGCGTTCACATCGAGCACAATGACGTTCATTCCAAGATTCATTGCAGCTTTCTGGGTGGACAGACGCGTGCGGAGACTGTTGTTGAAGAATATCATCAACAGCGTTTTGTTCTTGCCTAACGGTTGAAAACCGAAGCGGTTGTTCTTTACTTCGCGGGCTTCGGCCAAAGCTTGCGTGAGATTGCCTAAGTCAGATACGTTGAAGAATGTCTTCATAAGGTGAATATTGAGTTGTTTTAATGAGGAATTATTTTAATGGGGAATGGCGAATGTGGAGTTGTTTTTATGATGTGGAGGGTTGAACCATCGGACTTGACATGATTCATTTATCATTTTATATGATGATAACTTCTCATTCAATACTCCACATCCCTAACTCCTCACCTGTCCCCGTCCTTCTATCAGCCATTTATAGGTGGTGATTTCCTCTAAAGCCATTGGTCCGCGGGCACCAAGTTTCTGCGTACTGATGCCGATCTCGGCACCAAGACCGAACTGTCCGCCGTCGGTAAAACTCGTAGGGGCGTTCACATAGACGCAAGCTGCATCAATCATCGTCTGAAACTGATGTTGCTTTTCGATGTCTTCGGTCACAATACTCTCACTATGTCCGCTACCGTAGGTCGATATATGGTCAAGTGCTTCTTCTATACTGCCGACCGTTTTGATGCCCATTTGCATGCTGAGCCATTCGGTATGCCAAATATCCGCGGTCACCAAGGTGAGTAATTGGGCGGGATAATGGCCTTCGAGGACATGATAGGCTTCGTTGTCAGTATGGAGTTTTACACCTTTCTCTGCCAATTGACTGCATAGTTGAGGCAAGTCTTGCAGGCGGTTGCGGTGGACAAGCAGAGTGTCGAGAGCATTGCAGACACTACACCGACGGCATTTGGCGTTTGTGATGATGTCACGGCCCATTGTCAAGTCGCCAGCTTCATCGAAATAGCAATGCACAACGCCTGCTCCGGTTTCTATGACGGGTACTTTAGCCGTGTTTCGAACGAAGTCTATCAGGCGTTTACTGCCGCGTGGAATGCACAGGTCCACGAAGCCGATGGCAGTAAGAAGCTCTTCCGTGGCTTCGTGGCTTGCAGGAAGAAGTTCAACGACGCTGGGATTGATGTCGTGTGCTTTCAAAACATCGTGTATCAAGGCCACTCCAGCCCGATTACTTTCGTCAGCATCCTTCCCACCTTTTAATATACAAGCGTTTCCACTCTTGAAACAAAGGGAGAAAACATCAAAGGTAACGTTGGGACGCGCTTCATATATCATACCGATGACACCGAAAGGCGTGCTGACACGATGCAGGTGAAGTCCGTTATCGAGCGTTTTTTCCTTCAACGTCCGGCCAAGTGGTGAAGGAAGTTGGCTGACATGGCGCATGTCATTGGCTATGTCGTGAAGGCGTTGTGGCGTGAGTTGCAGTCGATCGTACATGGGGTTGGCTTTGTCCATGCAGGATAAATCAATGGTATTGGCAGCCAAAAGGCAGTCAATGTGGCTCTCTATGGCATCGGCAAGAGCCTGCAACACTTCGTTTCGGCGGTTATCGGTGAGGAAGGCCAATGATTTACTTGCTGCTTTTACACGTTTGAAAGTTTCAGAGAGCATCATAGTCATTCCATATAAAGGTAGTCGTAGTGGATAAGGGGCTTCATGTCGTGTGCCCCGATGTGTTGTTTGGCCTTGGAAGAAGCGTAACTGCTCCTACCCACGGCAATCAGCTTATTGTCGTTTCCCACCACGTTGATGATGTCGTTTTCCTCGAATTCGCCTTCGATGGCTGTCACGCCGACAAGCAACAGACTGACGGCTTTCGGGCCTTTCAAGGCTTCTTCTGCCTTTTGATTGATATGAACAACACCTTTGGCAAAGCTTTCGCTGTGGGCAATCCACTTCTTTACCCGTGAAGTCGGGGTGCTGTTGGGGCGGAATTCCGTGTGGATTGTTTCCTGCGGACGCCGGGCAAGGTCAATCAAGATATTGTCGGTTGTACCATTGGCAATGATAACCTTGATACCTTCTTCTGCCACTTTGCGGGCGATTCCCGCCTTCGTTATCATTCCACCACGCCCGAAGCCACTCTTGGTGTCTTGTATGTATTCGCTAAGGTCGCTGTCGCAGTTGACAAATGGAATAACTCGTGTGGTGGGAACCTTAGGGTCTCCGTCGAATATCCCGTCGACATTGCTGAGGATAATCAACGTGTCGGCGTCCATCATTGAGGCGAGTAGCCCCGAAAGTTCATCGTTATCGGTGAACATCAACTCTGTGATGCTGACCGTATCATTCTCATTGACGATGGGAATCACATCATTCTTGAGCATCACAGTCATGCAGGCACGTTGGTTCAAGTATTCACCACGGGTGGAGAAACTCTCCTTCATGGTGAGCACTTGACCAATGCGCAAACCGTATTCCTGAAAGAGATTATGGTAGTAGCCGATGAGTTTCACTTGTCCGATAGCCGAGAATAACTGCCGACGGCCCACGGTGTCGAGCTTGCACTCTGGTTTCAGTTCGCCTCTTCCGCAGGCCATGGCACCTGACGAGACGAGGATGACCTCATAGTCGTTTCGCTTGAGCCATGCCACTTGGTCAACGATGGCCGATAGTCTCGTGACGTCGAGCTTGCCGTCTTCACGGGTCAGCACATTGCTGCCCACTTTCACCACAATCCTTTTCATAAGTTTATGGTTATTTACGGTTGTCTTTCTCCCTGATTTCCACACGGCGTATCTTGCCGGAGATGGTCTTTGGTAGTTCTTCCACGAACTCTATGACACGTGGATACTTATAAGGAGCCGTTTCATGCTTGACATGGTTCTGCAATTCCTTCACGAGTTCGTCGCCCGCCTTGTCCTTGTATTCCGCAGCCAAGACCACTGTAGCCTTGACAATCATTCCGCGGATAGGGTCGGGGACACCGGTAATGGCGCATTCCACCACAGCTGGGTGGGTCATCAAGGCATTCTCAACTTCGAACGGACCGATGCGGTAGCCCGAACTCTTGATAACGTCGTCCGTACGGCCCACGAACCAGAAGTAACCGTCCTCGTCGCGCCACGCCATGTCGCCTGTGTGGTAGACGCCATCGTGCCATGCTTCCTTGGTTCTTTCCTCATCGCGATAGTAGCCTTTGAACAGTCCGAGAGGTTTCTCATCGCCGATGCGAATGCAAATCTCTCCTTTCTCTCCGTCTTCGCACTCTTTACCGTCGGGACGGAGCAGATGTACGTCGTATTGCGGGTTGGGCTTGCCCATCGAACCGGGTTTCGGCTTCACCCAAGGGAACGTTCCCAGCGTCATGGTGGTCTCTGTTTGTCCGAAGCCCTCGTAGATGGTAACGCCTGTGAGCTTCTTGAACGTCTCTGCCACCGATGGGTTCATGGCCTCTCCGGCCGTCGTGCACCATTCAAGACTGCTCAGATCGTATTTGGAGATATCCTCGCGAATCATGAAGCGATAGATGGTTGGGGGTGCACAGAAGGAGGTGACACGGTATTTCTCCATCTGCCGCATGATTTTCTCGGCCGTGAACTTCTCATGGTCGTAGACAAATACCGTTGCACCGGCAAACCACTGCCCGTAGAGTTTCCCCCATACGGCCTTGCCCCAACCCGTGTCGGCCACGGTCAGGTGCAGGCTCTTCTCGTGCAGGTTGTGCCAATAGACGCCCGTGGTCAAGTGTCCCAAGGCATAAAGGAAGTCGTGGGCCACCATCTTCGGCTCGCCACTCGTGCCACTGGTGAAATACATCATCATGGTGTCTTCATTGGTGTTCACGTTCTCTGGGCGTACGAAGGCAGGAGCCTCTGCCCATTCCTTGCGCCAGTCGTGGAAACCTTCGGGGACAGGCTTGCCGCATTCGGAAAGCGAGTTGACCGCAACCAACACTTTCACCGTGGGGCTCTCGGGCATGGCTGCAGCTATCTGGTGAGTTATATATTCGTCGTTGGCGCAGATAATCGCCTTCACGCTGGCGCTCCGGTTGCGATAGACAATGTCATGGGCCGTCAGCATGTGGGTGGCAGGAATGGCGATGGCTCCGACCTTACACAATGCCATGACCGACAGCCACCATTGATAGTGACGTTTCAAGATTAGCATCACCTTGTCGCCGTGTTTGATGCCGAGACTCATGAAGTAGGCCGCCGTCCGGTCGGTCTGTTCCTTGAACTCCTTGTAGGTAGTGCGGATTTCGTCGCCCTTCTCGTCGGTCCACAATAGGGCGAGATTGTCGGGGCGTTCCTTGGCCCACACGTCCATTACGTCGTAAGCGAAGTTGAAGTTCTCGGGTATCCTGAAGTGTAGATGCTTTGCATAATCTTCCTCCGAAGCAAAGCTCGTCTGCGTTAAAAATCGCTCTAACATAGGCTTCTCCTTTTTAGTTTACTACGCATAAGAATTTAGCTGACTTCCCTTCCAAGGCATGCATGCAATGAGGGATAGTCGCATCGAAGTAGACACAGTCGCCTTTCCGCAACACGAGCACCTTGCCGTCGATGGTCAGCTCCAACACACCCTCGAGGATATAGTCCACTTCCTGTCCGTCGTGCGTGTTCTTGCTGTGTCGCTTCCCCTCGGGCAACGGGTCAACGACCACGAGGAACGGGTCCATCTTGCGCCCGCGGAAGCCTCCGGCCAGCGTCTGATACTGATAGCTGTCGCCACGGTCTATCTCGGGAGCCTGACCGTCGCGGGTCAGGTAATAGCTGCTCATGCGCGGCTCTTCGCCGAAGAGCAGCACGTCGAGCGATATGCCGTAACGTTTTGATATCTTCGATAGGCGGTAGACCGAAGGGTCGGCCTCGCCCGATTCAATCTTGAGATAGTGCTCCAGACTGATGTTGCAGAGCTCGGCGACTTCTTCTGCCGGAATGTCGAGTACGTCGCGGAGTCCGCGCAGTCGCTCGCCGATTTGTTTGATAGAATCTTCCATATTGCTTATGATTTAATTGTTTTCATGCCGCCAAAGTTACGAAATCTTTTCCGATTACGCGGTATTCGATACGATTTAATTAGAAAGACTCCCCCGGTGCCTCACAAAGGAAAGGGGGCCGAATAGCTATTCCAAAGGGTGTACCGTACCTCTATTTAAAGGTATATCGTACCGACTTTCATCGGTATACCGTACCGACAACCAAGGGTATACCGTACCGACCTTCGTAGGTGTACCGTACCTATGGTCAAGGGTGTACCGTACCTTTGTTCAAAGGTGTGTTACACCTTTCTCCGAAGGTGTTAAACACCCATGACTGCGAGTGTTTAACACTCATGACTGCGAGTGTTTAACACCTATATTTCTAAGTGTTTGCTGTCGTTGGCACGTCCCTCCTTTCGAGAGGGGTTGGGGTGGGTGTTTGGAGAGGCGCCTCACACTTTGAGTCCGCGTATCACAGCACTCGTGAAGCCGGCATGCTCCATTTCGTTGAGGCCACGTATGGTCAGCCCGCCCGGCGTCGTCACCTTGTCGATTTCGGCTTCGGGGTGGTTACCGTTGGCTTGCAGCAGTTCCACCGCCCCTTTCACGGTTTGCAGCACGATGTCTTTGGCCACGTCGGCCTTGAAACCCAGTTCCACTCCGCCCTCCGTGGCTGCACGGATATAGCGCATGGCGTAGGCGATGCCGCAACTTGCCAGCATCGTTCCGGCCCGAAGGTGTTGCTCGTCGGTGAGGTAAGTCTGACCCACGTCGTCGAACACTTCCTTTACCTGCCTCACTTGCTCGGCGTCGGCACGGCACGGCACGATGAAAGTCATGCTGTTTCCGACCGCAATGGCGATGTTGGGAATCACTTGAAAGAGCGCGGGACCGTTGCCGTCTTCCTGTTCCAGCCACGCAAAGAGCTGTTCCGAGGAGATGGAGGCCGCCATGTTGACGATGATTTGCCGAGGGTTGAGCGCGGGTTTGATGTCGTTGACGACCTGTTCCACCAACCACGGCTTCACCACGATGGCCACAATGTCGGCATCGCCCACGGCGGCTTTGTTGTTGGTGGTGATGCTTGCGCCCATTTCGGCGAAGCGTTCGAGCTTCGAGGCGTGTGGATTGGCCACGGTGATGTCGGCAGATTTGAACCGGTTGCCTTTTAACAGGCCCTCTGCAAAGGCTCCGCCCATGGCCCCGGCTCCGATGATTGCTATTTTCATACCTTTATATTATAGTTCGCTTAAAGCGGTTTCAAGTCGCTTGATGAAGTTGTCTGTGTTGTCGCGCGAGAGGGTCAGCGGCGGAAGCAGGCGCAGCATGTCGGTTCCGGCACTGCCCGTGAAGCAGTATTGCTCGTGAATGAGCTTGTTGCGGAGCTCCTTGTGCGGCATGTCCAACACCACACCGACCATCAATCCGCGCCCGCGCAGTTCGCGAATGTGGCGGGTACGCTGTTGCAGTTGGCGCAGTTCGTCCATCAAATAGTCGCCCACGAGGTGCGCATTCTCCACCAAACCCTCGTTCTCGAACACGTCGAGCACGGCCAATGCCGCTGTGCAGGCCAAGTGGTTGCCGCCGAAAGTGGTTCCCAACTGACCGTAAACGGGCTTGAAGTCGGGCGAAATCAACACGCCGCCCATCGGGAACCCGTTGCCGATGCCTTTGGCCACGGTGATCAGGTCGGGTCGGATGCCGAGCCATTGGTGGGCGAAGAACCGGCCGCTGCGACCGTAACCGCACTGTATCTCGTCGCAGATGAGCACTGTGCCGTGCCGCTTGCAGGACGCTTGCAGGCCTTGGGCAAACGCCGGAGTGGCCATGTCGAGACCGCCCACACCCTGTATACACTCCACGATGCAGGCGCACACGTCGCCTTTGGCCAGCTCTTTCTCCCATGCCGGCAAGTCGTTGAGCGGCAGATAGGTCACGTGTCCATTGGCATTGATGGGTGCAATAATCTTCGGATTGTCGGTTGCTTCCACGGCCAACGACGTGCGCCCGTGAAAGGCTTTCGCTGCGGAGAGCACGCGTTTTCGCCCATTCGCGAACGAAGCCAGCTTCAAAGCGTTCTCGTTGGCCTCGGCCCCGCTGTTGACGAGGAACAATTGATAGTCGTCATAACCGCTGATTCGCCCCAGTCTTTCGGCCAGTTCCACTTGCAATCGGTTGACGACGGAGTTGCTGTAAAAGCCAAGTTCGCCCAGCTGTCGGGTCATTCGGTCGACATAATGCGGGTGACAGTGCCCGATACTGATGACGGCGTGTCCGCCATAAAGGTCGAGATACGCCTGACCTTTGTCGTCCCACACGTTGACTCCTTGTCCCCTCACGATGTTTATATCGAAGAGAGGGTACACATCGAATAGTTTCATCTAAAATCCCGTTGCTTTTAATTTCAATCCTTTGTCTTCCTGCATGCCGAACATAAGGTTCATGTTCTCGACGGCCTGTCCAACGGCCCCTTTCAGCAGGTTGTCTATGCACGACGTGACGAGTAGTTTGTTGCCTATCTTGTCGCAATGGACGAGACATTTGTTCGTATTGACCACCTGTTTCAAGTCTATTGCGCAGTCTACGTAGTGCGTGAAGCAGGCGTTTTTATAGAAGTCCTTGTAGGCATCGACGATTGTGTCGGCATCGGCGTCTGTCTTGATGACCTCGGTGGCAAAGATGCCGCGCGTGAAATCGCCCCGATAGGGAATGAAGTCGATGGAAGCCGTCAACGAACCCTGCACCTGCGCAAGGCTTTGCCTGATTTCGGGCACGTGTTGGTGGTTAAATGCCTTGTAGATGCTCATGTTGTTGTTGCGCCAAGAGAAGTGGGTCGTCGCCCCGGGCTTCTGTCCTGCCCCTGTACTTCCCGTGATGGCGTTCACGGCCACGTCTTCTTTGATGAGCTTCAGCCTTGCGGCAGGCAGCAACCCCAACTGAATACAGGTGGCAAAGCAGCCCGGATTGGCCACATGGTGCGCCTTTGCGATGGCCGCTTTGTTGAGTTCCGGTAGCCCGTAAACAAAGTCGTGAGCCTCTGGGGTGGGCCGTTGTGTCGCCACGACCTTGGCAGGAAGCAGGCGAAAGTCCTGTGCCAAGTCGATGATTTTCACCCGTTCCGGAATGTCATGTGCATGCATGAAGGCCTCGCTTTTGCCGTGTCCGAAGCAGAAGAACACCACGTCTACCTCGTCAAAAGGCATCTCTGACGTGAACCGGAGGGCAGTATCGCCATACAATCCCTCGTGAACATCGGCCACGAGATTGCCGGCATTGCTCTCGCTGTTGGCAAAAACAATCTCCGCTTCGGGGTGATGGAGCAGCAGCCGAATGAGTTCTCCACCCGTATATCCTGCCGCTCCGAGAATTCCAACCCTGATCATACGTCGTAGTTTGTGTCCCGTGGCATGCATATCCACAGGATAATGTAGGCGATGATGCCCGGAAAGCCTACGCTACACAGTGTCAACAGTAAATAGGCAATGCGAAGCAATGCCGGGTCCCAATCCAAATAATCGGCTATACCGCCTAATATTCCGGCCAGCCATCTGTCAGATGACGAGCGCACCAGTCTTTTTCCGTTTCCCATAATCCTTTGTTTCATTCACAATTGTTCATTTATCATGCATCGTTTTAGCTGCACTTTTTTATTTATATGACTCGTTTAAGCGATGAAAAGTTGCAAGGAAGGCCTACGACTTTCGCCGTTTAGTCGGCCCATCTCCTTGCCTCAAGCTCACGCTCCCCTCCTTCGGAGGGGCCGAGGGAGGCTTTCCTTAGGGCCGGGAAAGCTCTTCGGGGTGCATTCCATAGTACACTCTCAGTGGCGTGGAGCTTACTTTTATGAACCCCTTTGCGTCTTCTGCTGTCCAACCATGCTGCATTTCGCCGTATTCTCCAAGCTTCGATTTCGTCAAATCGTCGGCACTATCGATGCCTACCGTCTGGAAACCGAAGGGCCGGAGCCGCAAGATTGCCGTGCCGTTCACGTTGCGTTGGCTGCTGGTGAGCATTGCTTCGATGTCCGGCATGACGGGTTCGAGATACTGACTCTCATGCAAAAACATGCCATACCAGTTGGCAACTTGGTCCTTCCAATACTGTTGCCACTTGCTGAGTGTACTCTTTTCCAACAGTCGATGGGCCTCGATGATGAGCTTGGGAGCTGCAGCTTCAAAGCCAACGCGCCCTTTTATACCGATGATTGTATCGCCAACGTTGCAGTCACGCCCTATGGCATAGGCTCCACCGAGGGCTTCTATCCGTTGAATGGCAGCTATCTTGTCGTCGAACTTCTCATCATTCACGGCCACGATTTCGCCCTTTTCGAAAGTTATCTTTAGCAGACTTTCTTCCTTCTTCGTGACATGTTTCAGGTAAGCCTCCTCGGGAAGGCCCTGCGTTGGGTCGAGTAATTCGCCCCCACAGATGCTGGTTCCCCAGATGCCTACGTTGTAACTGTATTTCAATTTGGCGAAGTCGGCCGCGAAACCATGCGCATTCAGATAGTCAACCTCTTCCTTTCTGCTCAACGCTTTGTCGCGGGTCAGCGTGATAATCTCCACGTTCGGCGCCATTACAAGGAATGTCATGTCGAAGCGTATCTGGTCGTTTCCCGCCCCAGTGCTGCCATGTGCGATGGCATCGGCACCGATCTCGTTGGCGTAGCGAGCGATGGCAATGGCCTGAAAGATGCGTTCCGAACTGACGGAAATGGGGTAACAGTTGTTGCGCATCACGTTTCCGAAGATCATATATTTGAGACTTTTCTCATAATACTCCTGTGTAACGTCGAGCGTAACATAGTGCTTTGCCCCCAGTTTGTAGGCATTTGCTTCGTTGGTCTTGAGCTGTTCGTCGCTGAAACCGCCCGTGTTGGCACATGCGGCATAGACTTCCCAGCCTTCCTGACTGAGTATCATCACGGTGTATGAGGTGTCGAGCCCGCCTGAAAAGGCGACAACGACGCGTTGGCCCACCCCCTTCCCCTCCCGAGGGAGGGGAGATGCGACTTGCTCCTTAACCAAACAAGGTGATTTTGTGCTATGTTCTCCCATATTCAATTATTTTTAATCGTTCTATTTCCTTTTGTATTTCATTCAAAACGCGCTTGGTATCGGCTATAATTTCTTCATTCGTGAACCTCATAATCGTGTAGCCTTGTGCTTCAAGCCATGCAGTGCGCTGCCTGTCGGAGGCCTGCTGGGAAGGCAGTTGATGGTAACCTCCGTCGATTTCTATAATCAGTTTCAACCGTGGACAAGACAAATCGGCAATGAATTGTCCTATGATGTGTTGTCTTCTGAAGCGCACTCCTTGTTGCATACCTTTCAGATAGCCCCATAAGATATGCTCCGCTTCGGTCGGATTTCTTCTGTTCTCGTATGCAAATTCTTTCAATTTACCATACGTCCCACTGTCCGCGGTCTTATATTGTGCTATCTTTGTTGTGTGTGTTGCGCTCCCCTCCCTTGGGAGGGGTTGGGGGTGGGCTTTTTCCTCCTCCTCCGGATCGAACAACATGGCCGTACAGATGCAGTAACGGCGGTTGGTTCGATGGAGCACATCAACGTTGATGCAACCCTCACAGCCGCGCCAAAAGGCGTCATCGTCAGTCAGCTCCTTGAATGTTACAGGCCTATAGCCCAGCTGTGTGTTCATTTTCATCACGGCAGCTCCGCTGGTCAGCGAGAAAATCTTAGCCTTTGGCCATCGCTTTCTGGCTAAAGTAAACGTGAGATCCTTTATCTTTTTGGCCAGTCCGAGGCCGCGGAAGTCAGGGTGAACAATCAATCCTGATGTCGTTACATAGTGCTTGTTGCCCCACGTTTCGATGTAACTGAAACCGGCAAACCGCCTGCCTTGCAGGGCAATGACGGCCTTTCCCTCGCGCATTTTCGTGGCCACATATTCCGGAGAACGCTTGGCTATGCCCGTTCCCCTGACCTTTGCAGCGTCGGAAATCGTTTGCAGAATGGTGTCGACATAGTCGATATGACTGCTGTCGGCCACCATGACGTTGAGTTCTTCCATTTCTTTTTCCTTTCAATATTTCGTGAGGCATCGGCCTCCGCGGGTCACGTTGTTTTGTCCTATCGGCCGTTCCGGTTTGCAATCTCAGCCATTTTGTCGTGTAATCTCAGCCATTTTACCGCGCAATATGGGCCATTTTACCGTGTAAAGTCAGTCTTATTGCAGGCCCGTCTCATGCAGATTACGGTTCCATTTGGCTATCAGTTGATTACGTCTTTTTAGATAGAGAAAGCCAACAACATTCGTGTTTTATACGATGAGCACCGACAATTGATTACACCTTATTATGTATAAGGAACCAACCGTAGCCGGCGAACTAAAAACCGGGGTGCAATCGGTTCAGGCTTTCAGCCGTTTCTTCGTGGCTGAAGCCCTCTTTGATGACAATAAAAATGGTGTCATCGCCGGCTATCGTCCCCAAGATTTCGGGTATATCGCAGTTGTCTATGTCGTAAGCAATGCTGCTGGCGTAGCCCGGACGCGTCTTGATGACTCCCATGTTCCCCGAGAAATTGATGGAGATAAAGCCCGGATTACGCATCATTTCTCCGGGCGAGAGCGGCTTATGTATGCGCTTGTACATCGTTTCGTTGGGCAACACGTAGACGTATTTCCCGTTCATGCTGGCTGCTTTGGCCACTTTCAGCTGCTTCAGGTCGCGGCTCAAGGTGGCTTGCGTCAGCTTAAAGCCCTCTTTCCTTAGTGCTTTCAGCACCTCTTCTTGGTTGCCGAGCTCGTTGCTTGAGATGAGAAGCTTCAGCGTTTCGAGCCTGCTTGTCTTTGTTTTCATGTATGAATGTTTATACAATTAGTGATGCAAAAATACAATTTAATGCAATATAATCCAAATAAAACTGCATATTTTTTATTAGTATTCGTTTTTTTGATTCATAAATGAATAATAATGATGCCATTCATGCATGTATTTTACCACGCAATATGGTTGGGGAGTGAATGTAGGGACGCACGGTTCGTGCGTCCGCCCAAGGTGAATGAAAACGAATGCACACGGTTGGTTGAGCGGACGCACGGGCCGTGCGTCCCTACATACCGCAAAGCATACAACTTGTTCGCCCGTTCAGTCGTCAATTGTCAACCGAAATGTGAGCGGACGCACGAACCGTGCGTCCCTACATTCCCCGCTTCCTGTCATATTGCACATAAAAATACCTACTATTTGTTGTCGTTTCTTTTTCATTTGTCAACAGCTTGCACTATCTTTGCATAAGATAGGCTGCACTCGGCAATTGAAAACGAGTTTCCATTGCGCTGGTTTGCACTATTTTTACATAGGATATGGAATCTGGAAACAAGCTTTTAGGTAAGCTGTTTACCTCATTATAGTTAAGAAAAAGCATGAAGAATATTTTAAAAGAACTCAAACGAAAGGACCACCCACGGGTGTTGGGGGCCTTGGATATCTTCAAATCCGTCGGACCGGGACTGCTTGTGACAGTGGGTTTCATTGATCCGGGCAACTGGGCCAGTAACTTTGCTGCCGGATCAGAATATGGTTATGCGCTGTTGTGGGTGGTGACGCTCTCCACAATCATGCTCATTGCCCTGCAACACAACGTGGCCCACTTGGGCATCGTGACGGGATTGTGCCTGAGTGAGGCTGCCGTGAAATACGCTCCCAAGTGGATTGGCCGCCCAATCGTTGTAAGTGCCATCTTAGCCAGCATATCCACTTCGCTGGCCGAGATACTTGGCGGTGCCATAGCCCTGCAAATGCTCTTCGGAATCAGCATTCCTACGGGTGCGATACTGACGACTGTGGCCACGCTTATCATGCTTTTCACCAATAGTTATCGCAAGATGGAACGTGCTATCATCGGGTTTGTGTCGATGATCGGGCTGTCGTTTATCTACGAACTCTTCCTTGTTGACATTCATTGGCCGCAGGCTTTGCAAGGCGCTTTCGTTCCTTCGGTGCCCCAAGGTTCGTTGCTTATCATCATGAGTGTGCTGGGTGCGGTGGTCATGCCCCACAATCTGTTCCTCCATTCAGAGATTGTTCAGAGCCGGGAAATACACTTAAAGGGCGACGAACGCATTCGTCATATGCTCAAATATGAGTTTTTTGATACGCTGTTTTCAATGATTGTGGGGTGGGCTATCAACTCTGCAATGATCTTATTGGCCGCAACCACGTTCTTTGCCCACGGGCAACACGTCGACGAACTGGCCCAAGCGCAGGCCATGCTTCAGCCGCTTCTTGGCAACAACGCAGCCAACATCTTTGCCATTGCCTTGCTTTTGGCCGGCATATCGAGCACGATTACGAGTGGAATGGCGGCCGGAAGCATCTTCTCGGGCCTTTTCGGAGAGTCGTATAATGCCAAGGATACGCACTCTATTGTGGGCATTTTGCTGTCGTTGGGCATAGCCTTACTACTGATATTCTTCATCGCCGACCCGTTCAAAGGACTGATTATCTCGCAGATGTTCCTCTCCGTTCAGTTGCCGTTCACGGTGTTTCTGCAAGTGGGGCTCACCTCCTCGCGTCGTGTGATGGGTAAATATGCCAACAGTTTGCCCAATGCTGCTTTCCTATATTCACTCGCAGGCATTGTCACCTTGCTGAATATTTGGCTACTCATAGAGAGTTTCCAGTAGAAGGAAGAGGGTTTCGTACGCTCTTTTCCATGTTTTTCCATGGCGTTTTGCTGGAGTAATCGCGTTGAGACAGGCATTGAACTGTGCGTTCTTGCCTGTCTCATCAACGGAAATGCCTACTTTCCCACCTTTGTCTAATAGGAAATCGCCACTTGAAAAGCTGATAAAGCAGTCCGCGGCAGTGAGCGGGAGGGGGAAGAAGAGAAAAGTCAATCCTCAACCTCCAGAGACCTATCTCTAACCCCTCCCAAAGGAAGAGAAGAATAGCCTATAAATAAATTACTTAAGTATGGTTGTATTCATCACAGTTTCAAATCTGCTTAATATGAAATGCTGTATTTCTTTGGTAAAACCATGATCTTGTTTGTTCTTCTTTCTCTTGGAAACGGGCGAGGGTGGGCTGTTCTTATTTGAAAAGTTTTGTTGCGAACACCTTCAAACAGCGTCTCCAAGTCAGCCATTCGTGCGCTGTGCCTTCTGAAACGAAGCTGTCTACCTTCACACCGGCCTTTCTAAGGTCGTCAACAAGCTTTGCCGTACCCATGTCCTCGGCTGTTCCGCAACCCAAAAAGAGGTAATGGAGTTTGCTATTCACCTCATTCGGCCGGGTAAAAATGCCGTTATAAGTCTTGTTAATGTCCAATCCGAAGATGGCACCGCTGAAAGCTCCGGCATAAGAAAACTTGTCGAGATGGGTGAAAACGACGTCGAAAGTCTGGTGACCACCCCAAGAAAGGCCCGCCATGGCACGGTGATCACGGTCGGATTTGGTGCGGAAAGTCCGGTCAATTGTCGGGATAAGGTCGTTCAAAAGCACGTTATAGAACGATGCTCCGTATGTGCTACGGCCTGCATCGTTGCTGCCTCCGCGGAAAGGAGCCTTCACATCGCCACTCTCCATGACCACAATCATCGGCACAGCCTCGCCTTTTGCGATGAGATTATCCATGATATTCTGCATCAATCCCTGCCGACTCCAACCCGTTTCGTCCTCACCCATGCCGTGTTGAAGATAGAGAACGGGGTAGCGTTTTCGGTCATTTTCATACGCAGCAGGCGTGTAAACCAAGGCCCTACGCCATGCGTTTGCCGATGAGGAATAGTATTGCAGCGAGCGAACCTGCCCCTTGGCTACGTCCAGTTGTGGCCGGTAATAGTCGCCTTCCGGGCCTTCGGGCACCTCAATACCGCTCGCTTGACGACCGTAACCGAAGAAAGTTTCGCTCGCAGGGTCGGTCACTTGCGCGCCATCCACCCAGAAGAAGTAATAGTGAAAGCCAACGACAAGCGGCTTGGTAACGCCGGTCCAAAAGCCTTTTTCATCGCGTTTCATATCGTATTTCTTGCCGCAGATGTCCACTTTCACGCTTTTTGCCGACGGAGCATACAGGCGGAAGTAACCCCGACGCGCTGCATCAAGCTTCGGAAATTCATTGTTCGGAATGACTGTTGAGGCCACTACGGCGTCGGAAGGGATGGCAACGGGCTTGAAGACCGAGTAACCCAACAGTGAAAGCATCTTGTAAGCATAACGCCGTCCAAGCTCTCTGTAGCCCTCAGCATCGAAATGTATGTCGTCAGGTCCGCTGGTGCAACCTTCGGAAGAAATGACATGAGCCGTGTGAATGGTCTCCGGTAGGGCGTCAATGATGGAATTCATGGAGATACATTTGCCGCGGCCATCGGCCCGGACCACCTCTCCGGCGAGCAAAGGTACGTCGTTTGCCTTCAGATGAAGGTCGGTAAGGAGTCGGTTATACACGGAATCCACCTTCTCGGGCCATGTCTCATCGCCCGTATTCGACTCGCCTTGATGTAGCAATATGCCCTTGATAACACCGGCTTCTTGGGCTTTTCGGGCTATTTCCACCAGCCGATCATAGGGCTTGTCATTATAAGCTTTGAGCATATTCTTCATCCATTGCGGTGCTCGGGTCTTGACATAGTCGTCTACATATTCGTGCATGAAGGTCTCAATATGACAGCCGCTGACGGCTACATTGATGACACCTACGCGGATATTCTTGGGCAAATGCTCCACCATTGTGCGGCCGAAGTAGTCTACAGGCGTCAATCCTGTGTTCTCACGACACAGCGGTGGCACCGCAGTATACCACTCTCCCTTCTTCCGTCCCAGTCTGTTATTGTCGACGGCTGCCATCATTTGGAAGCGATTGTCAATGCCCACGAGGTCCTGTGGCTCGATTTTCGCATTGCCTTCCATATTGGATTGGCCGAGACAAAGGAAGATATAAAAATTCGGATCCACCGCAGCATGCGTGGCAATAGTAGAGGTTAACAACAATGCGCAAGCTAAAATGCGCTTCAAAAAAAATGTTTTTCGTTTCATGTTTAATGATAATTAGATATTTATTTTGCAAAGATAGGATTTATATTTAAAAATACCAAGAGCAGATGTAGCATATAATTTTGCATTTGTAACATCATAATGCGCCCGGTCGCATGAGGACAACGTCCGGTTTCGTTGCATATATCACCGTTTTCCCAGTCAATTTTCGTTGTACGCCAACTGTCCCTCGACTCTTAAAACGCGCAATACACGTATATCAATACAGTGTCTTATGGCTTTCGGAAGCACAGATTGAAATAGATTTCGCGCAAGAGATTACGAGCAGCGAGCCGCTTTTCGGCCGTTTTATAGCCGTTTTTGTCGGCCAAAAGCTGCTCGACATTGTAGCTATAGAAGCAGGAATCGGGCAAATTACGGTCGAAAAGGTTATTGCCAAGCTTCATGTAATGCGTGTGATGCAGGGCAAATGGGGCTACGGTTGCAAGGATATCGTCGTGGCATCCCCACCGATTCGTCATTCGGCGGTAGTCAGGATGGCGAAGTGAAGGGGGAAGATAGACGTAAAGCGGCACGGAATGTGTCCAGCGTTTTCCAATGAATGAGGGGTCAAGAATGGAGCGGACGTTGTGATCGCCCGTGACAATAAGGATTGTGTTCCGTGCTGCGGGAGAGGCTTTGAAGCTGTCGAGGAATGCACTCAACACCTTATTATAATATCTAAAGCCCGTGATGTATTTGTTCAGCACAGCCGAATCCTTCTCCGCAAAGCATGGATTTGTGTAGAAACGGCTTGGCAGTGGCGATAGAGAAAGGCTCTTGGGGTATTCAAAGGGTGGGTGATTTGTAGTGGTCATCGCTATCATCAGTCTTGGCTTTGCAGCCTTTTTGTTGAGCCTGTCAAGGATAGCAGTGAGCAGATATTCATCGAAGACGCCCACACTGTTGGCCTCGGCATGCGGATAATCCTTTAAGATGCTGAACTTGTCGTAGATGGTTTGGAAGCCCTGATGGCGCAAAGCCTCGGCGCAATTCTCCCATGCCGTGTCCATTCCCGACAGGAATTCCGTCGTATAGCCGCTTGCATTGAAAGGCAAGGCAATGGAAGTGGGAAGGAGGCGCAGCCTGAATGCCGATGCAAAGAAACGCGGATAGGGTGTCGAGACCGTCAGGTTTTCGATGGAAGCGACGGTGCCGTTCTGCACGGATTGGAAGTTTCGGAACAACAAGTCCTCCTTAAAGTGTCGCTGCATACCCAATAATAGCGAGCCTTTTGCGTCGTCCAAGTTGATGAGATAGTTGCTCCAGCTTTCGCTATAGATAATGACAACGTTTGGAAGCGGGTGAGTAAGCGTGTCGGGGGCCTTGGCAAAGAGGGCCTCGCGCAGTGCTTTCAGCGTGTCGTTTGCCTGCAACTGCACGCGTTTGTCAGTATAGATGTCGAGTGCCTGCTGTATGTCGGTGAAGTGATAGCGGGCCAACAAGGCGTCCGGAATTTCGATTTTAAAAGCGTTTTTCTTTTCTTTGCAGGCCGTTTTCAGCATATAGAGCCCGTTGGGCACCATGTCGTTGATGAGTTTATTGTCTGAAACAAAGGTGTCTTCTATCTGCAACGGGAAGCGGGAAAACGAGCCGCGGAGTCCGAAAGTAAGCAATGTAAGATAACTGATGAGCACGGCAATGCTCCATGGTTTGGGCATCACGGCATGAGAAATATGCAACCTCTCGACCCTTTCCGATAGGATTTTCAAGACGATAGCAGCCAAGCAAAGCAGGAAGAGATAAAGCATACAGTGGTATTCTTCCCAAATGGTTTGCAAAAGACCGATGGGTCCTTCGTTGAAAAAGTCGAAGATTGTGAGGTTGATATGCGAATTGAAGTTGGCATAAAAGCCGAGATCGATGATGGAAATGATGAGAATGAGAATATCGAGTACCACGAAATACCAAACGGAAAAGCGTCTCAGGAAACGTTCGAAGCCTTGGTTACGCCATAACAGCACAGCAAAAACCAATAAAGTGGGCAGAATCAGGAGGTAAGAAGCCACCTGAAAGTCGAAGCGAAAGACATTGTAAGCGGCCAAAGGTAGGGCCTGTCGGTTGACTGTGAGCAGGTCGAAGGGAACGTATTTGACAATGAAAACAAGACGAACGACCCATAAAATGACCATTGTTATTAGGGCATGGAGGAGTAGTTTTGATAGTTTCTCAGCCATTTTTTGCGATATTGTGTAGTATATTGGTATTTATAGCGTCTCTTGACAGAGTGAGTCAACGTTCTATGCGCCCTCCCTTGCCTTGCATGTTAGCGATGATTTCGGCCTCACTGACAAGATTTTGGTCGCCGATAATCGTGTTTTTGAGTGCCGAAGCCGACAAGGCAAAGTCGAGACAGTGCTGATCGTCAGCCCATTTCATGCGAGCGTGGATAAAAGCGGCCACGAAAGCGTCGCCACAACCCATGGGATCGATGACAGGATTGATGTCATAGATGCGCGTTTTATAAAGCTTTCCCTCGGCAAAAAGAATGCCGGTGAGTGTATGATGCGTTGAAGTGAGTTGGTTACGGAGGGCTATCAGCATGCGTTTACAGCGTGGAAACTGCTGTCGGAGTTGCCGAAAATAGTCGAGATATGCGGCATCATTGATTTCATAAGTGGCATCCTTGGCCTCAAAGGGAATCTGTTTCAAACCACTTCCCACCTCCCATTCGTTCTGATCGCCAAAGATAAAGGAACTGTATTCCATGAGTTTTCGGAGCGTTTTCGGGGCATCTGCGCCCGGATAATGCCAGAGATTGTGACGGTAATTGATGTCACAAGTGATTTCAACGCCCATACTTTTAGCCAGCTCTAAGGCGTCGAATGTGGTGTTAAGTGCGTCTTTACTCATTGCACAAGTAATGCCCGAGCAATGGAAAAGCGCAGCGTCTTGGAAGACAGGTTCCCACAGAATGTCACCGTGTTTCAATGTATAGAAAGAACTGTTCTCTCGATCATACACCACCATTGCATTGCGCATGGCTGCTGCAGTCTCGAAGAAATAGCTGCCAAGGCGGTCTCCTCCCCACACGACATGGCTGACATCGAGGCCGAATTCACGCAGATGCATCAGTGCGGCATGCCCCATTGCATTGTTGGGAACACGGGTAACGTATTCCACTTGGTCGCCTAAAGTGGCCAATGACACGGCAACATTAGCCTCAGATCCTCCAAAATCGCCGTTGAAAGCACGGCCTTGCGTCAGCCGGGCTTGGTTTTCTTTCGACAACCGAAAGAGGATTTCTCCGAAAGTTACAATCTTTTTCTTCATCGATGTTTTTTGTTTGAACGGTCCATCGTTAGGGTATCAGAGAATGATGTTGGTTTAAAAGTCGAAGTCTTCCCCTGAAGTTGGAGAAGACCTCGGCATACGTTTCCCTACCATTTTTGTCGGTTTACTTCGCTTTCTCCACCAATTCTTTTGTATCGCGAGCGATAACAATTTCCTCATCAGTGGGAACAACAACGACTTTCACCTTGCTGTCGGGCGTAGAAATAATGGCTTCTTCGCCGTGAATGGTCGCATTCTTGGCCTTATCTATCTTGATTCCAAGGAATTCAAGGCCTGCACAAGCTTGCTCACGTGTGCCCGTTTGGTTCTCACCTACGCCGGCTGTGAAGACAATAGCGTCTACTCCACCGAGTGCAGCAGCGTAAGCTCCAATGTATTTCTTGATGCGATAATCATACATTTCCAGTGCGAGTTTAGCACGTTTGTTGCCTTCTTGTGCCGCATTCTCCACGTCGCGCATGTCGCTAGAGATGCCGGTAATGCCGAGAACACCGCTTTGTTTGTTGAGATAGTCGGCCATTTCCTGTGGCTTCTTGCCCAATTTATCCATCAAATATGTAACAGCTGAGGCGTCAATATCACCGCATCGGCTACCCATCATCAGGCCGGCAAGTGGGGTAAGACCCATGGAAGTGTCAATCACTTTACCGTTCAATACGGCGGCAACACTGGCACCATTGCCTATATGACAGGTGATAATGCGCGAGTTATTGACGTCGAGACCGAGGATTTCGCACACGCGTTGCGACACATAACGGTGGCTTGTGCCGTGGAATCCATAGCGACGAATGTGGTATTTCTCGTAAAGTTCGTAGGGAATGGCATAGAGATAGGCATAGTCGGGCATGGTACTATGGAACGCATTATCAAAGACACAGACCTGCGGAGTGGTAGGCATCAGTGCGTCAACAGCGCGGATTCCCTTCAGATGGCCAGCATTATGAACGGGTGCAAGGTCACAAAGCTCCTCAATATCCTGCTCAACCTGCTTGTCAACAATGACGCTCTTATTATATTTATCTCCTCCTTGTACGATGCGATGTCCCACGGCATCAATCTCTTTCAAGTCTTTAATGGCACCGAATTCAGGGTCGAGCAGGCACTTGAACACCAGACTTACGCCCTCTTTATGGGTGGGCAAGTCGGCCATAATCTGCTTTTTCTCTCCATTGGTCAGCTTGACTTTGATGAATGCATTGTCCAAACCGATGCGCTCTACGCCGCCTTGTGCCAATACAGCCTCATTGTCCATGTTGTATAACTTATACTTGATGGAACTGCTTCCACAGTTCAAAACGAGAACTTTCATAGTAATATTGTTGAATGTTTAATATTGAATTCCTCACTTCTCATTGCTCATTCGCTTTAGCGTCTTGCGCTTGACAGGCCGTAATGGCAACCATATAATAAATGTCATCTATGGAACAACCGCGGCTGAGGTCGTTGACCGGGCGGGCAATACCTTGGAGAATCGGACCGATGGCGATAGCATTACCGAGGCGTTGCACGAGTTTATAGCCGATGTTTCCTACTTCAAGGTTGGGCACAATAAGCACGTTTGCCTTACCGGCGATGTCACTTTGCGGTGCTTTCTTCGTCGCAATGTCAGGCACAAGGGCTGCATCGGCCTGCAATTCTCCGTCAATTTTCAGTTCAGGGTCAAGTTCACGTGCCAGCTTAGTGGCCTCGACTACCTTGCCAACTACCTCATGTGACGCACTACCCTTGGTCGAAAAGCTCAGCATAGCCACACGAGGTTCCGTAAAACCGGCAACGCTTTTGGCCGTCTCTGCGGTGCAAACGGCAATCTGAGCGAGCTGAGCTGCGTCGGGAACGGGGGTCACTGCGACGTCTCCGATGACCACAACACCATTCTCACCATATTCCTTTTGCTTGGTAATCAACAGCAAACCACCACTCACACAAGTTATTCCCGGTGCACATTTGATGATTTGTAACGCAGGACGAAGCGTATCTCCGGTGGTACTTAAGGCCCCACTAATCTGGCCATCTGCCTCTTCTGTCTTGATAATCATACAGCCCAAGTAAAGGTTATTCTTGGTAACCAGTTCGCGAGCTTGCTCAATTGTCATGCCTTTCTTCTTGCGAAGCTCAGCAAGTTTGGCTGCATAAACTTCACTTTTAGGGTTGTTTTCGGGGTCGATAATGGTTGCTTTTCCGATGTGATGAAGCCTCCATTGTGCGGCCAGCTCTTTGATGTGGCCGGGATTACCAATCAAGATAATGTCGGCAATGTCGTCAGCCAACACCCTGTCGGCAGCCTTCAGCGTGCGTTCCTCTTCTGCTTCCGGGAGCACAATGCGCTGCTTATCTGCCTTCGCACGAGCAACTATTTGTTGTAATAAATCCATAGTTTGTTATAATGTCAATAAATGTTTTAAGTTCATTTCAACCACAAGATTGTAATTTCTGCTTTGCAAAAGTAGCAAAAATCATTGAAATAGCGAGGCTGCAGAGGCTAAAAAAGTATAAAACTCAATCGATTTCACTTGTCAGAATACGCTCAAGTTCTTCCGCCGAGAGCCGAAGATGGAACTGACCTTTCATGGCTACGCTGATACGTCCGGTCTCTTCGCTTACCACAATGGCTATTGCATCGCTGTCTTGGCTGATGCCCATGGCTGCACGATGACGCAAACCGAGTTCCTTGGGTATGTCGAGATTGTGGCTAACCGGCAGAATACAGCCCGCAGCCTTGATGCGCTTGTGAGCGATTATCATGGCTCCATCGTGCAAAGGTGAGTTCTTAAAGAAGATGTTTTCAATGAGACGCTGGTTGATATTGGCGTTGATGAGGTCGCCGGTATCAACGATATCGTCTAACGGAGCACCGCGTTCAATGACGATCAATGCGCCAACTTTGCCCTTCGACATATTCATACAGGCCATCACAATAGGCATGATTAGCCGGCGGGTTGCCTCAAGGTTCTTCTCATTGCGACGCGAACCGAGGAAGCTGCTGAGCTGTTTGATGCGCTGATGCGCACCGAGCGAGTAGAGAAAACGACGTATCTCTTCTTGAAAAAGCACGATCAGAGCGATGGCACCCACGCCGACCAACTTATCAAGAATAGCCCCCAAGAGCCGCATTTCGAGCACCTGACTCACGAAAAGCCATACCAATACGAACACCATCACGCCGATGAAGATGTTCAGCGAACGGCTTTCTTTCATCAGTTTATAAAGGTAGTAGAGGATAAGTGCAACCAGAACAATGTCGATGGCATCTTTTAATCCGAAGTCGAAAGGCATAGGCAGAGTTTGAAATGTTGAGTGTTAAATGTGAAATGAGGAATTTTGAACTGCAGTTTCAGGCTTTTCAAAAGACGAGGCCGATTGAATGGCCGAGACAATCTGTACGGCTTCCACCGCTTCGCGCACGTCGTGGACACGCAGAATGCCGGCACCTTTGAGCAAAGCGGCCGTATGGAGCACCGTTGTTCCGTTCAATGCGGTCATTGAATCGCCTCCAATGAGCTTGAAAATCATGCTCTTTCGCGAAACACCTACAAGCAAAGGAAGACGCAAAGCGGCCAATTGTTCCATACCATTATATATCTCATAGTTTTGCTCAAGCGTCTTTCCGAAGCCGAAACCCGGGTCAAGTATGATGTCTTTCACGCCACGATCACGCAACTGTTGCACCTCTTCTGCGAAGGCTATCATCATGTCGTGGAGACACGATTTCACCGACATCAGAATGTAAGGCACCTTTAATTCGCCCACAACATCGAACATACTACCGCTTTCATGAATAGGGGTATTGACAATACCTGTGATGCCTCCCTCGCTGACATCATTGATGATGTCGGCTCCCCACTCATCAATACACCGGCGAGCCACGGCAGGTCGATAAGTATCTACGGAGACAATGGCATCGGGTTGCTCGCGTCTGACAAGTTGTAATGCCTTTTTCAGGCGTTCTGTTTCCTCTTCTTCGCTCACTTCCTTGGCCCCCGGACGTGTGGAAAATGCACCCACATCAATCATTGTTCCACCCTCGCTGATAATTTGGTTGGCCCGTTCGGCTATCTCATACTCGGTCTGTTTGCGGCTTCCGGCATAGAAACTGTCGGGCGTGCAGTTCAGGATTCCCATGACTTTTGGGCTACTCAAGTCAATCAGATGACCGCGGATATTGATTGTATAGTCTATTGGTTTCATACCCACAAAGTTATCATATTTTGCTTTATCCTCCAAATTAAATCGCTGTCTAACCGCAAATCGTTAACATTATATATAATAAGTACACGCGCTTACGTACAGTTTCTTTCGTCTTATGCGTTATTTTAATTCCGAACACCTACTTGTCGTCAAAGAAAAAAGCGTAACTTTGCACTACAATATTCGCAAAGCTATGGATATAAACGAACTTTATCGCCTCTACCGGAAGCACCCTTGCATCACTACCGATAGCCGCAACTGCCCCGAAGGCAGCATCTTTTTGGCCCTAAAAGGGGCTTCGTTCAACGGTAACAGGTTTGCCAAGGCAGCCTTGGAAAAGGGTTGTGTCTATGCCATCATCGATGAAAAGGAGTTTGATGAGGCCGATAACGACCGTCTGATTTTGGTTGATAATTGCCTTGTCACATTCAAAGAATTAGCCAGAATGCACCGTCGTCGCTTCCATATCCCCGTGATTGGCATCACAGGAACCAATGGAAAGACAACCACCAAGGAGCTTCTTTCGACCGTTCTTGCCGAGCGTTACAAGGTGATGCACACCGAAGGGAACTTCAATAACGATGTCGGTGTGCCCAAAACACTGTTCCGTTTGGACGAAACACATGAGATTGCCGTCGTTGAAATGGGTGCCAGTCACTCCGGAGACATCGAGAAACTGGTCACTTATGTGGAGCCTACGTGTGGTATGATCACGAATGTGGGCTGCGCACACCTGCAAGGTTTCGGTAGTTTTGAAGGTGTAAAGAAGACTAAGGGCGAGCTTTATGACTATCTGAAGGCCCACGATGGCCTGCTCTTTCTCAACGAAAGCAACCCCGACCTTGTGGAAATGGCACGCCAACGTGAGATGGACCGCATCGTAACCTACGGTCAGTCGGCCGATGCCGACGTGCAGGGTGAGGTCGTGAGTTGCGCTCCTTTCTTGAAATTCTCATGGAGAAACCTTGCCACAACGGCCTCGAAAATGCGTACATATGAGGTAGGAACCCACCTGATTGGGGCCTATAACATTGACAATATGCTGGCAGCCATCACCATAGGGCTACATTTCGGCGTGACGCCAGAGCAAATCAACCATGCCCTCGAAAGCTATATTCCGTCTAACAACCGCAGTCAATTGGAGGTAACGGCCAAGAACAAGCTCATCGTTGACGCCTATAATGCTAACCCGTCGAGCATGGTTGCGGCCATAGAAAACTTCAAGTTGATACAGGCAACGCGCAAGATGGCTATTCTGGGTGACATGCGTGAGCTCGGCGAAGTGTCGGAAAAGGAACACCAAAAGGTTGTGGACAAGCTCAAGGCTGACGGCTTTGAAACGGTATGGCTCGTAGGAGAGGAGTTCGGAAAGACCGAAACCACTTTCCGAAAGTTCAAGAATGTAGACGAAGTGAAGGCCGAACTCGCAGCGCATTGTCCCAAGGATTACTACATATTGATAAAAGGAAGCAATGGCATTCGCCTGTTCGAGTTGCCCGAATTGCTCTGACAAGCGTTGTCTGTAGCCCGGAATTGGACCGGGAATGAACATTGCAAGGAAATAAAACCAAGGTAGAAGGATGAAAAGATTTTTAGGATTATTCTTGTGTTTGGCCTCGATTGCGGCACAAGCACAGCTGTCACGGATCGTGACAGGCAATCATTGGGTGGGCACATGGGCCACAGCTCAGCAGCCGGTTGTCAAGAGTTTCATGCCTTATGATAACAACATGAGCGACCGTTCGGTGCGTCAAATCGTGAAAGTCTCCATCGGTGGCAAGCTGATTCGCTTGGAATTGAGCAACGAACTCTCCACGGAGCCTGTCGTTATTCGTTCGGTTTACATTGCCCACGCAACCGATAGCTTTGCCATTGTTCCCCATTCGGCAAAGTATTTGAAGTTCGGTGGCAGTCATAAGGCAGTCATTCCGGCCGGCAAAGCCCTGTTCAGTGACGCGCTACCTTTCGACCTTCAGCCGCTTGAAAAGCTCGCCATCACCATCAATTACACCAAGGCTCCGGCACAACCTACCGTGCACATGGGATCGAGAACCACCAGTTATATCATGCGAGGCGTGACGAATGCCGCAACAAGCTTCGCCCCGTCGTTCCGTGAAAACCATTGGTTCAATATCGCGTCTATCGATGTTTACGACATGACGGCCAAGAGTATAGCCATCATTGGCAACTCCATCACCGACGGAAAGAACGCAACCGACAACGCAAACAACCGCTGGCCCGACGTGCTTTCGGAGACTTTGCAGAAGAAACACGGCGTCACCGACTGCGGAATCCTTAATCTTGGCATCGGAAACAACCGTGTTACGATGACCGGAGGCTTTGGTTTCATGGCCCGACAACGCTTCGATCGCGACATACTTTCACAGCGGGGCGTGCACACAGTCATTGTTTTTGAGGGCGTAAATGATATAGGAGCAGCTGGCAATGGCGGCAGTGAAGCAGTCGCAAACGACCTCATTCGCGCCTATGAAGAGATGATACGCAAGGCCAAGGAGCGCAATCTGCGCGTCTTTCTTGGCACGATAACGCCGTTCAAAGGGGCCGGATATTATTCTATTTTCCATGAGGCGGCCCGCCAAACCGTCAATCAATGGATCAGAGCGCAGCGCGGAAAGGTTGACGGTATCCTTGATTTCGACGAACTGTTGCGCGACCCTTCCGACCCAGCCCGACTGCAAAAGCAATGGCAGAGCGACTGGCTTCACCCCAACCCCGAGGGCTATCGCGCCATGGGAACGTATGCCGCAGAGGTCATAGCACACAGTTTGTAATACATGATGATGGTTATCGAGGCCTATTTGCGCAATGCTTATCCGCATTCATGGTGCATGAGGTATGATGAATGGTGCATGACAAAAGGCTTTGTTAACGTTTTTTATTGCAAAACGCTGTGATGTTTTCGTTGATAATCCATATATTTGCACCCAGTTTTAATTATTAATTATTACATTTATGAAAAAGCTTAGAAATTTTATCGTATTGTTTGCTGCCAGTGCAGCTATGGTAGCTTGTCATAACAACGGTAAGACCGCTGCAAACGCAGCCGGTACAGACTCTGCTGCTAACGATACTGCAATGCAAGACTCTGCAGTTTACGAAGGTGAAATCCCCGGAGCAGACACCGGTTCTATCTACACCCTCAAGCTGGCCAACGACTCTACCGATGGCTTTTCACTTCAAATCAAATACTTGAAGGACAAGGCTCCTGTAGAAAACTACAACGGCAAGAAGGTTGTTGCCACCAAGAAGGTTGCTGGCAAGGACGTAACAGTTTACAAGTTTGCGCTCGGCAAGGACACAACCTACTTCAAGGTTGTCAACGATTCTGTGCTCCGCATGGTCAACGACCAGTTTGAAGAGGCAGCAAGCAAGCTCAGCTACGACTTGAAGTTGAAGAAGTAAGCATCGTTTCCGCCTGCTTTCACAAAGGCATTCGGACGATATGACATCGGGTTCGCCGGCAGTTTGTTCCACCGGCGAACCTTTTTTGTTTCCTTTTTCTCGCAGGGTTGCCGGTCGAAAGCCTTGACTTGGAATGTCAATAAGCAATTTTTGCGGTGTAACGAATGATAAAATACAGCGAAATTGGCCGTGAATTGCAGACAAAGTGCACAAAGGAAACGATACCCGATAAATGATGAGGGCAAGCGAGAGGGCTTTGAACGTTTGTCAGGTGAATCAAAACTACACAATAGAAGCTTTACTTGAGTGGACGCACGAACCGTGCGTCCCTACATGTTTATAGCGCTTTTCATGCGAAAACAAGCGGAGAACGCAAGCTATATAGGGGACGCACGGCTTCATTCATGGTCTTTTTGATTGCTATAAGTTTAGCTGTGTGCAAGCTATGTAGGGACGCACGGCTCGTGCGTCCACTCAAACAATCGTGCGTCTGCATTCACTTCTCAAAATTATTCGAAAGCTGTTGACGGACAACTTCTTACGGGTTGTCTTTTTACTTCAGCCGTTTTACCGCGCAATATCAGCCATATTGCACGCTAATATCAGCCATTTTACGCCGTAAAATAGCTGAGACTGGAAAGCAAGAATAATAAAAAAACCGATGAAGCCATTGAGGTTTTCAACCGAACAAGGCTTCATCGGCACCGACGATTAAGATTTTTGATTATTTTTTCCTTATCTTCTCATCTCGAATCCCATGCGTATTCCGTCGTAGTTCCTACTCAGTTCGCCAACGGTTTGCAAGGTGCTGTTGCCGCTGAGGGCCGAAACGGTCTGGAGAACCGACAGCAACTTCTTGGATTCCAACAGGAAACTCATGCCCGAAGTGGTGCGTTTTGCATAGACAGGAATGGTGAATAGCAAGGTCTTCAGGGTGATTTTCTGGTTGCTATTGTCGTAACTCCACGTCCCCATAAGGCTGGTTCCGGCGATTTTTCCACTGAAGGTTTTGTCGCTGTTAAAGGTGAGTTGGGTGTTGTTTCGGTTGAAACCGACGCTTCGATAAGCCTCTTCCAACTTTACTTTTGCCTGACTTGCCGCCACTTCTCCGCCTGCTTTTGCCAGCGTGTTACTGCTGGTGAAGGCCACACCGGGGCCATTGTAGTGCCATGCCCCGATGAGTTCGCGCTCTGTGGGCTTGTCAATGCCGAGCACACTGCCCAAAGCGTTGCCGATGGACTTGGTGTTCATGCTGTTAAGCACGTCGCCCAAGATATCGGTTCCAGTGTTACTGTTGTTGTTGACCGTGATACCGCAGCCAATCAATACCATTGTCATGGCCGACACGCCTGCGGCCAAGATGCTTTTTCTGTTCATTTGTGTTGTGGAATAAGTTTCTGAGTTAATTGTTTCGGCCCAAAAGTCTCAACAGATAGATAAACATGTTGATGAAATCGAGGTATAAATCGAGCGCTCCGCACAGGGCAATCTTCTGCGAAGCCTCACTCATGTCGGGCGCCATGGCTAATTGTCGCTTGATGTTTTGGCTGTCCCAAGCGGTCAGTCCGACGAAAAGTGCCACGCCGACAAGGCTGATGATGAGGTCGAACATCGCGCTCTTGAGGAACATGTTGACTGCCAAGGCGATGATAAGTCCGAAGAGTGCCATGAATAAGAAGCTGCCCAAGCCGGCAAGGTTCTTCTTGGTGAAGTAGCCATATGCGGCAGTTGCGGCAAATGTTCCGGCTGTGATGAAGAACGTTTTGATGATGGCTGTCGGTGCAAAAATCACGAAAATGTATGACAAAGTGGCTCCGTTTAGCGCGGAGAAAACGGTAAACATCGCAGTCGTGGCAGCCAAAGAGCGATTCTCTTTCCACAGGCTTCCGCTGATTTTCCATACCAATACCAACTCGGCAATGAGGATTCCCCAGAACACAAGCTTGTTGCTGTAAATCAAATATAACAGGTTTGGCGACGTAGCAACACCGTAAGCGACGATGCCACTGATAGCCAAAGCAAAGGTCATCCATAGGTAAACCTTGCGCATCAAGGCAGGAAAGGCCTCTGAAAGGGCAAACTCTCTGGTGCCGTATTCCTGCTCTTTAACGCTCTCTTCAAATTCTTTATAATCCATATACTTATTTTTTGATGATAATCTCTATGATTTATAATTGCTGTTCCGGTTGTATTGCGGTCGGTTCCTCACCGTCTTTGTCTGCAAAAATACGCTTTTCCTGTGCTATGAACAAATACAATGCCATTTTTCGGCAGCTCTTTAATATTCTTTAGCCTATTTCCCGGTTGCCGATATTCATGCCTAAACTTATTTTGTTCGCCTTGGTATGCTTATATATAATAAGGTGTAAGCATCTAATTCCTTTCTTTTTAATCACAATTTCAAGAAAATAATCCTATCATTTAAACTTTTCTTTAAAAAGATTTGGTTGTAATTGATAATTGTATTACTTTTGCATTCGCTTTCCGAGCCTGATGTTGTTCGGAGGCGAGATGAAATAGCGTTCTTTGATAGGATTAAGATAAACAGAGAAGTAGTACAAGAAGCGAGGTGCGTGCCTTTTTGGGTGCGTACCTTGGGTAGAAGAAACGAGCCGTTCAATTATTTTGGAGAGGTTTTGCTTTAGACTTCGATACTTAATGAAGGAATTCGTTCTGGACAGATTAACTTGAGGTAGATTGGTAGAGTAGGAGTATTCGTGCTTTTTATTCTTTGGCTATTTACCTTATGATTTCTATTTTACAATGGAGAGTTTGATCCTGGCTCAGGATGAACGCTAGCTACAGGCTTAACACATGCAAGTCGAGGGGAAACGATGAGAGAGCTTGCTCTCTTAGGTGTCGACCGGCGCACGGGTGAGTAACGCGTATCCAACCTGCCTCTGACCAAGGGATAACCCGTCGAAAGTCGGACTAATACCTTATGCAGTCGTCGGAAGTCATCTGATGACGACGAAAGATTTCATCGGTGAGGGATGGGGATGCGTCTGATTAGCTTGTTGGCGGGGTAACGGCCCACCAAGGCAACGATCAGTAGGGGTTCTGAGAGGAAGGTCCCCCACATTGGAACTGAGACACGGTCCAAACTCCTACGGGAGGCAGCAGTGAGGAATATTGGTCAATGGGCGCGAGCCTGAACCAGCCAAGTAGCGTGCAGGATGACGGCCCTATGGGTTGTAAACTGCTTTTATGCGGGGATAAAGTGAGGGACGTGTCCTTCATTGCAGGTACCGCATGAATAAGGACCGGCTAATTCCGTGCCAGCAGCCGCGGTAATACGGAAGGTCCGGGCGTTATCCGGATTTATTGGGTTTAAAGGGAGCGTAGGCCGTGGATTAAGCGTGTTGTGAAATGTAGACGCTCAACGTCTGACTTGCAGCGCGAACTGGTCCACTTGAGTGTGCACAACGCAGGCGGAATTCGTCGTGTAGCGGTGAAATGCTTAGATATGACGAAGAACCCCGATTGCGAAGGCAGCTTGCGGGAGCACGACTGACGCTGAAGCTCGAAAGTGCGGGTATCGAACAGGATTAGATACCCTGGTAGTCCGCACGGTAAACGATGGATGCCCGTTGTCAGGCTGTATCAGTCTGGTGACCAAGCGAAAGCATTAAGCATCCCACCTGGGGAGTACGCCGGCAACGGTGAAACTCAAAGGAATTGACGGGGGCCCGCACAAGCGGAGGAACATGTGGTTTAATTCGATGATACGCGAGGAACCTTACCCGGGCTTGAATTGCAGACGAACGATTCAGAGATGAAGAGGCCCTTCGGGGCGTCTGTGAAGGTGCTGCATGGTTGTCGTCAGCTCGTGCCGTGAGGTGTCGGCTTAAGTGCCATAACGAGCGCAACCCCTATTCTCGGTTGCCATCGGGTAATGCCGGGCACTCCGTGGAGACTGCCACCGTAAGGTGTGAGGAAGGTGGGGACGACGTCAAATCAGCACGGCCCTTACGTCCGGGGCTACACACGTGTTACAATGGCCGGTACAGCGAGTCGGCCGCATGCAAATGCGGTCCAATCCTGAAAGCCGGTCCCAGTTCGGACCGGGGTCTGCAACCCGACCCCGCGAAGCCGGATTCGCTAGTAATCGCGCATCAGCCATGGCGCGGTGAATACGTTCCCGGGCCTTGTACACACCGCCCGTCAAGCCATGAAAGCCGGGGGTGCCTGAAGTCCGTTACCGCGAGGGTCGGCCTAAGGCAAAACCGGTGATTGGGGCTAAGTCGTAACAAGGTAGCCGTACCGGAAGGTGCGGCTGGAACACCTCCTTTCTGGAGACGATATTCCATTCTGCCGTATGTTCGGCATTTGTAAAGGTCAGAGCATTCCTTAAGCGTTCGTCCTTCCACCGTCTTCTTGTACTCACGGACCTGTTTTGTATTATAGAGAAAAAGGAAGCCGGGCTCCCCAAGCCCAGGTCTTGGACAGCAACCAACCGGGATTCGTGAGCATGATGATTATTGATTGTTAATTATTAATTAT
>NZ_JH594502.1:0-53075 GCF_000243015.1 Segatella maculosa OT 289
AAAAGTTACAAAGGCCCGACTCTTTCACACGATGAAATGGCTGAGATTGAAATATAAAGTGTAAGCAATTGATTATCATTCGAATGTATGTAGGGACGCACGGCTCGTGCGTCCGCTCGATTCCGATTGACAGTTGACAAGTAAACAAAGCGAATAAGTTGCATGCTTTACAGTATGTAGGGACGCACGGCTCGTGCGTCCGCTCGCATTCCGATTGACAGTTGGCAAGTAAACGAGTGACTAAGTTGCATGCTTTATAGTATATAGGGACGCACGGCCTGTGCGTCCCTACGAACCGTGCGTTTCTTGCATCGACATCATGGCTTGTTGATGTGTAAAAATGCACTGGGATTAAAAGGCAAGGTATAAACGTTTACTCCCCCTCCCTCTTCGGGAAGCAGGGTAGGGGAGAAGCTTATGGCTATTAGTCCTTTCTGTGTGTGTTCAGATATTCAGCAATCTGCACGGCATTCAAGGCTGCTCCTTTGCGGATTTGGTCGCCTGTAAGCCAAAGCGTGTTGCTGTTGTCATCGGCCAGATCCTTGCGCACGCGGCCCACGTAGATGTCGTCTTTCCCTGCACTGTCGAGAGGCATCGGGTAAACATAGTGCTGTGGGTCGTCAACCAAGGTGACACCGGGAGCTGCTGCCAAGGCCTTGCGAATGGATTCGACGGAAATCGGTTCCTCAGTTTCGAACCACACGCTTTCAGAATGGGAACGAAGCGAACTGATGCGCACGCAGGTGGCACTCGTGCGCACGTCGCTGTGCATGATCTTGCGTGTTTCGTTGAACATCTTCATTTCTTCCTTGGTGTAGTCGTTGGGCGTCATTTTGTCAATCTGCGGAATGACATTGTAAGCCAGCTGGTGAGAGAACTTGTTGATGGTCTTCACCCGTCCTTCTTCGACGAGTTCCTTGTATTGTTGCTCCAATTCTTGCATGGCAGCGGCCCCGGCTCCGCTTGCACTCTGATAGCTCGCGATGTGGATTTTACGAATATGGCTGAGCCGTTCAATCGGTTTCATCACGACAACCATCATAATTGTGGTGCAATTGGGGTTGGCTATGATGCGTCGGGGGCAGTTCAAGGCGTCTTCGGCATTCACTTCGGGCACCACCAACGGCACGTCGTCGCACATGCGGAAGGCACTTGAGTTGTCAATCATGATGGCTCCATGCTTTGTGATGGTCTCGGCAAACACCTCGGAAGTGTCACCACCGGCTGATGTGAATGCGATATCAACGCCTTTGAAGTCGTCGTTGTGTTGCAGGAGTCTCACTTCGTAGTCCTTGCCCTTGAAGTTATATTTCCGACCTGCACTGCGTGCCGAACCAAACAAGACCAAATCGTCCACAGGGAAGTCTCTCTCAGCAAGAATACGCAGGAGTTCTTGTCCTACGGCACCGCTTGCTCCAACAATTGCTACTCTCATAATTCGGTAATTTTATTTATAAATTCATTATTTTCTGTTGCAAATTTACGATATTTTCGCTAACCTGGCTATAAAACGGAAGGAAAAGTGTCATCTTAAGACAAAAAATATCGGAACCCAATCACGGGCTCCGATGGTTTGTTTTCTTTGTTCTCAAAGTAAATGGTAACCTCACGGTCGCCATTGCCAGCCATGAAACAATCTTACTAAACTTTACCTTAAAATGAATGACTAACCTTTGAGATCTATTACTACTAATTATTAACATTTGATTTTGATACTACAAAGATACATCGCTTTTGATTTAGATGCAAGAAATTAACGTATTTTTTGTGTGGAAAAATTATTTCGTCTATCTTTGCAAGGAGATAGTCGAAAGAATAATGAGAATTCTGATTGTAAACACAAGCGAACGCACCGGAGGGGCTGCCGTTGCAGCCAACCGACTGATGGAGGCACTCAACAACAACGGTGTGAAGGCCAAGATGTTGGTGCGCGATAAGCTGACAAACGACATCAGTGTGGCAGAACTTCCCCATCAGTTGCGCAATCAATTGCATTTTCTTTGGGAACGATGGTGCATCTTTTGGCATCTTCGTTTCAGCAAACAACATCTCTTCGAGGTGGATATGGCCAATGTAGGAAGCGACATCACGCGGCTGCCGGAGTTCAAAGAAGCCGATATTATCCATCTTTCATGGGTCAATCAAGGCATGCTTTCGCTGAAAGGAATACGCAGAATACTCGACAGTGGCAAGCCTGTTGTGTGGACGATGCACGATATTTGGCCTGCCACCGGCATTTGTCACATCACGCTCGGCTGCCTGCATTACCAGTCAACTTGCGGCAATTGCCGTCTACTTCCACATGGCGGTTCGCCCCACGACCTGTCTTATAAGGTGCTCCGTCGCAAGAAAACGATGCTCAAGGATCGCAACATCTCATTCGTCACCTGTAGCAAATGGCTCGAAAAAGAGGCTCGAAAGAGTGCCGTTTTGGCCGACCAACAGATACAAACGATACCTAATCCCATCGATACCCGCATCTTCCGACCACACGACAAAAAGCAAGCGCGACTGCGTGTCAACTTACCTTTAGACATGAAAGTCATTCTCTTTGTCGCCCAACGTATAGCAAACGAGAACAAAGGCATATTTTATCTTATTGACGCCTGCCACAAAATGGCGGCTGAACACCCAGAGATGGTGCATAACACCTTTGTTGCCGTGCTCGGTGGAGGTAGAGGAAACATAGGTGATGTCTTTGATTTCTGCACGGGTAATTTAGGATATGTGAATGACACTCGACAGATAGTAGACATCTATAACGCCGCCGATGTGTTCGTTCTGCCCTCACTTTCAGAGAATCTTCCCAACACTATTATGGAGGCAATGGCCTGCGGTGTGCCCTGTGTGGGCTTCAATGTGGGGGGTATTCCCGAAGAAATCGACCATCTGAAAAACGGATATGTGGCCGAATATCGTAATGTCTCAGACCTTGCCAAGGGCTTGTATTGGGTGCTCAACGAGGCCGACAGCGAGGCATTAAGCCGAGAAGCCGTTCGCAAAGTGACGGCAAGTTACTCGCAACATGCCGTTGCCATGAAATATATAGAGGTGTACAACCGGGCTTTTTCGCTCAAAAACAATCGCACATGATTACCTTTTCCATCATCACCTGCACCTATCAAGCGGCCGAAGTGCTGCAAAGAACGCTCGACAGCGTGCTCAACCAAAGTTATCCGCACGTGGAACACATCATTCTCGATGGGGCTTCGCAAGATGCAACAATAGCCATGGTGAACCGTTATATCACGGAGAACGACAGCCGAACCGACTGCTTTCACCGCGTCGTTTTCAGCTCCGAGCCCGACAAGGGACTCTATGATGCCATGAATAAAGGCATCAATAAGGCCACAGGCGACTATCTTGTGTTTATCAATGCGGGCGATGTTCTACCCTCAGACACACTTGACCACATTGCCGCCTGCGTTGGAGAGGGCGAAACGCTCCCCGGCGTGCTCTATGGCGACACGGATATCGTTGACAATGACGGCCGTTTCGTGCGTCATCGCCGCCTCTGTCCGCCCCAAAATCTCACGTGGAAGTCGTTCCGTCACGGTATGGTGGTGTGCCATCAAGCCTTTTATTGCCGCACGGATATAGCCAAACGTAATCCCTATAATCTGCATTTCAGGTTCTCGGCTGATGTGGATTGGTGTATCCGTGTCATGAAAGATGCAGCGCAACACGGCCTATCTTTGCGGCCTGTCAACGCCGTCATCGTTGACTATCTCGATGGCGGAATGAGCGTAAAGCACCACAGGGCATCGCTGAAAGAGCGTTTCCGAGTGATGCAACGTCACTATGGTTTGCTCACGACCTTAGCCTTTCATGCGTGGTTTGCCATGCGAAGTGTTTTACGAAAATAAGTGAAAAATGTTATTTTCAGATAATTTTTTTTCTATATTTTGATGCTTCGTGCTATATTTGCAGTGTTCAATTAAAAATAAAACGATATGAAAAAAATGATGTTATGTGCAGCCCTGATGGTTGCTTCGTTTGGTTTTGTCAATGCACAGAATGCGAAACCGGCAGACAAGAAGTGTAATCACACCGAACAGTGTGCCAAAGACAAGAAGTGCGATGCCGACAAGCACGAGTGCAAAGACGGCAAGAAAGACGACAAAAAATGCAGCAAGAAAGAGTGCGATAAGAAACCTTGCTGCAAGAAAGACGCTGCCAAGAAGGGTGAGTGCAACAAGAAAGCAAAGCCGGTGAAGAAGTAAGCGCACGTCTTCTGGCCTGTTCAAGGGCCGAAGCCATGCATTTCTGAAACAAACAGCGAGCGCCAAGAAGCATCGAAGCATGCATCTTGGCGCTTTTCGCTTGTCGGTCGACGAGAACTGCACCCTTTCTCGGTTGCTTTTTGGCTCGACAGAGATTTTATTCCTCCCAATTCGGTCATTACCTTGCTCCGTATGCGCAAGCATCAAATGGAAAGGAAAATGACTTTCGCCCCGGGGCGAAAGCTCCAAATGTAAACATGTCTTAACGTCGCCCCGGGGCGAAAGCTCCAAATGTAAACGTGTCTTAACGTCGCCCTAGGGCGAAAGCTTCAAATGTAAACATGTCTTAACATCGCCCTAGGGCGAAAGTCTCAAATGTAAATATGTCTTAACGTCGCCCTAGGGCAAAGGCTTCAAAGCTAAACAGATGTTAACTGCGCTCCGAGCGCAAGCCTTTTAATGACCGATTTGGGGTAATGGGGGGAGAGACAAATGGCGCGTAACCCATTAAATCTCTACTGAGCCCTATTTCCCCGTGACGGTTTTATCCACATAAAGGCAATCGACGGCGGGAATCAAGGTCAAGGGACTGTAGAGTTTCACTTCGTTGTCGCCCGGCTTCAGGTTGATTTCGAACGCAGCCTCTTTGAAATCAATTTGGTTTTTGGCTATGGCTTGTTGGGAGGTTTGGAGCGCGTAGGCCTCTTTTCCGTTCACCATCACTTTCATGGTGAGCCGTTGTGCATCGACATATCTGATGCGTAGCTTGTAGGTTCCGCCTTGCTCGCTCCACACATGCTTCCAAACGAGCGTGTTGTCCATGTCGCCGCCCACGTTCGAAACGCATATTCCGCCGCTGGAGCCTTTCACTTTGGTGAAACCTACAGGCAATTTGCGCTTGCCCAAATCGTTGTAAGCCGGCAGATAAGCCCACTCTGCTTCATAACGCGTGGGCGCTATGCGTTGCTTGGCCTCTATGGTCATTACCTTGATTCCATGTGCCGGCACCGTAGCCTTCAGCACATTGCCGTTCATGGCAGGGCTTTTCACGGTTTCTATCTTTACCTCCGCATGCGAAATGACGTCTTTCGCCTTCGCTTTTCCTGCCAATTCCAATTCAGACAGCGGGACTTCGAAGCTCAATGCCGTGTCGGCAGGGTTGTAGAGCGCTACGGCTCTTGTCAATCCGCGCCGTTCTTTGATGTCTTTCACGAAGACATAGCCGGGACCTTGGCGTAAAGCAACATAGGCTTGCAGTCCCAATCGGTCTTGGTTGATGGCCAACAGCTCTCGGTTCTTCAATAATGCCAGCGAACTTTCATTGAGTTTGTTGAGATCGCAGCCAATAAGCATCGGCGAACTCATCATGCACCACATGCCGACGTGCACTTCTTCCTCGCTTGGTTTCAGGCCGCGACCAATCTCAAGCATGTCCATGTCGTTGTAATGGCCGTCACCTGCAAAGGCCGAAAGATACATGTTTTTCTCTATGATATACTTGATGGAGCTCCAATTGGGCAGAATGTCGCGGCTGATGCGCCAAGAAGTGGCGATGTTTTTCGCCCAAACACCGGGGAAAGCCCATCTGCAAATGTTGATGGAAACCGGATGTCCGGCCTCTTTCTTGATGGCTTCGCAGACAGCAGTGTATCGTTTCTGCTCCTCAAGGTCGAGCCATGTGCCGGCACCGCAGTAATCTATCTTGATGAAATCAAAGCCCCAATCGCGGAAATACAGTCGGGCATCTTGCTCTTCGTGCCCATAAAGGCCGGCACCGAAGCCATGGTCGTCGGCATCATACTTAGAACCGCACGTGTTTGCACCTGCATCGGAGTAGATTCCGGCCATCAAGCCTTTCGAATGTATGTAGTCGGCCACCACTTTCAGCCCATTCGGAAAACGTTGCGGGTGAGGATGCATCTCACCCGAGGCATCTCGCCAGCCAAAGAAGCCGTCGTCGATGTTGATATGGGTGTAGCCCACGTCTTTCAAGCCCAACCTGACCATTGCGTCGGCTTGTGTTCGTATCAGTGAATCGCTGATGTTGACATGGAAAGTGTTCCAAGAACTCCATCCCATGATGGGTGGTGCGAACTGTTGTGCCTCGACCCGGCACGGAAGAACGCTCAGACTGAAAAATAAAAAACCAATAAAGTTGCGCTGTTTAGCTGTCATGATGGTTAGATTTTGATGTTTGAAAGTTATAGATTGGTTGATAAAGGGAAATGAAAAACCGTTTCAGGCCCCTTTTTTGAATTTGCTCGGCGAGATACCGTAGTACTTTTTGAAAGCCGTACTGAAATATTTGGCATCCGAGAGCCCTATTTCCACGGCCACTTCCTGCACTTGTTCGCCCCTCTGCAACAGTTCGGCAGCCTTTCGCATGCGCAGGATCGTGATGAATTCTCCGGGCGATTTCCCGGTCAGGGCTTTCAGTTTCTCATATAAAATGGTGCGGCTCACCGCGATTTCCCTGCATAGCGATTTGATGGAGAAGTCTGTTTTGTTCATATTTTCCATGACGTATGAAAGACAATGGTCGAGAAAACGGTGGTCGGTTTCATTCAGTTCGGGTTTGTTTTCCGTGTCCGTGGTCCGGTCTGTGACTTCCGTTTCGTGCTTGAAGCCGTATTGCTGCACGGCTTTCTCGCGCAATCGGGTCTGTGCATTGAGCATGTTGCGCACCTTCGCCTTGAGTTTTGCCGAGTCGAACGGCTTCGGAATATAGTCGTCGGCCCCACAATCGAAGCCTTTCATGGCCTCCGCTCTTCCCGATCTGGCCGTCAGCAGAATGACGGGGATATGCGATGTCTCGACAGAAGTCTTGATTTTGCGGCACAAAGTGTCGCCTTTGATGCCCGGCATCAGCACATCACTGATGATAAAGTCTACCGTGTTCTGCTTCAAAGCGGCCAGTGCCGTGTCGCCATCGGGCATCGTAACAACCTGATAATCGTCTTTAAAAACATCATACAGATAGGAACGAAGTGCGTCGTTATCCTCAATAATCATCAAACGTTTCCGATGCAGCGTATCTTCCAAGCCGGTTTCGCTTTGCCAGACAGTCGGCTGAGCCGTTTGAAGCTGCAGCCGATGAGCAATGGGTCCGGCCATTCGCGGCCTTTGATGCCTGATATGGGCGCGCAACGGCGATAACAGTCGCAGCAGTTTCCAATGCCGTTGCTTGCGAGAAAAGGTGATGAAGAACGTCGTTCCCTTACCTTCGGTGCTGTCGAACGTGATGTCGCCTTGGTGCATTCGCATGATTTCGCGCGCAAAAGCCAACCCCAGTCCGTTGCCACTGGGATTGTCGCCGGTTGCATTGGCTGCCCTGTAAAACAAGGTGAATACTCTTTTCTGCGATTTCTGCGGAATTCCGATGCCCGTGTCGCTGACGGCAACAGTTGTATGATGTTTGTCCTGTTGCAATTCGATGGTGACTTTTCCGCCTTGACGGTTATATTTCACGGCGTTTGAAATCACATTATATAATACGTGGTCTATTTCGTTGCGGTTCATCCCCACCGTCACTTCTTCTTTCGGCAGGATCAGCCGCTGATGTATGTCTTTTTCATGGAAGAGTGGGGCGCAATGTGCGACGATTTCGCTCAGACGGGCTTTCAGGTCGCAGTGCCCCGTACGTTTTTTCCTGCTGCCTGATGCGCGAAAGTCTATCTTTTGGAAGTCAAGCAGTTCAGTGGTGAGTTGATAAAGGTTGCGGGCACCGACTAAAGCGGGTGAAAGTTTCCGACGTTCTTCAAGCGACAAGCCGTTTTCGTCGTCCAAATCGCTTAAAGGATTGACAATCAAGGTCAGCTGTGTCCGCATGTCATGCGCCGTATTTGCGAAGAATTGCAGTCTGCGCATGAAAAGTCGCCTTTCAATTCGGCCCAGATAGTTGCGCCGAATGCTGTAGAACGTCAGCAAAACGAGCAGAAGATAAACCGTCCAGTCTTGATGAGGCGACTGTATGTAGGCTAACTCGCCGACCGTGCTGCCCACATTGTGTGCCGACAATGCACTGCCGGCGGCATAACCGAGGGCGGTAGAAACCGGAATATTGCGGATTAAATTTCCCTGTGTGGCCGAGTGCGCTCCGCAGGCAAGTGCCCATGGCAGGAATATAAACATGAAGTATTTTTTCATTGTATTGAGAACTGGTCGTTGCAAAAATACGGTTTTATTTTGACAATAAGGCAAATAAAACGTAAAAAAAACGATTGTGGCTGAAAAGACAGAAAGAAAAGTACGTGCCACTTGGTGCAACATTGCCCGATATCGGCCTCATTGACGGCCGGTATTCGTATAAAAAAGAGACCTCTGCAAAAGTCTCGAAGAGGATTTTACAGAGGTCTCAACATGATAGGGTTCATTTCATGTATTTATCACAATAATTCAAGTATTGCGTCCAATCGAAATTGGTGACATCATGAATGCCCCTGCGGATATGATAGCCTACATCATTGTGAATAGGTTGTTCAATTGCCGGTGGTATAGGGCTGTCCAAGCCATGCATTCCATACAGTTTATACACGTCTTTTGTATAATAAGCTCCGAGATACTCGCCCTTTTGGTCGGCCCACATGTCCTCTTCTGCACTGGCAACATACAAGTGACGCGGGGCGATTAAAGCCAATAACTCGTGTTGGTCGAATGGCATACTTGCCTCGTTTCCTGCATATTGATTGAATGCCGGGCAGAACCAATGCGGGAAGGTAGTCGTAATCCGGGCAACGTTCTCGCCGAAAACTCTCTTGGAAAGTGCAGCTCCGCCACAACCTGAGCAATTTGATATGACAACCTTGAACCGAGTATCTTGTGCACCGGCCCAAAGTGCAGCCTTACCTTGCCGCGAATGTCCGAGCAATGCAATACGATTGCCGTCTATCCTGCTCTCGTTATCGATGATATAATCCGCTATACGGCTCGATCCCCATGCCCAAGCGCCAATAGCATTCCATTCATCGTGATTCTTGGACCTCTTGTCGTAATCAGAGAACAAAGAAATGACACTGTAATCGCGCAGCCCATTGAGGTCAGGATAGATGTCGCCGTAGAACATTGTGGCTACAGCATAACCGCGATCGATGATCATTTCAAACGGCCAACGCCTTTTCTGACTGGCACGAATCCATACTTCACTGCTGGGATCCTCTGACAAATGCATTGAAGGAGACGCAAAAATGGGTTTCTCTGTGGTTGTCGATTGGTTGCCAAGAAAGTTATATCCGATGAAAACCGGTGCTTTTCCGTTCACCTTATTCGGTAGGTAAAGTAACAGAATGGCTTCGATCTTCTTCCTTCCATTCGTAAACGTGAACAGAACCTGCTTGCGGGTGGCTTTTCCGTTCAGCGCATTCGGGTCTTCGGAGAGCAAATCGTACGACACTTTGATTTTTTCAGTTGGCGTACGTCCATACTCTAACGAAGAGAATATCTCAAGTAACTCTAAACGACGGATAGTTTCCCAGTCCTTTATCGTCTTTACTTTCTTCCCATTATTGCATGTCAGCACATCAGGCAGCGTAAACTGAGGTACCTTACTCTCGTTCTCATTGATGCGATTTTTATAATCCTGCGCAAAAACGGCAGTAAGAGATAAACACATCATCAAAAAAGTTAAACCTAATTTTCTCATTTTTTCTTTCTTTATTAATAGATTAAGGTGTTAAAATTAAATGATTTTTCCATTTAGAGGCATTAGAGACGGCAGTTGTTGTTGAATAGATTTGGATTTTATACCTGCTTTCTTGAAAGGTTCACAAGCGGTTTTTAATATGCAAAAGCATTAACGGCTGTAAATACAGGATATATTTTTGTAAAGGCATTCAAAGGAGAATGAAAACTTATTCTTTTCAGGTTAGAAGGTTGGAAAAGCGTCTCTACTGCACAATATCAGTCATTTTGTAATTTAATTTCAGCCATTTTACCGCGCAATATGGCTGATATTGCATGGTAAAATGGCTGAGATTGGGTCGTAAAATGACTGAAACAGAAAGGCAAGACCGACCATAAGCCGATTTTACATGCCTGTCTGTTGATTGTAATGTCATTTGCTACAACTCTTTATTAACGGCTCCATACGTTGAGGACAGCTTCACGTGAAGTCTCGTATTTGGCCGTCTTCACAACCAGTTTAACGTTATAGGTACCGATCGCCTTGGGGATATAGCAGAGACCTGTGCCTCGATGGACCACTTCCCCATCGATATACCAAGTCCCTTCGCTGTATTGTGAAGGCGTATATTGAACGATTGGCTTTAATGTGTCGCCCAATGTGAGATTGAACTCTCCGAGATCTCCATTGCTTTTCTTGTCAGGCCATTGTCCGAAAATCTGCGGATATTCATCTTTTCCGAGTTCCGTGAAGTCTGTTTTCTCATCTTTACAACTAACGAAAACATTGCCCAAAACAAGGAGGCTTAGCAATATTAAAAAAAGATGTTTCATGATTGTGTCGCTATATTTTGTTATGAATTGAGTTACATGCTTGAAAACATTTATTTTTATCAAGAGGTTTCGTTATTGATCCCACCATACGGGCTTGTTCCAATCATCAGTTCCGCCGAGTCGTTGCAGCACTTCTTCATACTTGGCCTTGTTATATGTGCCCTCAAAGAGCGGATAACAGAGGCGTAAAGGAATAGTTTGCGAGTTTAAGCACTTGGCTCCGTATTCTGTAGAAGACTTTAATACGGGGTAATCAACCCTGCGCCAGTTGGCATATCCTTCCCATGGGTTGTCAAAATGCAGGATCCATAGTTGCATATTGATTTTCTCGATTTGGTCTTTTTGGTCGGCCGATACGTTGTTGGCTGCAATATACGTGTTGATGTCAGCATCCTTGAAGGCTTCGGCCCCATAACTTTCCAAGTGATGGAACGCGGCTTTCACACCTTCTTCGTAGAGTTGCTCGACAGTTTTGCTGCTCATCTCGCTTCCCCACCGTGCCACGGCTTCGGCTTCCAGCAACTTTGTCTCGGCAAGGGTCATGATAACGCCGGGCGAAGTAGGCCTCAAGTAGAAGTTATTGACTTGCGGTCGGCATTCCTTTGCATAGTATTTCTGCATCTTTGAGCTCCAATAGCCACTCGGCCATCGCTCCCAAGAGAAGTAACCCGGGTCTACCGGTTGGAATTTTGCTTTCGGTGCGGACAGCATATCCTCTGTGATGTCATGGCGACCAAAGGGATTATTGGGCGACGTTTCATCGTAAGTGCGGCAATAGACGAACAACCTTGGGTCGTTGGTATCTTTTAATTGATTGAAGAACGTAGAGCAGATATAGGTTGCAGGATATTCTCCTGTTCCCTTCATCAGCAGTGCTATGCCATTACGTCTGTATTCCATGGTGGCCCAATCAAAGCTGTCATAGACGTATTTGACGAGTGCTTCTTCTTCAGCTGATGAGATTAATCCGCCGGGATTGTGCAAAGCTTTACTTACTTCCTGCTTGGCAAATGCGGGATCTGCCTTTACCATGCGCATAGCATAGCGCAAATGGAGTGAGTTAGCCAGCTTTTTCCATTTCAAGATATCGCCATCATAGATGATATCTCCCTTCACCTTTGTTTTCTCACTGGCACTTAAAGAGTCGACAGCTGTCTGTAGTTCGCTCATGAAATCCTTATAGATGTCTTGTTGTTTATCGAACGTCGGCAGCACATTGTCGTCGAAATGTCCGCGACAGGCCTCAAAATAAGGTACGTCGCCATAGAGGTCTGTGACGATACCGAAGCAGTAAACCTTGAATATGCGTGCTATATAATGCAGATTGCGCTGTTTTATGTTGCTTGTGCGGTTGACAATGTCAACGAGGTTCTTGAGCGTCAGCACATACATGTAGTCATAGATTGCGCCCACATATTGCGGATGCTTCGCATAACGGCCGCCATAAGTGGTCGTTGCCCAGTTACCCATCAGGTATTGACAAAAAGGAGAAACGTAATTAAGGGTTGTTTCATGCCAAAGCCAAAAGCCCCATATCTGTGCTTCGCATTGTGTGAGCTGATAATTAGGGTCTGCATTCGATGATCTCTTTGAGTTGGTGTTCATTGACTCAAAGGCACTGTCGTCACAAGCGCATAATGCAAAGGCTGACAAGCAAAGCAAACAAGCTAAAAGTTTATGTGTTGTTTTCATAATTGAGTTCTTTCTTTCATTAGAATTTGAGGTTTACGTTCATTCCAATGCTTCTTCTCGACGGAAGTGAGCCGTATTCGAGTCCCAAAGACGGTCCATTGTTATAGTTGGAGTCAGGGTCGATATTGGGAATGTTCTTGTAGATGTTGAAAAGGTTACGTGCAACAAACGAAACGGACAGCGACTGGATAACCTTCCCCAGCAATCTTTTCGGGAAAGCATACGATAAAGTCAGCTCACGCAGCTTGACATACGAGTTGTCATAAATGAATGGACGAGCCGTATTCATGGCCACATGCATCCAATAATCCTGCGGGTTGACATAAATATCATTCGGTTTATACGTCCCATCGGGCTGCTCAATCACGCCTTTGGCAATGTATCCTCCCGTAGGCTTCCAATCTTTGGGGGCCACACCGGCTTGTAAACGTTGCTCTTCTGATGCATACCACCCGTCTCTTCCCTCGAGTGTTTCCTTATTTTTACCCGTATAATAGGCCGACCGAGCTGACATGGAATAGAGATCTGCGCCTACTTTGACATCAAAGATAGCTCCAAGCGTGAGATTTTTGTAGCGGAAGTTGGTCGTAAGTCCGCCCGTCCAGTCCCATGTTGCATTACCTAAGACTTTCAAGTCGTCGGTTATTTTGGGCAATCCCGTCTTTCCATCGATGATAACATCGCCATTTGCATTGCGCAGGAAGTCTTGTCCCATGATACAACCATAGTTCTCGCCCACCTTGGCTACGATTTTTACACCAAGCCAACGGGCTGAAGACAATTCGAACTCATCTACTCCATGGGCTAATTTCCTGACTTTATTCTTGTTCTTTGCAAAGTTCATGTTCAGATCCCAGCTGAAATCCTGCAGGTCTATCGGCCGTGTATTCAACACAATCTCGATACCTCGGTTCTCAATATCTCCGGCATTGACCATCTTAAATCTGTAACCTGAGCCGTGTGCTGTGTTCATTCGAAGGATTTGGTCCCTACTATGCTGATTATAATAGGTGACATCGAGCCCAATCCTATTGTTCAAGAACTTCAATTCAAATCCCAATTCCACAGAGTTTGTCATGGTTGGTTTAAGTTTCTTATTGGGAATCACGTCGTTTGTAATAGAAGCCATCGGATATTTCCCAAAATTATGGGGTGCCATTTCATACATTAGTTGCAACAAGTAAGGCCAAGTATCGTGTCCAACCTTTGCCCACGAAGCACGTACCTTGCCATATGGCAATATTTTCTTGTTGATATGGAAGAACTCCGAGAATAAGAAACTGCCCGAAACCGATGGATACCAATAGAGATTGTTCTGTATTGGGAGCGTGGAAGAATAGTCGCCGCGCAGCGTCATATCCATATATGCGAAGTTATCATAACCCAAATTGAGGCTTCCATAAACGGAATTGATTTGTTTGCAATAGGGTTCTTCCTCTATTTTCCGCTCGGAGAAGCTCTCCAAAGCCTTGGCATCGCGCATGACCATGTTTTGTGCCATGATGATTCGCGTCTTATTGTCTACCTTATAGATGTTCCCACCGACTGTAGCACCATAGTTTAGTTTCTTAAACCGGTCTCTATAGCTTGCCAAGAACTCTGCGGTATAGGTACGATTGCGGTAATCCTTGATAGTAAGCGCACCCATTTCGCGTCCGGGAGACGTAGGATAAGCAAAGTCTTCAAAGACGAGGAAATTCATATCCGTACCGAGAGTGGCCCGCAATGACATTTGTTTGAACGGACGATATCTGATGACTGCCGAACCTCTATAGGTGTCTTTCTTCGTATCATTGGACATTTTATTCAGCACCCAGTAGGGATTTATGTTGTATCTATCGCCGTCGTTCCAATTGTAGTATTCCCCGTTGGCATCCTGATAGTTGTCGCGCAGCCATGCTTGGTCAAAGGTTGTGGAAAGCGTCATCAGGTTTTTGGCGATGTTAGCACGGTGATCGGCCACTGCAGGACGGTTGTGAACGTTCTCGTGGGTGTACGTAACTTTGAAGTCTAAGTCCACATATTTCGTGATATTTGTATTGGCACGGAGGTTCAAAGTGTTGCGCGACATGTGCGTTTTGGGGATAAGATCCTTGTCACGCATGTCGGTATAGGTCACACGCAAGCCTGTTTTACGCACCATTTTGTCGATGATCAGCGAATTGGTTGTGTTGACTCCCGTGCGGAAAAAGCCGTCGATGTTATCCTTGACAACGAGCAACGGACGAGCCACGCCGTCAAAATAGGTCAGATAAAGACCGGGGTCGACTCTCGGTCCCCAGTTGCGATTGGAGGAATATCGGTCGTCGGAGAGCGTGATGCGACCGTCAGAACCTTGTCCGAACTCATATTGTACGTCGCTCCATTTCGTGAGTTGCGTCTCAATCGTAGCCGTACTGTTCAGTTCAATCGAGAAGTCTTTCTTCGTACTTGCCTTTTTCGTCGTGATAAGAATCACACCGTGAGAGGCCCTACTCCCGTATAAAGCCGAGGCAGCAGGCCCTTTCAGCACTGAGATATTCTCGATATCGTCGGGGTTGATGCTTGAGATTCCGTCGCCGAGGTCGAAACCTCCCCATTGATCGGAGCTGTCATAGTTGGTGTTATCCATGGGAACGCCGTCGATGACATACAGCGGTTGGTTGTTTCCCGTTAGCTCCGTGCTTCCTCTGAGGATTACTCTTGTGGAGCCCGCAGGCCCCGTTGCAGTCTGACTGATGGAGAGTCCGGCCACTTTTCCGGCCAACGAGTTGATGACATTCGTCTCTTTTGCCTTCTGTAACTCCTTTCCATCGATTTCACTCAACGAATATCCCAACGCTTTACGTTCGCGCTTGATGCCCAAAGCCGTGACAACCACTTCGTTCAAACGCTTGGTGTCTTCTCTCATCGTAATGATTATCGGTTTTCCACGCCCTGTAACTTTCACCTCTTGTGTGGCAAATCCGATGTAGCTGACAACGAGAACGGATCCCGGAGCGGCCTTGATACTGAAGTTGCCTTCCGTGTTTGAAATCGTTCCCTCTTTGGTTCCTTTGACCATAACACTGGCCCCAATGATCGGATTGTTCTCTGTGTCCAACACAGAACCGCTTACATGTGGCGTCTGAGTTTGTGCCTGCACACCATTTCCCCAAAGGAGAAAGAGGCTGAAAAGCGTCAGAAATAAATAAAGATGTTTTTTCATAAGTTGATATTATATTTAAGTATGCTTCTTTTTCAATGTGTCCTTCATCGGCAAATTCGGCACAAAGATATGGAAAAAGGAAGCGGAGAAGGTTGAAAATCTATCGGAAAACGTTTGAAATACATCGGAATGTAAGGTTAAAACCATTTAATCTATAGTTTAAAATGTTTCAAATGCGATTTCGTTTCAATTTTATTGTGCTTTGACCTCTGTCGTTCTGTTTTGTAATCTCAGCCATTTCACCGCGTAATATCACCTATTTTACCGTGTAATCTCAGCCATTTCGCACGGCAAAATAGGTGAGATTGAAACATAAGGTGCAAGTCGTTGGTTATCAGGTTGGATAAATGTAAAAGTCGACGGAATGGATATCTGCTCCAACGAGCCATACTTTTGTGTCTTCATTCAACTTGAGCGGACGCACGAGCCGTGCGTCCCTACATACCTATCATGGTCGTATTGCAGTGTAAAATAGTTGATGGGAGGAGTTGCTCGAAGGCATGTAGACATGCACGGCTCGTGCCTCCGTTTAAACAATCCTGCATGTATGCTTTCAATTCAGCTGGAGCGGACGCCCGAGCCGTGCACCCCTACATGCAAAAGCGGGCTTCTGTGCAGTCTAAAATAGGGAAGCACAGCCCGTACGTCGGCTCAATGGCCTTTTTATCAAGATAAAAAAGGATGCCGAACAATTGATCACTCAATCGTTCGGCGCATTTTATAGCTCATAGGCCTAAGGCCATGAGTGAGAAAAGTCTGTGTTGTTTATTTGATTTTCTCGTAAACATAGAGCTCGTGTACCTCACCCGTGTAGCCTTCCTCGGTGAAAGGACCGATCGGCATGCCCAAAAGTATCTGGTTACCACGGTTGTTGAGCACCACAAGGTCGTCGTTCGTCGGGTCTATGGAGAGCCCTTCAATCTCGCCGGCACGGCGGAAATCGCCCATTTCGCGGAAGAGTTCAATGCGACCTGCTATGGCTCCGGCTGCAACCTTACCCGGTTTCTTCACTGCTTTGAAGTTCTCTACGGTCACTTGTGTGCCGTCTTTAAGACCAGTATAAGGCACGTTGGAAACGTCGGCCACGTAGATGTTGTCCGCAATACCGAAGGTTGACTCGCCATCATCGGCAGCAAAGAGCATTTTTCCATCGGCAATGAAGATGCCTTGGCACCAATATGGACACGGACGGCACTGCATCTTGGTGTAATACTTGCCCGTTTCGAGGCTGTAACAATACACGTATCGACTGTCAACCCAGTCACTCATCCACACAAGGTTCTTCTCGCGGTCGATGGCAAGGCCTGAACACTCCACTTGTCCCGACTCCGCAATCCATGGAATGGTTCGTTTCCACTTCAAAGTCTTAGCATCATAGACGTCAATTGATATATTATGGCCCTGACCGAACTCAAATTTCTCGTTACCGGTGTAGATTTCACCGTTGAAAATGTCGATATCGCCGAAGTGGTTGGCCTTTTCTGGGTCTCTGAACGGCTGATCGTTCTTCATAATGAGGTTGCCCTGCTTGTCATACTTGTAGAGTGCGCGCGTGTCGGACACGTAGTAGTAGTCCTTGTCAATGGCAATACCTTGCCGACCGGCTACGGGAATGACCTTCTTGAGGCGATATTCGGAGCCCAAGTGTTGTGCATGTGCCGCAACGGCTAAGCAAGCGGCAGCAAGAATCATAGATAACTTTTTCATAATCGTGAATTTTGAAAGATTAAACGATGGTTTTCTTAGAACTTATACATGGCCATGATCTGTATCTGGCTTGAACCTTTCTTGCCACCATTGGAGAAATCTTTTGCCTCTTTGGTGTACATGGAGTAGCCATAGTTAGCCTGTATCTTGAGTTTCTTGGAGAACATGTAGGTGAAGCCGCCCAAAATGCGGTCGTAGTTGTTCAAGGTTGCCTTGTTTACCTTGTCGCGATACATGTCATAGCGCACAACTGGCACCCAATTTCCGATGGTATAGGCCGCAAGGGCATAGAAACCGTCTTCCTTCACATAGCTTCCGGCCTGTATGTGGCCGTATTCTGTACGCAGGTTCAAGCCGTTGGGGTCGTTATACCATGCTCCGACGATGTAACGGTTCATCTCTTGATGCTTCACACCGGCCGGAACAAGACTGTTTCCACCAGCGATATTCTCCGAAGCATACTCGCCCCAGTTGTACGCACCCTTGAACATAAGGTTCTTGATGGGGCGGAATTCGAGTACAGTAATGATGTCCTTCGACTTGTTGTTGTCGTCTTTCATCGGCATGTTTCCGTTAGTCAGCGAGAGGTAGTAGCTCAAATAGTTGAAGTCTTTCTCCGCATTCGGCAGCAGATTACCGAACACCATCACGCCAAGGTCGCGACCATAGTCCACAACATTGTAGGAAACAGGGTTACGGCATACCATTCTGTAGCAGATATTAGAGAAATCGACGGTCTCGAGCGTTGCGGGAGATATGTTATAGTTCTCAAACCCGAGCGGAAGATAGTATTGTCCGGCCCTGATATTGAGCGCATCAGAGAGCTTCGCCGTGGCGAAAGCGTCCATCACTTGGAGGTTCTTCTGTCCGTTTCCGTTCCTTGAACCGCCAATACCATTGAAAGCCTCAATCTGTAAACGGAAGGTAACGTTCTCCATCACCTGTCCGTCCATGATTAAACGCAGGCGTTTGGCTTGGAACGACGATGTCCCTTTGCCTTGGGTGGTGTAGTTCCAACCCGTTTGCAGGTAACCTGAGAGCTTCGGGAGCTTGGAGATGAGTTTTTCCAAGGCTGAAGTGTTTTCCTCATCCGTGGTTTTCTCGGTCGAGGTTGTGGCTGTTTCCGTTGCAGTGTTCGTTTCTGCCGGTCCCATGTTCGCGTTTTCGTCGGCTGCAAGCGCAGGAGCTGAAATCAACAATGCGCTCACGAAAGACATAAATACTCGTTTCATAGAATGTAGTGTTAGTTATTAATGAATGATTGATTATAAAAAATACAAGTCTTTATTGAGTTAAGACAATGTCAGTTTTCTTGCTTTTACCAACAGTTTCCCAAACTCTTCGACGTTAAGCGCCGTAATATCTGGTTGCCGTTCATAGGTAAGGGATTGTTCCAACGTTGTTTCTCCAGAGAGAACCAGCACACCCAAGGCCCCTGCATTCTGTGCGGCGGCCACATCGGTATAGATTCTGTCTCCACACATGGCGACTTCATCGGGCTTCAAACCAAACCGTTCGCTGATACAATAGAGCATATTGGGGTTGGGTTTGCCGATGACAACGTCGGGCTTACGCTTTGTCGAGGCCTCAATGGCGCTGCAAATAGAGCCACAATCAACAAGAATTACCTCCTGATCCGTGGGGCATACCCAATCGGGATTGGTGGCAATGAAGGGGATTTCGGCCTTCGAGGCCCACCAAGCCGCACGACATAGCCGTTCATAAGTAAGGGTTGTGTCGAAAGCAACCACTAACATGTCCGGACGGTCTTGCGGAGAATCTGCCGTCAGTTCAAAGCCGGCGTTCGTAAATTCCCGTTGCATGCTCGGTGTTCCCAAAGCGAATATGCGCTTGACTTGCGGATAATGCAGCTTGATATAGTCTATTGTAGCAATCGACGACGTGTACATCTGCTCCTCCGTAGCCTCAATTCCCAATGCTTTCAGCTTCAATAAATAGTCCTTACTGCTCTTGGTTGGGTTGTTGGTCAGGAAAGAATACGAGATACCATGAGCCCTCAGCGTCTGCAAAAAGCCTTGGGTATAGGGGAAGAGTGTGCTTCCCAAGTAGATGGTTCCGTCCATGTCCAAGGCCACATGCTTGATCTTGGCACAGCATTTCAGCAATCTTTCTTCCGAAAGCGGGGTGATATAAGATTCAATGGTCTTCATATGGTGTTCTTTCATGCGTTATTCGTCGTAGTTGATAGACTGACTCTTCTCATAACCATCGCGTGGAGCTTGCCACATCGACACGAGAATGAAGATGCAGATGACGGCAACAACGATGATGGTTTCAAAGACATGAGTCCACCCATAGAGGTCGGCAACGTAGCCAACCAGCAGACCCGACAGACCGGCACCAATGTAACCCAAGATGCCCGCCAGGCCGTTGGCACGCGCTGAGGCCTCTTTCGTGGCCTGATTGCCCAAAGCTATGCCGATAAGTGCCTGTGGCCCGTAGATACAGAAGCCTGCACCGATGAGGATAATCGTTGTCAAAAGGAAGCTCGAATTCTGGGGTAGGAACCTGAATATCGTCATAAAGAGCGTTGCACCCACCATACTGAACACGCACATACGGTGAGCCTTGCCTTTAAAAAGATGGTCAGTGGCCCACCCAGCGAACAAGGTTCCGACGATACCTGCTATCTCAAAGGCCGCAACAGTCCAGCCGGCTTCCGCTATTTTCATGCCTCTGCTCTCGGTAAGGAACTTCGGTCCCCAGTCCAAAATACCCATACGAACGATATATACAAAGAGATTAGCGATGCAAAATGTCCAAACCCAGCGGTTTTTCCACACCATAATCATCTCGAATTTCTTCCGGGCTTTCTTGTCTTTTGCGTCAGTATAGTGGCCCAATGAGGTGTCGGGGAGGTCGGGAAGCCCTACATCTTTCGGTTCATCGCGGAGTCCTATCAGAATGAAAAGCGAACCTACCAACGCGATGCAGGCCGGAATCCAAAAGCACCAACGCCATGCTCCGGTATGAGATGCGTAGGCCAAGGCCTGATTTGCGGCATCCGTGACCCCATTGTCTGTGAGATGAGTCGTCAACTGGGCCACCCAAGCTGGATTGCTGCTCAGGTTGACGCCCATTGTGCCCATGATGTATCCGCAAATCAGCACAGCCAGCGTCGCACCCACGGAATGTGAGGTGTTCCATATCGACATCTTCGTGGCTAACTCGCTGGGATGAATCCAGTGGGGCAGTATTCTGGCGCAGGGAGGATAGCCCATTCCTTGGAAATATTGATTAAGAATGATGATGATTCCCATGATGAAGATAAACGTCGACGTGAAGTCTGCCCCGTGATCCGCCCCGGTTATCATCGCACTAAGGTTGACACCGAACCCGAAAGCAAAGTTTGCAACGGCACAAAGGAACAAACCTAATGCCATGACTATGCGACCTTTGATCTTATCGACCAGATAGCCGTTGATGAATCTCGAGAAACCATAGACGAGCGAGCCGATAAAGATAATCCAACCAAAGCTTTTATTGGTGATACCATACTCTGCTGTCAGTCCTGGCATGGCCAAAGAGAAGTTCTTTCTCACGAAGTAGAAGATGGCATATCCTATCATTGTGATGAGAATAGTGCGCATTTGCCATTTCAAAAACGGTTTTCTTTGTGGCCCTAACGGTTTATATACGTCTGTCTTTTCCATTATAAAATTTAGTGTTTTTAGTGTTTATGCTTCGTTCTTTTGCTGTTTTACCAGATATTGTTCCTCATGATAGGTCAGTCCCATAAAGAGAATGGAAAGTAAACAGGCGATGATGAGGAGAATAAACGTCCAGTTCCAGCCGGCAACTTCGGCTACATAGCCGATAACGATGTTGGCCAGAAGCGCCGTTCCCAGTACATAGCCCATGAAACCCGTCAAACCGGCCGCCGTTCCTGCTGCGTTCTTCGGCGCAAGGTCTAAAGCTTGCACTCCAATGAGCATTACTGGCCCGTAAATCAGGAAACCTATGGCGATTAAACAGCCGATAACGACATTCACATTGTCGATGTTCTGCCAATAAACCACGATGGCTACGGCCACAAGCACCATGAATAGGATCGTAGGCAGGGCACGTCGGCCGTTGAATACCTTGTCTGACAGCCAACCGCAGATGATGGTGCCCGGAATGGCAGCTATCTCGTAGGCGAAGTAGGCCCAGCCGGCACTCTTGATGTCGATGCCTTTCTCGGTCAGAATAGTCGGTGCCCAGTCCAAACAGCCGTAGCGTACCATGTAAACAAAGGCATTCGCAAAGGCAATATACCAAAGGAACTTGTTGGAAAGCACGATTCTGAATATCTCTTTCGTGGAAAGTACCTGCTCGGCCTTCTCATTATAGTTCTTTGAAGCCGAGCCGCTCCACTTCTCAATAGAGGGAAGTCCGCACGATTGTGGCGTGTCTCGTATCATGCTATAGGCCAACAAGGCAATCAAAATGGCTACCGCGGCCGGGAAAGCATAGGTTCCGATGAGGAAATATCGCTGCGCATCGGCACCATAGAACCACGATCCGAACCACATTGCGCCATATACGGCCATAGGACCTACCAAAGCGCCGCCAACATTATGGGCACAGTTCCAGAACGACATCCATGTTCCGCGCTCTTTGATGGAGAACCAGTGCGTCATCACGCGTCCGCACGGCGGCCACCCCATGCCGTTGAACCAGCCCACAAGGAAGTTGAGCACAGCCATCAGGAGAATGGCCAGCGATTTGTGGTCGGCACCGATCCATTGAATGGGAACAATCATGAAGAGCATGGATATGGCGGCCATCACCAAGCCCAATGGCAGGAAAGCACGGGCGTTACTACGGTCGGAAATGCTTGCCATGATGAACTTCGAGAAGCCATATGCAATGGCATTCATCGAGAGTACGATACCCAATTCACCCTTGTCGAAACCGAAATTGGCAAGCATTGGTATCGCCATTGAGAAGTTCTTGCGCACAATATAAAAGCCGGCGTATCCGATAAAGATGCCCAAGAACACCTGCCAACGCAATTTCTTGTATCTTGCATCGGCTTCGGGGCCGGTTTGTTCGGCTTTATAGGCCGGAGGAGTCAGTAGTTTCCACATAGGATATGAATGGTTTTCAGTGTTGTAAATAGCGTGTTATCATCTTATAAAGCCTGTGTTCTCAAGCATAGGTCGTGCATTTGGGAATACGATTCTCGTCGCCCTGCATCACCTGCACATGGAAAAACCGAGGCAAAAAGGCCGTAAAAGAAATACCATTTAGGCTTGTTCTTCGTTTTCATTGTATGGTATGATGGTTTCATTTCGGAAATATTCCGCATTACTTTGCTTGTGTTGGTAAGACTATATGTTTCATACGAAAACAAAGATAGGCTATTTATGGCAATTCCATTCATTCTATTAACATCTTTTATAAATTTAATAACCACCTTTTCTCTATTTCTTTTCATGCCGATAAAGGCCGAAGTCATTTCCATTGGCCACGCCCTTGAGGCTCATAGGAATAGAATGAGAGGGGGAATAAGCGGCATGCAACCCGTAACCCCACTGGATTTATGGGCTCTCCTGACCCTTTCAAAGGACGGAAATCCAATATATTGCAACTCCATGCTGTTGGCGACAGGTCGCTTGGTCTTCCTTGTTCAATTTCTATTCGGCGGAAAATACATCGCAGCTATTGGGGGGCAGTGCTGCAAGCGTTGCGCGTTTCATTCCCAATCGATTCTTTGAAGTAGTGTTACGTTGTCTCGTTTTTCGGCTATGCTCAGTCGTTTGGTTTCCGAAGAGGAATGTAATGAAAATACTTAACAAAAGGCTTTGCGCAGCTTGCGTATTTGAAAAGCGAAAGAAGATGGACGGAAATACGCGCCGAATTTCAAGTGTTTGTAATCCATTGGTATGCAGATGGTTATGAAAATTAGCAGAAACGACGACGAGAAATAAATGCCAAAGCGGTGCCGTTTGGCTGCAACAACGTTGCAATATGCCCCGGTTTGGCAGGTAAAATAAGCCAGATTAGCGTGTGATATGGCCCATATCGGCATGTAAAATGGGCCATATTGCGGGCAAACAGGACTGAAATGAGTGCATCACCTGCAAGAAACGACAAGACCATTTACCAAAACCAAGCAGAAAACCGCAGAGACCTTCGCCTCCCATTTCTATTTGGTTGCTTGGAAAAGCCCTGTCTTTTGTGTAATTATTTTAACATGATTGACAGAAGACACAATCTTTTTCCGGCATCAAAACTCCGTCAGTCGCATGTCCCCTTTCGTCAGATAGGCATCGTGGAAGGCGAGGGCTGAACGCATGTGCTGCGGTTCGTGCCCCTTACCTGCTATCTTCAGGTAGTCGCGAAGCAAGGGACGATAGTCCGGATGCGCACAGTTTTCGATGATTTCCTGTGCTCTTCGCAGCGGACCTTTGCCTCTCAAGTCGGCCACTCCCTGCTCGGTTACAATGACATCTACGTCGTGTTCGGTCGAATCTACATGGCTGCACATGGGCACAATGCTACTGATGGCACCGTTTTTTGCCGTACTCTGCGTCGTAAAAATACTGATAAAGCCGTTCCGTTCATAGTCGCATGAGCCGCCGACTCCGTTCATCAGCCGGCTGCCACAGATGTGACTGGAGTTCTCGTTGCCGTAGATATCGCACTCAAGTGCCGTATTCATGGCGATGACTCCAAGTCTTCTGATGACCTCGGGCGCGTTGCTAATCTCGCTTTGACGTATGGTTATGCGGGCTTTGAAATAGTCCATGTCGGCATAAATGCCTTTTAAGGTGTCGTTGGTGACAGTCAACGACGAGCAACTGGCAGCTTTGATGCGCCCCTCTCTCATGTATTTTACGACGGAATCTTGCACAACCTCCGCGTAAACGGAGAACACCGGGACGGCCGGATTCTGCCCCAATGCCTCGAGAACGGCGTTGCTCGTCACGCCAACTCCGCTCTGCAAGGGCAGGAATTCGGGCGGAATGATGCCCCGTTTCAGGTCGTTCACCAAGAAATCGGCCACGTTATGGCCCATTTGTTCAGTGACCGGGTCGAGCGGAGTGAATGCGCGTGCCTCCTCGGGAATGCAACATTCCACCACACCAACGATTTTCTTGGCATCGATTTCCACGTATTCTCTGCCGATACGGTCGCCAACCTGCAGGATAGGAATGGGGAGACGGCGGGGGCATTCGGCTATCTCGTACACGTCATGCAGCAGATGTGACGTCGGATGGTGAAAGCTGTTGTGCTCGATGATGACGTGTTTAGCCAGCCTGACGATGGTGGGTACGATGCCTCCGGCACTGGTCAGGAAGGCCTTGCATGTGGAGGTTCCCTCCTCCAAGCCGCTCACTTCGATGATGGCCCAGTCGATTTCGCCATAGAACCCACGCCGCAATCGCTCGGCAACATGGCCAAGATGCATGTCCTCGAAGTCGATTTCGCCCGCGTTGGTGCAGTCTCTGAAGTCCTTATTCGTGGAGAACGGCGCCCTGAACTTGATGGCCTTGGCCGCTGCCATGTCGCCTTCTACGCTCTGACCTGTGGAGGCTCCGGTGATAATTCCAATCTGAAAGGGACGCCCGGCCGCGTGTTCTTGCTCGGCATGTTTGGAGAGTTCGCGGAAAACGGCCTTGGGAACACCGTTTGGAGTGAACCCCGAAAGCGCAATGGTCTCGTCGTTTTTGATCATGGCCGCAGCCTCGGCAGCCGACATTCTCGTGTATCCCATATCGTTGTTTCAATTGATGTGAACAAAGATACGACTAATTTTATAAATATACAAACATTCTTTTGTTTTTGCATAAAAGTAAGATGAATTTGTATAATTATCAATGTTAGATGCGCAAAAAATTGGTTTCCGGGGCCGATAGCTCTTGTCTTAGGGCAGAAGACAGCGTGGTTCGCAGACCCAACCTGCTTTCATGGAATGTGCTTCCACCTTATTATATATATACCTATCATGCTCTCGCCTCCCGTTTTATTGCGAAAAGGCATGTGAATGGAGTTATTGTCGGCACATTTCGTATGAAGCGAGCATGCAGAATGCGCACGTGCGTTTCTCTTTTACCTTGAGCGGATGCACGAACCATGCGTCTCTACATGCGTTACCTCACGGTTTTTTCATGTTTCGGGGGTGATGATTCAGGATTTCTTCGCGTAAGGTTGTCGTGTCGATGTGTGTATAAATCTCGGTGGTACCGATGCTTTCGTGGCCCAACATGGCCTGAATGGCCCGCAAATCGGCGCCACCTTTCAACAAAGCCGTGGCAAAACTGTGGCGCAAGGTGTGGGGGGAAATCGTCTTTTTGAGGCCGGCTTCTTCAGCTTGTCGCTTGATCATGATGAGAATCATGGTGCGCGTGAGATGCCCACCACGCTTACTCAGAAATACGAAATCTTCTTCTCCACGCTTGATTTTCAGGTGGACACGGTCGGTGAACCACAGTTTTAGTTCTTTAATGGCACGCGGAGAAATCGGCACGAGCCGCTCTTTCGACCCCTTACCCAGCACGCGAATGAAGCCTTCTTCAAGATGGAGTTGCGAGAGTTTCAAGTTGACTAATTCCGAAACACGCAGGCCACAAGAGAACAACATCTCGATAATGGCGCGGTTACGTTGGCCTTCGGGCTTCGAAAGGTCAATGCTTTGTTCCAGCAAATCCACCTCTTCGGTGGACAGAACCTCGGGCAGATGTTGTCCCAAGACGGGCGATTCGAGCAGTTCGGTGGGGTCGGTTTCGATGTAACCGTCAAGCAACAGATAGCGATAAAAGGAGCGGACGCCACTCAAGATGCGGGCCTGTGAGCGCGGACCGACTTGATATTCATGCAGCGAAGCCGCAAAATGCTGCAGGTCTTCGGGCTGCAAGGCCGTCGGTTTGCGCGATTCTCGGTCGCAATAGTCCATGAGCCATGCGATGTCATGGGCATAGGCATCGATTGTGTTCTGCGAATAATTGCGCTCCAACTTCAGATATCGCAGATAAGTCTTCAGTATATTCGCATCGCTTTTCTTGTCGGTTTCCATTTATTTTATTATTTTTGCTGCTGCAGGACGGCGTATTCGGCAAGTGTTGTAAGCCTTTCCGCATGCCATTGCTGCAAAGATAAACAAAAAAAACGAGACAATGAAGATTCAAATCATCAACGGACCGAACCTCAATCTCTTGGGAGTTCGCGAGCCGGGTATCTATGGCGGCCGGTCGTTTGAGGACTTTCTGCCCGCAGTGAAGGCTAAATTCCCCGATATCGAGATTGAATATTTCCAGAGTAACAGCGAGGGTGAGCTGATTGACAAGCTGCAGAAAGTGGGCTTTACGCATGACGGTGTGGTGCTGAATGCCGGTGCTTACACCCATACGAGCATTGCCTTGCAAGACTGTATTCGCGCATTGAAGTGCCCGGTGGTGGAGGTTCACATCAGTAATGTGCACCGTCGGGAGGCTTTCCGCCATCAGTCTTACCTCAGTTCTGTCTGCCTTGGCGTCGTCTGTGGCTTCGGATTGCATGGCTATGTCATGGCCATTGACGGCATACTTGCCCATCTTTCCAATGCCGTTTGAGCGATGAATAGACACGGAGAGCGGCAGGTTGCGGCACTGCAAAGCATTGAAGACCCTATCAATGCGTATATCGTGCAACACATCGACCCCGAAGACGACTATCTGTATCGCCTCTATCGGGCCACGAATATCCACACCATACACGGCCGAATGGCCAGCGGGCATATTCAAGGCAGGCTGCTCAAGATGCTTGTCACGATGATTCGACCGAGGAATATCCTTGAAGTGGGCACGTTCAGTGGCTACAGTGCGATCTGCATGGCCGAGGGATTGACGGGCGACGGCAAGGTATATACGTTTGAAATCAACGACGAAATGGAAGACTTTACACGCCCTTGGATTGAGCAATCTCATGTAAGTGAGCGCATTGTTTTCACCATCGGAGATGCCAATCTGTTGGCCCCTAAGCTTGGAATTACGTTCGATATGGCTTTCATCGACGGCGATAAACGCACGTATATCGAGACTTATGAGATGGCAATGTCAGTGCTTCGGCGGGGCGGTTACATTGTGGCCGACAATACATTGTGGGACGGTCACGTCGTAGATTCAGCCTATGACCACGACCAACAGACCCTCGGTATCCGTGCATTCAACGACCATGTGATGGCCGATAAGCGGGTAGAGAAAGTTATTCTGCCTCTTCGTGACGGGCTTTCGCTTATCCGTAAGATTGCGGAATAGGCCAAAGAAGTACGATGGATGGCAGAAAGTGGGGCCAACCTTGCAGGGAATGCAACATTTTGAACAAAAGCTATCACTTTTGTTTCATGTAACATTTTTGCTTTGTTTTGAACGATAAGTTCGTTCGTTTTACAAGATTGCGGTTTATCTTTGCGACAGAAACCTTGATAGGATCATTGAAAAGTCATGTGGTTCCTGTCTGATAACATTATAAACCTAAATAAAATTAACGAATGAACAATCTGAAACGACTCATGATGAGCACCATGCTCATGTTCTGTTGCACATTGATTTATGCGCAAACAGAGTTTTCTGGAATTGTTGTCGATGCCAATGGCGACCCGATTATCGGTGCCTCGGTCATGGAAAAAGGTACATCTAACGGTACGATTTCCGACATCGACGGCAACTTCAAACTGAAGGCGAAGCCGGGTTCCACCCTTCTTATCACCTACATCGGCTACGTCGGACAAGAAGTAAAAGCTGCTCCAAATCTGAAAATCACACTGAAAGAAGAATCAAAACTGTTGAACGAGGTTGTTGTTACGGGCTATACGAAGCAAAGAAAGGCCGATTTGACGGGGGCAATCTCAGTGGTCAGCGTCAACGAAATAGCCAAACAGAATGAAAACAACCCTATCAAAGCACTGCAAGGTCGTGTGCCGGGAATGAATATTTCGGCTGACGGTGCACCGTCGGGAAGTGCAACTGTGCGCATTCGCGGTATCGGAACGCTGAACAACAACGATCCACTTTATATTATAGATGGTGTGCCAACGAAAGTAGGTATGCACGAACTCAACGGTAACGACATTGAAAGTATCCAGGTGTTGAAGGATGCAGCCTCGGCTTCTATCTATGGTTCACGTGCTGCCAACGGCGTAATTATCATCACAACCAAGCAGGGAAAGAAAGGAAAAGTAAAGGTTGACCTTGACGCTTCAGTAGCCGTTTCATCCTATGCGCATAAGATGGATGTGATGAATGCTAAGGAATATGGGCAGGTAATGTGGCAGGCTTATGTCAATGATGGCATGGATCCCAACACCAATGGCTTGGGCTATCGCTATCAGTGGGGCTATGATGCCAACGGATATCCTGTGCTGAATGGCATCAAGATGAATAAATATCTCGATGCAGCAAGCACAACTCCTGCCGCAGATACCGATTGGTTTGACCAGACAACGCGTACAGGAGTAATCCAACAATATAATGTTGCCGTGAGCAACGGCACGGAGAAAGGAAGCTCTTACTTCTCTCTTGGTTACTATAAGAACCTTGGTATCATCAAAACTTCTGACTTTGAGCGTTTCTCTGCACGTATGAATTCCGACTATAAGCTCATCAGTAACGTGCTGACTGTAGGTGAAAACTTCACCTTGAACCGTACTTCTGAGGTGCAAGCTCCTGGTGGTTTCCTCAGCAACGTATTGCAATTCAATCCCTCTTTGCCTGTATATACGGCTAAAGGAGAGTATGCCGGCCCTGTAGGAGGCTATCCCGACCGTGAGAACCCGGTAGCCCGTTTGCAACGAAACAAAGATAACCGTTATACTTATTGGCGTCTTTTCGGTGATGCTTACTTAAACCTGAACCCTTTCAAAGGCTTTAATATCCGCTCGACTTTCGGCCTTGACTACAGCCAAAAGCAACAACGCATCTTCACTTACCCTGTAACCGAGGGCAATGTTGCCAATAACAAGAATGGTGTTGAAGCCAAACAGGAACATTGGACGAAATGGATGTGGAATGCAGTTGCCACTTATAACGCCGTTATGAGACTCAACAGAGTAGACGCTATGTTCGGTATGGAGCTTAACCGTGAGGATGATACCAATTTCTCTGGGTACAAAGAGAACTTCATTATCCTTAATCCCGACTACATGTGGCCTGATGCCGGCGTGGGAACAGCACAGAGTTACGGTGGCGGTTCAGGCTTCTCGCTCGTTTCCTACTTTGGAAAACTCAACTATAACTACGATGATAAATACATGGCTTCACTGACTGTGCGTCATGATGGAAGCTCCCGTTTCGGTCGTAACAACCGTTATGCCACCTTCCCTTCTGTCTCTGTGGGCTGGCGAATCAACCGTGAAAACTTCCTCAAGAAAGCTACATGGATTGACGATTTGAAGCTTCGTGCCTCATGGGGACAGACGGGTAACCAGGAAATTTCGAACATTGCACGCTATACTATCTATGTAAGTAACTACGGAGTCAGTGAGAATGGTGGTCAGAGTTATGGCACTTCTTATGATATCGGCGGTACGAATGGTGGCAAAACCCTGCTGTCCGGCTTCAAACGTGACCAGATTGGAAACGACAATATCAAGTGGGAAACAACCACACAGACCAATCTTGGTCTTGACTTCTCATTCTTCAACGGAAGTCTTTATGGCGGTTTTGATTGGTATTACAAGAAGACCAAGGACATTCTTGTGCAGATGGCAGGCATCGCAGCCATGGGAGAAGGCAGCACACAATGGATTAATGCAGGCGAAATGGAGAACCGAGGTATAGAACTAAACCTTGGCTATCGCGGTCAGACCAACTTTGGATTGAAATATGATCTCACAGGAAATATCGGTACATATCGCAACAAAATCACGAAACTTCCAGCTACAGTTGCTGCCAATGGAACCTTTGGTGGTAACGGTGTGAAGAGCGTTATTGGTCATCCTATGGGTGCACAGGTGGGCTATATTGCCGATGGTATCTTCAAAAGTCAAGATGAAATCGACAATAATGCCGTGCAGGATGGTGCTGCATTAGGACGCATCCGATGGAAAGATCTCAATGGAGACAATAAGATTACTGAGGCAGATCAGGACTGGATTTATAATCCTGTGCCCGACTTCACCTATGGTTTCAATCTCTATTTAGAATATAAGAACTTCGATTTCACCATGTTCTGGCAGGGTGTTCAAGGTGTGGATATCATTTCAGACCTGAAGAAAGAAACCGATATCTGGGCGGGTTTAAACATTGGTTTCCTCAACAAAGGACGCCGTTTGCTTGACGCCTGGAGCCCAACCAACATGGGAAGCAACATTCCGGCATTGACTTTGTCGGACAACAACAATGAAAAGCGTGTGTCAACCTATTGGGTTGAAAACGGTTCTTACTTGAAACTGCGCACCATTCAACTGGGATATAACTTCCCACAAAGCATTGCCAAGAAACTCTTTATGGAGCGTTTCCGTGTTTATTTGAGTGCACAGAACCTACTTACTATCCACAGCAAGAGCTTCACGGGCGTTGATCCGGAGAATCCTAACTTTGGATATCCAATCCCACTCAACATCACTTTCGGACTGAATGTTACATTCTAAATCTAAAACAATGAAGAAATTAATATATATTTGTACGGCGTTGATGACGCTTGTATTAGGCAGTTGCTCTGATTTCCTCGACAAACAGACACCGCAAGGAACGCTGAGCGACAAGCAAGTAAAGGAATCTAAATATGTGGATAACCTTATTATATCGGCTTATGCCGTATGGATTTCGGCCGAAGACATCAACTCTTCGTTCTCAATGTGGAACTTTGATGTGCGCAGCGACGATGCTTATAAGGGCGGAAATGGTACGAGTGACGGTGATGTTTTCCACCAGTTAGAAGTTTCTCAGGGCATTCTTACCACCAATTGGAACATCAGTGACATGTGGCAACGCCTTTACAATTGCATCTCCCGCGTGAATACTGCCATTGCTCTGCTTGATAAAACAGATGCAACAAGCTATCCGCTGAAAGCCGAAAGAATAGCCGAGATGAAATATCTCCGTGCTTATGGTCACTTCCTTTTGAAGAGACTCTATAAGAATATCCCTTTCATCATGAACGAAAATCTTACAACAGAGGAGTATAACAACCTTTCCAACCGTGAGTTTAACAATGATGAAGGCTGGCAACAGATTATCAACGACCTTGAGGTGGCTTACAAAACGTTGCCTGTGAAGCAAACAGAAGTGGGCCGACCCAGCAAGGCTGCCGCTGCCGCTTTCCTTGCAAAAGTCTATCTTTATAAGGCTTATCATCAGGATAATGCTGAAAGTAACCAAGTAACGAGCATCTCGAAAGACGACTTGAAGAAGGTTATTGAATATACAGATGAAAGTATTTATACGGCTGGAGGTTATAGACTCGCTGCCGATTTCCACGATAACTTCCGTCCAGAACCACAGTATGAGAATGGCAAAGAGAGTATCTGGGCCATGCAGTATTCCATGAACGACGGTACAAAATACGGTAATCTGAACTGGAGTTACGGTCTGATTGTGCCGAATATTCCTGGAGTTACCGATGGAGGTTGCGACTTCTACAAACCCAGTCAGAACCTTGTCAATGCCTTTAAGACCGACAACAACGGCCTTCCTGAACTTGACAACTTCAACAAAGACAATTATGACAAGACCAAGGATTATGCTGATCCGCGCCTGTTTCTCACCGTTGGAATTCCTGGTTTGCCTTATGAATTCAACAAAAAGTATATCATGGACGAGAGCGCTACATGGAGTAGATCGAATGGTCTCTATGGCTATTATGTCACATTGAAGCAGAATGTAGACCCTGACTGTGGCTATCTCATCAAAGGTTCATGGTGGGGCACACCGATGAATCGCATTGTTTTCCGCTATGCCGATGTGCTATTGGAACGTGCCGAAGCTTTAGTTCAGTTGAATGACGGCCGAATCAATGAAGCCATTTCACTCGTTAACCGACTTCGTACACGTGCAAAACAGAGCATGAGTGTTATCGGTGACTATGAAAGTAAATACGGTGTCAAGATGAATGTCGGGACTTATACTGGCAGCTATGACCAAAATCAAGCTTTGAAAATCGTTAAAATGGAACGTAGGATAGAGCTTGGTATGGAGAGTGAACGCTTCTTTGACCTTGTACGTTGGGGCGAAGCAGAGAGCGTTATCAATAAATATTATGCGGAAGAAGCCAACGACTGCGCTATATATAAAGGTGCTAAGTTCACTAAGGACAAGAATGAATACCTGCCGATTCCATACGCACAGATTGCTGCATCGAACGGTCATTATACACAAAACATAGGAGCATGGTAATTATGAAAAGACTGATTTCAACATTATTTATAGTATTGTTGGGCGTGATTACATTCACATCATGCAGCGACAGCAACGTTTCTGACTTGCAACTCAGTGGGAATTGTACACTGAAGAGCCTGAAACTCGATCAATATGAGGGCACTATCGACTCGTCAAACCGTACGGTTACAGTACGCGTTCCTGAGACTTATGCCGTTGAAAACATGGCTGTGACCACACTTACTATCAGTAATGGTGCCGAAAGCACCATTAAAGTGGGCGATAACCTCAATATGTCTACACCGCAAGTCATTCGTGTAACCAACGGAGATGTATTGCTTGATTGGACGATTAGCGTGAAACGTGATGAAGCCAAGATAAAGAGTTTCAAGATAAACGATATCTATACGGGCATCATTGATGAGAAACACAAGACCATTTCGGTATATGTTCCCAAGGGACTTGACCTTACAACCCTCACACCTACTATTGAATACAGCGATGATGCAACCCTCGAACCAATGAGTGGCGTGCCGACAAACTTCATTAATCCTGTTGTCTTCAAAGTCAAAAACAATACAGCAGAGAGCCAATACACTGTCACCGTGACTGCAATCGGAAAACCTTCGGCTGTCTTTGTAGGCTTTGCTGCCTCGATGGATCAGTTGAATATGGAGGAACAAACGGCCTGCAAGTGGATGCTGGAGAACGTTTCCAACTCGCTTTATGCCTCTTTTGCCGATATCAAGAACGGTACTGTAGACCTCAGCGAATGTAAAGTTATATGGTGGCATTACCACAAAGACGGTGGCGTTGACGGCAAAAATGCATTTGAAGCTTCAGCTCCCGAAGCCCTCAATGCAGCCTTGAAGCTGAAAGACTATTATAATAATGGTGGCTCATTCCTCTTTACACGCTATGCAACCAATATGCCTGCAGAGATTGGAGCCGTTGCCAACGATGCCTGTCCTAACAACTGTTGGGGACAGAACGAGGCTGATGCTGAGACCGTAAATGGGCCATGGAGTTTCATGATTACAGGGCATACGGATCATCCTTTGTTCCAAAATCTCATCATGAAGAGTGGTGAACCGACGAATGTCTACACCTGTGATACAGGCTATCGCATTACTAACTCTACCGCACAATGGCACATTGGAAACGATTGGGGCGGTTATGATGACTACACAGCATGGCGTAGTAAGACCGGAGGAAAAGACCTTGCGTATGGTGGCGACGGTGCTATTGTGGCATGGGAATTCCCCGCAAGTGGCACAAAGGGCAAGATACTATGTATCGGTTCAGGCTGTTACGATTGGTACAGCATCGCTGAAGTGGCAGAAAACTATCACAAGAACATTGTCAAGATGACTCGCAATGCATTTGATTATCTGATTAACAAGTAAATATAATCTTATGAATAAGAAAATACAATATATCACATTGGCAGCGCTCATAGTGCTACCATTGGCAGGTTGCAGTAGCGAAGACAACCCCGTTACCGAGAAAGATTGGGACAATACCACCTATTTCAAGTCGACAGACGAACAGAAACAGGATACTTACTATAAGCCTTACAGTGGCTATGTGGGCGACCCAATGCCGTTTTTTGACCCCGTATCAAAGGATTTCAAGATACTCTATTTACAAGACTATCGCCCAAATCCTGCCGGTACTTACCACCCAATATGGGCGGTAAGTACTGCGGATGCAGCAAATTATCGCTCATTAGGCGAATTAATTCCATGTGGAGGATTGGCCGAACAAGATGCTGCCTTGGGCACAGGTTCTACCATTTATTCTGAAAAAGACAAGCGCTATTACACATTCTACACAGGACATAAATACCAACCTACAGCCAAGGAAAACGGTGAAGAGGTGATGGTTGCCACATCAGCTGACTTCAAAAGCTGGACAAAGAATAGAACTTTCCGACTCAAAGGCGAAGACTATGGCTACAGCAAGAACGACTTCCGTGATCCCTTTGTATTCAAAGGCGATGATAACCGCTATCACATGCTCGTTTCAACCCTCAAGGGAAGCAAGGGCGTTCTGGCCGAATTTACCTCTTCTGATCTTGAAAACTGGACACGTGCGGGCGTTTTCATGACCGACATGTGGGACCGTTTCTACGAGTGTCCTGACGTGTTCAAGATGGGCGAGTGGTGGTATCTTGTTTACAGCGAGAAGCATTCTGCACTGCGTCGTGTGCAGTATTTCAAGGGAAAGACACTCGATGAGCTGAAAGCCTGCACAGCAAATGATGCCGGCAAATGGCCCGACAGTCACGAAGGTTTCCTTGACAGTCGCGGCTTCTATGCAGGAAAAACCGCCACAGATGGCACCAATCGATATATCTGGGGCTGGTGTCCTACGCGCCCTGGACAGAACAATACGAACGTTGGTGCAGCGCCAAACGAACCTGAATGGGCTGGAAACCTTGTGGCACATCGCCTCATCCAGCATGCTGACGGAACGCTGACTTTGGGTGAAGTAAAGGCTATCAGCGACAAATATAGCAAGGAACAGCAGGTGAAACTCATGGAGAAAAGCCAGCAGGGAGTGACCGAAAGCAATGGAACCTACATGCTGAACGGTGATGCCCACCTGCTTTTCAACCGCTTAGGCAACCATAACAAGATTTCATTCACCGTCAAAACCAGCAGCAACACAGACAAATTTGGGTTTTCTTTTGTACGTGGCAGTGACTCCAATAAATACTACTCCATCATCGTGAGCCCCGAAAACGACAGCCAACGCAAGCTGAATTTCGAAGAAGAAGGCAAGTCGGGACAGGGCTTTATCGCAGGAATTGATGGCTATATATTCAACCGCCCAACCGACAACACCTATCATGTGACTGTCTATACTGACAACAGTATATGCGTGGTCTACGTCAATGATATTTGCAGTTACACCAACCGTATCTATGGAATACAGAAGAATTGCTGGAGCATCAACAGCTATGGAGGCAACATTTCAGTGAGCGACGTGAAGGTCAGTCAATATGAATAAAAGGAAAAAATATGATGAACTATAAGAAGAGTCTTTTAATTTTAGCCTGTTCTTTCATGCTGCTACAAACTCATGCACAGTCAAAGGTCACTGAAATAAACCAGTTGAGTGACAACCATTCGCTGGCCCGTATCACCCCACATCAGCGCTATCTGCTCGTCCCTATAGAGGAAAAGGAAGACTATGCAGCTCTGAAAGTCATCGTTGATAACCGGATTGTAAAGACTTTCAACGCCAAAATAGCCGTTGACCACATTGACTATTTCGTGCCGGTTGCCCTCGACAGTTATCAAGGAAAGCAAGTATTGCTCGACATTACCTTCTTGAATAACCGCCGTTCCACCGGTGCTGTCAAGGACTTTGTGGCTTGGAAAGAACTCAAAACGAGTGACAGTTTCGACACCACCAACCGCGAAAAGTATCGGCCTGCCTATCATCATACCCCCCAATGGGGGTGGATGAACGATCCCAATGGCCTGTTTTATAAAGATGGTGTGTGGCATCTTTACTTCCAATATAACCCATATGGCTCGCAATGGGAGAATATGACTTGGGGCCATTCCACGTCAAAAGACCTTGTACATTGGGTGCATCAAGGTAACGCTATCAGCCCCGATGCGTTGGGAACTATATTCAGTGGCTCCGCAATCGTGGACAAAAACAACACTTCGGGCCTTGGGAAAGGCACCGTTGTTGCCATGTACACGTCGGCCGGAAAGAGTCAGACACAGAGCCTTGCCTATAGTACCGACGACGGAAAAACATTCACTAAGTATGCCAATAACCCTGTAATTACGGCCGAAGTCCCCGACTTTCGCGACCCTCACATCTTCTGGAATGAAGACATACATGCGTGGAATCTCATCCTTGCCGCAGGGCAGGAGATGAACATCTACAGCTCGAAAGACCTCAAAAACTGGATATTTGAGAGTACATTCGGGCTGGGATATGGCAACCACGACGGCGTTTGGGAGTGCCCCGACCTCATGAAATTGCCTGTCAACGGAACCGGGGAAGCGAAGTGGTTGCTGATATGTAACATCAATCCCGGAGGACCTTTCGGGGGCAGTGCCACCCAATATTTCGTGGGATCTTTCGATGGTCACAAGTTCACTTGCGAGAGTAAGCCCGACGTTACCAAGTGGATGGACTATGGAAAAGACCACTATGCCACCGTCACATTCGACAATGCACCCGACAACCGTCGTGTGGCTATTGCGTGGATGAGCAACTGGCAATATGCCAATCAGGTGCCGACGATGCAGTATCGCAGTTCCAATTCTGTGCCACGTGACTTGGGGCTCTTCACTGATGCAGGCGAAACCTACGTCAGTGTGGTGCCTTCAAAGGAGTTGCTTGCCCTGCGTGGTGATAAAACAAACAGGCTTTCGGCCGCTTGCGAACTTGTGGTTGACATCAAATCACAGTCGAAACCAACGGTGATTACGCTTAGCAACGCCCGTGACGAGCAGGTGGTGATGACCTATAATCCCAAGGATTGCACCTTCTTCATGGACAGAACGCAAAGCGGAAACACCGGGTTCAGCGACATGTTCAAGGCAAAGACCATCGCTCCGACGCACGGAACGATTCGCCAATTCCGTATTTTCATTGACAAATGCAGCATAGAAGCCTTCGATGCCGCAGGCAAAATGGCCATGACCAACCTTGTTTTCCCAACCGAACCTTACGGTAGGTTAACGGTCAACGGGGCTGCCAAAACAACGCTATATGAATTGAAATAACCAACTGCTTCAATCGTTCGGCTTCGCATAAAATGGTTACGATGTAACATCTTTGGCGCAAATTGAACGATTTTTTTATGGCTTTTCTGAATGAAATGCCTATATTTGCAACATAAACCGAACAACAAACTCCTATCAACGACATGAACAAAACCAACAAACTTGCCATTATCCCCGTGATGCTCTGCTTTTTCACAATGGGTTTTGTTGACCTTGTGGGCACGGCATCCAATTATGTAAAGGCCGATTTGCATCTGAATGATACGCAATCCAATCTGTTTCCGTCTTTAGTATTCTTTTGGTTTCTCATCTTTTCCGTGCCCACGGGCATGCTGATGAATAAAATCGGGCGTAAGAAAACCGTGTTGCTGTCTATCATCATCACGGTCCTTTCCCTGTTGCTGCCCCTCTTTGGCGAAAGTTACTTGCTGATGTTGCTCGCCTTTTCCCTGTTGGGCATCGGCAATGCACTGATGCAAACCTCGCTCAACCCACTGGTCTCTACCGTCATCAAAGGCGGAAATCTTGCCAGCACGCTTACCTTTGGCCAGTTCATCAAGGCCATTGCATCGTTCATGGTGCCCTATCTTGCCATCTGGGGTGCCTCGGCCAGCATTCCAAGTTTCGGCTTAGGGTGGCGCGTTCTCTTTCCTATTTACATGATTATCGGCATCATTGCCACCTTATTATTATGGACAACGCCGATTGAAGAGGAAGCCGTTATCGTTGAAAACGAACTCCCCACCAACAATATCGCAGACGAATACATCGCTTGTTTCAAGCTTTTGGGCATTCCCATCGTGCTGTTGAGCTTTATTGGTATCATGTGTCATGTGGGCATCGACGTGGGAGTGAACACCACGGCACCGAAGATTTGTCAGGAACGTTTGGGCATGACGCTCAACGAAGCGGCCGTTGCTACGAGCCTTTATTTCCTGTTCCGCACAATAGGATGCCTCACGGGAAGTTTCTTCCTGCGCGTGATGAAGACACAAACGTTCTTCATCATCAGCGTCACGATGATGGCATTGAGCATGATTGGTCTCTATTTCGGCACGTCAAAGCTTGTGCTTTACACGGCAATAGCACTTGTTGGGTACGGCAATTCCAATGTTTTTTCCATTGTGTTTGCACAGGCTTTGCAATGCGTTCCCACTAAAAAGAATGAGGTCAGCGGGCTGATGATCATGGGCCTTTTCGGCGGAACGGTCTTCCCATTGCTGATGGGTTACGTCAGTGACGCACTGCATCGGCAGGCCGGAGCTATCCTTGTCATGGCAGTAGGTGTGGCTTATTTGTTTACATATATAAGAAAACTGGCTTGAACTCCCGCCCCGTTCCTCCCTTGGTGAGGGAGCATTCCTTGGCAATATCCAATCAATAACATAACTAAACGCATTCAATAACAACACAACCTGACGCCCCTGACGCCCTGAAACGAACGCGATAAGCCCACGCAAGCAAGCGTTCTCTCCCCTTGGGAGGCTCAAAGTGGGTACCGTGGGGCCTCGTTTTTTATTATTTTCTCTATGCAAAAAAGATTTATTGTAGGCCTCGGCGAAGCATTATGGGACTGCTTACCCGAAGGAACAAAGCTGGGCGGGGCACCTGCCAACTTTGCTTTTCACACCCATCAGTTCGGATTTGACGCCATGGCCATCAGTGCTTTGGGCAACGATATCCTTGGCGATCAGACACGAAAGGAGCTTGATCAGGAAGGACTTCGCTACATTATGCCCATCGTCGACTATCCAACGGGCACAGTACAAGTGTCGCTCGACGACGAAGGAGTGCCCACTTACGACATCAAGGAGAACGTAGCTTGGGACAATATTCCATTCAACGACGAGATTGAGGAGGTGGCAAAGAACGCCCGCGCCGTGTGTTTCGGTTCGCTCGCGCAGCGCAACGGCGTCTCAAGAGAGACCATTCACCAATTCCTCGCAGCCACCCCGAAAGACTGTCTCAAGATTTTCGACATCAATCTGCGCCAGACTTTCTACACCAAAGAGATTATCCAAGAGTCGCTTACGGCTGCCGACATTCTCAAAATCAACGACGAAGAGCTCGTCACCATTGGTCGTTTGTTCGGCTATCCGGGTCTGGATATGGAGAATAAGTGCTGGCTTATCCTTGGAAAATACAATCTAAAGATGCTCGTTCTCACGTGTGGTGTCAACGGAAGTTATGTCTTTGCGCCTGCAACGAAGTCGTTCCAAGAGACGCCGAAGGTTGAGGTTGCCGACACGGTTGGGGCAGGTGACAGCTTCACGGGGGCGTTTTGTGCCGCCATTCTTGCAGGGAAATCCATCAAAGCTGCCCACAAACTGGCTGTAGAAGTCAGTGCCTACGTCTGCACACAGAATGGTGCTATGCCCTTGCTTCCTGAGGAATTCACCCGTCAACTCTGAGTTTCTCTCTCTGGTTTCCACGATTTTCCCTTCAGTTTCCAAGGTATCTCCCGACGTTTTCCATTCGGTTGTCGGATAACCTTGTAATGCTTTGAACGCCAACTGCTTGCAACGGCGTTCCAATATCAGCCATATTACGCGGTAATATCACCCATATTGCCGCGCAATATGGCTCATTTTGTCGCCCAAAGTGGCTGGTATTGAAAACCAATAGGATTGATATGAGAAAACAGTTGAATGCATGTAGGGACGCACGGTCTGTGCGTCCGCTCCTGTTTCAATTGACAGTTGACGCGTAAACGGTTGAACAAGTTAATTGTTTCGCGCAGAACGGACGTACGAGCCGTGCGTCCCTACATTTCTATCTTAATTGCTTCCCCTCTCTTTTTGGGAGGGGTAGGGAGGGAAGATCCTACTTCTTTGCCGGCACTGCGGCTGCCATTTTTGCCGAAGGCTTGTAGGCTTTGTTCAAACCGGCAATGACTTCATTCGTGATGTCGTAGGCCTTGTCGGCATAAAGCAGGTTGTCACCGGCCTTACTGAGGATAAGACTGTAGTTCTTGTCCTTGTTATAGAGCTTCAAATAGTGCTGAATACTGTCGCGAAGTGCGTTATTGTATTTCTCTGTTTCAGTCTGGAACTCATTCGTCAGCCGCTGGTTGAGGGCCTGAAGGTCGGTGTTTTGCTTTTGAAGATTGGCGTTGATGGCCTCTGCCTGCTCGCGTGTATAGGCGTTTTGTTGCACCTTTTGCTGGAAGTTTGCAGCCGCAGCCTGCAACTGTTGCTGCTTGGCAGCGAGCGTGTTCTGTATGTTCTGTCCCTTCTTTTGCAGTATCAGGGAGTAATCCTTGCAGAACTGATACCGGCTCATGATGCTATCTACCTCGACATATGCTATCTTTAAGCCCGTAGGATTGGTCTGTGCGGCATCTGATTTTGCGTCAACTTTCGGGGCAGATTGGTTACAACCGGTCATGGAAACGGTGGCGATTGCAGCCACGGCCATTGTTTTGAGAATGTTTTTCCTGTTCATTTTCTTTATTGTCTTTTTGATTTTAATCGTCGTTCAATAGGCTTTTCCGGCCTTGCGTGCCGCTTTGTCTTGGTCGATCACACAGTGGATGCCCTGCTTTCTCAGTGCCGCATTGTCGTGAATGTGCTGCGAAGAGAATCTTCCGTTCTTGCGGAAGAGCATCTTTATGCCTAATAATGCCATCGATATAGCAATTATTAACACGCTCAATACGAATGTCTTCATCATTTTTATTACTTTTGCAGTGCGCCATTGGCCACTAAAATATGGGCAAAGGTAATATAAATCGGCAAAAGAACAAAATAAAAACAAAATAAAAAGATATAAAAATGAGCAACGTAGAACTAAGACCTGCCCGCGTGTTCGAGCAGTTTTCGGCCATCAACAAAATCCCTCGTCCATCGAAACATGAGGAGAAAATGGCCGCTTATTTGAAGAAGTTCGCCGCCGACCGCGGCCTCGAAGTGAAGGAAGATGAGACGGGTAACGTCCTAATCCGCAAGCCGGCGACTAAGGGTTTGGAGCATTTGGCAACGACAATCCTGCAGAGTCACATGGATATGGTATGCGATAAGCTGGTCGATGTGGACTTCGATTTCCACAAAGATGCCATTCAAACCTACGTTGACGGGGAGTGGTTGCATGCTAAAGGCACTACTTTGGGGGCTGATGATGGCATCGGTTGTGCCATAGAACTGGCCATTCTTGACAGTAACGACATTGAACATGGCCCGATAGAATGCCTTTTCACGCGTGACGAAGAGACTGGTCTTACGGGCGCATTTGGCCTGAAACCGGGCTTCATGTCAGGCAAATACCTCATCAATCTCGACTCCGAAGACGAGGGACAGATATTTGTTTCGTGCGCAGGAGGCATCAATACGACCGTCACCTACAGCTTTTCTCGCGAGCAAGCTCCCTCAGGTTACTTCTTTATGCAGGCAGCATTGAAGGGCCTAAATGGCGGACATTCGGGCGATGATATCAACAAGAAGCGGGCCAATGCCATCAAGATTATGGCGCGTTTCCTCTATATGGAGCAGACGAAAATGGTGCTTCGGCTGGCCGATTGGAACTCTGGTAAGATGCATAATGCCATTCCACGCGACGGAAAAGTAGTCTTTGCCGTGCCCGAAGACCGTAAGGAAGAGGTGATGGCCGACTGGAACATATTCACGAAAGGGGTGGAAGATGAGTTCCATGTGACTGACCCGACGATGCATTGGAGCATGGAAAGCGTTGAAGCAAGGCCGGTATTACCGCTCGAAACCTCGCGCGGACTGATCCTTTCTTTGCAGGCTCTCGACAATGGACCGCTGACTTTCTGTCAGGATGAGGCCATCGCTACCATGGTAGAGACCTCAAGTAACGTGGCCAGCGTGCAGACCGAGGCCGACAAGGTGGTGGTCGTGGCCAGCCAACGCAGCAATGTAATGAGCAATCTTCGCAATATGGCCGACACAGTGAAAGCCGTTTTCGAACTGAGTGGCGGCAATGTTGTCCAGAACGACGGTTATCCGGCGTGGAAAATGAACCCGAACAGCAAGCTTGTTAAGGTCACAGTGGACGCTTATAAGAGGCTTTTTGGCAAGGAACCTGTCGTGAAAGGCATTCACGCCGGACTTGAATGTGGCCTCTTTTCTGAGAAATATCCCGAGCTTGACATGGTGAGTTTCGGTCCCACTTTGCGCAATGTTCACACGCCAGACGAGGCACTTTTGATTCCGACTGTGCAAATGGTGTGGGACCATCTGCTTGAAATTCTGAAGCATATCCCGCAGGAATAAGTTCCTGCCAGAATGGTTATACATTACAAACCTCACTTTCAACGACGCCTGCTGGGCGCATTGAGAGTGAGGTTTTCGTTTGTTTCCGTTCAGTTCGCATCGCGGTTTCGTTGTTTAGCGAGCAATGTTGGCATGCCATGCCAATGCAGTCATGGGGCGAATGGGGCAGAAGTAACGCCAAACGACATGGAGCTCACCCCTTTCCTCCCGCTTCTATAAAAAATAATAAAACCCACCCTGTTTCGCGATATTTATTGTATCTTTGCACAAAACTTTGAAGAATATACGATTATGGCACAAGAAGATGTTTTCAAAAAGATAGTGAGCCACTGCAAGGAATACGGCTTTGTCTTCCCGAGCAGTGAGATTTACGACGGACTCGCAGCCGTTTATGACTACGGTCAGAATGGTGTTGAGTTGAAAAACAACATCAAAGAATACTGGTGGAAGAGCATGGTGCTGCTCCATAGCAATATCGTTGGCATCGATGCCGGCATCTTTATGCACCCAACCGTGTGGAAAGCCAGCGGTCATGTCGATGCTTTCAACGACCCGTTGATTGACAATCGCGATTCAAAAAAACGCTATCGGGCCGATGTTCTCATTGAAGACCAGATGGCAAAATACGACGAAAAGATTGAAAAAGAGGTGGCCAAGGCTGCCAAGAAATATGGCAACAGCTTCGAAGAAGGCAAGTTCCGCGAGACCAACCCACGTGTGTTGGACTACCAAAAGAAGCGCGACGCACTGCATGCCCGCTATACCGAGGCTATGCAAGGCCCGGATTTGGAGGCATTGAAGCAGATTATCCTCGACGAAGGCATTGTGGATCCCATCAGTGGCACGAAGAACTGGACCGACGTGCGCCAGTTCAACCTGATGTTCTCTACCGAAATGGGGTCCCTAAGCGACCAAACCAACAAGATTTATCTGCGACCCGAGACCGCACAAGGTATCTTTGTGAACTATCTCAACGTGCAGAAGACGGGCCGAATGAAGCTACCTTTCGGTATATGTCAGATAGGAAAGGCCTTCCGCAACGAGATTGTTGCCCGCCAATTCGTCTTCCGTATGCGCGAATTTGAGCAGATGGAGATGCAATTCTTCTGTCAACCGGGCACCGAAATGAAGTGGTTTGAGTATTGGAAACGCCACCGTTTGGCGTGGCATGAGGCACTTGGCATGGGAAATGAGAACTATCGCTTCCATGATCACGAGAAATTGGCTCACTATGCCAATGCCGCTACCGACATCGAGTTCCGTATGCCGTTCGGTTTCAAGGAAGTTGAAGGCATACATTCGCGTACCGACTTCGATCTCAGCCAGCATGAGAAGTTCAGCGGCCGCTCTATTAAGTACTTCGACCCTGAGAAAAACGAGAATTATACGCCGTATGACGTAGAGACTTCCATTGGTGTTGACCGCATGTTCCTTTCGGTGATGTGCCATAGTTACACCGAAGAGCAACTCGAAAACGGCGAAACGCGCGTCGTATTGAGGCTCCCCGAGCCCTTGGCTCCTGTGAAGTGCGCCGTATTCCCATTGGACAAGAAAGACGGACTGCCCGAGTTGGCTGAGCAAATCGTCAATGATTTGAAGTTCCACTTCAACACCCACTACGGTGATCCGAAGGATTCCATCGGCAAACGCTACCGTCGTCAGGACGCAGTGGGCACGCCGTTCTGCGTCACTGTGGACCACGACACGCCCAACGACCATAAGGTAACGTTGCGTTATCGCGACACGATGAAGCAAGAACGCGTTGACATTGACGCACTTCGCCCCATCATGGAAGACCGTGTCAGCATCACAAGCTTGTTGAAAAAACTCAATATCGACGAATAATGAAGAGAAACGCATTCCATATCCTCGTGTTCCTGCTGGCCGTTGCAGGCCTTTCGTCATGCAAGGAAGACGATAACACGGTAGAGGAATACCCCGATTGGCAGGCAAAGAACGAGGCCTACTTCAACAACCTCTATAAAGAAGCCGTCAGTGAGGCCGGAACCAATCCGAAAGTGAAGGTGATTCGCAAGTGGTCTCTCCCCGAAACGCGCAAGAATCCCGAGGACTTCATCGTGGTAAAAGTGCTGAAACAGGGCACAGGAACGCAGCTTCCACTCTACACAGACACTGCACTTGTGCACTATCAAGGCCGTCTTCTCCCCTCGACAACCTTTCCCAAAGGAAGGATTTTCGACCAAAGTTGGACGACGACCGAGTTCAATCCAAGCACAAACGCGCCGAGGAAGTTTGCCATAAGCAGTGTAGTTGACGGCTTCGCCACAGCATTGCAGAACATGAAAGCAGGCGATCGGTGGCTGATTTACATTCCTTATCAATTGGGTTATGGGCCGAAAGGCAATAATGGTATACCTGCTTACTCAACCTTGGTGTTTGATGTGACCCTCGCAGGAAGCTATCATCCGAAGACGACAACAAAGGAAAACAAGAAGAAGAACTGACCTGTCGGCTCGCAATCAAGGTGAGTTTCATCGGAATAACCGGTGTATGTATAATATAAGGTATAGGAGACGGGCGCACAAACCGGTATGGTTCGTGCGCCCGTTCAAGTTGAATGGCGGGCATATATGTATGGTTGTTGGAGTGGACGCACGAGCCGTGCGTCCCTACATACATTCGTATTGAAAATCAACGACTTATACCTTGTGTTGCAATGTCAGCCATATTACCGTACAATATGGCTGAGATTAGCGTGTAATATGGCTGGGATTGCATCGCAATGTGGCTGAAATTAAAAACCGTTTCAAGTAGTCTTGTCTTCCGGCTTCCTTTTTCTTGCAAAGCAGAGCCACACGACGAGGAGAGCTATCATGGTCACGTTGGCCAGCAATACATAGCCCAATGTGTCGAGTTCGCTAAGGGCAAACGCGCGGAAAGCAGGCAAATTGGATCCCGCGGTCTTGTAGATTGCCAGTTCGTTGCGGGCTTTTTCCCAATAATAATAATCGGTCATCATGAGTCCGTGAAAGGCTATGAGCAGGGCAATCTTTGTCCATTTGTTCATTGTTTCTATCGTCTTTTCGGGTTTATGAAGTGTAAAAATACGGAATTTACGCGGATATGCAAGTTTGTAAGAGCTTGAATGGCTTGGTTTCCTCTCCCTTGGAGGAAACGGGCGAGGCTTATATTATGTTTCGTCTTAGTTTCTATCGTTATACGATTTCCTGAAAACAAAGTAGCAAAGTGACAGGACGAGCGCAGAGAATAGACCCCCGAGAACGAAGTAGGTGAGTATGAAAGTGATGCATAACATGCTGACGCTGAAGCCGGTGACGGTCAGACAGAAGACCAAAACAAGCGCGTTGCCGACGAAAAGTTGGCGGCCAACCATGCTACGCCAACGCTTCTCGGTGAATGATTTCCAAGCGATTACGCCGCCAAGGAAATAGGATAGGCAGATGATGAGGGAGTAAATCACCAGATATCCCCACCGGATTCTGTCGCAACCCCACCCATACACGGTGAGTGCGACGTCGAATGCGACAATCAAAAGGCTGCTCAAGAGGTTTATGCGCATGAAATTCCGATGCGCAAGAGACGGCGTTTTTATTTCTTTTTCCATCATGTAATAAATAAATAAACGACAAATGGTGTGTCTGATGCTACAAAGGTAGGAAATAAAGTGGAGAGTTGTTGCGGTTAGGAATGCTTATTTTGTTTATCGCCGAAAGGAGTTGAAGTGTTGTTGGCAATTGTCGTGTTGTCTATTATGAGCGCCAAGCTGTTCTACCAAGGCTTTGGTATTTTCCAACGATAATAAAATAAGCAGGAAAGTTGGGCAAAAGTTTCAACATATTAAAACCTTTTTGTATCTTTGTAAGGTTAAATACAGTGTCAATGAGAAGAGAGATTGTTGCTTATGGAAGTTATTACAAAGACTTTATGGCAACGCTACATGACAAAGAGCGGCGGAAAGTGCTTTATATTCTTTCGTTATTAGAAAACGAAGAAAGGCTTCCTACAAAGTTCATCAAACATCTATTGAGAGGTTTGTATGAGCTGAGGATTAAGTACGAAGGCAATATCTATCGCATCTTTTTTATCTTTGACGACAATAAGATAATCGTATTGTTCAATGGTTTTCAGAAGAAAACACAGAAAACACCAAGGACGGAAGTAGAGAGAGCAATTAAAATAATGGAGGATTACTATGCATACAAAAGGAGAAATGATAACGAGCATCAGCAAAGAGATAGAACGTGAGTTTGGAAAACCGGGCACTCCGGAACGTGAAAAGTTCGATGAAGAAGCCTATGCCTTTTATACAGGACAGCTACTCTCTGATGCACGAAAGGAAGCTAAAGTGACACAGGCAGAATTGGCAAAGCGTCTGCACTCCACAAAATCCTATATCTCGCGGGTGGAACGTGGAGATATTATCCCCAGTGCGGCCAAATTCTACAATATGATTACTGCATTAGGTATGCGGATAGAGATAGTAAGGCCTCTGGTTAGGGTGTAATTACTTGCCTTTAACGCTATTTCTTTGTCGGAGAAACCTATAACAAACACGGCAGGATGAAACATGTCGAAGCTGATTTCAAAGTGATAGCCGATTATTACGAGAAGCACAGCGAGGAGATGAAGCGTTTTGTCTCCAAACACATCATGTATGACAGCCAAGAGGCTGAAGACATCGTGCAGAATGTCTTTCTGCGGCTGATGACCATGGGCAGAATGATTACGCCGGTTACCCTTCCTTGCTTGGTATATACGATGGTCCGAAACCTGATTTGCGACGATTGGCGGCATCATCAGCGCATCACGGAATACGAACATTATATAAAAGGTGGACAGGATGGCTTGGATTGCGACCCGATGTCGGTCTATTCGGCCGCCGAGACGCTTGAGATTCTGGAGCGAGGCATCGCCCGTTTGACGGCAAAACAGCGACAGGTGTATCGCCTCCATATATATAAAGGTATGAAGGTTAGCGAGATTTCCAAGGCATTGGACATGAGATACAAGAGCACGGAGCATCGATTGGGCATCGCAAGGCGGGAAGTGAGGGCGTTTGTGAAGAGAGCTTTGGCGTAGTTTTGGGGCGACTGGTGTAGGTATCCGGGGAGTTCTGGAATGCTTATTTTCCCCAAAATCCATATCTTTGCACTTGTATTATTGAGCTTTATCTAAGGAAATCGACAGTAATCCCATGATAAAGGAACGAAAAGGATTAATTGATTAAAAACCATAAACATGAACATCTTTTCATACATCAGAACCATTGCTGCAGTATTGCTGCTGAGCCTTGCCGTGCCATCAGCCCGTGGAGGCGACTTCACTGTGGGCAAGAACACTTTCCTGCTGAACGGACGGCCGTTTGTCATCAAGGCGGCCGAGCTACATTACCCACGTATTCCGCGACCTTATTGGGAACAACGCATCAAAATGTGCAAGGCTTTGGGCATGAACACGCTTTGTCTTTACGTGTTTTGGAACATTCACGAGCAAAGGGAGGGGCAGTTCGACTTCACAGGCAACAATGATGTGGCGGCATTCTGCCGGTTGGCCCACAAGAACGGCATGTATGTCATCGTGCGTCCCGGTCCTTATGTGTGTGCCGAGTGGGAAATGGGTGGCCTGCCTTGGTGGCTTTTGAAGAAGAAAGACGTCCGTTTGCGTGAAGACGATCCCTACTTCATGGCGCGAGTGAAGGCTTTCGAGGCTGAAGTGGGGCGACAATTGGCCCCTCTGACCATTCAGAACGGCGGTCCTATCATCATGGTACAGGTGGAGAACGAATACGGTTCTTACGGCATCAATAAGAAATATGTGTCAGAAATACGGGATATCGTGAAGGCTTCGGGCTTTGACAAGGTGACATTGTTCCAATGTGATTGGGCCAGCAACTTCGAACATAACGGACTTGACGACCTCGTTTGGACGATGAACTTCGGTACGGGAGCGAACATCGACGAGCAGTTCAGGCGGCTCAAGCAACTGCGTCCCGAGGCTCCACTGATGTGTTCGGAGTTTTGGAGTGGCTGGTTCGACAAGTGGGGTGCACGTCACGAGACACGACCGGCAAAGGATATGGTAGAAGGTATCGACGAGATGTTGCGCAAGGGCATTTCCTTTTCGCTTTACATGACCCACGGTGGAACGTCATTCGGCCATTGGGCCGGTGCCAACAGTCCGGGCTTCGCTCCAGATGTGACGTCTTATGACTACGATGCGCCTATCAACGAATACGGTATGCCTACCCCCAAGTTCTTTGCACTGCGCAATACGATGGCGAAGTACAGTGGCAAGCTGCCCGATGTGCCTAAGCCGGCCGCGCCTGTCATCACGATTCCGAAGCTGACGCTCGCCGAATTCTCGCCCCTTATCTACAGCCTCACCATTCCTACGCTAAGCCGTGACACGAAGACCTTTGAGGAAATGGACATGGGGTGGGGTGTGATGGTCTACGCAACAATCCTCCCCGAGATTGCTACGCGTAGCAGGTTGTCACTCAACGACGGTCACGACTATGCCCAAATCTTCATCGACGACAAACCAATCGGCGTTATCGACCGGGTGAAGAACGAGAAGACGCTGATGCTTCCACCCGTAAAAAAGGGCCAACACCTCACGATACTCGTCGAAGCCATGGGCCGTATCAACTTCGGACGGGCCATTAAGGATTTCAAAGGCATCACCGAAAGCGTGACCATTGATGCAGAGATTGACGGGCACGAGGCAACTTATAACCTCAAGAACTGGGCCATCATGCCTATTCCCGATGGCTATCAAGACGCACGACGTGCATTCGACAAACTGGATGAGACTCACTGCTTCGCTCCTGTGCGTCTTCCTAAGCAAAACATTGGCTACTATCGCGGTTATTTCGACTTGAAAAAGACGGGTGATACATTCCTTAACCTTGAGCAATGGGGCAAAGGTCAGGTCTATGTGAACGGTCATGCACTGGGTCGTTTCTGGCATATCGGCCCTCAACAGACGCTCTATCTGCCGGGTTGTTGGTTGAAGAAAGGACGCAATGAAATCATCGTCTTGGACGTTGTCGGGCCAAAACAGCCCGTTGTTTGGGGACAAAGCGAACCCGAACTGAATAAACTGCAACTCGAAAAGACCGACAAGCACAATAATCCCGGCGACCGTCCCGACCTCAACTCGGCCCACCCTGTGGCACAAGGCGAGCTTTCGGGCAGCGGAAACTGGCAGACGATTACGTTCGACAAGCCTGCCAAAGGACGCTACATCGCCCTCGAATGTGAGAGCGTTCACGGCACAAAGCCTTACGTGGCCATAGCCGAACTCTACGCACTCGACGCAAACGGAAGTCGTATTCCGCGCGATTCGTGGTCCACAAAGTATGCCGACAGCGAAGACGAAGACGGCAATCACACGGGAGACAAAGCCTTCGACCTGCAGGAATCCACCTATTGGCAAACCGTAAAGAGCACGCCTTTCCCTCATCTTCTGGTTATCGACCTCGGCAAAGTGCAGACCGTCACCGGCCTGCAACACCTCTCACGCACGGAGAAAGAGACGCCCGGAGCCCTGAAAGCCTATAAGATTTTCGTGTACGAGTAGGCTTTTCTCGGTAACGAACTCGCAAAAAAGCTTAAATGCTTGCAGAAACGCGTGTAATTTCATACTTTTGCGACTGTAACACTATAAACGATAATCACATGAAGAAAATCCTTATCCTCGCCATCGTACTCGCAACGGGGCTCACGGCGTGCAACAACCACAGCAAGAACACGGCACAACAGCCTGCCGTTAAAGTTGAAGAACAACCTGTCGACACGGCTTTCCTGAAAGCCAATGCGGGCGAATACCGAAGCTATGACGGTTCACAGAAAATCATCTTGGGTGCAGACGGCAGCGTGAAATGCGTGAAACTCAACAGCAACTACACCACATGGCGTCTGCTCGAAAAGGACAGCACCACTGCCTATATCGCGCTTTCTCGCGAGGGGCTCGACCACCCCGTCACGGTGAGCGTGGCAATGGACCTTAAAGAAAAGTCCATCGTGGTGGATAATGAGACGTACAGGAAGCCCACTAAACCTAAGAAACACACCCCGGCCCTCCCAAAGGGAAGGAAGTGAAGCCTCCCCCAAAAGCCTCTCCCCCAACCCCTCCCCGAAGAAGGAGGGGAGTAAAATGCAAATAGACCTTGCGAACATTTTAGTTCACAAGGTCTATTTTGTTTATCATGCACTGTTCATCATCGCCTGCAAGCTTGACCTCCCCCTCCCTCTTCGGGGAGGGGTTGGGGGAGAGGCTTCATTCTCCCCTCCCTTTGGGAGGGCTGGGGTGGGTGTCTAAAACGGGGAGGGACACAGACAAGCGAGTTAATCATAAGGTGAATTTTGATTTTGACTAAATACAGGTAAGTCGTGCGCCCTCCCCTTGAAACCTCCCCCAGCCCCCGGAAACCTCCCCCGACCCCTCCGAAGGAGGGGAGACCGAGCTTGCACCAAATTAGTTTGCACGCTGTTCGCGCTCCCCTCCCTTCGGGAGGGGCCGGGGGTGGGTGTCAGGGTGTTAGGGTGTTTGTTGGTGGGCTTCAATTCCCGTGCTGCCCTATTCCCCCTTCCTCTTTTTTCTTCTTTTTCTTCTCTTCTTTCCGCTTCTGATTATCCACCTCCACTTCGATTTTCTTCAGTGCCTGACGGATAGTGTCTTTCCACGTCACGATGATACGGGGCTTTTTCAGCGAGGTAGCGCACACGTCCTCCTCCTTGGCCTCCATCTTCGAGGTGATGCTGGTGCGAATGGAAAAAATGTCGCCGAGGTCGAGCGAGGCACCCAACTTGATGACCTCGATGAAGATGTTGCGCAGCGTGATGAGCACGTTGCGCACGTCGCCCTCGCTCAATGACGTTTCGCGCACGATGCGTTCCACGAGCCATGTGGCCGAGAACTTGGTTACAGACTTGGGCTCGGCAACGAATGCGTCTTGCCCTTTCTTCGGGCCTACGCCCACTTTCCTTTTGATTACTTTGAATGAAATCATAGCGTTAATTTATTAAGTTAATAATGAGGGGCTTGCGTCGCCCCCTTTTCTGTTGTTTTCGGCTTTCGGTTATGTGCTTTTTATACCTCTATTGGAAGTCGGTTCGTACCTCCCTTGGAAGTCGTCGAGGACTTCCATTGGAGGTCCTTCCCTACTTCCATTGGACCTCCTCTCGTACCTCCACTGGGAGTCCTCTTCTACCTCCAATGGAGGTGCGATGTCGGGGGCTTTGGGCATCATGTCGCGCTTAATATTTTACGAAAGGAAGAACTCGCTTTTTATCTACTGTGGCGGATTTAGAGAAAGTTCTTGAGGAAAAATTATTGCCTGCTATATATACTCCAAAAATGTGGCTAATGGAAGTTGCTTCCGTACTTGTCCAAAATCCTAGTGCCATAGCGCCACCGTCCGGCGTTATGTTGGCACCCACCTGTATGAAAGCACTGCTGAATAATCCCGTATACCACGTGCCGGTGGTTGCAAATACACTCTTATCGCCAAAGCCTAAGACCTCGTGTGCTACAGCCCAATCGCTCATCGATGGCAGATACCATTGCAAGGCGGGCGTACCCGTATAGGTTATCCCGGGGTCGTAGTGGGCGGCAGCATAGAAAGCATAATAGTAGCCATTGTTGGCTTTGACGCCGACCTTGCTGTAGGCTGCATTCCATGTTTCTTCGAAACCACTTGGTCCGGCGGCAGCGGCGGCTCTGGTTGGGTAAGAATAAGTGTTCGCTCTTGTACTGTAATAATCGTTATCACACCAGCCCATCAATGCTCCGTTATTGGCAGTCTTCAGTGCCACGGCCATGTGCTTGCTTTGGCTGATGACCACGGCGATGGGTGTCTTTGCTGTTGCAGCAGGTGCACCGCCGAAAGTGGTCTTTTCGATGAAGCCTGTGCTACCATCGCTCATGAGATAAAGAAAGCGATACATCAGGTTGATGTTAAGCACATAGGAGCCGTTCTGGTCTAATTGAAGTGGTGTTTTCGGGGCAAAGGTAAGACTCTTTCCTGCCACGTTCAGATTATAGATGTTGCCGGCTGTAAAAGAGAGTTTCAGTTTCGATACGTCGGTGGAGGGCATGAAGAATGCGTCTTCGGTGCTATTGGCCGTGTAGGTACGCCCCACGCCGGGTATAATCGGGCTTTGCTGACTTACCCCGTAAGTGAGCGCATCGCTTGTGGCTGCACCCGTGCCGAGCGACCATGTGCCCGTCAAGGCATCGTAGACCGAGGAGGAGGGTACGTCAGTGGCATTGACGGAAGCGAGCGTAGCCGTAACACCTGTTGCCGGCATATAGCCCGTGAGTTTCACTTTCACCTTGGCGGCGACGTGCTTCATGGTGAAAGTTACCAATTGGTTGTAGGGCGAGGCTGGGATCACTTTCCCCGTGGTGCGCCCGATGAGTGCGTCGCCGGCATTGGCCCGCGTCACGGTGAGCAGGTTGCCGCTGCGGCTGACCTTGCTGTTGAAGAGCACGAAGTCGTAGGTGCCGGCGGGGATTTCTATCGCACCGAAGCTCGA
>NZ_JH594502.1:53590-168853 GCF_000243015.1 Segatella maculosa OT 289
GTGCGCTAAGTGTGTGTGTGTGTGTTAGCAAATTATTTGGATTAACCAAATAATAAGCGTTAAAAGATGCAGAGAAATCAAAGTTTCTTTGCATCGTGTTTACACATTTATTATAATGGGTTGTTAATATCATCTTGGCGGCAAAGGTAAGGCTAATTCTGCAAACAGCCAAACTTTTCGCAGCTTTTTTGTCTTGCTGCGATTCGACCTTAAGGTGGCTATGCCTATTATTTTCGGGCGTAGTAGTTGTGTTCTGACTTCACACTTCCGTTCTTACTGAGCGTCAACGTCACCTGCTGGAGCGACTTGTTGGCATGGTCGAAGACCACAGCGGGGTTCATGCGACGGCCCTGAAAGAACACTTCAAAGTGGAGATGCTCGGTGGTTGCGCGCCCCGTTCGGCCCGTCAAGCCAATCACTTGCCCTGCTTTCACCCGGTCACCCGGCTTGACAAAGTTCTTAGACTGATGGCTGTAAAGGGTCTCAAAGCCGTATTTATGCTTAATGCGAATGCAGTTTCCGTAGCCCGAGAAAGGGCCGCTCATGGTGACAACGCCGTCGAATGCGGCCAGGATATTGTCGTTGGGCTTGGTCTTGATGTCCACTCCCGAGTGGTGACGTGCCCCACCATAGGGGCTGATAACATGGCTTCCGGGCAACGGATAGGCCCATTGTTCTTTCTCTATGTCGGCAAGGTTGAGCTTGAAAGTATTGGCATTCTCAAACGGGTTCTCCGGGTCTATATCGTTCTTTTTGCTCTTTTTGTTTGTGTTTGCCTTGTTTCCGTCTTTCACGGCCACGTCTACATAACGGCCGTTCTTGGTGCATAGCAACGTTTGCTTGCGCAGTTTGTGGCTGCGCACCTCGAGAACAGTCTCGGGATTGATGCGTCCGCCGTTCACCATGATAGAGAACTTGCAGTAAGTCTTGCCTCCTTCGCTTCCCACAATGGCTATCGACCGACCGGCACTGACCTTTTGTCCCACCTTTACAAGGTTCTGTGCATTGTTCGCATAAACTGTTTCAAGCCCGTTGTCGTGGCGGATAACGATGACGTTCCCATAGCCGTTGACGTTGCGTGAGAGCCTTACGACACCCGCGAACATTGCTTTGACGACGTCGCCCTCCTTGGTCTTGATGTCTAAGGCCTGACGGTTGTCGGTCAATTCGGCTTTTCCCACGGGCAACGGAAAGGAGTATTCGTTGTCGTTGAGTATGCCGAGATCGATACTGATGGCGTTCGAGCGACTGAAGAGGTCGGGCGTTGCAATGCTGATTTGTTGTTGTTCGGCGGCGGTAAAGGTGTTGTTGGCCGGTGCAAAGGCCGATGTTGTCACGACGAACAGTACTCCGAAGAGGTTGTATTTCAAATTTAGTTTCATATCCTTGTTGTTAAAGGGTTGTAAAAGTTAGCTGTTATTATTCAGTTTGCATGATTCCTGTGAATATCCTGCCAGACTTCAAGCCCAGTTTCCGGGCCGAGAAGTATTCGTCGGCATGTGAGAACGTGCAGCAATCTGCCATTTGTATACGGTCGGTCTGCAGACCTGCGGCCAAGAGTTGCAGTCGGTTACAGGTCGGAAGGTCGATATGCCATTTGCTGAAACGGCAGGCGATAGCCTTCATATCGAAGCCTTCGGCACGGAAAGCCTCGTAGACCTCGTCGCCCACCTCAAAGGCTTCGAGCGAGATGCCCGGCCCGATGACGGCCTGAAGACCAGAAGGTTGGGTGCCATAAGCCTGTTGCATGCGGCGGATAGTGTGCTCCGCAATGCGCTTCACCGTGCCCCGCCAGCCCGCATGGACGGCTGCTATGGCATCATGTTCGGCATCATAGAGCAGCAAGGGTATGCAATCGGCCGTCGAAACACCGATGCAAATGCCCCGCAGTCGGGTCATAACGGCATCATAACCTTCGGCCTTTTGGCAGCGTTCCGCTGCAGTATAGGCAAGCCATGTCTCGTCTATTTGCAGGCATTCCGTGCCATGTATCTGATGGGGCATGACGATATGGTCGGCCGATATGCCCAATTCTGCGGCCAAAGCCTTGCGGTTTTCAGCAATACTCGCAGGGTCGTCGCCGCAGAAGGCATTGATGTTGAACGCACGAAAGGGCCCTTTGCTGAAGCCTCCCCTGCGGGTCGAGCTGAAAGCACGTACACCTTTTGCGATGCTATATTCGTTTAATTCGGGCCTGATCATGCTTGAATGTCGTTGTATTCAAAGTCTTCTAAGTCCTCAATATCGGCCTCGTCGATGAACTCAACATCGTCATCATCGACCCCTTCGGCCTGAATCTCGGCCGCAAAAAGGCGCATATCTTTGTCGCGATGCACGAGCGTGTCTTCGGCAATGATGTCTTGCAGCTTGTTGCTCTCGCTGTTGAGTTCTTTCCACAACGTGTCTTTGAGCGGCTCAAGGCCCATACCTGTGACCGAAGAGATGAAGACCACGGGCAGATCCGTGGGCAAAGTGTCTTTCAACATCGCGATGAGTTCCTCGTCGAGCAGGTCACTTTTCGTCACAGCCAACACGCGATGCTTGTCTAACATCTCGGGATTGAACCTTTGAAGTTCGTTGAGCAGCACCTCATATTCCTTTTTGATGTCGTCGGTGTCGCCCGGAACCATGAACAACAACAGCGAGTTGCGCTCGATATGGCGCAGGAAACGCAGGCCTAAGCCCTTGCCCTCGCTCGCACCTTCGATGATTCCCGGAATGTCGGCCATGACGAACGACTTGCTGTCACGGTAGCCCACGATGCCCAGTGAGGGCTCGAGCGTGGTAAAAGGATAGTTGGCAATCTTCGGACGTGCGCTCGAAAGGGCCGAAAGCAGCGTGGATTTCCCGGCATTTGGGAAACCTACGAGGCCAACATCGGCCAAGAGCTTCAACTCCATGATGACCGTCATCTCCTCCATGGGCTCACCGGGCTGCGCATAACGTGGCGTTTGGTTGGTAGCCGAGCGAAACTGGAAGTTGCCCAAGCCTCCGCGGCCTCCTTTCAGTAGCAATACTTCCTGCCCGTCGTAGGTGACATCGCACACATACTTGCCTGTTTCGGCATTGTAGACCACGGTTCCGCAGGGCACATCGATGTAGGTATCTTTCCCATTTGTGCCATGACATTTGTCACGCCCGCCGTTTCCGCCGTGTTCGGCGTAGATGTGGCGTTGATATTTCAGGTGGAGTAGGGTCCAATAGTTGTGGTTTCCCCTTAGATAAATGCTTCCTCCGTGTCCTCCGTCGCCTCCGTCAGGTCCTCCGTTGGGCTGATATTTCACGTGACGCAAGTGCATGGAGCCTCTTCCGCCCTTTCCCGAACGGCAATAAATCTTTACGTAGTCAACGAAGTTAGATTCCATTCCTTATTCTTCTTTATCTTTTTGAACATTGACCTCTTTTACTTTGAACATTGACCTTTGAACATTGACCTTTATGATTAGCTATCTTTGAAGTTTGACCTTTGGACATTGAACTTTATGATTAGAAAGAGTGGACAACAGGAACTATCATCTTGCTATCAACTCCTTAGATATAGGCTTCTGCTATCAGCCACTTCACCGTGTAATATCAGTCATCTTAGTTCATAAAATAGGCCATCTTGTAACTCAAACATTGATAATATGTTCTCAACCGCTACGAAGCACGGCCCTTGAGTCTTTTATTTTAATTCTTTAGTCCTTGCATTTGAACCTTGTTTTATGATTGGCAAACCATCACTTCTCTAAAGAGGAGCGGACAGACTTTACGATTTTAGTGAGCACAGCATTGATTTTCTTGCAGTCATCTGCCAAAGAAGCATGCATGGTTTCTTCTATATAGTCAGCCTCTCGCAATAAATCTATCCAGTATTCGGCCTCCGTTGCCTCCTTTAACGCAATATTCATCTTGCTACAAAAGTCGGGACGGCTCTGTGCATTCTTTCCTTCATGCACATTCGCGCCGATACTTGTACCACAACGTAGCAGTTGTTTAGACATGATAAACTCTTTTCGCTCATCAATCAAATGGCGATAGAGCTGTACTATTCTTAGCGCAAAGGCCTTGGACAATAGATATATGTCGTTCTCAACCACTTTTCTTTCCAACATAATAAGTTCATCAACGCGTTTAGTATATTGCTATTAAAGACAATAAGTCATATCCTAAAGTTCAAAGTCTAAAGTTCAAAGTTCAAACTTCAATGTTCAAAGTTCAAACTTCACACCTTGTCAACGACCGAAGCGATGCGTTCAAAGATGTCATCCACTGTGCCAAGGCCTTCCACATGATGGTGTATGCCCTCTTTCTTATACCAATCGATGAGCGGAGCAGTCTGAGTGTGATAAACATTGAGGCGTTTCTTGATGGTTGCTTCATTGTCGTCGCTGCGTCCGCTTTCCTTTCCGCGATTGATAAGCCGTAACATCAGCTCCTCTTCTGGTACGGATAGTTCGATCATGGCCGCTATCTTGTGGCCACGTTCATGGAGCATCTTCTTCAAAGCCTCTGCTTGTGGCGTGGTACGTGGGAAGCCGTCGAAGATGATTCCTTTGTGGTCTTTGCCAAAACTGTCGTAAACGTTGGCAAGGATGTCTATCATCAGCTCGTCAGGTATGAGCTGTCCGTTGTCAATATAGCCCTTTGCGGTCTTTCCGAGTGCCGTTTCATTCTTGATTTCACGGCGCAATACGTCGCCCGTAGAGATGTGTCCGAAGCCATACTTCGCTATCATCTTGTCGCTCTGTGTGCCTTTTCCTGCACCGGGAGCACCGAAAATTACGATATTCTTCATTGTTTCTTTGTGTATATAATGATGTTCTTGTTCGTTATTATGGGTCGATGACCGTGTAGATGTCGCGGAGTTGGCGGCCTTGTTGGTCGTAGTCGAGCCCGTAACCCACGATGAAATCGTTGGGAATTTCCATGGCAACGTATTCGATATTCAGTGGAACCTGAAGCTTGTCGGGCTTGACGAGCAGCGAACAGATATGGATTGACGCCGGATTTCGGGTGCCGAGACTCTCTATCATGCGCTTCATGGTGAGCCCGGTGTCGATGATGTCTTCAACAATAACGACCGTTCTGCCGGCCAAGTCTTCGTTCAATCCGATGACTTCCTTGATTTCTCCGGTCGAAGTAGTACCTTGATAGGAAGCCAACTTCACGAACGAAATCTCGCAAGGTATCGTGATATGGCGTATCAAGTCGGCCGCAAAGATGAACGAACCGTTAAGCACGGCCAGCAACAACGGGTTCTTTCCGTCTAAATCGCGGTTGATTTTCTCGGCAACGGCCTTCACACGTTGTTGGATTTCGGCTTCGGGAATGAACGTTTTGAACGTTAAATCCTTGATTTTGACGATGCTCATAGGAGGCGAAATAAAATAATTTGTGGCAAAATTACTAAAAATATGGGAAACGACATCTACCGATTAGCATTAATTTTGTATTTTTGCAGCATTATATAATAATGCATGAAGATATTCAATAGTGCTCAAATTCGTGAGCTCGATGACTATACCATCAGGCATGAAGCCATCACTTCGCTCGACTTGATGGAGCGTGCTGCCAAGGCAATCGCGCGAGTTGTCATGCAACGATGGGCGACAGCGACGCCTATTGTGGTCTTTGCTGGCCCGGGAAACAACGGGGGTGATGCCTTGGCTGTGGCTCGATTGATGGCCGAAGCGGGCTATGCGGTCACGGTTTTCCTCTTCAATATCCACAATCGCCTGTCGGATGACTGTGCGAAAAACAAGCAACGACTGATCGATTGTAGGGCGTTGAAGGCCTTCACCGAGGTAGTTGTGGACTTCGAACCACCACGTTTAGATGCCGAAACGGTGGTCATTGACGGCTTTTTTGGCAGCGGGCTCAACAAACCATTGGCGGGTGGCTTCGCTTCATTGGTGAGATACATCAATCAAAGCCCGTGCAAGGTGGTCAGCATTGACCTGCCTTCGGGGCTAATGACCGAAGACAACACGTATAATGTCAGGCAGAATATCATTCGGGCCGACCTCACCTTGACCATTCAGCAGTTGAAGTTGAGCATGCTCATGGCCGACAATCAGCAATATCTTGGCGAAGTACGCGTGCTTGACATTCGGCTTTCGCCCGATTTCATAGCTGCTACCGACTGCCAGTTCAGCCTGCTTGAAGAGCATGATATCCGCAGTAGGTTGCGTCTGCGCAGTGCTTTTGCCCATAAAGGAACCATGGGTACGGCATTGATGATAGCCGGATCGTATGGCATGGCGGGTGCGGCTGTGTTGGCCACGCGGGCATGTTTGCGGGCCGGGGCAGGCAAAGTGATTGCCTGCACACCCAAACGAAACTGCAATATCCTGCAAGTCAGCGTGCCCGAGGCAGTGCTTTTGATAGACAAAGACGAGAAGATTTTCTCCGAACCTGTCGATACTGAGGACTTTAAGGCTGTGGCCATGGGACCCGGAATGGGTCGGAATGAAACCACGGCTATCGCATTAATCGCCCAAATCCGACACACACAATGCCCTATGGTGCTTGATGCCGACGCCTTGAACATCTTGGGTAACCACCGTGCATGGCTGCAACAACTGCCCGAAGGCATTGTCATGACACCGCATGCAGCTGAATTCGACCGTCTTGAAGGCAGCATTTCGAACGGTTGTTACGACCGTTTGGCGCGGGCAATTGCCTTGGCCGAGCGGCTTCACGCCTATGTTTTGCTCAAAGGACACTACTCCGTTTTGTGCACACCTGATGGAAAAGGGTTCTTTAATCCAACGGGAAACGCCGGCATGGCAACTGCCGGTAGCGGCGATGTGCTGACGGGCATCATCGCAGGACTGTTGGCACAGGGCTACAATCAGCAAGATGCGGCCTTGATAGGAATGTACCTGCACGGCTTGGCAGGCGATTTGGCAGTACGAGATTTGGGTCAGGAAAGTCTCATTGCAGGCGATTTGATTCACTATCTTCCCAAGGCTTTCGCACGTATCAGAGAATAAAAAACATCAATATAGCTTATGAAGAAAATAACAATGCTGTTGTTGGGGTTCATTGCGCTTGCAGTTCATGCGCAGCAACCTGTGGAAGGCAGCACTTACTTCTTGCCGAAAACGGCCATACAGTTCCATATACGCGTAGAAAAAACGGTTTATGAGCCGGGAGAACTGGCACTTTACAGTGAGAAATACCTGAAACTGAAAAATGTTTCAATGGAGCCGCGCACCTCTTATCGCATCATCAGCGTTGAGACACGGTCGGTCGGTGTGCCCGACACGGCGAAACAGCACATGGCCTTGATAGATAAGAAGCACAGTATCATCAGTCTGAGCCGCGATGACAACGGCGTTTTGCTGGCTGTGAACACCATCGGGCGCCGAACCGAGGCGCCCAAGCCGTTCGTTTCGGCCCCCAAACCGGCCCCACTTAACCCGCATGATTTTATGAATGCAGATATTCTGGCTGCAGGAACAAGGCCCAAGATGGCCGAACTGATTGCTTCTGAGATCTATGAAATACGTGAAAGCCGCAATCAATTGACGCGTGGAGAAGCCGACAACATGCCGAAAGACGGCGAACAGCTGCGTATTATGATGGCAAACCTTGACAAACAGGAGCGAGCTTTGCTGCAGGAGTTCACAGGTACGGTGGAGAAAGACACGACGGAGCGTATTCTCACGTTTATGCCCAATAAAGAAACAAGCCGACAGCTGCTGTTTCGCTTTTCTTCCAAGCTGGGAATGGTCGACAGTGACGACTTGAGCGGCCGTCCGTTCTATGTAACTGTTGAGGATTTGCACTATCTTCCAACGCTCAACCTGCCCGATGTGGGCAAGAAAAGCAAGGAAGAGAGCGGCATCTACGTGAACTTGCCGGGCAAAATCCGCCTTTCGCTCTTCGATGGCACCCAACTTCTTGGCAAGTTCGAGCATTATGTGGCGCAATTCGGCCGTTCCGAATCGCTGAGTGGCGAGCTTTTCGGCAAGAAATTCACCACGCATATCGTGCTCGACCCCGTGACGGGCAATGCTCAAAGGCTCGAAGTGGTGCCCTTGCAATAGTCCGTTTGCTCGAAACCCCGCCGTATCTCTTCTTCAATCCGAATATTCCTATCACCTGATGTAGCCCGTGATGAGGGATAATTAATGCCGTGTTGCGCATCAATATGGGCATCGTGAGCATGTAGGGACGCACGGTTCGTGCGTCCGCTCAAGCAGAATAGAAGGCTAAACACATGTTTATTTGGGCGGACGCACGAGCCGTGCGTTCCTACATACATTCAAATGGTTCGATGCATTATCCATATTGACAATCAATCACTTACACCTTGCTTTTCAATCTCAGCCATTTTACCGTTCAATCTCACCCATTTCACCGTGTAACCTCAGCCATATTGCGCGGTGAAATGGCTGAGATTGAAAAGCAAGGTCCGTGTGCCCACTCACATTTCAGTTGACAGTTGACAAGTAAATGGGGTCGCGCGTTGTTTGTTTGTGCGCATATTGCGACGCTTATGCCCGAACATGGAACACCTTCCCGTTGTTTCAGCCTCGCCAAGGAGCGGTTATAACAAAACAGTATGTGTTGTTAACAAAAACGACATACGCCATTAACAAAACAACATTTGTTGTTAACAAAACGTTATATGAGTATGAAAGGAATATTGTATCTTTGCAACATAACTAAAAAGCAACAGCAATCAAATCATGAGAAGACTCATCTTATTATCCTTGGCACTGACGATGTGCCTATGTTTCGGCCAAGCCGGCGAGGCATTGTCAACCGATTGCAAGGTCATGGTGCGCCCCACGAGCGGTCAGGCCCGCGTGGTTTGCCTGCAAGTCGTGGGTGATGGCATCGTAAGAGTGCGGGCCACGACTGCCAATGTGCTGCCCGACAAGCGTGAGAGCCTTATCATCGTGCCGCAAACGGCGAACCCCAAGTGCCACATCAGCGAAACAAACGGTACAGTGAGCGTGAAAACCGCGCGAATGCAGGCCGTTGTCAGCAAGCAAACGGGCGAAGTGACGTTCAAGGATGCCAAAGGCGAGACGTTGTTGCACGAGTCTTCGGGTGGAAAACGCTTTTGGTCGTATCGCGTTCCCGACCGCGAAATCGGCGTAGACAGCAATAATGTTCCCGAAAGTCAGCGCAATGGGCTTTCTTGGCAGCTGGTGTTCGACAGTCCGGACGACGAGGCTTTCTACGGACTTGGGCAACATCAGGCCCACGAACTCAACATGAAAGGCAAGAACGAAGACCTTTTTCAATACAATACCAAGGTAAGTGTGCCCTTTGTTATCTCCAACAAGCACTACGGAATCCTGTGGGATACTTACAGTTATTGCCGCTTTGGCATGGCTGAAGACTATCTGCAAGCGGGCCATGTCTTCCGTCTTTACGACAAACATGGGCGCGAGGGGCATCTCACGGGCACCTATACGGATAGCAACGGACAGCAAATCGTGCGCGACGAAGACAGCATCTACTATGAATATGCCTGTCCGCCGAAGTCGGAGATAGCCAACCGAACGGACAACGGAGGCACGAAGAACCTGCCAAAAGGCTTCAAACTCGACGGTGCAAAGGTGGTTTACGAAGGCTTTATCGAGGCTCCGAAAGACGATGACTATCAATTTCTGCTCTATTATGCGGGCTATGTGCGCGTATTCATCGGAGGTAAGGAGGTTGTTCCAGAGATATGGCGCACCAGTTGGAACCCTAATTCGCACAAGTTCAGCTGCCGTTTGCCGCAAGGACAGCGACAGCAGCTGCGCATAGAGTGGCGTCCCGACGGCGGCGAAAGCTATATTGGCCTGCGAGTGGCCCGCCCTCGCAGCCAAGAAGCGCGTAATCAGCTCTCTATCTGGAGCGAAATGTCGCCCGATATGGACTATTACTTCATCTACGGCAGCACGATGGACGAGGTAATCGGCGGCTATAGGACCCTGACAGGGCGTGCACCGGTCTATCCGAAATGGGCTTTGGGCTTTTGGCAGAGCCGCGAACGCTACAAAACTTCGCAGGAAATAGAAACAACGCTTGCCGAATTCCGTCGCAGACACATTCCTATTGACAACATTGTTCAAGACTGGAACTACTGGCCGGAGGACCAATGGGGCAGTCATCGCTTTGAAACTGCACGCTATCCTGACCCACAAGCCATGCTCGACTCGGTGCATCGGCTGCACGGACGCTTTATGATTAGCGTCTGGCCCAAGTTCTATTGCAACACGGAAAACTATAAAGAACTTGACAAAAACGGTTGGATGTATCATCAAAGTCCCACAGACGATATCCACGACTGGGTGGGAAAAGGCTACAAGAACTCGTTCTATGACGCCTATTCCCAAGGTGCTCGCAAGCTGTTTTGGAAACAAATGGACGACAATCTCTATTCGAAGTTCAACAACGCCAAGACGATGACGGCCGGAATTGACGCTTGGTGGATGGATGCTTCAGAGCCTAATGTGCGCGATTGCACCCCAATGTGGTATCGAAAAGCGCTTTGTGGGCCCACAGCCCTTGGCACTTCGACCGAATACTTCAATGCCTACAGCATCGTTAACGCTGATGCCATCTACAACGGACAGCGCAGTGTGTGGCAAGGTAGGCCGAACGAGCCGCGTGTTTTCCTGCTCACACGCAGCGGTTTTGCCGGTCTTCAACGCTATTCCACAGCTACTTGGAGCGGTGACATAGGCACCCGATGGGAAGATATGCGTGCCCAAATGACGGCAGGCATGAACTATTCGCTGGCCGGATTGCCCTTTTGGGGCATGGATCAGGGCGGTTTCTCCGTGGAGCGTCGCTATATGGCTGCCCAAAACGTGTGGAATGAGACCGGAATTGAGAACGAAGACCTGAAAGAATGGCGCGAATTGCAAACCCGTTGGTGTCAGTTTGGCTGCTTTGTACCGCTGTTCCGCACGCATGGTCAGTGGCCTTACAGAGAACCTTGGAACATTGCGCCCGACAATCATCCCGCATATAAAAGTATATTATGGTATCATCGGCTGCGTTATCGGCTGATGCCCTACCTCTATTCCATGGCCGGCAGGGTGCATACGAACCACTATACCATGATGAGAGCCCTCGTTATGGACTTCGGAACAGACCGGAATGTGCTCGATATCAAGGACCAATGGATGTTCGGACCATCGCTGATGGCTTGTCCGGTGGGCGAGTATAAGGCGCGCACCCGCAGCATTTACCTGCCCAAACAGACAGGTTGGTATGATTTGTACAGTGGAGAATACCTTGCAGGTGGCCAACATTTGACCGTTGAGGCGCCCTATGAGCGCATTCCGGTCTATGTGCCTGCGGGCGGAATCATTCCTTTCGGCCCCGAAATGGAGTGGACCGACGAGAAACCGGCTGAACTTATCCAGCTATATGTCTATGCTGGCCGCGATGGATGGTTCACTCTCTATGAAGACGAGGGTACAAATTATAACTATGAAAAGGGAAAATGCGCCACAATCGACATTCATTACGACGATACCGCACGCAAGATAACCATCGGAAACAGGAAAGGTAGTTTCCCCGGCATGCTCAAATCGCGCCGCTTTAACGTGGTCTTGGTTGCCAAAGAGGCACCGAAGCCCCTGAATATGGCTGATCCCAAGGGTAAGATGATAAACTATTCGGGCAAAGAAGTCAGTATCAATTTATGAAAAAGCGTACCTTCCTACTGATTTTCGCCTGCATTAGCCTGTCAGTTGGTGCACGTCAGCGCGTATCTTTGGACTGTGACTGGCGATTTACGCTGGCAGACTCGGCTTCTTTCGCGATGTCCGACTACAACGACAGCCATTGGCGGCGGCTCAATGTGCCACATGACTGGGCCATCGAGGGCGACTTCCATGCAAACAACAAGTCGGGAGCCTCGGGAGGTGCGCTTCCCGGAGGTGTAGGATGGTATAGAAGAAACGTAAACATCAGGCGCTTGACGAATGAAAAACTGTTCTTGAGTTTCGATGGCGTGTATATGAACTCCACCGTCTATGTAAATGGCCACAAACTTGGCTTCCGTCCCTACGGATACAGTTCATTTGAGTATGATATTACACCGTTTGTGCACGATGGGAACAACTCTATTGCGGTGCGTGTAGACAACAGTGACCAGCCAAACTCACGTTGGTATAGCGGTTGTGGCATCTATCGTCACGTCTGGTTGACCCGAACTTACCCCGTTCATATCAGGCATTGGGGCGTATATATACGTGATGGGAAGGTGGAAGTGGCCTATGAGAACCCCAAAAAGGAGAAAGTGACGGTGCGAAACATCTGGTCTGAGAAGGGAAGGCAACTGTGGTCGCCCGACAATCCGAAGACTTATAAGGTGCGTACGCAGTTATTGATCAAAGGAAAAGTCGTCGACGAGGTCGAAACCGTAACGGGTTTCCGTCGCTTCCGCTTTGATGCGAAGACGGGATTTTGGCTGAATGGGAAGAATATGAAGCTGAATGGAGTGTGCTTGCACCACGATTTGGGCTGCTTGGGTGCTGCTTTGAACGAAGATGCGCTGCACCGTCAACTGACGAAACTAAAGCAAATGGGTTGCAATGCCATTCGTTGTAGCCACAATCCGCCTGCTCCTGAACTGTTAGCCATGTGTGATACGATGGGATTCATCGTCATGGACGAGAGTTTCGACATGTGGAAGCGACGCAAAACCAAGAACGATTACGCCCGTTTCTTTGATACTTGGGCCGAACGTGACCTTTCAGACATGGTATTGCGCGACCGTAACCACCCTTCTGTCTTGATTTGGTCGATTGGAAACGAGGTGTTGGAACAGTGGTCTGGCGCAGAAGCCGACACGTTATCGGCTGAACAGGCCAACTTAATCCTGAATGCTGGGCGCGATACTTCCATGTTAGCCAAGAAAGGTGAGCTAAGTTTCAACAGTTTATTGACCAAACGGCTCGTTGATATCGTGCACCGCTACGACACATCACGCCCCGTTACGGCCGGTTGTAATGAACCTTCGCCCGATAATCACCTGTTTCGAAGCGGTGCTCTCGACATTATAGGGTTCAATTATCACCATCAATGGGCGAAAGATGTGCCGAAGAATTTCCCCAACAAGCCTTTCTTGTTCACCGAAAGCGTATCGGCTCTGCAGAGCAGAGGCTGCTATAAGATGCCAAGTGACAGCATTTATCAGGCTCCACGCGCTTGGTGGGAACCTTATACCGACCCAACAATGGAGTGTTCTGCCTATGATAACATGCATACTTCATGGTCTTGCACCCATGAAGCCATGTGGGAGGCGGTGAAACACACGCCGTACGTCGCAGGACAGTTCATTTGGACGGGCTGGGACTATATCGGCGAGCCCACTCCCTATGATTTTCCCGCGCGTTCGAGCTACTTTGGCATCATTGATCTTGCTGGATTCCCCAAGGATATCTATTATATGTATCAAAGCGAATGGACAAGTAGGCCCGTACTTCACCTGTTTCCGCATTGGAACTGGCTGGACGGGCAGGAGATAGACCTGTGGTGCTACTACAACAACGCTGACGAAGTGGAACTGTTCGTCAACGGTCGGAGCCAAGGGACGCGTCGCAAGACCGCAGGGGCTACTGCTTCCTTGTCCGGTTCGGCCTATCATGTCGGTTGGCGCGTGCGTTATGAGCCCGGAGAAATAAAGGTAGTGGCTCGCCAAGCGGGGAAAGTGGTGGGCGAACAGACGAGACATACCGCCGGACAACCCTCGATATTGCGCCTGAACATCGACTATCGGGGCCGTGACCTCAGCTTTGTTTTTGTCGATGTCTGCGACGATCGAGGCACTATCTGCCCGCATTCCGACGCCCAAGTGTTCTTCACGGCCGCCGATGGCTTGGAAATTGTGGCCGTAGACAATGGATGTCCCTTTTCAATGGAACGTTTTAAGGACGACAAACGCCGTGCCTATCACGGCCGATGCATGGTGGTGGTGCGCGGAAAAGGCACACTTACCGCCCGTTCCTACGGACTCAAACCGCAAAATATAACCATTCAATAAACTAAAAACAAAAAGAGAAAATGAAAAAACGGTTAATCTTTGCAGCATTTTTCATGTGCACGATCATGGCAAACGCCCAGACTTATCTCGATCCGACGGCTCCATTGGAAGACCGTGTTCAGGATGCACTCCGCCGAATGACGCTACATGAGAAGTTCAAAGTGCTACATGCACAGAGTAAATTCACCTCGGCAGGCGTGCCACGGTTGGGCATTCGCCAGCTAAACATGGACGATGGACCACACGGTGTGCGTGAAGAACTGGCGTGGAACTCATGGGGTACGGCCCAATGGACTAACGATTCCATCGTAGCTTTCCCCTCGCTCACTTGTTTGGCCGCTACATGGAACCGCGAACTCTCGGCACGTTACGGTCATGTTTTGAGTGAAGAGTTTGCCTTTCGCGGTAAGGATGTGTTGCTGGGGCCCGGTGTCAACATCGCTCGAACGCCGTTGAACGGTCGCGCTTTCGAGTATATGGGCGAAGACCCGCTGCTGGCTGGCGAGATGGTTGTGCCTTATATCCAAGCCGCACAGCGTAATGGTGTGGCCTGTTGTCTGAAACATTTCGTGCTCAATGACCAAGAAACAGATCGCTTCGGCGTGAATGTGAACGTCTCAGAGCGGGCACTTCACGAGCTATATCTGGCACCTTACAAGCGAGCTGTGGAGAAAGCGCACGTTTGGGCCATCATGGCAAGCTATAATTATTATAAAGGTGTGCACTGTTGTCAGAACAATGAGCTGCTGAACCGCGTGTTGAAGCACGATTGGAAATGGGATGGTGCCGTCATCAGTGACTGGGGTGGCGCCACAGATACGCGGCAGGCAGCGACGGGAGGCCTTGACATTGAGATGGGAACCTTCACGGATGGCAAAATAAAAGAGGCCGAATTCGGTTACAACGACTATTATTTGGCCGACAAGTTCGAGAAACTCGTTAAGGAAGGACAGATACCCATGGCTGTTCTCAATGAGAAAGTGAGCCGTGTCCTGCGACTTATCTTCCGAACAAGCATGAATCGGCAGAAAGCTATCGGCAGTCAATGCAGCGAAGCTCACTATGATGCGTGCCGAAGCATTGGAGAAGAAGGCATTGTGATGCTGAAAAACCGTAAATCCCTACTTCCTCTCGACCTTACGAAGTACAAACGGGTACTCGTTATCGGTGAGAACGCTGTCCGTTCACTGACGCAGGGCGGCGGTTCTTCAGAACTCAAGACCCTACGCGACACGTCTCCGCTCGAAGCACTGCGCAAATTGCACACAACCGACTATGCCCAAGGTTATGAAAGCGGCCGAGCCATATACGAACGGCAGGAAAAAATAGACGCAAACAAGCAGGAACAGCTGCGCGAAGAGGCGCTACAGAAAGCCAAGGACGCCGATCTTATCATCTTCGTTGGCGGATTGAACAAAAACTATCAGCAGGATTGCGAGAATAGCGACCGTCAAAGCTATGACCTTCCATTCGGACAAAACGACTTGATTGCGAATATCATCAAACAGAAACCATCAAACTGTCCGATTGTTATCGTTACCTTCGGAGGCAATGCTTATGCCACACCATGGCTTCCGCAGGTAGATGCCTTGCTGCATTGCTGGTATTTGGGCAGTGAGTCGGGCACTTCTCTGGCCAATATCCTCACAGGAAAGGTCAATCCCAGCGGAAAACTGCCTGTCACCTTTGCCAAACGCTTGGAAGACTATCCCTATTTTCGCTTCGGAAAAAGGGCATATCCCGGCATCACCGGCGTGAAAACCGAACCCAATAGCGCAGGCGAAGTGCCCAATTCTCAGGTTTATTACGATGAAGACATATTCGTTGGCTACCGCGGTTTCGAGCAAAACAACGTACAACCGCAGTTCCCCTTCGGCTTCGGGCTTAGCTATACCACGTTCAAATACGGCAACCTCCGACGCAACGGCAACCGCGTTTCCATCGACGTCACCAACATCGGAAGCCGAAAAGGCAAGGAAACCGTGCAACTCTACGTGGGTAGGGCTGATAAAAACAGCAATCGTCCGCGCAAAGAGCTGAAGGATTTCGCCAAAATAGAGCTGGCTCCGGGCGAGCAGAAGACGGTTACATTCGACTTAAATGACGATATGTTCGCTTATTTCTCTGAACAATCGCATCAATGGCAGCACGGAAAAGGCAAATATAACATCTATCTTGCCAGTTCATCTGCTGATGAACAGAACCGTATCGCCTATATCAAAGATTGAAAAAGACAGGATATCACACCCCAAGGGGCACCATGTTTCAATCGAAGCACGGTGCCCCTTTTTCGCAACATGGCCAATTCGCCAATGTAGGGACGCACGGTTCGTGCGTCCGCCCAAGGTGAATGAAATGCAAATGTATGTTTTTTTGAGCGAATATGCACAGGCGTTGGAGCGGACGCACAGGCCGTGCGTCCCTACATGCATTCGGGTCGCTCGCTCCATCAACCATTTTACGCATCAATCCGCCCATGATTGGTATGTAGGGACGCACGGTCCGTGCGTCCGCCCAAGGTGAATGAAATGTAAATGTATGTTTTTTTGAGCGAATATGCACAGGCGTTGGAGCAGACGCACAGGCCCTGCGTCCCTACATGCATTCGGGTCGCTCGCTCCATCAACCATTTTACGCATCAATCCGCCCATGATTGGTATGTAGGGACGCACGGTTCGTGCGTCCGCCCAAGGTAAATGAAGTGCAAATGTATGGTTTTTTGAGCGAACACATATGGCCGTTGGAGCGGACGCACGAGCCGTGCGTCCCTACATGCATTCGGATTGATAATCAATGGCTTATACCTTGCGTTTCAATCTCAGCCATTTTGCACGCTAATCTCAGCCATTTTACCTTGCAATCTCACCCATTTTGCGCGGTAAAATGAGTGAGATTGGAAAACGATTAAGCGCATGTAGGGACGTACGGCTCGTGCGTCCGCTCACGTTTCAGTTGATAGTAGACAAATAAACGGGTGGACGAGTTGATTGTTACAAGGTATGTAGGGACGCACGGCTCGTGCGTCCGCTCCAACAAGCTTGCATATCCGTTTGCTATTCCACTTGAACAGACGCACGGACCGTGCGTCCCTACATACCAATCATGGGCGGATTGATGCGTAAAATAGTTGATGGCACGAGTCCTGCGTCCCTATTTTATCCTGCAATATGGCAGTCGTGATGCCACCGGGCTCCTGCTTCAAGCCGGCAGACTGACTGAAAAGTCGGCTTGAAGCAGAAGCAATCGATGACGAACGCCTGTTTATAAGGTGTCGATAAAGTGCTGAAGACGGTCTTGTCCTTCGAGCGTCAGTTCGAAAAGACGGTACTGGTTGCGTGCTCGGTCAAGGTTGTGGGCAGGATAAGTGGTCTTGTAATAGGTGTCACCGTTGATATAATCCGTCAGGAAACGAACGCATTGCATATACGGAAACAGCTGCATAGCGAAGGGAAGTAGCTCGCGTTCGATGGGAAGAAGGAAGTGATGTGTTCCCTCAATGTAGCCTTTTGTGAAGCTTTCCACCACATCCCAGCGCAGAGAAACATGGCCAATGTCGGGGTCATCCTCCCGCGTTGCGTTGGCAGCTGTGCGAAGAAAGTCGCCATAGTCAGAGAAAATGAAGCTCGGCATGACCGTGTCAAGGTCGATGACACACAGCACTCCGCCCGCTTCATCAAAGAGCATGTTGTTTACTTTCGTGTCGCAATGGCAGATACGTTTGGGCAATCGGCCCTCACGATAGAGCACTTCGGCCCGGCACATGGCCTCGGCATGGGACTCCAGAAGGTCGACCAGCGGACGAACTTCGGTCAGTCGGCCGGCCACGTCGGCCAAAACGGCCTCGCGAAGTTGGCGTATTCGTAGTTCCATATTATGGAAGTCGGGTATGGTCTCGCCCAAGGTCTCGTCAACATCAGTGAGCATCGATTCGAAATTGCCGAAGGCCAGCCCAGCATCATAGGCATTCTTGGGTGTGACTTGGGCGAAACTCTGTGTCCGGGGAATGAAGACAGAGAGGCGCCAGAAGTCTCCTTCGGCCGTTTCATGATAGGTTTTACCCGAATGAGTGGGGATAAAACGGAGCACACGACGGTCGATATCCGACACGCCTGCAGCCAAAAGCTTCTTCCGGATATGCCCGGTTACGACCTCGATGTTGTGTTGCAGCAATGCCACATCGGTGAAAACGTGATGATTAATGCGCTGAAGCACGTACTCATGTGGGGCGCCTTCGCCCATGACGACCTTGTAAGTGTCGTTGATAAGTCCGTCTCCAAGCGGGACAATTGCTGTGGGTTTCTGTTCAATTTTGAAGTTCGACAGGATTTGTTCCTGCTTGTTTTCAGTCATTTGTTGCATAGAATGAGTCTTGATTCGTAAAAGATTATTTCCACAAATATAGCATAAAATAATCACTTAAAGGCCAAAAAAGAGAGTTTTATGTTCTATATGTTTTATTTAACAAATAGGGATTGTCTGGGCAAACTTGGTATTTTGCCCCTCAATTCCTCAGCCTTTTTCTTGCATATTTCGGTTTTTTTTCCGAATATTGCAAAACCATCGTGTCGGAAAATGGCCGGTTTCGTCTTTTCAAAATGCCACTGATAGTGCAAGAATCGGCTGGAAATACGTCACATGGACCTAAAACTAACGCGCGGGAGGCACAGCCTTCGTGCCTCAATCAATATGGAATAGCCATGGACTGCAAGAGACTTCATACGACAGCATTCTTTTCCCTCTTACTGATTTTCACCCTTTTTACGAGTCTGCTCAAGGCGCAGAACATCGAATTCAACCATCTTACACCCGATGAAGGCCTTTCCCAAATCTCGGCAAACAGCCTTTATGCCGACCGAGATGGGGTCATTTGGATTGCTACCCGTGTGGGATTGAACAGCTATGATGGCAATTCTATCCGCGTATATGCCAATAAAACCGGTGATGCCAACAGTCTTTTCTGCAACAATGTGACCCATCTCACGGGCGATGGTGACCGAAAACTCTTCCTACTTTGTGCTGAAGGAATTGCCCGACTCGACCTCCAAACGCGCCAATTCAAGACACTTAAGTATGGTAATACCATTGGAGCAATATGCTATTATGGGCGATTATACTTCAGTGAAAGGAACGAAATCCATCGGCTTCTTGATGAAACTGGGAGGTCGAAGGCCTGCGTGAGGCTGCCAAAAGGACAGTACGTGACGAGCCTAACCATTGACACGCGTGGCCGAATGTGGATAGGTACGCGCGAAAACGGTGTCTATTGCTACGCCGGAAACAGGCTCACGCACCCCATTATCGAAGGTTATATCACCCAAATCTATGAAGACCGTGGGGGAAAACTGTGGATAGGGAGTTGGAACAACGGCTTCTGGACCATCGACAATCAGGGACATATCAACAATATCCGGAAGGGAAAGCTGCTCGTTTCGAACTTCGTTCGCACCTTTTGTGAGGACAATTCGGGGAAAATATGGATTGGAACCTATCTCGGATTGGTGCGTTATGACCCGCGAACCGGGCAGTCTCGCACCTTTATTCCTGATGGTCGGGAAGACGGTTTGACCAATGCAAGCATCTGGAGCATCATCAAAGACAGGCAAGGAACGCTGTGGTTGGGCACTTATTTCGGCGGTGTGAACTACTTTAATCCCGAATATGAGATCTTTACACAGTACAGATTCAAAGGCGAAAACGCTGCAGGATTGAGCAGTCAGATAGTAGGTCGCATGACAGAAGACGACAAAGGGAACCTTTGGATCTGTACGGAAGGGGGCGGATTGAATATCTTTAGCCCCCGAAGTCAAGCCTTCTCGGTTTACAAATACCCTGATGCAAAACCCTCACATAATAATCTCAAGTCTATTTATTTCGACAAATTGCGGCGCACAATGTGGGTAGGTACGCACTTGGGTGGGCTCGATCGTATCGCTTTAAGCACGGGAAAGCTACGCAACTACAGGCACAAAGCGGGCGACAGGCAGTCGCTTCCCTCGGACATCGTGAGGGACATCAAGCCTTATCGTGGGCAACTTGTCATCGCAACGCAGGAAGGTGTCGTCATGATGGACCCTGAAAGGGAAACCTTCACGCCCCTTCTTGCCAAGGAAAACCTAAGGATGGTGCAGGGATTATGCATCGATCGGAAAGACCGACTGTGGATTGCAACGGAGGCACGCGGCGTGTATTGCTATGCATTCTCAACGAAGAAGTTCCGCCACTACAGGCATCTTCCGTCCGAAGGAAGCATCAGTTGCAACAACATCAACAGCATTATGACCGATCGCGAGGGCCGTATTTGGCTCTCAACAGCCAACGATGGCATCGATCTTTACGACGAACAGCACGACCGTTTCATTAATTATGGACGCAAAGATGGGCTCATTGGGGCTTGTGTTTACGCCATCGAGCCTTCTTCTTTGAATGCAAACGAACTGTTACTTATCACAAACCAAGGCTTTTCGGTCTTTAATATCAAGAGCAAAATCTTCAGGAACTACAACAAAGAAAACGGCTTTCCGCTGGCCACCATCAATGAGAATGCGCTCTATGTGGCCCGAGATGGCACCGTATATCTGGGTGGTGTGCGCGGTATGGTGGCCTTCCGAGAGCAAGACCTTTACAAGAAAAGCAGGCCTTACAAAGTGGGGTTCTGCGGTCTTTACATCAATGGAAGACAGATACTTCCGGGAGATGACAGTCGAATCTTGACGCATGCGCTGCGCTATACCAGCGAAATCGAACTCGGATATGACCGGTCTGTCCTCGGTGTGGAGTACTATACGTCGAACTATATCAAGGCCAATGCCTTGCCACTTGAATACCGTTTGGTCGGTTCCTCAGAACAATGGTTTCCCATACATGCAGGACAAAAGAAGCTGGACTTCTTCAATCTGCCTCCCGGACGCTATACCTTGGAACTCCGTTCCGTCGGAACAAAGGTGCCGGAAGCCCGACTCGGCATTCGAATCCTGCCGCCATGGTATCGCTCATGGTGGGCTTATGTCCTCTATTTTTGCCTGACTGCCATCGCTGTTATGTGGCTTGTGCGCGGTTATCGCAAGCGTATTCGACTGGCAGAGTCGCTGAAATATGAGAAAATACACGCCAGAAACATCGAAAAACGCAACCAATCTAAAATCCGTTTCTTTACGAATGTGTCGCATGAAATCAGGACTCCGCTCACAGTTATCATCGGATTGGCCGAGTCGTTGCTGCATTCTCGCAAGTTCACCAACGACATTTACAACCAACTTTTGGGCATCTACCGCAACAGTAGTCAGCTTCGAGAGTTGATATCTGAGCTGCTTGACTTCAAGAAACACGAGAAAGCGCACCCCAAAATCAGCGTGCACGAGGGCAAATGGTCGCCGTTTGTCTTCGATGTTTGCAGTCTGTTCAAGGAGTATGCCGCCTGTTTGGACATCAATCTGACCTTCAAATCGGAGACCGATGCAACGGTTTGGTTCGACAACCGACAGATGAGAAAGGTGGTCAACAACCTTGTTTCCAACGCATTGAAGCACACACCGCAGGGCGGAAGCATCACCGTGACGACGGAAAGTGACGAGACCTATGCGCGACTCCGCGTGACCGATACGGGCAACGGCATTGCCCCCGATGACCTTTCACATGTTTTCGACCGCTTCTATCAGGGACATGAGATTGAATCCTTGGCCGAAATGGGAACTGGAATAGGCCTGAATCTGACGCAGGACATCATTCGTCAGCATCACGGAAAGGTAACCGTGACCTCTGTTATCGGCCAAGGAACGACCTTCACCGTGGAACTTCCGCTCGGAAAAAGCCATTTCTCTGCCGACCAAATTGCTGTTGCTCCGGTGGCAGAAACGGCAGAAACCACGGCAGAAGAGCCGAAAAAGCAGTCGCAGATGCCCCTTCCCGCGCCACAAAATAACACTGATGACACTCCCACCCCGGCAACATTCGACGCAACGGCCTTGATTGTGGAAGACAACGACGATATCCGACAACTCCTTGTGACGCTTCTCAGCCCCTATTACCGCACACTTACGGCCGTTGACGGGCTGGAAGGACTGGAGAAAATCAAGGACGAAATGCCCGATATCATCATCAGTGACGTGCTCATGCCCAACATGTCGGGTATCGAAATGTGCAAGGCTATCAAGCAAGACTTTGCCATTTGCCACATTCCCGTGGTGCTTTTGACGGCCCGAACAGCTGCAGAACAAGCGTTAGAAGGCCTGAAAATCGGTGCAGATGACTACATAACGAAGCCCTTTAACAATGAGTTTCTCATCTCACGTTGCAACAATCTCGTCAATTCTCGCCGCCTTCTTCAACACAAATTCGGCGAACATCCGCACACAGAAGCCAACATGTTGGCCTCTAATCCCCTTGATAAAGAGATGCTCGATAGGGCAATGAAGATCATAGACAAGCACTATATGAACTCCGATTTCAGCGTAGATGTGTTCGCAAGAGAGATGGGATTGTCGCGCACAAGCCTGTTCACGAAGTGGAAAACCCTGACAGGTCAGACGCCCAACGAGTTCATTATGCGCATCAGACTGCGTAAGGCTGCGAAGATGTTGCGCGAAAAACCGCACATGAGCATCGCCGAAATCAGTTACAGCAACGGCTTTTCGAGTCCGCGTTATTTCTGCAAATGCTTTAAAGATCGCTATCAACAGCAACCTTCAACCTATCGGAACGGGGAGGGAACATAAAGGAAATAGGTAGCGATTTACGGCTCGTTCGTCTGCTTAAATCGTAGCTTCCTCGATGCTTCTCACAGCTTTTTGAAAACGTTTCCGTTTGAACAGACGCACGAACCGTGCGCCCTTGTTTTTCCATCTCTGCCACTGTGCATTTTAATTCCAGCCATATTGCGCGGTAAAATGAGCCATATTGCCGCGTAATATCACCCATATTGCACGGTAAAATGGCTGAGATTGGAACATGGAATGCAAGTGGTTGATTATCAATATGCGCAGCTGTCTGAGCGGACGCACGGACCGTGCGTCCCTACAACCACTCAATTGCTTTTCTTTTGAGAGGGAGTAGGGTGGGGGAATGCCGTTTTCGGGGGAATGAAACGCGGCATGTTTAGGGCCTAACGAAGCCGAGTGAGAGCACACTGACGGTCACTTCGCCGGCCTTGGCCAGTTCTTTGGCGCAGGAAAGTGTGGTGGCTCCGGTGGTAACGACGTCGTCGATGAGCAACAAGTGACGGCCTTTGACGTGCTCGGGATGACGAAGCTGGAAAGCATTTTTTACGTTTTGGCGACGCGCTTCGATGTCGTTTTGCGTCTGACTACCGTCGAAATGCACGCGCCGAAGGGCCTTATCGGCAATCGGAATGCCCGTGATGTGCGACACACCTTCGGCAATCAGCAGGCTTTGATTGTAGCCCCTTTGGCGTTGTCTGCCCCTTGTTAGCGGCACGGGAACCAGCAGTTCGATGCCTTCAAAAAAGCCTTCGGCTCGGAATTCGCGGGCCATCATTTCGCCCAACAGCCGTCCGATGTCGGCCTGATGATGGTATTTCAGGGCATAGATGGCGCGTCCGGCAGGCGAACCGGCCGAATAATAGAACCATGCGGCGGCCTTTCCAATGGGTATCTGCTTCCAATAGAGGCGGCAAAGTAGGTTGTCGAGCGGTGTAAGAACATGGTCGGTACGGGGCAAATGACGGTTGCATGCAGCGCAAATCGCCTGCTCGGGGCCAGCCAACCGATTGCCGCAGATGGCGCACACACGCGGTACTATGAGGTCGATGAGGCTGTTCCAGAGATTAATCATCGGGCAGTTCGGCTTCGTCGACACATTGTCTGATGAGTCGCATCTCGAATCCGCGGCCCAAAGCAAACTTAATGAGCTTCATAGAGCGCTCATAATCGTTGCGAGCCTTGATGGTCGGCCACTTCTGTTTGATGAGCGGTCGCAGCTTTTCAAGGTACAATTCGTCGGGAATCTCGTCGAAAATGGGGTCAGAAATACTGCGGGGAATGCGCTTCATGTAGAGAGCTTGCTCCACTTTTCGGCGTCCCCAGCCGTTATACCGTATCTTGTCTTTGACGAAAGCCGCGCAATATCGGCTGTCATCTATGAAGCGATGTTCGGTCAGATAGGCCATGATGCGGGCTTGTGCGGCCTCGTCAATCTCCCATTTCGCGAGTTTGTCGAGCATTTCTTGCGTGCAGTGTTCGCCTTGTGCGCACAAAGTAGTGAGGCGAAGTTGGGCTTGTTGTTCGGTAATCATAGGAAAAGTAAAAAACCAAATAGCCTCGGCCATCTTCTCATCAAAAGGGAGAAAGCCTCGTTTCTCGGCCACATTCCGAGGCGAGGAGAGCGATATGCAGAGATTGGTCGGGCCGTTTTATGTTGTTGTTATTGGTTGTTGATGATGTTATTATTGGTATATTAGTTTGTTCGTTTGGGGCTCTCTTCCTTGGGAGGGGCTGGGAGAGGTTTCTGGGCAGTGATGACTCGCTCTCTTCCATACGGATCTTTCTTCACATCAACGGTCCTAAAGCCCATTTCTTCCAGCATTTTTCTCAACGCTTCTGCATAAAGCGGATTGATTTCAAAGGCCAGAAGACCCGAAGGTTTGAGCCTGCGGAGCGCGTAACGGGCGATGGCGCGATAGAAAATAAGTGGGTCGTCGTCGGGTACGAAGAGTGCGCTTGGAGGCTCATGTTGCAGCACATGCGGTGCCATATCGCTGCGCTCGCGTTCGCAGATGTAGGGTGGGTTCGACACGATGACGTCGAACGGGCTGGCTTCAAAGGCTGCTTTGTCAAGCTGCAACACGTCGTGCAGTTCGAAGTTGACGCGTGCTTGCAGCCGATGTGCGTTCTCTCGTGCGGTGAGCAAGGCGTCCGATGAGATATCCCACGCCGTGATTGCGCTGTTCCAAAGGTCGAGTGCCAGCGTGACGGCTATGCAACCGCTGCCTGTTCCCACGTCGAGCACACGCAAAGGTTCGGGCGGTTGCAATGCACAATAGGGCGCATTGAAAGCCGAAATGACTGTTTGGCAGAGCAATTCTGTCTCAGGTCGCGGAATAAGTACGGCAGGATTGACCTTGAACTCTCGCCCACAGAACGATGCTTTTCCCGTGACATACTGCACCGGTTCGCCTTGTTCGAGTCGACCGAACAGGTTGTCCAGGAGGCTTGTTTCGGCGTCGGTCAGTCGTTCGAGCCCATCGGTATAGAGGTCGGTCAGTGAAAGTTTGAACACATCTTCCAGTAGAGTTCGTGCCACAGCCTTGGCTTCTCGCTCGTCGTATCGTGGCACGAGCCGTCGCCACAGTTCGCTATAGGTCATCAATATTGTCGAGTTTACGGATGAATTCCTCGTAGGCTTCGCGAATAATGCGTTCGGTTTTCGGGTCAAGCGCAGGGGCGATGTCGAACCGATTGTTCTTGTATCGGTTGTCACAAGCATGGTCGAGCAGGTCAACGATGCGGCCCATACGGAGCCGTTCCAATGCTTGTGCCGGTTGATAGCGCGTGTCTTCGTCTGCAGAATTGCCCACCGTCGTGACGAGTTTTACGCGTTCCAGACGGTAAAGTGCGTCGCCGACCAATCGGATGGGAATGCCCGTGAGTTGCTTGATTTCAAGTACCGTGAGCGCAGGTTTGCCGTTTCGGAAGCGAAGCATGATGTGCTTCATCACGACAAGGGCTATCTTTCGGCGGTTGGCTTCGCTGATGTCGGACGGACTTATCATGTATTCGTAGTAGTCGAGGTATTGGTTCATGTAGCAAAGTTCGGCACAAAACAGGCAGATATACCACGATAACTGCATCCAAAGCATGAAAAGCGGCAGCGCGGCAAGCGAGCCATAGATGGCGTTGTAGCCGGTGAGGAACATCTGGCCGTGCACATAGCCCCACTGCACGAGCAACATGGCGACGGAAGCCAGCAGGGCTGGGCCGATGACCGAAGTGAGTTTCACCCGCGTGTTGGGCATTACGGAAAAGAGGGCCGTGAAGATGAGCGTCAGGATGACGAAAGGCAGCAGCCGAATGCCGATGCGTGCCATCGGACCGAGGATAAAGAACGCCTGAAGATGCTCGGTCGTGGTGTTGGCAATGATGCTCATGCCCGACATGACGATGATGATGACGGGCACAAGGAACACCATCGAAGTGTAATCGGCAAGGATTCTGGCCACCGGTCGCTTGTTTTTCACTTGCCAAATCGTGTTGAACACGTACTCCACATTATAAATCAGGCTCAGCACGCTGTAGAGCATAAAGAGGATACCGATGCCGATGAAGAGGCCCGTTTGGGCGTGTTGGAGATACGAACCGGCAAGGTTGATAATGGAATCTGCGGCCTCTGGTTGACTGCTCAGCGTGTTGCGAAGCCACAGTTCAATGTATTCGGAGAGACCGAACCCGCGCCCGATAGCAAAAATCATCGCAAAAATGGGAACAATGGCGAGTATCGTACTGAATGAAAGTTGCGTGGCAAAGTCCACATGTCCGCGCTCGATGAACAGCCGCACGGCCATGTAGACCTTGCGGGAAAGGTTCAACAGCATGCGTTTCCATCGGCCGGCGTCTTGCCCGGGCGGTTGCCACATGCCGATGGTCAGGAAGTATTTCAGTTGGGAAAGCTTGCTCATCATGCTGCAAATGTAAGCAATTAAAACAAAGTTTGCAACGAAATGTGGCAGGAAATACATTGAAAAAGGGAAAAAATGATGATACCGCAGCTCCTGTCCCTATCAGAATAACCGCTGCAACGTGTCTGTTGTTGAGTTTCTCTACAATTTTCCTGACGTATCCCCTTGAAATCCCTCTGAAGTCTGTCCTTTTAGGGGTATACTGCCTGACAAGTCCGTTCATGTTCTCTATGGCGCCCTTTTCCCAAGAGCAATATGGATGTGCAAAGTAAACCGTGGTGTTTTTCATGGTGTCAAACACCACCAAGATTTTGCACTTCTATTTGGAAAGAGCCAGATGAATGTTCTCTGTTTCTTTTTTTAATGTCTTCCATGGAAGACAAGAGTTATTTCTTGTTTTTATTGTCGTCTTCCATGGAAGAAAAGAGGTGTTTGTTAAAAAATCCTTCGTCGTCCATGGAAGATGAACATTATTTTTACATTTTTTTATTTCCTCCATGGAGGAAAACACTTTCTGTTAAAATATCCTTCGTCATCCATGGACGACGAGCGTTCTTTTTACATTTTTTAGCTTCGCCCGCGGGCGACGAGCATTCTTTTTTTGTTTTACTATCTTCGCCCGCGGGCGAAGAACATTCTTTTTACATTCTACTATCTTCCGCCGCGGCGGAAGACCGTTTGTTTTCTGTTTTTTGTTCATCCGAGGCATCGGAAAGTCTTCCTTTTTCATAGGATTTATATCGAACTCACGTAAGTTTATAGGTAAAAAGCACGTCTTTTAACCAGTTATTCTGTTTTTTTTCTTAACTTTGCACCATTCAATCCTATCCTTAAAGGTTGAGGCCACGGCAGAGGCCCGAAGGGTGGGAAGACATATATGGGAAAGCGTTTACTGAAACATGTTCTTGACGCTACGAACATTGTAACGGTTGGTCACAATTAAAGCATTGCATATGGTCTACAATAGCATCGTACAGAGATTTTATAAGAAATTCCGCGACCTGATCTTGTATGGCATCATAGGGTCTTGTTCGTCGGGACTTGATTTCTTGCTGTACACGCTCTTCGTTACGGTCTTCGGCTGGCATTATATCCTGTCGAACTGCATATCCGTATTGGGCGGTATCATCACGAGTTTTACGCTTAACCGCAACTACAATTTCAAAGTCAAGGACAAGACAAAGAGACGCTTTTCGATATTCCTGACGGTCGGTTTATGCGGAATGTTGTTGAGTAGTCTTATTCTTTGGGTCTGCATCAGCCAACTGTCAATGAACAAGATTCTATCCAAATTGCTGTCGATAGTATTGGTCGTTGTCGTCCAGTTCTTAATCAATAAGTACGTTACGTTCAAACCAACTAAAATAAAAGGGGAATAATGAGTAAAATTTTCTTTGTGCTTCCCGCATACAATGAGGAGGCGAACATTGCAGAGACGATCGGTCGGTGGTATCCCGTAGTGGAGAAGGTAGGTGCAGATAGCCGTCTTGTCATTGCCAATGATGGCAGTAAAGACAAAACTATGGAGATCATGGAAAGCCTGAAAGACAAATATCCGCAGTTTATCCCGCTTTCCAAGCCGAACTCGGGACATGGTCCTACGGTTATTTATCTCTATAAATATGCCATAGAACAAGGTGCCGACTTCATCTTCCAGACTGACTCCGACGGCCAGACTAATCCCGATGAATTCCCGGCTTTCTTGGAAGCGAGTTGCGATTACGACTGTGTGATGGGCTGCCGTCCTGTCCGTGGCGACGGAAAAGACCGGAAGATGGTCGAGAATGTGCTGCGTTCTTACGTGTGGCTGTTCTTCCAAGTGTGGGTTCCCGATGCCAATGCGCCGTTCCGCCTGATGAAAGCATCTGTAGTAAAGAAGTATATCAACCTGATGCCGTCGGACTTCAATCTTCCTAATGCCGTTCTTGCCGCATGTTTCAGCAAGTTCCGCGAGCGGGTTAAATACATTGACATCACGTTCAAGCCGAGACAAGGCGGTGTGAACTCCATAAACCCGAAGAAAATCCTGAAGATTGGTTGGAAAGCCATCAGCGACTTTTGGAAAGTCAGCCGGGAAGTATGTAGAAACACAAAAGATTAAACGACAACGTGCTCACAACTTCTTCCATTCAGCAGGTCACAAAGCGAGAAATACTCATTATTGCTGCCATCGCTTTTGTTGCCGTGACGATATTCTCAACGTCTTCATTCCTTTATCCGTTCAATTCATGGGTGGATGCCAACTGCATGTTCACCGTAGGTAAATCTGTTTTCTGCGGCAAAGTGCCCTACAGAGACCTTATGGACCACAAAGGATTGCTGCTACATTTGATCTACGGCATCGGTTCCTTGATTTCTTTCAGGTCTTTCTTTGGCGTATACGTGCTGGAACTCATCGCCGGTTTCGTATTCCTGTTATACAGTTACAAGGCATTGTTGCTATTCACGGATAGGAAAATCTTGTATTATGTACCGTTGTTGGCTTTAGGAGTCTACAGCGCATGGAGCTTCGAGCAGGGCGCAAGTGCCGAGGAGTTCTGTCTGCCATTCCTTTCCATGGGACTTTACATAGGCTTGAAGTCGGAAAAGGTAGGCGGCCTTACCGGCAAGGACGCATTCCTCTTGGGTTTTCTTGCGTCGTGTGTGTTCTGGATAAAGTACACAATCGTAGGCCTGTTCATCGGACCTCCTCTTTACTACTTGTTCTTCTATGTCCGCAACAAAGACTATGCAGGACTGTTGCGGAGCGCGGCTTTCTTCCTTATGGGACTGATACCGTTGTCCTTGGGCGTTGTCTGTTATTTCGCCTTCAACCATGCTTTGGCAGATATGTGGACCGTATATTTCTACGACAACATCTTTCATTATGGTACTACTTCTGAATATCATGGTTCACTGCCACGTGTTGTCCATAATGAATTGGTCGGCGTTAAACTGATTTTGTACAATCCTGTCTTGGTATGTATGTTTATAGGTTCTCTGATAGTGCTCCTTTCGCAAAAGAACAAAAGACTGCTCTGTTGTTGTGGCGTTTGTTTTCTCTCTGCATACGTACCGCTGTTTGTCGGAAACCCAATAAGATATTACGTGTTACCGCTCGTTATCTTCGCGCCATTCTCCTTATTGATGGTCAGAAGTTGGTGCTCAAGAAGCAAAATATTGCAGGCGGGCAATAATAAAAGGTTCTTATATCCGGCCTTCTTATCTATAGCTTTGGTCCTCGGCATATTCATTAAATTTGACACGACAAGGGGACTGCTATCTAACGGTATGGATAACCCGACGTTCAAAATAAGAAACATTATTATGGAAAGAAGGGAGACTCCTCCTGTCATGATAGAATATGGCATTATGGATATTGGCGTTTATACCGTTTGTGGCAGTATTCCCGAATGCAAGAACTTCTGTCATCTTAATTTGAATCTCAGTGACGAAATGGAAGTTCAGAACAAATATATAGAGAAAGAACAGCCTTTATACATAATATCTAATAGGATATTGACCTTTAACGGATATAAACGCGTGTCATTTGATGCCGACGGGAAACCTTATTTCGTCTATCGGCTGAATGCATTATAAATAGAACTGATATGAAACCTTACGATTATCTTATCGTCGGCTCAGGCTTGTTCGGAGCCACTTTCGCCCACTTCGCCCACAAGCAAGGCAAGCGTTGTCTTGTCATCGACAAGCGGCAGCATCTCGGCGGAAACGTCTATTGTGAGAACATCAAGGGCATCAACGTCCATAAATATGGTGCTCACATCTTCCATACCTCAAATAAAAAGGTGTGGGACTTCGTCAACGCTATCGTTCCATTCAACCGCTACACCAATGCGCCCGTGGCCAATTATAAGGGCAAGCTGTATAACCTGCCGTTCAACATGAACACCTTTTATCAGATGTGGGGCGTTACCACTCCCGACGAGGCGCTTGCCAAACTGAACGAGCAAAAGGCAGAAGCCATGGCCAAGATGAAGAGCGAAGGAACAACCGAACCTCGCAATCTTGAAGAGCAGGCAAAGGTGTTGATTGGTAACGACATTTACGAAAAGCTCATCAAAGGCTACACCGAAAAGCAATGGGGACGGAAATGTGCGGAGCTGCCGGCTTTCATCATCAAGCGGCTTCCTGTCCGCATGGTTTTCGACAACAACTACTTCAACGACAGCTATCAAGGCATTCCCATCGGCGGATACAACAAACTCATCGACGCACTCCTTCAAGGCGTAGAAACCAAGACCGACACGGACTTCTTTGCCCGCGAACGTTCATATTGGGCGACCGTGGCCGACAAAATCGTCTACACGGGGCAGCTCGACGAGTTCTTCGACTTCCGCTTCGGCCGTCTCGACTTCCGAACGGTGCGTTTCGAGACCGAAGTAAAGCCCACGCCGAATTATCAGGGCAACGCCGTCGTCAACTATACCGACGCCGCTGTGCCTTACACCCGCATCATCGAGCACAAGCATTTCGAGCTGTTCGGTCAAGCGGTCTACGACAATCCCCACACGGTCATCAGCCGAGAATACAGCACCGAATGGGAACCGGGTATCGAACCCTATTATCCCGTCAACGACAACAAGAACAACGCATTGGCCGAACGCTACAGAAGCCTTGCCGAACAAGAGCCCAACGTTATCTTCGGCGGCCGACTCGCCGAGTATAAATACTATGATATGGCCCCTGTCATAGAAAAAGTGATGAACCTGTTCAGATATTAATCTCACGAAACGCTTTGCTTATTCAATAACTTGTCGTACCTTCGCACCCGGTCTTTACGACCCAATTTGAACCTTCACAGACATTCAAGGAATGATAATGAATAAGCAAGAGAAGAAGAACATAGGCAGGGCTTTGACGGCCCTCACAATGTTCGTTGCAACACTGCTGACCTCGTGCAGCGGCAACAACGAAGTCAACGACGACGGAGCTGCAGGTACCGACGTCAACCCGCGCGTCGTGTTCACCGGAGGACTGCCCCGGCAGGTCGGCGAATTCACATTGCAGACCAACAAGGACGGCCGCGTGGCTTCCATCACAAGCGACAACGGCCCGACAGCCGTGTTCGAATACCGCGAGCGTTACTATCGCGGCGGCATTCGCATGCCCGGCGTCATGATGACCGTCACCGAGGGCAGCAGCCGATACGTCTATGCGCTCTTCCTCAACGCCAAAGGGTTCGTCAGACGTTGCATGGAAACCGTCTACAAGACCACCGACGGAAAAGAAGAGAAGCCCTACAGCGACGGCTGGGCATTCAGCTACGACAAAGACGACCGCCTCACTTACGCCTATTATGCCGGCGCAAAGAAGGAAATCAACATCGACTACCTCAACGGAGACATCGTTCAAATCACCAACTCCACGAACGGTGTCAGAGAAGAACCGCTGCACGTCGTCTACCACACGGCCGCCACGTCTGCGCCGCTCGCAAACAAAGGCTGCCTGATGCTCTTCGACGATTTCACCGGAATAGACATCGGCCGGCTCCGCTACGCCTATTACGCCGGAATGCTCGGCAAGGCCCCCAGCCATCTGCCCGTGGCCGTCACGCAGAAAGACAAACTCCGCGGCAGCTTCGACTGGCGGTTGAGCGGCACGGGCTATCCCCTCATGCTCATCTACACCGAAACGGGCGCACAGCAACGCACGCTCCGCTTCGCGTGGTAAGTTCATTCTATCGGCCGGGTCACTTCCCCGGCCGATTTTTTTTCTTGTGTTTCCTTTCTATTTATAGGGACGAACGACCCGTGCATCCCTATTCGGACGCCCCGTTTCCCCGTATTTAAAAATTTTATTGCTGGTCGAAGCCCGAAACAAAGGCGAGGCATTTCCATTTCTAACGGTTCGCGTCACTTTTTGATACGGACGGAATTGAATTATCTCCGTGGAGAAAAATCCTTATCTCCATGGAGAAAAGAATTTATCTCCATAGAGAAAAATATTTTTCTCCACGGAGATAATTCAAAAAAGAATAGGAGGAAAAGGAACGGAATGCCTATGGAAAGAACGTTTCTCTCTGATATAAAAATATTTCTATCTGGTAAAAGAAATGTTGTTCTCTGATGAAAGAAGCGTTGCTTCACTACAGAAAGGACGTTCCCCCTAATGAAAAAACGTTTCATGCTAATGAAAAGGGCGTGTTTTCCCGGCTTTATGATTTGCCCCACATTTACAAAAAAAGAGCACTAATCATAAAGTTCAAAGTTCAAACTTCAATGTTCAAAGTCCAAACAAAAAAGAGGTTATGCCCGTGAGCACAACCTCTTTTTGTTTCATTGCGAACGATTTGCCGATTATTCTGCGGCAGTGGTGGTTCTCTTCTCGGCGATACGAGCCTTCTTACCCGTGAGCCCACGAAGATAATAAAGCTTGGCGCGACGAACCTTACCGCGTTTGTTCACTTCGATGGAGTCGATGTTCGGTGACTCTATCGGGAAGATACGCTCCACGCCGATGGTGCCCGACATCTTGCGAACCGTGAAACGCTTCTTGTCTCCGTGGCCCGAGATTTTGATGACTACGCCACGGTAGAGCTGGATACGCTCTTTGGTGCCCTCGATAATCTTATAACCCACGCTAATGGTGTCGCCGGGACCGAACGAAGGAAACTTTTTTCCGGTTGCAAATGCTTCTTCAGCAACTTTAATTAAATCCATTTTTATTTGAAATTAAATTTTGTTTGCGCCCAACGCAACATGGCCAAGCAACTCTTCTGCTGCCAGCGGTTACGCCGAAAAGCGGTGCAAAGTTACTAAAAAAGATGGTATAATGACGCTTCGGCGCTTTGTTTTTTTCGTTTTTAACACTATTCTTTCTTTTTTCCGCCCAAAAGAAGTAACTTTGTGACAACAAATTACAAGATGATGTATAAGAAACCTGTTACATGTTTCATTGTTTCGGCCTTGCTTGCCTTGGCATCCTGCAAGCAACATTACGAGCTGACGAGCGTCAGCCGCAGCCGTATTTTGATTGATAAACGCTATGATGCCCGTCCGGAACCGGAGGCTCAAGCTTTCCTTGCGCCCTATAAACACAAGGTAGACAGCATCATGAGCCCTGTCGTGGGCGAGGTTTCGGCCTATATGGCGGCCGGAAAGCCGGAGAGTTCGCTGTCGAATTTGCTTGCCGACATACTGCAATGGGGCGGTAAAAGCTATGGAGAGCGCGTGGATTTTGCCGTCTATAACATGGGTGGCATACGTGCGGCGTTCGCCAAGGGCCGCGTGACCTATGGCGACGTTGTGGACGTTGCGCCGTTCGAAAACAAGATTTGCTTCCTCACATTGACGGGCACAAAGGTTAAGGAACTCTTCCAGCAGATAGCATCAACAGGTGGTGAGGGTGTCAGTCATGGCGTTAACTTGGTCATTAGCGGCCGGAGACTCCTCGATTGCAGGCTCAATGGCGAGCCCATCGACGACAGTAAGACCTACCGCGTGGCTACGCTCGACTATCTGGCGCAGGGCAACGACAAGCTCGAAGCCTTCAAATCGGGGACCGATGTGGTCTCGCCTCAGACGCAGGAAAACAATGTCCGCTTCATCATCATGAACTATTTCCGCGACCAAATGGCCCAAGGAAAGGCCGTAAGCCGCGAGGTCGAAGGCCGCATCATCGTGAAATAACAACGCCAAATACTGAAAACAATGCAGAAATTTCAATACAGATACAAGCGAAACGCCTTTAAATTAGCCTGCTTCGGCCTGCTTTTGACGTGCATGCCTTTAACGCTTTACGCTCAAAAGCAGCTCACTATTCTTCACACCAGCGACACACATAGTTGCATTCTCCCGCTGAACGAGAACCTTGCCGACACGCTTTTTGCCGGTCGGGCAGGCTTCATTCGCCGCATTGCCATGCTTGAGGAGGAGCGAAAACAAGACCCCGAACTGTTGCTTTTCGACAGCGGCGACTTCTCACAAGGCTCACCTTATTATACACTCTTCAAGGGAGACGTAGAGATTGGCCTGATGAACCGCATGCATTATGACGCAGGCACCATCGGAAACCACGAGTTCGACTACGGCATCGACAACATGGTTCGCCTCTTCAAGCAGGCAAACTTCCCCATTATTTGCTCCAATTACGACTTTCGGGGCACGGCCCTTGACGGCCTTGTCAAGCCATATATCGTGCTGAAACGTAAGGGAATCCGCATCGGAGTGTTTGCCCTTGACCCGCAACTTGATGGACTTGTGGCTGCCAAGAACTATGGAAACATCAAGTATCTCGACCCCGTTCGCGTGGCCAACGACATGGTAAAGGTGCTTAGGGGCAAGGAAAAGTGTAATCTTGTTATCTGCATTTCTCACCTTGGTTGGGAAGAAACGGGCATGGGCGACCAGATGGTGATTGCCGGTTCGCGTGGAATCGACCTCGTACTTGGCGGACATTCGCACAGCTTTTTCAAAGAACTTCGCTACGTGAAAGACCTTGACGGCCGCGAAGTTCCCGTGGACCACGAGGGCAAGAACGCCATCTTCGTGGGCAAACTGAAGCTCGGTTTCACTCGAAGTAAAAGGTAAGTACGATCAACTTTGCGCGTGCATCGCTCACCGAACGGGCGTAGGGCAGCATTCCTTTGTCTTCCATACGGTTGATATGCTTGGTGTCTAAGCTGTTGACAAGGCTGTACATGAACTTCAATTCGGGCCTTATTTTGAAGAAAGGCAGGTAGAAATCGCAACCCATTCCTATTTCAACGAAGGCGTCATAGCGTTTCAGTTTCACGTAATCGTTGTCCTTTCCGCTCAGATTGACGGCCGGTGTGAGACCCGCCATCACGTAAGGACGATGGTTATTGAACCGTGGTGCGGAGAAAATCAAGTCGATCGGGGCCGTAACATACACCGTTTTCATGGTCTGTCTACGCTCCGTTGGACTGCCGTTTGGCGCAAGAACGCTCAAATTGTGCAGCAGGATATGACGCGAACCGAAGTACATTGTGGGGGCAATACGCAGTTGGAAGTGTTCCGAAAGCCTTGCTTCTGCGAGCACACCCACATTGAATCCCATGTCAAAACGGTCTTGATCGGTCGTTAGGGTCTGCCTGCTTGACGTGCCATCCTCGGCCACAACGGTTTGCTCTCCGATGTTGACAAACTCCAAATCCTGCACATGCAAGCCCACGGAAATGCCCAAATGAAAGGGCCGCAAGTCCGTGTAAGGACGGTTCTGCACCGTTCTTTGCTGTGCAACGGCCGTTATTTCGGCAGTCCACAATAGGAACATCAACAGCTGAAATCTCTTCTTCATCTGTTCCATAAACGGCATCCCGCGCGCTATATTGCATGATTTTAATCAAGAATTTGTATAAATTGAATAAAAAACAGTACCTAAAAGTAGGTATTTCTGAATATTATTTATACCTTTGCATCGTACAAATTGAGGAACAAGATTTGCTACATGGTACAAAAACATTATGAAATCTAAATTTTAAAGTTATGGCTTACGTAATTGGTAACGACTGTATCGCTTGCGGTACATGCATTGATGAGTGTCCGGTGGGAGCTATTTCAGAGGGCGACATCTATTCTATCAACCCCGAAATGTGCACCGAATGCGGCACATGTGCTGATGTTTGCCCCAACGAGGCAATCAGCCTTCCTGAATAAGGAGAGTGATTTTAAAAATAAATGAGCGGTATCTTGCAACCTTGCAAGATGCCGCTTTCCTTTTTATGGCAGGCAAAGTCTGATGCAGAGAGAGGGGTTCTATATAATAAGGTGTAAACGGCAGGCGAGGCATTGCTGGCCCGTTAATATCAATACTGCTTGAAACAACGTTCCGATATGAGCCATTTTGCAAGCTTATTCCAGCCATTTTGCACGGTAATATGGGCCATATTGCGCGGTAAAATGGCTGAGATTGAAACGCAAGACGTAAGTCGTTGATTATCAATCTGAATGTGTGTGGAGCCACGCGGCCTGTACGTCACGCTTCAACAAACATGTATTTGCGTTTCTATTCAACTTGAGCGGACGCACGAACCGTGCTTCCCTACAGTTTCTTCCCTGCCATTTCACCGGCTTGGAAACTCGAGGAAAGCAGCTGATGCTGAAAACGTTTACGTAGGAAACTTGAGGATTAATCCCACGATTATTTGAGCTTCTGACTTTTATAACGTAAATTTGCCGTTACAATCCATTAACTATCATTGACAAATGAAGAAGACAAAACGCAGTCTGAGTGTCATTTTACTCGGCTTTCTCAGTGTTTTTTTTATTCAATCTGCATGGGCACAGGCTCCGGCTTTCCCCGGTGCAGAAGGTCACGGACGCTATGTTACGGGCGGACGTGGCGGAAAAGTCGTACATGTCACCAATCTTAACGATGCCGGAACGGGCTCTTTTCGGGCGGCAGTAAGCGGGAATTCCAAGAAGATTGTGGTGTTCGACGTGGGCGGTGTCATTGCTTTGGCATCGGATCTTAAGATTGGTCAGAACACGACCATACTGGGACAAACGGCCCCTTATCCCGGAATCACGTTGCGCTATTACACGGTTCGGCCTGCTTCCAACAACATTATCCGTTTCATTCGCTTTCGTCGCGGGCAGGAAAAGAACGTCAATGACGGGGCAGATGCCCTTTGGAACTGCAATCTCACGGGGGTTATCATCGACCATTGTTCGGTGAGTTGGAGCATTGATGAGCTGGCATCGTTCTATGACAACAATAATTTCACGATGCAATGGTGCATGCTTGGCGAGGCCTTAACCAATGCCGGACACGACAAAGGTGCGCATGGTTACGGTGGAATTTGGGGCGGAAAGCTGGCCAGTTTCCACCATAATTACATCGGAAGTGTCGATAATCGGGCCCCTCGTTTCAATGGAGCTCGCTACCGATGGGACGGATATTCGAGCAATTTTCAGTTCACTTCGTATCATTGGGTCAATACGGTTATGGCCGAAAATGTGGACTTTCGCAACTGTGTTCTCTATAATTGGGGGAACGGAAACGGCTGCTATGGTGGTCCCGGAGGAGGACAAATCAACATCATTAACAACTATTATAAGGCCGGACCTGCCACAAAAAACACCCGAAGAGTAACGGAAATCAGTGTCGGAGACGCTGGAAATTCGACCACGGGCGACATGGTTGGCATGGCAAGTCGCTATTACATCCGTGGCAATTTCGTTGAGGCTGCGGGCACAAAGGCGCAGAACTATGATTGGAGTGGGGTTACTTTCGACAAAGGTGTGCAGCTAATTGATGGTGAACATTACACACTCGACGGTGCAGACTACTATCAAGGCGTACCCCACAAGACCTATAATGGCCGGCAATATGTGCCCATTAAACTGGCTGTGCCCATCGCTTCGGGGGACATCACTACGCACAGTGCAGAGAAAGCCTATCGAAAAGTGCTGGCTTATGCAGGCGCTTCGCTCTTCCGCGACAACGTAGATGTGAGGTATTCCAAGGAAGCTACCGACGGAACGGCTACCTTTTCGGGAAGCAAGACGGGCCGGGCAGGCATCATAGATATCGTGAGCGACGTAGATGGTTACACTGAAAAGAACTTCCCAACCGGCAAACGTTCTGATGCGTTCGACACTGATTTGGACGGTATTCCCGATGTGTGGGAGACCGCAAATGGGCTGAATCCGAACGCTGCAAACGATGCCCTTACAACGTCAATCGACCCAAATGGCTACTATACCAACCTTGAAGTGTATGCCAACAGCTTGGTAGAAGCGCTCGTGAAAAAGGAGAACGAGGAGGCTGAGACACCCATTTCTGAATACTATCCTGCATGCAATAAGGTCGCAGGGCTCGACTATTACAGTGGCCGAACGGTGCAACTTGTCAATCCGTCTGACCCTTCGGGAGACGTCAAAGGGGGTGAAAAGGTACTTTATACGACCGATTTCACCGACTGGACCAACGCAAAGGCCTCTACAACGGCAAGCGTCGTGAATGCTAAAACAAGTTATAGTCACGAGCCGTTCAGCTTCACCATCGTTGATACGGAGGTGAGTTCGACGAACAAGAACGCCGGCAAATTTCCGTCGTGGAAGGGAGGTTATCTCATGGCCTCAAAGCGTTCGACGCCCATGGTGACCCTTTCCGTACTGCAAAATATCACGAAAGTACACTTCAAACACGGTGCAACGGGCAGTCAACGTGGCTGGAAATTAGAGGCGAAAGGTGCAGGAGATGCCGATTGGGTTACGTTGAGTAACGGTCCGGCCGAGCCTATTACGGGAGCCGATGTGGACGTAGATGTGAACAAAACCAACTGTCAATTGCGCTTTACGAACCTCACAACAAACCAGAATGCCTATCTTTTTGAACTCGTCATCTATGGTAAAGTGGATATGAGTTCCAAGCCTGTTTTGGGCTCATTCAAGGTAAATGGAACGGCTTTCACGGCTGCCGACCGCTTCAAAGAACAGGCCGATGGCACGCTGCAAGCCACGATTGACATTTCAAAAAAGCAGCAAATGGTGTCGCAGACCAACCCTTTGACTGAAATTGTTGCCGAGAACGGAACGGTAAAAAGCGTCACCTATGCGCCCACAGCGAAAGGGACAAAGGTCACAATTCGGGTCGATGCAGGTGGCACAACAGCTGATTATGTGATTTTCTTTGAATGGAAATCCGACTTCACCCTCACCTATTATAATACCGACGGTAGCCTTATCGGCACGCAAAAAGTGGAGAAAGACGCCCCCATTGCGGCCTTTTCCTATTCCGCTTCGGCCGTGACAGTGCCTTCGGGCAACCTTTTTCGCGGTTGGTTTGCAGCTGCCTCGGGTTCCGGGAATCGCAAGTTCAACATCGAAGATAAGGTCACTTCCGACCTCGCTCTCCATGCCCTTGCCACCGAAAAAGAGGTGAAGAGCACTACGAAAAGATATGTTTTCAACCTCACCGACGGCTATTTCTACGACGAAGATCACGAGGCTTTCAATAGCAAAGGAACGGCAAAGTTCCACGACGGACAGCATGGTTGGGTCTTCGGACCATCGGATAATGTTGAACTTCTTGTCGGTGGAGACGCTTATATTCTTTTATCGGGCTGTGCATATTCGGACGGTAACATCATCATCAAGAACAGTAAGGGCGACCAGCTGGCCTCACTTGCGGCCAAAACTGACACAGACGGCGGTCTCATCTGTTATGAGTACCGTGGTAAAGCCGATGTGCTTCGCCTCGGTTTCGACAAAGCTTGCTATCTTCATTCCGTCACAATCGCCAACACACAGGCCAATCCTATCGCACAGAACGAGGCCGGTTATTATGTCGTCAAGGCCGGAGATGCCGATCATTTGCTCAATACTTTGACCATTGCCAACGTCAAAGCAGGTGCTAAACGCACCAAGATTTTCATTCCAAATGGCACATATGACCTCGGAGAAACGGTACTCACACCCATCAACGGCAACAATATCTCGCTCATAGGTGCAAGCACAGAGAAGACAATCATTCGGAACAAACCACTCGTTGCCAATGAAGGTATCGCGACAACTGCCACACTTTTGATTACAGGAAACAACACTTATTTGCAGGATTTGACCGTTCAGAATGCACTCGATTACTATAATAGCGGGTCTGCAGGACGTGCGGTTGCCATTCAAGATAAGGGGAATCGTACCATTTGCAAGGCCGTTCGGCTGCTCTCTTATCAGGATACTTACTACAGTAATGGCGACGGACAGTATTATTTTGAGGGAGGAGAAATCCATGGAACCGTTGACTATGTGTGCGGAAGTGGCGATGTTTTCTTCAACAAAGTGAACTTTGTCAACGAACCACGCAGCAATAAAGGTGGAACAGATGTGATTGCGGCCCCTTATCCGGCCGATAATTGCCACTATGGTTACGTGATGCGCGACTGCAAAATCACCAATCTTAACGAAGAAGGTTACTCGCTTGGACGCAGTTGGGGAGGCAAATCGAAAGTCGCATGGATAGGAACAACGATGACGGATGCCCCACTCAACGACGGAAAAGCCATCAAACGCTTCACCGTCGGCGGTATGAATGTTGCGGCATATCAATTCAAAGAATTTGGTTCGAAGACCGAACAAGGGGCCAATCTCACACCCGTTCACAACTATGTGACCTTCATTCACGGTACAGGCAACTTCACCTACGACACCACAATGAGTGCCGATTCAGCCTCATTATTCACACTTGACAAGGTATTTCCCGATTGGAAGCCGGCTGTTTTGGCCGCACAAGTAACCTCACCTACTGTTACACTCAAGGGAAAAACGCTTTCATGGACTGCTGCCTCGGGTAGCATTGGCACGCCATCGTATGCGGTTTTCAAGGACGATGAACTCCTTACGATTACCAATGCCCGACAATATGCACTCGAAGAGGTGGTAAAAGGGGCAACCTACACCGTCAGAGTAGCCAACGAAATGGGTGGTTTCGGCCCCTCCACGCCATCATCTACCACTACCGGACTTAGCCTCCTGGCCGCCAATGAGAGTAACGTTGTCGGCACACATTACTTTTATCTCGACGGAACGGCCTGTGATGCACAAGCCAAAGGTGTGGTGCTTGTGGTAGAAACCATGGCAAACGGCAGCCGGAAAAGCAGCAAAAAGATTCTGAAATAGACGCTTGCTATTGTCTTGCGCTGCAGTAAAAGGAAATCATTACAGCCTCGTCTCCTCTCCGGGACGGGGCTTTTTCGTGGTCATATACCGTAGAAAAAACAGCTTCGCCCCATGATTTTAAAGCCGTTTCAGCCTGTTCCGCTTTTTCTTGATAACGCTTTTTAACCGTATAAAGAATGGCAAAGTGAATAAAAAAGTTTATTTTTGCAACATTAATATGAGGCGACCATTATGCACCATAGCAAGGAAAGAAACATAATGGGTGTAAGATTGAAAGTCAGGACGCATCATTAAGCGGGACAAACCAATAGTTAGAGCGTTATAAAATGAAGAAGTTTATTTCAAAAATGTCTGTGATCATGCTGACAATGTTGGTACTTGGCGTATTGACAAGTTGTAGCAAAGACGAAGAAGACCAGTCTGTTCTCGGCGTATGGGGCATTGAGACAGATGCCTATCTGAATGCTTCCGGCGTTGCAACCGTACGACATTACGACGGAACAGAGCCAGATTATTATGTTTATCAACTGCTGCCTGATGGCACTTGTGCCTATTATACCTATAATGGCACTACGACTTCAGGTGGTAAGAAGATTGGGAAGAACTGGGATGTCAAGTACAGAGGAACCTATACAACAGGTAAAGGAACGATTACTTTGCGCTTTGATAAACAGGAAATCACTGCACCTTACACGGTAAAAGATGGGAGGATGACCTTTCAACTCAAGAAAAGTGATGGAAAAACTCACAGCCTCACCTTTCAATGGTTGGGTGGAGATCTTGTGATATGACAAAAGATGAACGCCATAAAGTCAAGAATAGAGAATTAAAAAGAAACATATAGACGTTTAATTATAGAATACTTACTTATTAAAAACAACATGAAAAAGTTATTATTTACCCTGTCTCTCCTGCTCATGAGCATGGGAGCATTTGCCCAGACCAAGACTTTTGAGGTGGGTGGAAAGTTGAATTATGGCACAGATGCACCTCATTTCGGAATAGGAGCAGTGGCCCGTTATAACTTCGATGAGCACTTTCGTCCGGAACTGACAATGAATTTCTATCCGAAAGACGGCAATGATGTCAGCGCATGGGATATAAATGCAAACCTGCATTACCTTTTCCACATGACCGACCGCTTCAAACTCTATCCTTTAGGCGGTGTAGGTATCATGGGAGCCAGCTATGATGGCCCCGCAGGTAGCACGAGTTCGACCAAGCTTGGCGCTAATCTTGGCGGCGGATTGCAGTTCAATCTCACCGATAAACTGCACCTCAATGCTGAGACCTACTATCAGTTTGTCTCCGACGACGGGCGCGGTGTGATGAGCGTTAGCCTTGTTTACGTGCTTTAAAAGCAAAGCTGGAGTGCTGAATAATGGGAGTGGGATACTTTTCTCACTCCTGTTATTGCTTTTTGGCATGCAGAATACGGAGAAGTCCTGTTTACCATTCCTTGAATTCCAGCTCCAATTGTATCCATTCCGGCCGTTTTGACGTTCCGTCGTCGCCCGGATTGGATACTGAAAGTCCCATGAGGCGGATGGTATGTGCATTGTCATAGCGGACAAGGTGCAGCAATCGCTTGGCCAAAGGCAGTATGTCTTCCTTGCTTTTCAGCACATTTTGCACCGTGATGCTGCGTGTTATCTGCTTGAAATCGCCGTACTTGATTTTCAAAGTCAGCGTTTTTCCCTCGAAATTTCCTTTGTGAATGCGTTCCGAAAGCTCAACCACAAGGTGGTAAAGTTCAATCAGTATGGCCGAAGGAAGGCTGAGGTCTTCAACGAAAGTGTGCTCGCAACCGACGGATTTCCGTGTGCGATCGGTGATGACTTCACGCTCATCGATGCCTCGGGCATAGTTGTAGAACGATGGACCTGCCTTTCCGAACATTGTAATAAGATGCTGAAGCGAGCACGACCGCAGCTGTTCTCCGTTGAAAATCCCCATGTAATGCATGCGCTGTGCGGTCTTTTTGCCTACTCCCCATAGGTCTTCCACGGGCAGTTTTGCCACAAATTCAAGGGCTTTATCAGGGTGAATGGTGCATATTCCATCGGGTTTTCGATAGTCAGATGCTATCTTTGCCAGCAGTTTATTGTAGGAAATGCCGGCCGAAGCCGTGAGATTTAGCTCGCTTTTGATGCGTTGTTTGATTTCTTTTGCAATGTCAACGGCCAGCTCAAAGCCCTTTTTATTCACCGTAACATCAAGGAAAGCTTCGTCCAAAGAGATAGGTTCTACGATGTCAGTGTAGTCATGAAAGATGGCATGAAGCTGTGTCGACACCTCTTTATAATGGTGATAATTGCCTTCAACGACAATCAGATTCTTGCACAATCGCTTGGCCGTTTGCATCGACATGGCCGAATGTATGCCGTATTTTCGGGCCTCATAGCTGGCTGTCGACACGACACCACGCACACCGTCATAGCCCACAGCAATCGGTTTGCCGCGAAGTTCGGGGCAATCTCTTTGCTCAATGGCGGCAAAGAAAGCGTCCATGTCGATGTGAATAATCTTGCGCATAAGTGAAAATGACGGACATTGAAGTCTCTTCCCAGGCTTTATGGTGAGAAAAGTGGGCGAGAACTTCGGGCGAGCTGCATGCTACAGGCTTTCCATCAGCACCCTCATACCTTCACTTGCTCCCTTTGTTATCTGCTTGATATGCCTACCTCCGGTCATGTTCACGGGGTTCGGGTCTATCAAGTAAATTGGAATTCCAGGCTTACAATACTGTATGAGGCCTGCAGCGGGATAGACATTGAGACTCGTTCCGATGATGATAAAGGTGTCTGCTTCGGCCACTTCGCGGGCTGCAGGCTCTATCATTGGGACACTTTCTTCAAAGAACACGATGAAAGGACGCAGCAAACTGCCGTCCTTAGCCAGTGTTCCGGGTTCCACATCGCTGTGTTCCGGCGTCAGTTCCTCAATGAAACGAGGGTCGTAGGGAGCCTTGCTTGAGCACACTTTCGACAGTTCTCCATGCAGATGAATAACGTTTTTGGAGCCTGCTTTCTCGTGAAGATTGTCCACATTCTGCGTGACAACGGTCACTTCATGGCTACTTTCGAGCTGTTTGATGAGCCGATGTCCCTCGTTGGGTTGCGCTTTCCAGAGTTTGCGGCGCAGCATGTTGTAGAAGTTAGTCACCAAGACGGGGTCGCTCTCCCAGCCATGATGCGTTGCAATCTGCTCCACGGGATAGTTCTCCCACAGCCCATCGCTGCCGCGAAAGGTCTTGAATCCGCTTTCAACCGACATGCCGGCACCGGTCAGGAAGACAATTTTTGATATTTCTTTCTTCATAACTTCATTCTGATTTTATCATTATCGGGACGTTTGCCCTGTTTCTTTGCGTTCGTGTTACAAATATATTAAAAAAACAAGTTACGCATATCATATTTTAATAAAATTAAAGAGTCGTTTCTTTTCTATTCGGTTTAATTCTGCTATCTTTGCAAACGATTTCGAAATATTTGATGTTTTAATCTGTCATTTTTAGGATTTTATGGATAAAGTAAGCTATGCGCTCGGCATTGGTATCGGCAGACAGTTGTCGCAGATGGGTGCCACAGCATTGAATATAGACGATTTTGCACAGGCTATCAAGGACGTTCTCGCCGGCAATCTGAAGATGAACGAGGCCGAAGCCCAACAACTTGTGCAGGATTTCTTTGCCAAACAAGAGGCTAAGCAACAGGCCGAGGCGGCCGAAAAGGGTAAGTCGGCCAAGGCAGAAGGGGAGCGGTTCCTTGCCGAAAACGGCAAAAAAGCCGGCATCATCACGACACCTTCGGGGCTTCAATACCAAGTATTGCGCGAAGGAAACGGCAAAAGTCCGAAGTCAACCGACACGGTTGAATGCCATTATGAGGGCACATTGATTGATGGAACGAAGTTCGATTCGTCCTATGATCGTGGACAAACGGCCACATTCCCGCTCAATCAAGTGATTGCAGGTTGGACAGAAGGCCTGCAATTGATGCAGGAAGGTGGCAAATATCGCTTCTTTATCCCCTATAATCTCGGTTATGGTGAGCGCGGAGCCGGTGCATCTATCCCTCCGTTTGCAGCCTTGGTGTTCGACGTAGAACTGGTAGCAGTGAAGTAATACATATCAAATAATATCTCAAATGAAACAATTAGCATTCGTAGCCGCTATGGCTATTGCAGCCGCAACATTGGCTTCTTGCGGCAATTCTACTCCAAAAGCCGACCTAAAGAACGACGTTGACACGATGAGTTACGCTATGGGTATGGCGCAAACACAGGGACTGAAGGACTTCTTGGTAGGTCGTATGCAAATCGATACCACCTATATGGACGACTTCATCAAGGGTTTGAACGACGGAGCCAACGCCGGAGACGACAAGAAAAAGGCTGCTTATTACGCCGGAATCCAGATTGGTCAGCAGATTTCAAACCAGATGATCAAGGGCATCAACAGCGAGGTTTACGGCCAAGATTCCACAAAGAGCATCTCTTTGAAGAATTTCATGGCCGGCTTTGTGGCTGGAACTACGGGCAAGACCGACAAGGTGAAGATGACCGTTGAGCAGGCACAGCAGATTGCACAGACCAAAATGATGGCCATCAAAGCTAAGAACATGGAACAACAGTACGGTCCCAACAAGGCAGCTGGCGAGAAATGGCTTGCTGCCAACAAGAAAAAAGAGGGCGTAAAGACGCTCCCTTCAGGCGTACAGTATAAGGTTATCAAGGTAGGAACAGGTGCGATGCCGAAAGATACATCGACGGTTGTCGTGAACTATGAGGGAAAAACGATCGATGGAAAGGTGTTCGACAGTAGCTATAAGCGTGGAGAACCTATCACATTGAAGGCCAATCAGGTGATTAAAGGCTGGACCGATGCCCTCGTTCACATGCCGGTTGGCTCCGTATGGGAGGTTTATATTCCTCAAGAGTTGGCCTATGGCGACCGCGAACAGGGTCAGATCAAGCCTTTCTCTGCGCTGATTTTCAAGATTGAATTGGTTAAGTTGGGCGCAAAATAAACGCTGCAATGAGAAAAATCATCATGCTAACGCTCGTCATCTTGGCGGGCGTTACACTTCATACACAGGCTAAGGACAAGAACAAAAAGCCGAACACCGCTGTGCAACAGCCTACGGTGAAGCTCGTTTCGCCCTCGGACACGGTCAGTTATATTGCAGGTATGGCTGCAACCGACGGTCTTTTGCCCTACTTGCAACAGGGTTTCGGCGTCGATGCCGAGCACATGGCCGACGTGATTCGTGGTTTTGAAGAGGCTCAGACCCACATTGACGACCCTGCTTTCAAGGCTTATGCAGCCGGAATGCAGATAGCCAATAAGGTCAACAGTAGCATTCTGCCGAACATGAAACTGGCTTTTGAAGGCTCGGCTGACTCCATTCGGCAGGCCATGTTCATCAAAGGCTTCATTGCAGCCCTGCAGAATGATACTACGTTCTTTGCACAAAGCGAGGCTTCAAAACTTTATCGGCAACGTGCCGAGCAGGTGGTTGAGACGCGTAATGCCGCTTATAAGAAAGAGAACGAGGACTGGTTGAAGGCCAATGCCAAGAAAGAGGGCATGCAAACCACGCCTTCCGGTCTGCAATACAAGGTACTCGTAGCCGGCAACGGTCCCAAACCCAAGGCCACAGACAAGGTGAAAGTGAAGTATGAAGGGCGAATGATAGACGGCACGGTCTTTGACAGTAGCTACAAACGTGACCCGCAAACCAATTCGTTCCGGTGCAACGAGGTCATCAAAGGCTGGACCGAAGCGCTCACAATGATGCCGGTTGGCAGTAAATGGGAGATTTGTATACCGCAGGAATTAGCCTATGGGGCTCGTCAGGCAGGCCAAATCAAACCTTATTCCACACTGGTCTTCACGGTAGAACTGCTGGAGATCGAGAAATAGATTCGTTCGATACGTTTACAAAATGCGCGGAAATCGTAAGATTTTCGCGCATTTTGTTGTTTAATCCGATAAGATTGCCTATATTTGCTACATTAAACCGGCCCACGTGGGCAATGATAAAACATAGAAAGATGGATAAGATTGACAACCTCGACAAGAAGATTCTGTGCATTCTGTCGCAGAATGCGCGTATTCCTTTTAAGGATGTTGCCGCTTCGTGTGGCGTTTCCCGGGCCGCCATTCACCAGCGGGTGCAGCACTTAATGGATAATGGAGCCATCACAGGCAGCGGATTTGACGTCAATCCCAAGAGCATCGGCTACTCCACTTGCACGTATGTGGGACTCAATCTTGAGCGGGGAAGCATGTATAAGAACGTGGTTCAGCGACTCAATGCCATTCCCGAAATTGTCGAATGTCACTTCACCACGGGGCCTTACACCATGCTTGTGAAGCTCTATGCCAAGGACAACGAGCAGTTGATGGACCTTTTGAACAATCAACTGCAGAGCATTCCGGGTGTCGTTTCTACCGAAACATTGATTTCACTTGAGCAAAGCATCAAGCGGGAAGTACCCGTAAAGGCCGATGCTGACCAATGATTTAGCAATTCATCTGATGGAAAACATGAACAAAGGCTTTCATCTCGACGCCTATCTCGACGAGATTTATTCCACATTTCCCGAGGCCGAGCGTCGCCCACTCATTGGTCTTACAGCCAATTACAGCGATATCGACGCCACCATTCGCAGTGTTTATTATCGTCAAATCATAGCGGCCGGGGGCATACCGCTTATTATTCCGCCCGTTGCCGACAGGCATGTGATCATCAATACGCTTGATGTTTTGGACGGAATCGTGCTCACCGGCGGGGCCGACTACAATCCCTTGTGGGCCGGAAAAGAGCCTTTGAAGGTCTTGGGACACATCAATCGCGAGCGCGACTTGGCAGAATTGCTCCTCGTCCGACTGGCCTATAACCGGCAAATACCCATGCTCGGGATTTGCAGGGGCATACAAACACTGGCCTTTGCGCTGGGAGGTTGTGTGGCACAAGACATCAAAACGGAGTTGAAACACAGTCAAGATGCCGACCGAAACGAGCCTACGCACAGTGTCACTATAGCCGAAGGAAGCATGCTTTTCGACCTCTATGGGCCGAAAATCTACGTCAATTCGTTCCATCATCAGGCCGTCAGCGATTGCGGAGAGCGGTTCCGTGTGACGGCAACTGCACCCGATGGCATCGTCGAAGCCATGGAAAGCAGCGAAGAAAAATCTGTCATCGGCGTGCAATGGCACCCCGAATGGCTCGAAGAAATGGGCCTGAAACTCTTTCAATGGCTCGTGGGGCGCAGTGCGGAATTCGCCAAAGCGAAACGTCTCCACAGCCATATCCTGACCTTCGACAGCCATTGCGACACACCGATGTTCTTTCCCCAAGGCATTCATTTCGAGCAAAGAGACCCGCGAATCCTCTATGATTTGCACAAAATGACCGACGGACGGCACGACGCAGTGACCATGGTTGCCTATCTGCCTCAGCATCCCAAACCGGGAGAAATGGCTGGAATGACACCCAAGCACTATGCCGACAGCATCTTTGACCAGATAGAAAGCATTGTAAAAAGCCAAAATGCCTATGTGGCTTTGGCGCGAACGCCCGACGACCTCTATCGGAATAAGGCGCAAGGCCGCAAAAGTATTATGCTTGGAATAGAGAACGGACTGGCTATCGAGGACGATATCAGGAACGTGGAGCACTTTGCCCGCCGCGGAATCACGTATATCACGCTCTGTCATAACGGTGACAATGCCATCTGCGACAGCGCACGTGGCACGGGAACCCACGGCGGAGTGAGCGATTTCGGCGAGCAGGTTATCCGCGAAATGAACCGCCTTGGCGTGATGGTTGACCTGAGTCACGGTGGCGAAAAGAGTTTTTATGATGCGTTAGACATCAGTGCTACGCCGATTGTTTGCAGTCATAGCAACTGTAAGGCCCTGTGCGACGTGCCCCGAAACCTGACGGACGACCAGCTTCGGGCATTGGCAGCGAAGGGTGGTGTGGCCCAAACAACGATGTATCACGGCTTTCTTAGGCAGTCGGGCGAGGCCACCATACGCGATGCCGTGGCCCATTTGGAACACGCCATCAGCGTGATGGGCATCGATCACGTTGGTGTTGGCACCGATTTCGATGGAGACGGCGGTATCAAAGGAATGGCCGATGCGTCGGAAATCATCAATTTCACGATCCAACTGCTGCGCCGGAGATACAGTGAAGCCGATATCGAAAAGATATGGGGCGGCAATTGGCTCCGCATCATGCGGCTCGTACAGGGGATTTCAGTTGACAGGTGACGCATAAACGGGTGGGCAAGTTGATTGCGCATGTACATGTAGAGACACACGGCCCGTGCGTCCGCTCCGACAACCGTGTATTTGCGTTTCATTCTCCTTGAGTGGACGCACGGCTCGTGCGTCCCTACAGCCACTTTGCAGGTTTTCACGGGCAAATTTCGCCGAAACGGTTTTTTCTGTGCCCTGAAATTCGCCCTTCATCAGGTGGAAGAAGCGGGCAAACTTGATGCACTTTGCAACATAAACCCGCAAATACTTGCGCATTCGGGAATTTATACCGAACTTTGTCCCCAAGCATCAAATAACACAAAGATGAAGATATTTGCCGTTGGAATGAATTATGCGCTGCACAATCTCACGCTACATGAGCAGGCTGAAAGGCCCGAAACGCCGGTCATTTTCACCAAATGCGACACCGCATTGCTGAAAGACGGCAAGCCATTCTTCATTCCCGACCACCTCGGAAGCATCGAATACGAAACCGAACTCGTGGTGCGTATCTGCAAACTTGGCAAGACGATTCCCGTAAGGTTTGCACATCGGTACTATGATGCCGTGACGGTGGGCATCGATTTTACGGCACGCGACCTGCAGAAAAAGCTGCGCGAGGCCGGCCAACCATGGGATCTTTGCAAGGGGTTCGACGGTTCTGCCGTGCTTGGCGCGTGGGTTTCGACAGACAAAACCAAGCCTGTTCAGCAGCTTCGCTTCCGTCTTGACGTCAATGGGAAGCCCGTTCAGGAGGGCTATTCGGGCAACATGCTCTACACGGTAGACGAAATCATCGCCTATATCAGCAGATATTTCACCCTGCGCACGGGCGATTTGCTCTTCACGGGCTGCCCTTCAGGCTGCGGACCTGTGCGGATTGACGACCATTTGGAGGGCTATCTCGAAGACAAAAAAGTGTTGGCATTCAATTGTAAATAAGGCTTTCACAGCTGAAAACGACAGACAACGCGAGCCGATGACACGCTGTTTCAAACGATTTCTCATGGCGATGTTGCTGTTGTTGAGCCTGAATGCACAGGCTTCGCAACGCTTCTTCAACCTCACTTACGACCAAGTGAGGATTGACTCCGTGTTGCCTCGCTTCACCTACAGCCTGCCCCTCGCCGACAATTACGCCGACTCGGTCTATCAAGTCAGTATCGTTTATCCCGAATTCACGGAGATGTCGCGCGCCGAAGTCGCCCGCTACAAGCGCATTTCCGATGCACCCTTGCCTGCGATGCCGGCTATTCGGCAGTTCGTTTCGTTCGATCGGAAGCGTCCCACCCTTGTGGTTTCGTTCCTTCCGCTGGTCTTTCGCGACGGTCGTTACTCCATTTTAGCGAGCTTCATGCTGAAGGTAGAGTCGTTTGCCACAGCGCATGCCAAGCCGAGAAGCGGCATCTTGCCCACCCGTACGGCAGCCGACCGCTATGCGCGACAGTCCGTTTTGGCGCAAGGACGCTGGGTAAAGATACGAATACCGGCTTCGGGCGTTTATCAACTCACCGAGTCGATGATCAGAAAAGCCGGTTTTACAGACATCAACAAGGTGCATCTCTATGGCTATGGCGGCCATCTGCAACGCGAAGTGCTGACAGAATCCGACCTGATTCAGTATGACGACCTACGCGAAGTGCCCTTGTGTGTGGTCGAAGGCAAGCGACTTTTCCATGGGAAAGGGCCCATTTCGTGGGCCTCAAAGGGTGCTTCAAGACGCCTACGCAACCCCTATTCGGACTTTGGTTACTATTTCCTTACGCAGTCAGATACGCCATCTTCGACCGTTGACTCCACGACTTTCCTGCGCGATTTCTATCCTTCGCCCGACGATTATCACTCGCTTTACGAGCGCGATGCCTTTGCTTGGTATCAGGGAGGCCGCAATCTTTTCGACCCAGAAGCTGTTCCTGTGGGGCAAACCAAGACCATCTTGCTGCCCAAACCCAGCCAACCGCAACACGGAACCCTTAGTGTTGCCGTGACAGCCGGTATGAAAAGCGAAGTCGAAATCAGCCTGAACAGTCGCAAACTTGGCTCGCTTTCCATCCTTTTGGGCGAGTATGACAAGGCCAACGAACAGCATGCAAGCTATCCGTTCGAGTCACTTGGCAATGCGGATACGCTGAAGATAAAAACCATTTCGGGCACTGTGCGGCTCGATTACGCTTCTATAGCGTGGGAAAAGGCCTTTCCGGCCCCGTGGTTCAAAGAAAACGACTTTCCCGTTCCGCAGCTTGTGGGAGTCATTCCCAATCAAAACCGACACGCAGACGGGCAAGCCGACATGGTGATTATCATTCCTTCTTCGCGCAAACTCAAGGCGCAAGCCGAGCGACTCAAGGCTTTTCACGAGCAAAAAGACGGCTTGCGGGTGAACATTGTGGCTGCCGATGAGCTCTATAACGAGTTCTCCAGTGGCACACCCGACGCCAATGCGTATCGCCGTTACATGAAAATGCTCTACGACAGGGCCACGCCCGGCGACATTCCCCGCTATCTGCTGCTCTTCGGCGACTGCCTTTGGGACAATCGCATGCTGACTTCAGCGGCCAAAGGCCTTGACCCCGCCGACTATCTGCTGTGTTATGAGAGCGAGAATTCATTCAATGCCATTGAGTGTTTCGTTGACGACAGCTTCTTTGCCCTGCTGGATGACGGCGAAGGAGGGGCCTTGCAGACGCACGATTTGCCCGATATAGCGGTAGGACGTTTCCCCGTTTCGACTGCCAATGAAGCCAAGATCATGGTCGATAAAACGTTGGATTATACCACAAACTCCAATGCCGGGGCATGGCAAAACACGCTGATGTTCATGGGAGATGACGGAAACAACAACCTTCACATGGACGATGCAAACACCGCGGCTGAAGAAACAGCGAAGCAACATCCGGGCTTTTTGGTGAAGAAAGTCATGTGGGACGCCTACAAACGCGGGCGTTCAGCCACGGGATACACCTATCCTGATGTGCGGAAAACCATCATCGGGCAACAAGAACGCGGTGCACTCGTCATGGATTATGCCGGCCATGGCTCCGAAATCCAGCTGTCGCATGAAACCGTTCTGCGCCTTAATGACTTCGCATCCTTCACGAATAAGAACCTACCTTTATGGATAACGGCCTCTTGTGACATCATGCCTTTCGACGGAACCACGCCGACTATCGGCGAAACGGCACTGCTTAACGAACGCGGAGGAGCCATGGCTTTCTACGGAACCACGCGAACCGTGTATGCAATCTACAACAAACCGATGAACATGGCCTATCTGAAACACGTCTTAGACAGGCCAAACGGCATCGCCAACACGCTGGGAGAGGCTGCCCGACTGGCCCGAACGGAGATGATAACCAAGGGATTGGACCTCACGAGCAACAAGCTGCAATATGCTCTTTTGGGCGATCCTGCCCTCCGATTGAACCTACCCAAGCCGCAAATCATCATCGATTCGATCAACGGAAAGGCTGTAAATGCGACCCTTCCGGTTATCAAGGCCGGCGGAATGGCCCGTATTGCAGGGCATATTGAGGGCATGCTGCACTTCAAAGGCATTGCAACAGTGACGGTTCGCGACTCACGTGAGCTGATAACCTGCAGGCTCAACGACACCAACGAGGCTGATACGGCTTTTCAATATTACGACCGCACAAAGGTGATTTTCATGGGTTCGGACAGCGTAAGAGGCGGAAAAATCAGCTTCACCTTTGCAGTTCCGCGCGATATCAACTACAGTAACGGTCGTGGTCTCATCAATATCTATGCATTAAACGACGACCATTCGCTCGCTGTCCACGGTGCTTCAGACCGCTTTTTGGTGGGCGGTTCGGCCGAAACCGCCAACGATTCTATCGGACCTTCCATCTATTGCTACCTCAATTCGCCTGCTTTCGAGAACGGAGGACGCGTGAATACCACGCCTTACTTTGTGGCCCAAGTGGCCGATAAGGACGGTATCAACGTGTCGGGAAGCGGCATCGGTCACGATTTGGAGCTTATCATCGATGGCGATATGAACCAAACTTACGTGTTAAACGACTACTTCCGGTATGATTTCGGCAGCTATACGCGTGGCTATACCTATTATAATATACCCGAACTCAGCCCGGGCAAGCACCGGTTGCAGTTCAAAGCGTGGGACATTCTCAACAACTCTTCGACCGCATGGCTTGACTTCGTGGTCGAAAAGGGCCTGCGTCCGAACCTTTTCAGCGTGGCTTTGTCGCGCAATCCGGCCACCACTTCCACGCAATTCATCATCAATCACGACCGAACGGGCAGTAGAATGGACGTCGAGATAGAGGTCTTCGACATGAGCGGGCGCCTGCTTTGGAGGCACAAAGAGTATGGTGTGTCCACCTCGAACGCCTATACGGTAGACTGGGACCTGTGCATTGATGGCGGAAGCCGACTGAAAACGGGTGTCTATCTCTATCGGGCTAAAATTTCATCTGACGGTAGTGAGCAGGCAAGCAAGGCGCAGAAACTCATCGTTGTGGGCAATAATTGACCGCTGTGCACGTTAAATTCTCATACAAGCATACAAGAAACGATATGAAAAAATCCTTGATGGGTCTTTCTTTATTGCTGCTGTTGCCGGCTTCGGCAGCTGCGCAAATCGACAAAAACAAGATATTCAACCCCGTTTATACGGCCGTTACGTCGCAGACAATCGCCCCCGATGCACGTGCAGCAGGCATGGGTGACGTGGGAGCGGCAACCGATCCGGACGTCAATTCACAGTATTGGAACCCCGCAAAATACCCTTTCACCATCAGCAGGGCAGGCGTTTCGCTCAACTATACGCCTTGGTTGCGCGAACTGGTCAACGACATGTACTTGGCCAACTTGGCCGGATACTATCGCATCGGCGACTATAGTGCGGTCTCAGGTTCGCTCCGTTACTTCAATATGGGAGAGGTTATGATGAGCAGTTCACAGTCGGGTAGCAACGATATGACCATCAATCCCTACGAAATGTCGGTGGATTTGGCTTATGCTTTGATGCTGAGTGAACACTTATCTCTATCAGCCGGCGTGCGATGGATATACTCTGACCTCACTTACGACTATACTTCTGAGACCTCACCCGGCAGTGCTTTCGCCGCAGACATAGCCGCTTATTATCAAAACTACGTTGACATCGGACAGCGAGAGTGCCAGCTTGGCATCGGATTGAACCTGTCGAACATCGGTAGTAAGATTAACTTCGGAAGCACAGACAACAGCGAATTCATTCCGACGAACATGCGGTTGGGGGCCTCTTTGATGATTCCTGTAGACGAATTCAACCGCTTTACCATCGCTGCCGACGCCAACAAGCTGCTCGTTCCGACGCGTCCCATACAGAAAGATGGCGAGTCAAAGGTGGATTACGACACGCGGTTGCAGCGCGATTACTATGATGTTTCGAGCATAGGTGGCATTTTCAAGAGCTTCAGCGACGCACCCGGAGGACTTAAAGAAGAGCTTCAAGAGGTGAGTTGGAGCCTTGGTGGCGAGTATATCTACAATGATAAGTTCGCTCTCCGCGCCGGTTATCACCACGAAAGTGAGACGAAAGGCAACCGAAAATACTTCACCGTGGGGGCCGGTCTCAAGATGAGTGCCTTCTCACTCGACGCAGGTTACGTCATTGCGACGGCCAAAAGCAACCCCCTCGACCAGACGCTTCGCTTCACGTTGACCTTTGACATGGACGGCATCAAGGACATTTTTAAACGGTAAAGGGCGGCAGTTGCAACGCTATTCACGAACCATTCAATTTGGAAAAGCATGATACGAGTAGGCATGGGCTTTGATGTCCACAAGTTGGTTGAGGGCCGCGACCTTTGGTTGGGAGGCATAAAGATCGGCCATTCCATGGGTCTTCAGGGCCATAGTGACGCAGACGTGCTCCTGCATGCAGTGAGTGACGCCCTCTTGGGGGCTGCAAACATGCGCGATATTGGCTTTCATTTCCCCGATACCAGCGCGAAAACGCTCGACATGGACAGTAAGATTATCTTGCAACGTGTTGTGGAATTGATTGGCGAGAAAGGCTATAAAGTGGTCAATATCGATGCAACCATCTGTGCCGAACGGCCCAAAATCAATCCTCATGTGCCTGCAATGAAGACCTGTATGTCTGCAGTTATGGGCATTGATGAGGACCAAATATCCATCAAAGCCACTACAACCGAGCGATTAGGTTTCACGGGAAGAGAGGAAGGAATGGCCGCTTATGCTGTCTGTCTGATAGAGAAATAGGAGCCACGTCCGGCCTTTTTTCTTCAAATTGCAGCCAAATTTGTCAGGAATGAAAAGGATTTTCGGCATCTTCAAAGTGAAAGCAGAGGAGCGATGGGCAGCTTTTCTGATGCTCGTCTACGTCGTTCTGCTCAACAGTTTGGTGGTTTATAAGTACTTAGACCGCTTCTCCCAGCTCACAACCGACTATCACAAGGTGTTTGTCGGCACCTTTCATATCTCGGGATTCGACCCATTGAGCTATGAAGTTGTGTCTGATTGGGACACTGCCTACAACATTTATCGCCACCCGTTGCTGGCATTTTTCATGTTCATTCCCAATCAAATCAATCAAGGTTTGATGCTCCTCACGGGCCGGAACTGCGCACCTTTCGTCGTTGCAGCCCTGCTCGTGTTCTGCGGTTTCTACAGCTTTCTTTTCCTTTATCGCCTGTTGCGCGAGGTCATCGTGCTGCCACGGTTCGACAGTCTGCTGCTTTCGGCGATGCTCTTCAGCTTTGCCTACGTGATGGTTTCGGTCAGTGTGCCCGACCATTTCGCCCTTTCGATGTTCATGTTGCTGCTGACCCTCTATGTGGCCGGCAAGAAAATGAAGCGCAAAATCAGGTTCACCAAATGGCAGACCCTGCTCTTCTTCCTGCTCACGGCAGGCATCTCGCTCAACAACGGCATCAAGGTATTCATGGCAAACGCCTTCACCAACGGCCGAAGGTTCTGGCATCCGGCCAATCTCCTGCTGGCGATTGTCTTGCCGTCGGCCCTGCTTTGGGGACTTGCCCGGCTGGAATGGAACCACTATGAACGCCCTTCTTTCGAGGCACGTCAGCAGGCTAAGGCCACGAAAGCTGCGCGGGAGCACGCCCAACTGGCCCGCGTTTTTCGCGATACCACGCGATTAAAGGACTCAATGGCTATCGAATCGGCCATCAAACAGCTGATAAAAAAGAAGGCTTACGCAAAGTATTTGGCCGATCATAAACAGCCTTGGAACGCGCATAAAGGCCAACCTATCGCCAAAGGAGAGTTCAGCCAATGGACCGATATCACCACACCTCGCCTGCCAAGTGTTGTTGAAAACCTCTTTGGGGAGTCCATTCAGCTGCATCAAGACCATCTTCTTCAAGACACACTCCGCGAACGTCCGCTGATTGTTACGTACAGATATGTCTTCAATTACATTGTCGAAGGGCTCGTTGTGCTGCTCTTTCTTTGCGGAATATGGTGCGGTCGGCACGCCCGTTTGATGTGGCTTGCCCTCTCGTTTTGGGCATTCGACATGCTGATTCACGTCGTTCTCGGCTTCGGTCTCAACGAAGTTTACATCATGGGTGCCCATTGGCTTTGCACACTTCCCATCATCATGGCCTACTTTTTCAAGACTTTGATGCGCCATCTTGCCCTGCTTCACCTCGTCCGCATCGTCACCTTGGCCCTCACGGGCTTCTTGTTGGCATGGAACCTCATGCTTTATGCCGGCTATCTCGTCGGCTGAAAGCCGGAGAAACACACTCTCTTCGCTCTCGAAAAAGGGCGAATGAGTCTGCAAATACCCCGTTTTTCAATGCAATATGCCCCATATGGCGATGTAGGTATGCACGGTTCGTGTGCCCATTCAAGGTGAAAGGAAAGCGTATAGGGGTGGTTGTCGGGGCGGACGCACGGGCCGTGCGTCCCTACATACTGTACAATAATCAACTTATTCACCCGTTTACTTGTCAACTGTCAACTGAATTGATAATCAACGACTTGCACCTTGCGTTTCAATCTCAGCCATTTTGGCCTGCAATATGGCCCATATTACCGCCTAATATGACCCATTTCACCGCGCAATATGGCTGGAATTAAAATACAATGTGGCAGAGATGGAAAAATAGGGACGTGTGGTTCATACGTTCGCTCAAGGAATTGAAAGTGCAGTAGATGGCCGATAGCGGAATACTTGTTGGTTGCAGGCCGCTTATTCTTTCCTCAATTGAATTCTTAGTGAGCCAGAGAAAGCACACAAGAAAACCGCACCGGGCATACGTCCGATGCGGTTTTACACGTATTATGAACAGAAAAGAATTAACCAACCATGCGCTTGAGGTCGTCTTCGACGGTCGTAATGCCGCCCAATCCGAAGTTCTCAACGAGTACTTTCAGTACACCTTCCGAGACGAAAGCCGGGAGTGTAGGCCCGATGTGAATGTTTTTCACCCCTAAAGACAGCAGGGCAAGCAACACGATAACGGCCTTTTGCTCATACCAAGCGATGTTGAAAGCGATGGGAAGTTCGTTGATGTCGTTGGCTCCGAATATCTCTTTGAGTTTCAAAGCAACCACTGCCCATGAGTAAGAGTCGTTGCATTGGCCCGCATCGAGCACGCGCGGAATGCCGTTAATGTCGCCAAGAGCGAGCTTATTGTACTTGAATTTCGCGCAACCGCTGGTCAGAATAACCACGTCTTTCGGCAATTTTAGGGCGAATTCCTCGTAATAATTGCGGCTCTTCATGCGTCCGTCGCAGCCTCCCATGACGACAAATTTGCGAATAGCGCCGCTCTTTACGGCCTCAACAACCTTGTCGGCGAGGGCGAACACCTGTGCATGTGCAAAGCCACCTACGATTTCTCCCGTTTCAATCTCCGTTGGAGCCGCGCACTGTTTGGCAAGGGTTATCACCTCAGAGAAGTCTTTGTGACCGTCGGCACCAGCCTCAATGTGCTTCCAACCGGGGAAACCTGCCGAGTTGGTTGTGAAGACCCGGTCCTTATAATTAGCCTTTGGAGAAGGCGGAACGATACAGTTTGTAGTGAAAACAATAGGCCCATTGAAGGTTTCGAACTCTTCTTTCTGCTTCCACCACGCGTTACCATAGTTGCCAACGAGGTGCTTATACTTCTTCAACTGCGGGTAATAGTGAGCCGGAAGCATCTCTCCATGCGTGTAAACATCAACACCTGTGCCTTCAGTTTGCTTCAAAAGGTCTTCTATATCCTTCAAATCATGACCGCTGATAAGGATACCTGGATTCTTACCCACACCGATATTGACCTTCGTCAGCTCGGGGTTTCCATAGACACCTGTGTTGGCTTTGTCGAGTAAAGCCATGACATCGACACCGTATTTGCCTGTTGCAAGAACACAGTTGAGCAGTGTTTCCATGCTTGCATCGGGGTCGCTGATGGTGCAAAGCGCCTCGCTCATGAAGTTGATGATGTCAGGATTGTGCTCACCAAGCCGGGATGCGTGCTCATAATAGGCTGCCATGCCCTTCAAACCAAGCACGGTGAGCTCTTTCAATGACCGCAAATCGGGATCCTCATTGCGAAGAATGCCCTCGCGTTTGCCCTCTTCGGCATAGTCATCTTCGTCACCTCCCCATCTTACTTCCTGCCAATCAGGGAGCGAAATGTCCGCTTTTGCAGCCAAATCCATCAGTTGCTTCTTCAGCAAAATACCGTTGGTCACCTTGTTAAGGATAGAAGTATCGTCGAAGTTTGCATTGGTTATGGTTGAGAAAAGTGCGTCGGTAATAAAACTTTCCACCTCGGGTAAGCTCGCTTTTCCAGCCTTTTTGAGATAATGGTCAACCGTTCCTACACCGCGAACTACGCCTAACAGCAAATCCTGCCACAGGTTTGTTTCTGCCGTTTTGCCACAAACACCCTTCACAGTGCAGCCGGTTCCCTTTGCTGTTTCCTGACATTGGAAACAAAACATCTGATTTTCTGTCATACTTTATCTGTTATAATGTTTTTGTAAATGTGCTGCAAAAGTACGGCAAACGACCAATATGGCAAGGTAACATTTGTGACTTTAAGGGTGTTAATGACTGTTAAAACGCCTTGATGAGCTGTTGTTCGGCTTGAAAATCAAGTATGCTTTTAGGCTGATTATATTGAAAATAGCACCCCACTTCTGATAGTTTTTATAATAATGATTGCCTTGCAAAGTTATCATTATGTAAAAGAGACGGTTTTAGATGACTATACCAATCTTGAAAGTGACATAGAATAAGGTTGTATCATTCTTACCAATGGAAGCCAGTAAACCTGTTGATGCTGTAGCCTATAATAAAGCTGTTGAATAGGTAAATCGATAAAAGGTTCCTAATAGGAGGAAAATAGGACTTTGGAATAGGGAGATTTGTTGCCCATGATATATCGCCGGGCTTCTTGATTAATCTGTGTTGCAGTCTTAATGGGCTTCTGTCGTAGCCATGTTTCAAGTACGGTCTTCTCAAAGTAAAGCATTTTATCTGTTGCTGTACTTGGGTTCACACCATAACAACAAGAGGATTATTCCCCCTCTTCCTTTAACTAAAATCGAGACTTACCGTTCTTTTCGGGATACATCACTCATCTTTCCTTCTTCGTACTTCATAGATATTGCTTTTGGTTGATTAACAAACAATCCCTTCACAAGCCATTAGTTTGCAAAGGGATTTATAGTAGTACCCAGACGAATGAGAGAGCATCACAATTACCGCTTATGGTTTTGCAAAGGGATTTATAGTAGTACCCAGACCCGGTACAACGCCACGAAAACAAGAGAAAACAAGAGAATATATTATATTGATAATCAATAACTTATAATTTTCTTGTATTTATCGATTTTACCCATTTTTGTCTGTTTTTTGTTAAATAGTACACTTTTAGTACACTTTGATATTCAGAACTTTTTAGTATCTTTGCAAAATAAGAAAACATCTGAAAATAAACGAGTTAATAATTTTACTCGGTTCTATACTCATTCAGGTACATAACTATCAATTATGGCAAAATTAGAAAATAAAGCAAAGGAAAACTCGAAATTGGAGCAAAATGTGCTTTCTGATGGTCGAATAAGTCTTTATCTGGAGTATTATCTCGGTAGAGAAGAAACTCCTGTGTTAGACGAAAACGGTAATCCCGTTTTGTATGAAACGGGTAAGATGATGGGTAAACCTAAAGTTCACATCAAACACAACAGGCGAAAAGAAAACTTGCAGTTGTACTTGATAGCTAAGCCCCGTACTCCTGCGGAAAGGCAACAGAACAAGGAAACTCTTGAATTGGCTGCCAAAATCCGTGCGGAGCGTGAACAACAGTTTAAGGAGAGTATGCTTGGCTATCGTTTGAAGAAAGATAGAAACGTCAACTTCCTGGACTACTATCAGGCTTACATTGATACTTATTCTAAGAAAGACCTGCGAATGGTTAAGATTGCCTTGAACCGTTTTAATGACTTTTTGAAAGAGCAATATCCTGTTTATGAATTTAGTATTAAGCCCGAACTAATAACCAAAGATATGATGGAACACTTTGTTGAATATTTGCAATCACGAAGTGTTGGTGAAGGAGCAAAAAGTATCTATCAGCGTTTCAAGAAAGTTATACGTTATGCCATTGACCATGAAGTAATGCAGAAAGATCCCTGCAAAGGTGTTGTGTGCAAGGTAGATGACCAAGTGTTGCGCAAAGATGTACTCTCAATGGACGAAATACAGACATTGATTCAATGTCATTATGAGAATGAGAATCCTAATGTTAGACGTGCTTTTATTCTCTGTCTCTATTGTGGCCTGCGCTTCTGTGATGTAAAAGACCTTACCTATAAGAATGTAGATTATACCAATCGCCTGCTGAAGTTTGAACAGAATAAGACTAAAGGGCATTCTACACATAGTGGTGTTATTATTCCTCTCAATGACGGCTTACTCTCTTTAATTGGCGAAGCTCCTGAAGATTTAAATTCTTCTATCTTCAACCTACCTTCATATGAGAGTTGCAGCAAATCTGTTAAACGATGGGTAAAACGTACAGGTATCAATAAACACATTAGTTGGCATTGTGCTCGCCACAGTTTTGCTGTGAATATTCTGAATAATGGTGCCAACATCAAGACCGTTGCAAGTTTGTTAGGACATAGCGGATTGAAGCACACAGAGAAATACACTCGTGCAGTGGATAAATTGAAGTCGGAAGCAATCAATAGTTTGCCAGAATTGAAATTATAATAAGAAAAATGAATTGAAATACATTTTTTTGATTACAAGAAACTATCTTTTTGCTCAAAACACACACTTTCTGAGAAATAATGAGTAATTTTATGGCGTAATCAAGTTACATAAGTATGGAACGCAAGAAAATAAACCGTCTAAAAGTGGTTCTCGCCGAGAAAGGAATGACCAATAAACAACTGGCAGAGATTTTGGATAAAGACCCTGCTGTTATATCGAAGTGGGTAACGAATGTTGCCCAGCCCAATGTTGAAATGTTCATTCAGTTGGCAAAGTTATTAGAAGTAAAAGTTGATGATCTATTGTGGACAGAATAAAGAAAAAATAATATGGTAATACAAATAAAAGACAATAAGATATACGCTCCTCTAAAAGACAAATGGCTCATACTGAAGCCAGAGGAAGAGGTTCGACAGACATACATTAAGCGCTTGGTGGATAGTTATGGCTACGCTATAGATAAAATGGATCAGGATACAAGTATCTAATTCCCAACGTGGGAAAGGAGCAGCCTGGACCGATATTGTAGTTGGGGAAGGTAAAGAGGCGAATAAGTATCCTTTGATAGTAGTAGGATGTAAAGCTGAGTTTATAAAGATAGACAAGGAATACTATTACCAAAGTATGAAGTATGCAAATCGTAAACTTCTCATTTATACAAGCAGCCAGATTGTGTCTTGTTGTCTAATTTCATAGAATAAATGCGAAAATTTAACACCGAAAATAATGATCAAGTCGTTTGATAATAATTCGCTTCGGAACTTCTCCGATGTTTTGGCAGTAATATTGACCCATACAAGGATCAGTAAAATACTTGCAGAATGTAGCATGCCTGAAGCTGGTGGTGCCAATAAATCAGATAGACTTTATTATGCATTCATGGAAAAGCAAAGGATAGATAATTGTGGTAATAATATAGCAGCATTTATTGTGCGCGTAATTACTCCAAAGCTATATGATGATGAGTTAAGTTTTGAAAAAGATCGATCAGCAATTAATGAAAAATTAGCCTATGATGGTTTGCAGATTGATATTCATGGAAATATTGCTTTATGTAAAACTGCAACAACCATCACAGAGGCAAAAGAACGCTCCCAAAATATCAAAGCGAAAATAAAAGGTATGACCATTCATCAAGAAATAGTTAGATATTGTGATGAAGAATGGCTACATCAAGATTATTTTCATGCGATAGAAGAAATTGCAAAGAGTGTATTTGACAGATTAAGAAAAACGTCAGAATCCAATAAGGATGGAGCAGAGTTAATTGATGAATGTTTTGCTCTTGGTAAAGACAACCGTCCAAGATTTGCATTCAATAAACTTGAAACGATGAGTGAGTTAAGTGAACATAAAGGATTTGCAAATTTGTGTAAGGGGTTTTATGGTTTATATCGGAATCCCAAAGCGCATAGCGTTAGAGTAGATGAGACCACAGATTTAGAGGATATGTCTGAGGTCCTTATTGTGGCAACAATCATTCACAATAAATTAGATAATACGTTTAAAACAGGATTCTAATAAATTATATATAGGATGATGACATACGAAATAAAAAAACAAGTTTATGAGTTGACAAAGGAACATATCTTAGAACCATCACGTTTTAATTCTAATGATTTAATGCCCGTCATTTCTTCTATATGGAATGTTTACAATCTAAAAAACACAGAAGATAAACGTTATAACAACTTGGATGATGAAATCGACAAGCATTTTTTCATGAATGATGATTGGGATGAAGACAAGTTGTTCATAGGTAAACTTCATCTTTTAGACGATGATCATATTTTTCTTACTTTTATCGAAAAACTTCTTAATTTATATGTAAGTTCACCACTTTATAATGCATATAAAGAAGCAATTAGACCAATTCTTTCCAATATAGGTATCCATATATCTGAAATTACGTATGATAATGGACAAATGAATGTTCATATTCATGTTGGCGACAAAGGACAAGCTAATCGAACAGAAGATAGAAGTCTAAGATTTTATATTTGTAAATCGAAAATAACTAATGCTGTTATGTTTTATGAAACAAATATAGAATGGCCAGATGATACTAATTGCTTTGTACTTACATTTAATGCAGAGTGGAATGATAATTTTTCGTATAAAACGAGATACAATCTATATTACGTCTGTGATAGTATACAAAATCATATTGGTGAAGTTAAAATTATAAAAAGAGGGAGTGATAACACGTCAGATGTTTTACCATCTTCATTCTATTCATTAGATTCAGATTTTTGTTCACTTGGACAAAGTGATAATTATTACTATAATTTTTCCAAGTTTTTTAAAGAACAAGCCTATGTATATTTAGCCGAACTATGTGATGTCGCACTATATTCTCGCTTACAGAAGGAATTTGAAAAAGAACCTTCTTTTATCTCGTCTCTAATTAGATATAATGATGCGGAAAGAGCCTTAAGGCTAGGAAGATATATCGTATATGGAAGAGATATATCAAATGCATTCTCTTTTCAATATGAGTTTATTCCTCCCTATAACAAGCAAAAAGACAATCTTGTTGTCTTTGATTTCAATTTTACGAAAGACATAGAATATTATAGACGTGCAATTGCTCTAATCGGAGAAAATGGTGTTGGTAAAAGCAGTCTAATGAAGAAAATGGTGAAGGAAATTGTTACTAATAAGAATGAAAACTTTAGAGGCCTAAATCCTCTATTTAGTTGTGTCATGGCCATCACCTACTCTCCATTTGATGATTACCCTTTATCAGATTCTCTAAAAGGAAAAACAATCGATTACGAATATTGCGGTTTGGTTGACCATCTAGAAGAAGAAAATAATCGCATTATAAAGAAAGATTTACTCACAAAGGATAAGCAGATAAAGATATTTATAAAAAATGTACATGTAATACTTGAAAGGAAAGAACATCTTATATCAACTTGGATAGAAAACGTTCTTAAAGTTATCAACCAAGAAACTCTTGAAAAAGCAATAAATTTTAAAGAAAGCATCCTCAATTATACGTTGAATGACAACGGATTAGAAGAAATGTTCGAAAAAGCGAGTTCTGGTGAATCAATATTCTTATCTGTAATTTCATCTATATTAGCAAAAATCAGATATGATAGCATCTTATTTTTGGATGAACCAGAGCAACATTTACATCCTGCAGGAATTACAGTACTAATAAGTTCAATAATGGGAATACTTGAAAGGTATAATTCGTTTGCGGTTATATCAACACATTCTCCATTCATTATTCGAGAAATATCATCTTCAAATGTGAAAATACTCCACAGGAAGAACGAAAGACTATATAGCTCTCCTATTGGAATAGAATCATTTGGAGAAGAAGTATCCGCAATTAGCAACTTTGTATTTGAAGATCTTGATAGAGAAAAACGATATGAAGAAATAATAGATAAATTATCAGCGATGCACAATTATGATTTTGGGAAAATCATAGAGACATTACAGAATAATGGGAAATCACTAGGTTTAAATACCTTGCTCAAAATTAATTCAATAATCCGAAAAAATAAGGAACAATGAAACATTTAAATCATACAAATGATGATGCAATTTCATTTATCAGTAAAATCATTGATAACAAATCAGAGAAAGCTGATAAAGAAATTCTTAGAAGAAGACGAAAAGCAGAAGAAATTGGAAGCTCTAAGCCTAATGAACTAACCTATCAAGAGAGATGCCATTCCATTTTGGATAAAAATAAAAAATCCATTTCTGATTATGATACAGATTTCAACAATGACCAATGGACAGATATCAAACTTGGTATACCTTCCGTTACAATTACAGAAGAAAATGACAAAACAGATTTCAAGAAATTATATTTATATAGGAATAATTATATACAAGAACTATGTAACGACCTAAGGAAATCAAATTATGGTGAATGGATGTGCCCAATTTGCCAGGTAACACCTGTAAATAGCCTGGATCATTATATTCCTAAAACTAAGTATCCTTTATATGCTGTTCATCCTCGAAATTTAATACCTTGTTGTACTACTTGCAATGGACATAAATCTGAGAAAGTTGTTGAAGAAGGAAAGAGAGTATATTGGAACGCATTTCTTGATTCAGTTGAGCAGAGATATCTTTATTGCGACATTATCCTAGAAAATGGAATTCCGACCTGCAATTTTTCAACAAAGAAAGGTGATTTGTCTGATGAACTGTATAAAGTGATAAAAACTACATTTGATGATTTACATGTTGCCGATACAATGCGTGATGGTGTTTCTTGCTTTGTGACAGAATTAAGAGATTCAATTGTTAAGAATCTTATCAAAAACAATTTTGAATCATTAGAACAATGCATTTGTGTAATAAAACAACTATATCAGCCCAAAAATGTTAATGACGTAAGAAAGGTTGCACAATTAGCGTTATTGGATTCTCCTGCTTTTCTTAAAGTTGTTAATGATCTGGTATCATGTAAGAATATATCATCTATGGACATTTCGCCTCTCATCGCTTAATATTATGATAAAGAGGATTTATATGAGAAAAAAATTACCATCTAAACGCTCTCTTTAATTAATATTGTCAAGATTGTTATATAAATTTTACTATAAATATTAATTTATGAATATACAAGAAATAATAGCCCGTAAGGAAGATCAGACATTTGACTGCAAGAGCATTCAAATAGAGCCGAAGGCTTTGGCTGTGCCCATCGTGGCATTTGCCAATGCAGATGGTGGTGTTATCGCCATTGGTGTGTCTGATAAGACGAGGAAGATAGAGGGTGTGGATCAATATACAGAAAAACTGAATGAGTTGCTTCGTGTGCCTTTAGATTTCTGTAATCCTTCTGTACCCATTACCAGCGACTTGCTGCCTTGTATAGATAAAGATGGAAACGACAACCATATATTGTTAATGTATATTCCTGCAAGTTCTGAGTTGCATGCCAACCAAACAGATGAAGCTTTTATGCGTGTTGGCGACAAAAGTAGGAAGCTGTCTTTTGAAGAACGCATACAGCTGATGTATGATAAGGGTGAACGCTACTACGAGGATACGACTGTGTATAGTGCTACGGTAGATGACATTGATATGGCTACTGTCGAAAGATATACAGAATTGATTGGTTATACTAAGTCAGCAAAGCAATATCTACAGGAGAATAATAACTTCGTGACTACCAACGCAAGGGGAGAAGAGCAAGTGAGTGTGGCTTGTATTCTTTTGTTTGGTAAATATCCTCAAAAGTTCTTTCCTCGTGGGCGCACTCGTTTCATCCGTTATAAAGGTACAGAGGAACGAGTGGGTGCAGAGATGAACGTAATTAAGGATGTAACCTTTGAAGGAACTATACTTGATCAGGTGAAAGCCACGATAGCTTATCTTGAAACCCAAGTAGAGGAACATACATTCCTTGGACAACATGGGCAGTTTGTAACCCATAGAGATTATCCAAAGTTTGTGATACAAGAAATGGTAGTCAATGCTTGCTGCCACCGCGCCTACAATATTAAGGGTACGGAAATCCAAATAAAGATGTTTGACAATCGTTTGGTATTTGAGTCGCCCGGTAGATTACCCGGAACGGTCAAGCCTTCAAATATTCGCCATACACACTTTTCACGAAATCCCAAAATAGCCCAATTTTTTAAAGCATACGACTATGTGAAAGAATTTGGCGAAGGCGTAGACCGTGTGTGCAGGGAATTGGAAGCTAATGGTACACCACATCTATCTTTCCATCTTGATGATTTTATTTTGAAAATTACAGTACCGAAGGTGGCAGAAACCGAACCGAATCGAATCGGAAGGGTAACAGAAAAGGTGGCAGAAAATAGCAATAAGGTAGCAGAAAAGGTGGCAGAGGCAAATAAAAAGGTAACAGAAAGATTAATTGAAAAGGCTAATGCTCATGGAGAAAGATTAACGGCTAACCGAATCAAGATATTGGAACTGATGTTAGAAGATCCCTATATATCGAGGGCAGATTTGGCTAAAAATATAGGAATTAGTGAAACTTCCATCTATCGTAATATTGAAGTTATGCGTGGCAGATATCTCCGTCGTGTTGGACCAGATAATGGTGGCTTTTGGGAAATCATAGAATAATATGGTGATATAACAAGCCCAACCTACATCTCGTTTGGTTGGGCTTGCTTCGTAGAGTATTATTTCAATTTCTTCTGCATCAAGCTATCAGCCTTAGATTTTAGTTGCAAGTCGTATCCGTCTGCTTTTTCCTTGATTAGCTTGATAATCTTTTCATTGCGATGAATGTCAAACATATCATTGAGCCATAGGATTTCCTTAGAACTACAACCTCGCCATACTCTGATGATACGAAACTTCAAGGCATCATCTTTGTATTGCTGTTTGCTTTGCCACAAGAAGTAATTGCCGACCAAAGAAACAAGACAGAGGATAGACACTGCCACCACAGTAGCAAAGACTTTCGACGATTTGATTTCAAAACTGTGTCTGTGAAGCAATTCCTGTGGTTGTAGATGCTCTTTCTGCTCCTGTCCCTCGTTCAGCATGGCCCAGACGCTTGTCGTCAATTTGTCTATGGACTTAGCCTCCTCGTCCTTGATGCGTTTTTGTACATCAATGTACTTATTAAGTACGTCTTTCGTCCGCTGTTCATACTGGTTAAGCAATCCTTGTTCTTGCTGTTTATCACTTTGTACGGTTGTAGATGGAACAGGGAGAGAAATAGGACTGTTCTTCTTTTCTTTCAGTTCCTTTACTTCCCTGTAAATTGTCTCCAGTTTGTTCTTTATTTCCTCAAAGAGGATAAATGCGTTATTGTCTGCCATAGTTATAAATGTATTTTACGTTTTTTCTTTTTCTTCTTTTTATCAAGTGTATTGTAAACTTCCGCAGGGACAGTGCCGTGAGTTTGGAATAATCCCAATCCTCCTTCAATGAGTTCGTTGGCTATTTCGCTCGTAACACTTACAACATTAGATATGAGGTTTAGCGTTCCTTGCATCTGTTGTTCGTGTTCCCTGTTATTCTGTTGCAGAGCAAAGTCTATTTTAGAATAGCTGAAATTCCTATCCACCTTAGAGCCATTGAAATGATAACTGTTCTTTTCAAAGATAATTCCCTGCACCTCCTGTGAGTTGCCTTTATATTTAAAGTGGACATCAATATCTTGCTTTTTCAAGTGAGCAAGCAAAGCTTTCCAATCCCTGCGCCGAGCTATTTCTGTTTTCAACGCCTGATAGATTTCATACTTGGTTTTATCGGGTTCTTTCAAGCGGTGTTCCTTGACATTCTCCTTACCATCGGAAAAATACAATCCGTGTTTGGCGGTTAGTTCCTTGCAAATCTTTTCACTTCTGAATCTGTCGTTACGGTCAGAAATAGTCTTGCCATTATTGTCTATCCGATTAAAAGCGATATGAACATGTGGGTGCTCCTTATCGAAATGGCGCCCGATGATATACTGCGTATCTTTTATTCCCATCTTATCCAAGTACTCACGGGCTACTTTCACCATCCACTCATTGCTGAGTCTTGGGGAGTCTTGTGCAGAGAAACTTAGGGAGATATGCCCTACAACCTTATCAACTCGTGGATTCAGTGTCGTCTGGTCAATGAAACTTTGGGCAATATGGCTGATACTGTCTGTCCGCACTCCGGAACAGTCTATAAGCTCCGTTCCTTTCTTCGGGTCAAGGATGTAATTGATGACACCCTTGAAGCCTGAACCTTTCATTATCTTTGCAATCATCTTCGTATCAGATTTAGGATTTCATCAATCTTGCTAATGATGATTTTATGGAAAGGAGCAATGGTATGAAATCCTTCCGCATTAGCACGATGTGCCAACTGATTGAGGTTGTTTGCCATGCCGCACAGCTTACGGATGAAGTCTGCTTGCTCTATGGTCAGTCGCTCAATGACATGTCCTTTATCAAGAACTTTCCTTACAAACTCACTCATGGGTACTCCTGCGCTTTTGGCTTTACCTTTGAGCGTATAATAATCCTGCGTATTCAGTTTTACCGTGATACGATATTTCTTCTTTTCGGCTGCGCCCTTGGTTGGGCGACCTCCCTTGTTGTATTCTGATTTAGTCATACTTGTTTCTTTAATTTGATTTGATGGAGACCGACGGGATAATCCTCTGCACCGAGTGTCAGGAGGTAAAGCAAGTGGTTTTGGTATGCCCAAAACATAAACTTGCTCCCCGAAAAATAGATTATGCGAAGCATATTCCTATAATCAGAACTTAATCCCTTTGGTTTTCTTGATTTCTGCTTTTTCTGAATGCTTGGATTCTGCACACAGATAGTCGTTCAGGTCCTTATAGCCGTTGTATAAAGCAGATGCTTTTACACCGGAATCTCCCAATTCCTTTGATAATTGCAGATAAGCATTTCGCCCTGCTTCATCATTATCCAAGAAACACTGGATGTTATTGTACACAGATAGACACTTCAAGGCTTTATGAATATTCGTTACAGAATTCAATATCAAATAGTCCTGATTACTCAGTCCATTATATTGTGGGTTCTGGATTCTCCTAAGCGTCATGAATGAGAGAAAATCAATAAAGCCCTCGAAAAGAAAACATATCTTCTTTGGCTCGTCGGCATAGAAATGGCTGATGTCTTTCGGTGCAATGCAACCCTTGAAGAATGGATTGCGCAACTCATAGCCACCACCACAGTTCGGAAAGCCAATAGCAAAATAACGTTTGTTGTTGACCTCATAATGTACCTCCTTGCAAACTGATTTGGCGACTTCTATGTCAATACATCTGTCCTGCAAGTATCTAATCAAAGCTGGATGCGACAAAGGAAGTACTTGCAAGTTCTCAAAAGTTGCAGAACTCTGTTTAAGCTTCACAACTCCAGGAGATGCAGAAACCATACTTGGAACATTGTGCCCAATCTGATGAATGAGATACGACACATCAGAGGATTTGTAGAGTTGCTCTGCCAAATCTATGATGTTTCCACCCTTGCCAATACCGAAGTCGTACCATTGGTTATGCTCGGTATTTACCTTGAATGAAGCATGGCTCTCCTGACGAAAGGGGGAAATATACCATAACTTGTTGCCCTGTTGCTTAGTGGGAGTATATCCCAGACTTGCAAGAAAATCCTGCAACTTTATCATTTTAATTTCTTGTATGTTCATATTAGAGTGAAGTTGAATGGTTTGAAAAATTGATGATTTGATGAAAATGCACATAACCATTTCATAACAAATAAATTACTTGCTCATTATGGTTTCATCACAGGACTTACCAAAAGAAAAAATATGTATTTCTCTTTTGGCCAGTATCATCTTTTCCTTTCATCATTCTTTCATACTGATAAGTGGAAAGATGAATCAAATAGGCATTGCCAATCAATCTGTTATATATACTTTTCATCATTTCATCAAAATAATGATTAAATGTTTGTGAGTTGTTCCTTGGTTACGGTATAGTATCTGCCTGTTCGTTTGATGGGCGAATAGTTTCGCAAACTGTTATAATCCATCTGATAAGTCAGATATGTCAGCGTGTTGGAAGCAGGAGAGAGTTTCCATATATCCTGCACAATCCTGCGGACTTGGCTTTTATCAGTCTTGCATCCTGTGTTGTTCAGCAAGCACACCATATCATTGATACAGAATGAAAGTTCGGTAACAGCCATCTGCTCCATTATCTCCAAACAGAGTTCGGACATTTCCAACTCAATCTTATTGCGGTTGCTGCGGATAATGCGCTGCAAGGCTGACGTAAAGGTCAGCTGGGGCGCAAACCACATTCGGCTTTCCTTTTGGGTAGATAGCGTGCGGTGCTGTAGAAAATAAAGAAAGGCTGGAATTTCGGCTTTCAGCTTTTGCAGAAAGTCGGTGTCATCGCTTTTAAGACGCTCTATCTTCCTTACCCAATATCGGGTTTCTCCCACATCTATAATGACAGGGAGCAACTCGTTATTGGAGCACAGTACAAACTTGGCAAAGAAGGAGATTTCGTCTCGGTCTTTGCCCTTGGCTTCCACCTTGTAGGAAAGCGTTGTGCTGAGATTTTTCAATCGTTCACTATCCTCCCTACGGTTGAGCAATACCTCGTCCACGACAATGAGTAGCTTACCAGCCCAATCAACATTGAATTGGCTGCGAAAATCCTCGTTGGTGTTGAACGTAACATTGTTCTGAAAAACAGCCTTGAGAAAATTGAGAAATGTACTCTTACCTGTATTGCGTTCTTCTGACACCATCAGGAGGATGGGGAGTTTCTGCACGGGCTGGAGATAGAGCAACTACAAATAGTCCATGCCCAACTCGTATTGTTCCCCGAAGATATGCCTTATCAGGGATTCAACATGTGGGAACTCTCCTTCTTTTGACTGGTGTCCTATCGGCTCGTAGAGATTCAGGAACTTATCAACCACAGGCTGATAGTCCACATGATTAGGTACGGTGCAGAAACCATCGTACTTCGGGACAGTGGCTATGAAATCTTTTCCATAGTCCTGGCGTAGCGTTTCATTGTTCCACACTATACGCTTCTTGACAAAACCACCATTAATGCGTGGTTGGTTCACAATCTTATATAAGGTTGTGCCAACACGGATAAATTCTTCCTGTGCCATGAGTTATTTCTGCATTAAGGGTTTGCTACCCATGATATACCGCAGGGCTTCTTGATTTATTTGTACAGCAGTTTTAACTGGGTTCTGCCGTAATCACGCCTCAAGTTCTGTTTTTTCAAAGTAAAGCATCTTTCCCTGTGGCTTGTAATGCGGTATCAGATTGCCTGATGTGAGTTTGTAGAGATAACTCTTTGAAAGGTTCAAGAACCTGCTGGCTTCTTCAAAACTCAACACATTCTTATTTATGAATACTATTTGTTCGAGTTCTTCAACTCGAGTTTCTAATGTCTTGTTCATATTGAAAACATTTTGAATTAAACAATATGAAGGTGCACCTTCGCTAATTATTTGTTAACGATGGCAAAATTAGAAAGGATAAAAGTAAATGGCGTTGAGCAATGTTTGAGGTATCAACCTATGCTCAACCTTTTTTCAGTTGTTTGAAGTATTTATCAATGGTTTTCCATCCTTTCGGCTGCTTCATGTTGATTTGGTCTGTTGCAGTGGAAAGGTCGGTGCGTGTCAGTGGCGTATCTTTTGTTTTCCCCAAAACAAGTTCATTACGGGCAATCACAGATTGCCATTCATCAGTAATGAACCCTCGAAGATTAAGACTTTGCATGAGATATGCCAGCTGGCGGTTGTTGTTTGATTTCAGAACACCTTTTAGCTTACAAGCAAAGAAATCTTTGAGTATCTTAGGAGAAATGCAAGTTGTAAATAATTGAATTTCGTTGATGCAAGCTGTAAGAATCTCTATTTGTTCATCTGTAAAATCAGATTGAAATGGATTTGTTCCTTTGCCAACGATGACAGGTTTCTTTTTCTGCTCACATGGTTCATCGTTTATCAAGACTGAAGAGCGAGACCGATCAGTTTGTACCTCTGCCAATTCAGTTCGTTCTATTTCTGCCATGAGATATTTTGTGTATCGTTCATATAGAATAGCATCGACAAGATACGAGAACATCGGCAGGATATTATTATATGAGGTGTGTGTCTCAATGTACTTCGCATATTTAAACGAAAATACAGAAAATGAGATATATTTCTGTTTTTGTTCTTTGGTCAGTGATTCAAAAAAAGTACTTTCCCACAAAAAGTCATCATTGTTGTAATATTCCTCTACACATGCAAGAGCAGGGTAATTCAGATAAATGGAAGAAAGTTCGTCAGTGATTCGGATATATTCTTTTTGCAAAATCTCTTTGAACTGTATATTGCTGATGCAACTCTTCTTCCTCAGAATATTTCCAATGAGCACATTGTAGGTCTGAGTAATGCAATAGCTTAATATTCGTTGAATACTGTCAAGCTGTATCTTTAGATTGTCATTTTCCATTTTGCAATTTTCTATGGTGGGTACTGTTTACAAAGGTAGGGCATTCATTGGAGAAAAAGCTAAGAAAGGGAAACAAACAGAATAAAAGGGAAAAGTTATCGTTAATTAAATATAAAACTAAGAGGTGAAATACTATAAAAGTACACCTTTCCAATAGTTTTGTTAGAAAGTACACTTTTAGTACATGTTGAAAAAGAAAAATCCCTTGTAAATCAAAGACTTACAAGGGATTTGTGGTACCCAGACCCGGGCTCGAACCGGGATGCCTTGCGGCACTGGTGTTTGAGACCAGCGCGTCTACCTATTCCGCCATCTGGGCATGGTTGTCTCTTGGAGACAGGTGCAAAGGTAGGAAGATTTTTTTGATTGGCAAAGCTTTTCATGAGAAAAGTGTTCTTTTTGTGTAAGGTTTCCATAAAAAAGCAAAAAGACTTTGCGGTTTCGTTTTTAATATTTAAATTCGTTGAGTAAATAAAGAAACTCAAAAGCAGGCATGACCTTAAACAATTTCTACTGTGTGATTTTGGCCGGAGGCAAAGGACGCCGGCTTTGGCCGTGCAGTCGCGAGCGTTTTCCTAAGCAGTTCGTTGACTTTTTTGGCGTAGGACGCACGCAGTTGCAGCAGGCTTACGACCGATTTGCTGCGATCCTGCCACAAGAGAACATTTATATCAACACCAATGAGGCGTATTCGGACTTGGTACACGAGCAGTTGCCCGAAGTTTCAGCTGACCGCGTGATGGCTGAGCCCATTTATCGCAACACGGCACCAAGTGTAGCATGGGCCATGCACCGCATCGGGCGCGTCAATGAGGACGCTTGCCTGATTGTTGCACCTTCCGACCAGATGGTGCTCAGCGAAATAAACTTCAAAAATAACCTATTGGAAGGCTTAGAATTCGTCGCAACGCACGACTGCCTGCTGACCATGGCTGTCAAACCCACGCGCCCCGAACCGGGATACGGCTACATTCAACTCGGAGAATACGCCGGAAAGGGCGACATTTACAGTGTGCGCACGTTCATCGAAAAGCCCGAACGCGACTTTGCACGCATGTTCATGGACAGCGGCGAATGGTATTGGAACACGGGAATGTTCCTCTCCAACGTCCGTTTCTTGCGCAAAAGTCTGTACCGTCTGCTGCCATCTGTATTGCGAAACCTCGATGCCAGCAAGCCCGATTGGACCATTGCAGACGAGAATGCCTTTGTGAAAGCGAACTTCCCTTCGTACCCCAATATCTCCATCGACTTCGGAATACTCGAGAAATCCGACCACGTCTACCTCAAACAGTGCGACTTCGGGTGGGCCGACATGGGCTCTTGGCACGGCGTTTACGAGGCCATACAAAAGGGAGATGACGACAATGTGGTCATCAATTCGGACGTTTATCTGGAAGATGCCCGCAACAACATCATCAAAATGCCCGAAGGTCGGCTGGCCGTCATCAACGGATTAGACGGCTACATCGTGGCTGAAGAAGGCAATGTGCTGCTGATTTGCAAGAAAGAAGACTCTTCGGCACTCATTCGGAAATATGTTGCAGAGGTGCAGATGAGAAAAGGACACGACTTCGTGTGAGGCACATAATAAACCAAGAATATGATAGAAAAGACTTTAATCGACGCTTATCGCGAGCAAGTGAGGCAGTGTCTGCTGCGCGCAACCAGTGAAACGGGAGAGCCGCGACTGACAGAAAGCGAGGTGAAAGAACTGATGGAGATGTTCACCGACGACGACCTTGTCTTCGGAATGCCTTTCAATACACCCCAAGAGATGGCCGATATGTTGCTGGAAAAGTGATAAAAAAAATCGGTGAAGATTTCTCTCCCCGATCATCAAGGGTGTATAGCCGTCACGGCTCCACCACTTTCATCTAAAATTACAACCTTTTAACCTAAACTAATAACTAAAAACCTAAACCTATTAACCTATATTACAATCTTTTTTTACCTTAACCAATACCTAATTTTGGTGTTATTCCTGAAAAACAATCTTCTTTTTACCTTAACTGACCTATTGTCTTTTGGTATTGCAAAGGTAGGAAGATTTTGCGAAATGCCAAGAAACGAAACCTATTTTTAACGAAAATGCGGCGTATTTTTGACATAAATCAATTATTTGTGCGCGAACACACCTCCTAAAACACTCATTTTCATGCTTTGCCCATCATGATATTCCTCCATCAAAACGCTACTTTCGTTCACCTTTCCAACCGAAACTGTCTTTTATTTGAACGAAAGCAGAGGTACACGGCTCGTGCGTTTCCTTCACGTTTCAGTTGACAGTTGACAAGTAAACGGGTGAAGAAGTTGAATGTGCATACGGATATGGGGACGCACGGTTCGTGCGTTTTGCTCAAATAGGCTGTGTATTCGCTTGCCATTCACCTTGGGCAGACGCACGGGCCGTGCGTCCCTACATACCCATATCGGTCGGATTGATGTGTAAAATGGGTGATGGGGCAAGCTATGCGAATGCATGTAGGGACGCATGGTCCGTGCCTCCACTCAAACAGCTGTGTACATTGAAAATCAATCGCTTGCATTCTCTGTTCTAATCTCAGCCATTTCACCGTGTAATATGGGTGAGATTAGGCGGTGAAACGGCTGAGATTGCACGACAATATGGGTGAGATTGGAATGCAAGGTGCAAGTGATTGAAATCCAATGCGAAAGGAACAGCGCGGCGTAACGATTTCAAGTGCGCTACAACCCTTCGGCAGCTATTTGCGATTGCGGCGCGGCAAGCGGTCACAATGATTTCAACAGCGCGCGACAGTCTTCCAGAATGGCAGTCAGTTCGGCCGTTTTCGTGGCGCGAAGCATGGCTATCCGCATCGGTTTGAAGTCGGGAATACCTTTGAAAATGGGGCTTGAAGCGAGGTGACGGCGCGTGTGAATGATACCTCGATACTCGTCTATTCGCTCCACATTTATCCGGAGTTGCTCCTCAAGAATATCGATTTTGTCGTCTATGGTCAACGGTTTTGCGGTCGCATTGTCGATGAAATCGCGCATCTCTTTGAATATCCATGGCCGCCCAAACGTGGCTCTTCCCACCATAACGGCGTCCACTCCGTAGTCGTCGAACGCCCGTTTGGCTTCCTCGGGTGTGCTGATGTCGCCGTTACCGATAATGGGAATGTGAATCCGGGGATTGCGTTTTACCTCGCCAATCAGCCTCCAATCGGCCGCACCGGTGTACATTTGGGCCCGCGTTCTGCCATGAATCGTTAGGGCTTGAACGCCACAATCCTGTAGCTGTTCGGCCAATTCTGTGATGATAAGATGGTCATTATCCCAGCCCAAACGAGTCTTAACGGTGACCGGAACATCAACAGATTGCACCACGTTTCGGGTGATATCGAGCAGTAAGGGAACATTTTTCAGCATGCCAGAACCAGCTCCCTTGCCAGCCACTTTCTTTACGGGACAGCCGAAATTCAGGTCAATCAAGTCGGGTTTTACACGTGAAATGATTTGCGAAGCCTGCACCATTGACTCCACATTTCGGCCGTAAATCTGAACTCCGATGGGCCGTTCTGCATCGTTAATTTCTATCTTATTGAGGGTTGATTTGATGCTTCTTACAATGGCATCTGCTGAAACAAACTCTGTATAAACCATGGCTGCGCCATACCGTTTACATAGCATTCGGAAGCCAATATCGGTCACATCTTCCATCGGAGCAAGGAAGATCGGACGCTCACCAAAGTCGATTTTGCCTATTTTCATACGTCGGCAAAGTTACAATATTTTCCTTATCCCAGCAAATGATAGCTGCCGCCGGGCATCAGTTTCACCACCCCTTTCATCTCAAGCCTGAAGAGTGAGGCTGTGAGATGGGCTATCGGGAGGTTTGTTTTAACGGTAAGCATGTTCACTTGCAGGTCGTTTTGCTGGCTCAACACAGCTACTATCAGTTGCTCTTCAGCCGAGAGTTCGGGGAAAAGTTGCCGTTCGATGCCCTCGTTACGGACCTTGGAGAGTAGCTTGTCCTGCCATCCCATGGCGTTGATGAAGTCGAAAGCCGAGGTGATAAGGCCGGCCTGATTGTCGCGAATGAGGTTGTTGCAGCCCTCACTATAGGCCGAACCGACAGCTCCGGGAAATGAAAATACATCGCGATTGTACTCTCTTGCGAGGCGAGCCGTGATGAGTGCACCGCCGTGAACTGCACTTTCAACGACGATACATGCGTCACTCAAGCCTGCCACAATGCGGTTCCGGCGCACGAAGTTCTGCTTGTCAGCGTTGGTGTGTGAGGCATATTCGGTGAGCAAACCGCCTTGATGGAGCATTTGTTTCGCGGTATCTCGATGCGCATTGGGGTAGAGATTGTCGAGCCCATGCGCCAAGACAGCAACGGTATTGAAGCCGTTTTGCAGTGCATTTCGGTGGGCTTGAATATCCACACCATAGGCAAGTCCGCTCACGATAAGGGCGTCTGGGCAGAGTTGTTTCAGGTCTGTTGTGAACCGACGGACAAGGTCTTGACCGTAAACCGTGCAACGTCGCGTGCCCACAATGCTGATGATGCGTCGGCAATTGAGGTCGGCTGTGCCCTGATAGAATAAGACCAGCGGTGCGTCGCAGCACTCACTGAGGCGCTGGGGATAGCATTCATCGTTCAGACAAAGCACATGTATGCCGTTGTTTCCGGCCCATTTCAGTTCCGCTTCGGCCCATCTTTGCAAGGAATCAATATGCTGAAACGCCTCAACGAGGCGCGGCGAGGCTTCGGGAATGAGGCTTCGAATGTCACGATGTTGCTCCATAATGGCCGTGGCCGAGCCCACCCGGCGATAGACTTCGAGTATTCCTACGAGATTATAAAAGCCTATCCGCGATAGAACAAGAGTGTTGAACTGTTCCTGTTGGTCTGCCATGGCGTGCTATTTTGGGGTCTCTTGTGCGATGAACGGAGCAAATGCACGGTCGTAGTCTGCACTGTTTCCGAGTCGTCCGTTGATAAGACAGACCAGTTCCACAGTGGCATGGAAGCACAGCTGCTCGTCGTTGGCACGGTAGATGTCGTGGGTGAAGATATAGCGCACGCCCTCCTTGCGCAACCCCATGCGTGAGATGAACTCGTCATCGCAGCGGAGCGGGGTCTTGAAAGCAAGGTTCATGCGGGCCACAACCGCGTCTACTCCTTTCTCATGCATGCGGGCAAAGCTCAGTCCGGCATGCTTTAAAAAGCGGTGTCTGGTGTGTTCGGTGTAGTGAAGGTAGTTGGCATTGTTTACAATTCCTTCGATGTCGCACTCGTAGTCGCGCACTTCCATGCGCGTTTCAAAGATGTATTTGCTCATTGTTTCGTTTTAAGTATTCATAACCTATCCTGCATCGCAGGCATTCTTTTTTGTCACAGTATTCGTTTTTCAATTGTATCAGAGCTTGAGCGTCGCCGGCATGTGTCACTTGCAGGCCGCAGTCGCGCCACATTCTGACGATGCGGTTATCCTCGGCCCGTAGTTCTTCGAGGAAACCGAGGGCTCTTTCACAAAGCGATTCTTTGTTGATGTGACGGCCATATGCAAACAACAGTGGCACAATGGTGTTGACCACGAGCAGTTGGAGCGAGGTCGTCGAGAGCCGTTTCTCATGGGGGGTGCTTGCAACGCCGAAGCCGTAGTGTGCTTCCCAATAGGGGGTTACGTTGCTGCCAAGCAACTCCATGGCTGCTTTCACGGTCTCGCATTCGAGCAATTGGCTCAATCCTGCCCGCCGTTCAGCGTAGAGTCGGGCCAATTGAGCAATACGGATATGTGGGAAGTTCTGGGGTCTCAGGCGCAAGAACCGCCACAGATGGGAGTCAATAGGCTTCAGGTTGAACTTGTGTTGCAAATAAGTGTACTCGTTTTGCAACTTAGAAAAATAGCCGTCGGCAAGTGCTTCGTCGCGGTGACGGACCGGAACGGTCTCGAGATTGAGCAGTCCGGCCTGTCCGAGGAAGATGGCTTCAATCTGAAAAAGGTTGTCGCGGTGGTGGGCAATGGCCTGCAACGGAATGCTCAACGCCCACTGCTCAAAAGCTTCTCCATTGATACCGAAACCATAGTTACGTGCCAACGTGACGAAACAAGCCGCCTCCCACGAGCCATTACAGGCCGTTACGCGTCGCAAGATGGCTTCCGTTTTCTGCTCCAATCGCTCGGTTTGCAAGGCTGTGAGCCATGAAGTGAGCATCAGATGTGACAGGTTTGGAATGATTGAATGGCAGGGTGGATAGCGGTCAGCGGCCAACAATGCATCATAATGTTGCGTGACATAGGGAGGTATTTCCAACTGCATTTGTGGCAAATGATCGCCCTTTTGCGTTGTTGCGACAGCATCGAGCTGTCCGCAGACATGCAGGATAACGTTGTCATAGCGCTCGTCCTTGTCGTGTCCATGGGCGAACCAGTCGCTCGCTTTGTCGTGGATTTCGACGTTACCCACCCACAACGTACTCCCGATTTTAATCTTTGCATTAAAGAAATCGGGCCCCGCATCGTGGTTGTGCAGGCCGGAATCTATCACTTCCACCGGCTGCCCGTCGGTCGTCGTGAGGGGTTTCAGGGGGAACATCTTGTGTTTCCAGACGTAATGCAGGAGCTGCTCCATGATATTCTCAGGCAATTTGTTTTTTACAAAAATATTGCAAACAAGGCAAAGTGAACGTGTTCACGATTTGTCGAGTGCAACTATATTTTGTACAAAAATACAAAAAAACTGATAAAACACCACGAATTTCAACAGATTATACATCATATACTCATCAAATCAGCGGAGAATTTCGTAACTTTGTCGCAATAATAAGCACGTAAAATGAATAAAACGACAACGCAAGTATGAAAATAGCATTGATCGGTTACGGCAAAATGGGGCATATGATCGAGCAGGTTGCCCTTGCACGTGGCCACGAAATCGTGTGCAAAATCGATGCCGACAATCAGCAAGACTTCGACTCCGAGGCCTTCGCAAAAGCCAATGTGGCCATCGAGTTCACCAATCCCACGGCGGCATACGACAACTATCTCAAGGCATTCAGCCACAATGTGAAGGTCGTTAGCGGCTCTACGGGTTGGCTGAAAGACCACAAGGCCGACGTTGAGGCTCTGACCAAAGATGGCAAGCATACCCTTTTCTGGGCCAGCAACTTCTCTGTGGGCGTGGCCATCTTCGCGGCCGTGAACCGCTATTTGGCCAAGATTATGAACCAATTTCCGCAATATGACGTCACGATGGAGGAGACTCACCACGTGCATAAGCTTGATGCACCCTCCGGAACTGCCATAACACTGGCCGAAGACATCATCGGAAACCTCGACAGAAAGACCGAATGGGTGAAAGGTTTCCAGCATCATGCCGACGGAAGCGAGGAAGGAAGCAACGCTGTTGCGCCCGAAGAGCTACCCATTGCCAGCATTCGTCGCGACGAAGTAGCGGGCATTCACAGCGTCATCTATGACAGCGAGGCCGACAGAATCACGATTACGCACGATGCACACAGCCGCGAAGGCTTCGCTTTGGGCGCCGTGTTGGCGGCTGAATACACTCAAAATCACACGGGGTTGCTGACAACCGGCGACCTATTTAAATTCTAAATACAATGATCGATAAAGAAAAAGCCAAGATAAACCCACGTGTTCAGTGGGCCAAGTTCGTTGCCGTCATCATCTGCTACCTGCTGTTTCTCTATTGGATAGGCAGTTGGTGGGGACTCATTGTGGTTCCATTTATTTATGATGTCTATATCACCAAGAAAATCAAATGGCAATGGTGGAGAGACGCCGAAGGCCCAACACGCTTCATCATGGGCTGGGTCGATGCCCTCATCTTTGCCTTGGTAGCCGTTTATTTCATCAATCTTTTCTTCTTCCAGAACTATGTTATTCCCTCGAGTTCACTTGAAAAGAGTCTCTTGACAGGCGATTATCTGGCCGTGAGCAAGGTGAGTTACGGACCCCGTATACCCGAAACACCGCTCTCGATGCCCCTCACGCAACACACACTTCCCGTCATCAACACCAAAAGCTACCTCGAATGGCCTCATTGGGACTATCGTCGTGTGAAGGGATTTGGGCATGTCAAGCTCAATGACATCGTGGTTTTCAACTATCCGTCGGGCGATACGCTCTGCTCGGCCGAGGCTTATCAGGGGCAAGACTTCTACGGATTGTGCAGCTATATTGGCAAAAGTCTGCTCGCACAGCAGGGTGTTCAGCCCGATTTGAAGGCCATGAACCCCGTTGAACAGCGTGATTACTTGGATCATGCGTTGGCCGTGGGACGCAAATTCATTGCAGGTAACCCTGCAGAATACGGCGAAATCATCACCCGACCCACCGACCGACGCGAGAATTATGTGAAGCGTTGCGTGGGACTTCCGGGGCAAACGCTGCAGATCAAGAACCGCATTGTCTATTTGGATGGCAAACCCAACAAAGAACCCGACAATGTTCAATACAGCTACTACGTGAAGTTGAAGACGCAGATGCCCCCGGAATTGATGGACGAATTGGGCATTTCAAACGAGGATATGGCCTCGCTCAATCAGTTCGGCTATCTGCCTTTGACGTACAAAGCAGCCAAGAAACTTGCTGCCCGCAGGGACATCGTGGCCTCTATTCGCCTGAACACCGACGCACAATCGGGCGATCTCTATCCCTTGAATGCCTATACGGGGTGGACACGCGACAACTACGGACCTATATGGATACCCAAAAAGGGAGCCACGGTGCACTTGGATATGAAGAATATTGCCCTTTATGAGCGTCCGATCCGAGCCTATGAGCACAATGATCTCGCCGTGAAAAACGGTCAAATCTATATCAATGGGCGACTCAGTCACAGCTATACTTTCAAGTTAGATTACTATTGGATGATGGGAGACAACAGGCATAACAGTGCCGATTCGCGCTATTGGGGATTCGTACCCGAGGACCATATTGTCGGGAAACCTATCTTTATATGGTGGAGTCACAACCCCGACCACCCCGGATTCAGCGGCATTCGCTGGAGCAGGTTGTTCAAACTTGTCGACAATATCAAGTAATATATAAATAAGGTGGGCCTTTTTCGTATTCCACCGACTGCGGTTGGTGGTTGCGAAAGGGTCTTTTCTGATGCAGCAACTGCGTGCTTGGCTTCTGACTTCGGGCGTTGCACTGTTGATCGTCGTTGCAGTTCGCGCCTTTGCTTTCACCGTTTACCGCGTTCCGGCAGCCTCCGTGCTGCGTCAGGGCGACCGTGTAGTGGTGAATAAGTTGTCACATCGCAACTTTCATCGGGGCGAACTCATTGTCTTTGGCAGCCGAACAACGACCTTGGGTCGCATCATGGCGTTGCCCGGAGATACCCTTACAGTGAGCCAGAAGCGCTTCGTTATTCCTATAGTTTGCTGTAAGAAATGCCATTGTAAACACTGTTTTGCCTACCTTGTCAGTACAGGAAGCGGTCAAATGCTCGTGCCTTACCACGACATTATCGGCCCTGCTTACCGCCTTTTTTATCTGCCTTTCTGACAGGAAGCAACGCTTTCAACGCCTAAATGCATTGCTTTATGAAAACAGCCCTGCTCTCTTCTGCCTATTTTGGCCCCGTTCAATGGTATCAAAAGTTGCATCGTTACGACCGATGCCTCATCGAACAACACGACAATTTCGTCAAACAGACCTATCGGAACCGTTGCATCATTCCCACGACCAATGGCATTCAAGCCCTCAGTATCCCTGTTTCATGCCCTCAAGGTAGCCGACTTTCAAAGACACCGATGCGCGATGTCCGCATCTCCGATCATGGAAATTGGCGACATATCCATTGGAATGCACTCTGTTCGGCCTATGGGGAGAGTCCGTTCTTCGACTACTATCAAGACGACTTGCGCCCATTTTTCGAGCGAAAATGGACGTTCCTCTTCGATTTCAATATGGAAATCACCATAAAAATGGTCGAACTGCTCGACATTCGGCCCAAAATTAACCTCACAACGGCATTCCTTTCCGATGCTTCGATGGCTGAAAATGCTACAGAAAACAGCCTCGTTGATGACTTCCGCGACGTCATTCGGCCCAAGCATCCCGGCCTTGATAGTGACTTTATGGCCCGTCCTTACTATCAAGTTTATCAGCAAAAGCATGGCTTTCAGTCCAACATGAGTATCCTCGATTTGCTCTTCAATGAGGGGAACGAGGCGATATTGTGGTTATAAAAGCCTCTTCTTGACCCTTGTGAGGGTTTTGAGGTGAATTCCAAAGACTTTCCGGTGAGTTTTTCCGGTGGTCCTTCCCACTAATGATATTTAAAAAACACGAAATTTTTAGAGTATTTTTTTGCGCCATTCAAAAATAATGTTTAATTTTGCCACCGGATTTTGATTTTTTAATAGGGAGTTTATACAAAGGTAAAATATGGAAATGAAAGAAAATCATATTGTTTCTGTAATATTTAACAGGAATTATTTGGTTATTCCAAATGATTTGTTACCTATCCCGTATCCTCTAAATACGCTTATACATATTATAAAACGTTTCCCCGCTGTGATTTGCGAGGGCCTTTCGGGTGTCTTGATATCAAGGCGCACCATGACGGTTTGTAACTTAATTATTAAATTCAAAATAAATCGATGAAAGAAATTCAAGAAGAAAAGCTTCTCGATGGGCGAAAGACATACATCAGCCCATTCATCACCGTGCACGAAGTGGACTATGGTCACGCATTACTTGAAGCATCGGTCGTGGGATTAGACAACCAACCGGGTGAAGCACAGAACTCCGGCGGTGCTGGAAGCCAGAACATTGGCTCTAGCAGTGCGGGTGAAGATGCGTTAGATGATGGAGAAATCAACAATGCAAAGTCGTGGGGTAGCATTTGGGAGGAAAATTAATTCTCGTGTTATTTCACAATTTTATCAATACAACAATCAAGAAATAGAATTGAAGACGATGAAAAAGCAATTATTGATGCAGTTGTTTGCTGTCGGCATATTGGCATTGAGCTTTGGGGCTTGTGCCAGTGAAGACAATGCCGGCAAGGATAATGGCAATGACAACAAGGAAATCAAGCCCGCTGAAGGCAAAGGTCTGCGGGGTTATATCGACTCCACGGCTTGGCGTGCATCTGCACCTACCCGTATGACGGGCTATTACATGACCGACCTCACCGGAGATGGCAGTGGCTTGAGTGGTATCCGGTTCTTTTGGGATACAGATGAAGATACGAATCCTTTTCTCTATGTGAACACAGGGACGGATGCTTCACCAAATTGGAATAGTTTCAATACGATGGATATCTTAAACAAAGACAGTAAAAATCGTATCACGGCAGCCACATGGCATGGAACGACGCTTAGCAAGGATAGTTATAAGGTGAGGTATGGAAATCATGCCAGCAGTAACTATACAGAAATAGAGGATGATCAGTATCAATATCAGCCCGGGCAAGCTTCACATCTTAGAGCCTTTGGTGACTATGCAACGGCTACAGCAGAGGACAATGGTATGTGGTATGACTTTGTATTGAAGCATCATTGTGCTTATGTCAATTTCATGCCCTATGCCGGAGCGGGCGACAGCCATGATGCCTTAACGAGTTGTAAACTTCTGCGTGTGATTATTTCATCGGATCAAACGATGAGTAATACGAGTTTCCCAGTCAATGATGATGGTTTTAACATCGTTACATGGCCGACTAGTGGTACTAAGCAAATTAGGTTGAATTGTGCGCAGCGTTTAGATTATCCAAACGCTGGGAGTCCAACGGCCCAATTCAATATTCCTGCAAGCAAAGCAGATGCCAAGGACAACGGGGCTATTATGGTGTTAGCACCGGGCACGTATACGAATGTGAAGATAAAATACCTTGTTTGGGACCCTGTTGTCAACAACTCACACACTTTTACCACAACCATAGCATCGCTTACATTGAACCCCGGAAAGAATAAACCAATTTATTCGGAGTTGAAGTGCAAGGATTACACCAGCGAGTTCTTTAATACTTATCACATGTGGGGTGCGAAAGCTGTTTATTGGAACACGGGCATAGGTGGACCTTACCACAACTGGAAGCCGGAAGGCAACAAGATGGATGACGGCACACCAAGTTATGTGCTCCCACAAACGGGGCAAACTCGCTATTATAGCGATGTCAACGGAAATGTTAAAGGACACGTTGATGCACCGGACGGATCGCTTGATGCAGATGCTCCAACGGCTAACTTGATGGAGGCCTATTGCCGTATGCCTCACTACTGGGACCCTGAACCTTTCACTTATGACGGACATCTCTTTTCGGGGCGTATGTGGTTCTTGAAGAAATCGTTCATTGCATCGTTGTATGGTATGTCTCCAGAGGATTTGTCTACCGTCCATGGGACAGGGAAACCGACCACTACCGACTATGTTACTTATGACGGCAACTATTCTATAAATGGTATTACCGCAGCACCTTGGTCAACATTACCGGCAGCCCAAAAAGCGAACTACTTTTTCGTACTTCCATTGGGCGGGTATAATCAGTCCGGTACATTAGTAGGTATGACGAGCAATCATTATAATGGTACCATTGCTGGTGGCTATTGGACAAGTACGGCGCGAGCAAACCGAACAGATTATAGTTGGGTGATGGTAATTAAGTTTACCTTCAACAATTACGAGATGGATGGTGGTACCGTATATATAGAAAATGCTAATGGCTTTGCAGGAGGATTATACGGTTACCGTCCCTATTTCGGTTACCCAAAGTGGCCGGGGGAGACGTTGCACTAATAAATTAATTAAAGAAAGGAAAAGAAGATGAAGAAATATATGATGGTAGCATGGGTGGTATGCGTCGCCTTAGCCTTCGGGCTGAGCGGCTGCACCGCTGATGACGTATCGGACGAGGGCCAAAAGGGCAATGGTAACGGTTCGGAAAATGCCGATAACTGCCTTAGCTTTGTCGTATCGGAGAAGGCTAATACGCGTATGGGCGGCGTGGAAGATGTCAATCGTATCAAGTTCGTATGGACGGAAAATGATTATAAGTATCTCTATTGTGATGTAGATCCACAAGGCTCTGCAGCCAACTGGCAGAAACCTTCCATGCAATATACGCTCAAGGCCGATGAACATCACCCGACATTACTGTCTTCGGTGTCATTTGTATTCCCACAATTACAACAGATCTCTCATAATTGGTCTTACTTTCAGCCTTCTCCGGGACAACAAAACTATTTTGAGCCTAGCTACCCAAGTAGTCCAACTATATATGCCTACTATAGATCTTGGTATCCCCTACTTTTTACAGCTGCATCTAATTCCACACGCGCCTATGTCAAGAACCGTCAGTTTCAGACAGGCAATGCAGGCTTTGCCGATAAGTTGGCAGAGAATGGTGCTTGCTTTGTAGGAATAGCTTATGCGGATTGCAATAACAGCAACAGTTATACAAGGGTAAACCCGTATGGCGGTAGTTATACAGACACTTATAAGCAATATACCCTTTATGTGGGGAATAATGTGCGTCCTTTTTATCTGCCAAATTCGAGTGGGAGAAGGACTATGGACGGAGGATCTACATGGTACTATGTTTCTGGAAGTCAACCTTCCGCCCATGGCAAAAACCTTGTAGCAGGCCACAAGACCAGTTATATTTCGTTCATGGTGTATAACCCGAAAGGTGCAATGGAGAATGTCTATGTGAAACAAGTTAAGATTACGACCGATCAGGCTATCAATGGCAACCTGCCTTTCAGTGTAGACGGTATAGATTTGACGCAGAGAGGCAATAGTGGGCTATTTAAGAGCACGCGTCTTGAAATCACCGACGGGCTTTCTATTGCAGGAAGCCGTGAAAAGGCTGTGGAAAAGGCTGCCGTGATGGTGGCCTTGCCCGGAGAATATACAGGAGTAAAGGTGGAAATCAAACTCGAAGACCCTACTTCGGGAGTGACGCTGGACATTGCAAGGAATTATCCTAAGATGAAGTTGGAAGAAGGAAAGAACCTACCACTTTACTTTAAGTTGGAATATCCTACTTTCACACCACAGTTTGAAACCTATCACATGTGGGGTGCACTCGATTGGTATTGGCCGTTGGGAGCAGCTCCGAGAAATTGGGTGATCAATAGCGGTGTCGGTTCGATAGCTGCACCGGCCGCTCCGAATGATACTTGGCCGAAAGCTGTCGGAGATACTCGGTGGTATGATGCGGATAATGTTGAAGTGCAGAGTGGAACGCTGGACTACACGGCCGGTGTGCCTACTCCTAACGATGTCTCTTACGTGCTTGATAAGTGCTATTGGGATAATACGACGACCTATGTTTATGATGGTCATTTCTTCAAAGGCCTTGTTTGGGTTCCTAACATTACGAAAGGCCACGCCAACGCCAAGGACGGTAGTGACTGGACAGGTGATGTCCCTGCAACAACATTGTCTTCGAAGAGTTATGTAGGAACAGGATCACATGACGTTGCAGGCTATTTCCCATTGCCGGCATTAGGTTATTGGGAGAATGGTGCATTGAAAAACGTAGGCAAGGAAGGTCGCTATTGGTTGTGGAATGTAGACCCTGAAAATACAACCGACAATGCTTATAGCGTTCAGTTCACGTCAAGTGGTATCAAGGTGGTACATGATTCGCCGAAGAAGCATGGTTATCTCTCTATGCCAGTGCATAAATAATTTGAAACTAATCCTTAATTCTTTAGATTATACGGCACGCAATCCTCCGCGATTGCGTGCTGTTTTTGTTTAATGATACTATGTGAAGAATAATCGAGCCATGTAATTTATCCTAAATTGGCCATTAGAAAAAGGTAGTAACACTACTCCTAATGAACAATTCAGATTTATCAGCAATAGAGAATCGGTGGGAGGTACCGGTAGCGGCTAATATTTATGCCCACCGCTACATCTCCGACGAGTCCTTGTCATGCTGTTGTTTCCTTTGTCTTCAGGTATTTTTCGATGCCCCGACGAATGGAAACGAGACCGAAATCGGCAGGAACGATGCGGTTTAACGGCAGCCAGAGGGCCTCGGCAGCATCGTCAGAAGCCTGCAAAACGGCTGTGTTGGCAACGTTACAAGCAAAGAATTGATCGAGCGTGGGCACGATGACGCCACTGAATGCATAGTGGTTGGCGAAGCTGAAAAGGTAGTGCACGGACGTAACCTCAAGGCCCGTCTCTTCTTTCACCTCGCGGATTACGCCCTCTTCGGCCGTCTCTTCCATGTCGGCAAAGCCTCCGGGAAGGTCGAGAGTGCCCCGTTCGGGCTCATTTTTCCGGCGAACCACGAGCAGTTCCTGACGTTCATTCAGTATTAAAGCCACATTTGCAGCGGCAGGATTCATAAAATATTCGAAGCCGCAAGCCGTGCATCGGCGACTCTTCGGGCTTGACATCGGGAAGCGAGATGAGCCGCAAATAGGGCAAAAGGCCATTTTCTCCAAGAGCATCATAGGTTTGTTTCAATCGTTGGTTTCATGTTGCAATATTACGATTTTTTGGTTATCTTTGCAAATGCGAAAGGAAAAAACAAGCCAAAACCAAAAGAACAAGATATGAGAATGAAACATTTGATGCTGGCTGCCTTGCTGTTTTCGGGTGTCGGAGTAGCGGCACAGCGGCCAATCGAACTGAACTTGTGGCAGGATAATGCCCCTAACAGCAACGGAAACGACCGCGATACGGCCAAAGTCTACGTCTATCTGCCGGCTCAGAAGACTGCAACCGGGCGCGCAATCGTCATCTGTCCGGGCGGAGCCTATACCATGTTGGCCATGAACCACGAGGGAAAAGACTGGGCAGGTTTCTTCAATAATCTTGGAATTGCGGCCATCGTACTGAAATATCGCATGCCCAATGGCAACCTCGAAGTGCCCATCAGCGATGCTGAAGCAGCTATGCGACTGGTCAAAGCCAATGCTTCAAGATGGCATATCGACCCGAATGACGTGGGCATTATGGGCTCTTCGGCGGGTGGACATCTGGCATCTACCATCGCAACCCACAGCAAGGGAGACGCCAAACCGGCCTTTCAAGTGCTCTTTTATCCTGTGATTACGATGGTTCCGGGCTATACTCATCAGCAAAGTCACGATAACTTTATGGGCAAAGATGCCCGAAAAAAGGACGAAAAAGACTTTAGTAACGACACTCAGGTGACCCGTTTCACACCCCCTGCTTGGATTGCTTTGAGCGACGATGACAGGGCTGTTATGCCGGCAAATGGCGTGAATTATTATCTCGAACTCTATCGGCACGATGTCCCGGCCTCGCTCCATGTCTATCCAAGCGGCGGACATGGGTGGGGCATCCGGCCCAATTTCAAACACCATGTCACGATGTTGCAGGACTTGAAAGACTGGCTTTTGCAGAAATAACGAACGATTTGGTAAGGGAAATCCCCCATGTTGCCTCGCCGTTCCGTTCGTTTTGTGCTCCTACATACATTCAATTGAAATTCAACAATTTACACCTTATGTTTCAATCTCAGTCATATTACCGTGCAATCTCACCCATATTGCGCGGTAATCTCAGCCATATTGTGCGGTGAAATGGCTGAGATTGGAACACCATAGTGGTGCGTTTATTTTTAAAGCGATGATATCAGGCGGCGGGGTGGGGCGTTATGTGCGTTGATGGGCATCATTTTGACGGCAATTTTCTGTCATTTCTCTTGCACATCTCGCGACAAGAGTCTATATTCGCAGCCGAATTCGGAACTTGCGGTGTGCAGGTCGGAGTATGGGGCGGGCCTCTTTCGGGGCGTATTGTTGGAAACCAACGGTGCCGTCACGGTGCTTTCGCCCGGCAAGTTAGCCGAATCTCATTTGTTGGTCAACAACGGTGCAATCGTTGAAAAGGGTCTTTTGCGTTGCAACAAGACGCGTTCTTGGGTGCTTCACAACATCAAGAACAACGGATTTGACGGGCCTCACGACCTGTTTTGCATGGAATGGACACCCCATCGTGGCTTTTATTTCGTCACCTATGACGGCGATGTGAAGCGCGGAAGGGAGGAAATCGCTGCCGAAAAGATTGAAAATGAGGTGCAGATGTAGGCATTCGGTGGCCATGCGGCAATGAGATGACGGCGCAACGGGGCCTGAGTGGCAACGCTACATGCCGAGACTTCTTGCTATCCGACGGTAAACAAGATACAAGACATTGCTGACTTGCAGCGGAATTCCGCTTTTCATCATTTTTAAAAACAGCCTGTTGACGAGTTTGCTTGGCCTGAACGGGCAATAAAGTTCAATCTCTTCGGGTTGCATTCCCTGCTTCATGGCCTCGCGATACATGTTGATCAATCCCATGTCCAAGGCCATTCTGTAAGTCTTTTTCCTATCATTTTGGCGGAAAAAGTCAGCCACAACGGCATTCGCTTTCAGCATGGAAACGAGGTTCTTACGGGAGATTTGATGCGTATAAGAGGCCACATTGTCCGTGCGATAGTAGTAAACCACTTGGTCGATATGGCCGTATTTGGCGTGCAGAAAGGCCCGCGTGACGACCGTATAGTCCTCGCAATAGTCGATTCCGGTAGCGAAACCGATATGCTGTTCCTGTAGGAATGCGCGGCGATAAAGGCGGGCCCAGAGGTGATGTTTCACTAAATTCTGACACAACATCAGCCGCAAATAACGCCGACGTGACAGTTTTGGCGGTGCCATAATGGCTCCGATTGTTCCGTTTTCATACGTGGCATAGGCTCCGGTTACAATGTCATAGGCTCCTTTTTGCATGGCTTTGACCAGCAATTCCACGGCATCTTTCGGAAGAACATCGTCGCTGTCGGCATGCATGACGGCCTCTCCTGTGGCATGAGCAAAGGCAGTTTGGCGGGCCGTTCCCACGCCTTTGTTGACCTCGTGCCGCAATATCCGAACTTGATTTTCTCTGTCGGGATAGGCTTTTAACACCGCTTTCAAGACAGAAATGCTGTCGTCGGGCGAACAATCGTCTACGAAAATGAACTCGATATCATGGTAGGTCTGTCCAAAAAGCGATGCGGCACACGCGCCGATATACTGCGCCACGCCATAAACGGGAACGAGAACGGACACTTTCATCAGTCTTATTCCAATATGAAATTTAGGAAAATGCGACCGTTGATAGCCAACATGAACACCGTGATGAGCACAGTCAGCAAGCGCAAAGCCTGTTTGATGCCCGGCTTTTGCAGGCGTTTAAGCAGGAAGCCGACGGCAATCGGCAGCACAAAAGTCCAGTGGGCGGCCATGATATAGACCTCGGACAGGGCAAAACCCAGGCCAAGATGCAACACCATGTCAAGGCTGAACCACGACAAGCAGAGCTGCATGAAGCGGTCGTGAAGCCCCGTTACGATGCCAAGCAGCAACAACAGCATCACTATGCCCGCGACAACGTAGCACATCTTGTTACGATAAGCCACGAAAACCGGCCGTCCTTTGTTGACATCCTGCAGCGCATGGTCTTCATGGAGCACCAAAGACTCGCCGAAAAGATTCTCTATGACCGAGCGAGGACGTGACAATGAGAGGTCGGTCCAGCGGAAACTTTCGCCGTTCATGATGGCGTTGGCGTTGCGTTTTGCCGTAGCTTGCATGAGCGTCGCCTGTTGTTTGCGAAACGCTTCGTCCTTTTTCAGTCGCTGATTCAGCGTGCGGTCGCGCCTTTCCTGCTCGGGTTTCTGAATGTATTCACTGATGATCAGATAGCTTCCGCCCAGCAACAGCAGTGGAAACACGATGGAAACGACGAACGATTTGGGTCGGAAGAACCGCCTGCCGCCTGCAAACCACCCTGCAAGTGCAACCTTCAGACCGTTGGTAGCGGTGACTCCGGTTGACAGGAACAGCAGAAGCGCCGTCTTCCATGCGGCTAATGGCTCTTTGAGACGAATGGCCCGGCCGGCCACATAGAGCGTCAATAGCAGACAAAAAAGCGAGAGTGCGAAGTGATCGGGGGCCACAACGGTAACCATAATGTGCCCGAATGCGAAGAAAAACACCGATAACAAGAAGCTATCCTTATGGCCGATGCCGATGATTTTGTGCAGAATTCGGAATAGAAAAAGGAAAGAATAGAGCGAAAGAACAATGAGAACGGCGGCCCAAATGAACACGGCACAGTTCATATCCGTCAGCATCATGAGCCATTGGTTGAGCTGGTTCAGCGGGTAAATGAGCACAGCCAGCAGCGGATGACGGGCCAAACTGTAGAGCGAACGCCACTCGGAAAGAATAACATACGTGAAAGGATCGAAGCCTGAAAGAGTGAAATCGCCGAAGAAGAGCGAGTAGTAACCGAGGTGTCCGCAACGGGTGAACGCCTCGAAATGCTTTGAAACGGCAAGTGCGTTCAAGGCTGTCAGATAGATAAATATGGCCAAAGCGGGCCATCTTTCGCCCTTTCGGATGGCGAAAATGCTGAATGGGTTTCTCATTGTCATCGGTTTTTCTACTTACAAAAGTACATATTATTTTTCAATTTGTCAAGTGTTTTACCTATCTTTGGGTAGTTTCAGGGGGACAAAAAGCGTGGGTGGTTTTCCACGGCAATCATACCGCAAAACAATCTCAGCCATATTGCACGGCAAAATGGCTGAGATTGCCGCGTAAAATAGCTGAGATTGCACGGTAAAATGGCTGGAATTAAAATGCAATGGGAACAAGGTGGGAATGTAGAGACGCACGGTTCGTGCGTCCGCTCAAGTGAATTGCAAGCATATAGCACGTGGTTATTGGGGCGGACGCACGAGCCATGTGTTCCTACAACAGCCGGAACAATTAACTTGTCCACCCGTTTACGCGTCAACGGTCAACTTATACGCCCGCCTATCTTGCTGACATTGCCTGCAAACTTGGGTTCCCCCTCTCTTGTGAAACGTTAGGGTGGTGTCCATTTATCCTTCGACAAACGCTGTTATCCGCGCCAGATTTGCCTCGCACTGCCGCCTTCCAATCTCGTAAATACGGTGCATTTCTTGCGGATCGTGCGAGGTGTGGCTGATGGAAAGCGGCGTTTCGGGCGCAAGAACGAGCGTGTCGCCCGATTGTTCCTGCGCTTCGACGTAGCGAAGTTGCGCATTGTACATCACATGGCGACGGGCCAAAGCGGCTATCATCTTGGGGTAACGGCGCAGACCGAGGCGCATCAGGGGCATGAAAGGTGTGGGACGCTTCACGTAGTTGCGTGGTTGTGTCAAGACAACCAAGTTGCGTTTGTAGCCTTGATGCCTGAAAAAGCGCAGCGGAATGGAGTCGGCCACGCCGCCGTCGAGCAGTTTTCGGCCCTCGATTTCGACCACTCTCGACACCAAGGGCATGGAGGCCGAGGCGCGAACCCACTCGCAGAGGCTGTCGAAAGACATCGCTTCGTCGGCCATGCGATAGACGGGGAGACCCGTTTCCACGTCGGTGCACACCATCCAAAAGTCGGTTGGGCAGGCTTTGAAGGCTTCGAAGTCGAACGGGTCGAGCTCTTTTGGCAACCGATGATAGGCGAATTCGGCTCCGAAAAGGTCGCCCGTGATGAGCCATGAACGCAGACTGCAATAGCGCCAATTGCCAGAATAGCGTTGATTATAACGCAAAGCACGTCCCGGTTGACGGCTTGGATAGTTGCAACCAAAGGCAGCTCCGGCCGAAACGCCTATCATTCCGTCGAAGAAGATGTTGTTTTCGGTGAGCACATCTACGATGCCCATCGTGTAAAGACCACGCAAGGCACCGCCTTCGAGCACGAGTCCGGTCTTCGTTTCTCGGTCATTCTTTTTGGTTGTTTCCATGCATTGATTTTGAAAGATTGGTATTTTATCTTTGCAAAGATAAGGAATTATTGAGAAATAATTGGTAATTTTGCACCGTAAAACATGTGAAACAATGTGTGCACAAATTGAGATAAAGACAGTAGAGCATAGGAGTGATTTGAAGAAATTCATTGATTTCTACTACGAACTGTACCGTGATTGCGCGTATGCCGTTCCTTTTTTGTTCGGCGACGAGATGAAAACACTACGCAGCGACCGCAACCCTTCGTTCGAATGTTGCGAGGCCCGCTATTTCATGGCGTTCAAATCGGGGCGCATGGTGGGGCGCATTGCCGCCATCATCAACCATCGTGCCAACGAAAAATGGGGCTGTAAGGAAGTGCGTTTCAACTGGTTTGACTTCGTAGATGACCCGGAAGTGTCGACAGCCTTGCTTGATGCGGCTGAGAAATGGGGCCGCGAAAGGGGCATGAACGAGATTGCTGGGCCGCTCGGATTTACCGATATGGATCGCGAGGGCATGCTCATTGAGGGCTTCGACCGCCTTTCTACGATGTATACCAACTACAACTATCCCTATTATCGACAGCATATTGAACGGCTGGAAGGCTTCGCAAAGGACAATGATTATTTGGAATACCGTATCAAAATTCCTGAAGTGGCACCGCCGAAGTTTGAGAAATTGAGCCGAATGATAGAGACGCGGTATAATCTTCATGTGCATAAATTCACGTCGGACGAGCTACTCAACAAAGGAATGGGGCGTAGGTTGTTTGAGATTGTCAATGCCACTTATAAAGACCTTTACGGCTATTCCGAACTATCCGACCGACAGATAGATGGCTTGGTGAACGATTATATCCGTAAAGCCGACCTTAATCTCGTCACAGCTGTGGTCGATGGGAATTGCAATAACGAGATGATTGGCTTCGGAATCACGTTCCCTTCGTTCTCTCGAGCATTGCAGAAGACGCGCGACGGCCGCCTTTTTCCGATGGGGTGGTGGCCATTGTTGCGTGTCTTGAAATGGCATAAGACTGACACGGTCGACCTGCTTCTCATCGGAATATTGCCCGAATACCGTAAGAAAGGAGCCAATGCGCTTATCTTTAACGACCTCATTGACCGTTCCCACCAATATGGTTTCAAGTGGGCGGAAGCCATGCCGCAGATGGAAACCAATACGGCTGTGCAGAGCGAATGGCAGTATTTCGAGTCGGAACAGCACAGAAGGCATCGGTGTTACAGGAAGAAGATGGGTTAGTTCGGTCTTTCTCCACCAATTACCGTGCATAACTTCACGACTTCAGCCTCAAATGTATCCTTGTTCTTGGCTTTTGACTTGATGACCGAGCGGTAATTATAAATCGTTTGTGGCGAGTAAAAGAGCAGATTTGCAATCTCTGAGCTTTCGTTTACGCCCAAACGGACGAGTGCCATGATGCGTTGTTCGGTCGTTAAAGCATGAGATTTGAGTTGCATGATTTGGTATTCAGGCTGCAAAAGTGCGTTAAGTTCCTGCGGGAAACCGGGGTAAAGGTCGAGAAAAGCACGGTCGAATCGAGAGAGAAATGTGGTTGCATCCTCTTCAGAAAGGCGTTCCGAAGAGAGTTGGGTGAGCAGTTCTTGCGCCTGATTGGCCTTGATTTTGCGTTTTACGAGGGTCTGTTGCTTCTTCAATCTGTTGATATATCGCGAGCAAAGATCGATATAAAGGCGTACGAGTCCTTCGCGTTTCTTGTTGGTTTCTAATAGTTTTTCGTTCAAATCGTGCAGCTGTTCGTTGAGCATACTCTGTCTTTCGTTCATCTCAGAAAGTCGGTTGTTCGATGTTTGTAGCTTCTTTCGGCTCTGTGTCAGACGGCTGTTCTGTTTGAAGATGAAGCCCACGGCGGCGATAAGGAACACGGCCAAGAGAGAAATCGCAATGAGCGTGTTGTGCAAAACCGTGTTGCGCTCGCCCAATTGTTGCTGATAGCTTTCAACGATGACGGGCAGACGGTCGGAGATTTCAATGATACGAAGGCGGTTATTGTAGAACTTTGCATTCTCAAGAGAGATGCTGATGTAGCGTTGGGCATCGACAATGTCGAGGTTGTCGTGGCCATGTTCCAGCGTGTACATGGCCAGATTCTGCAACGCCATGTTCTCCATTGTGAGGCTTCGCGCGTCACTGATGCAGGCCATGACAAGGTAACGCTCGTATAAATCCATGTCTGCTGGGGCGGAATATGTGCAAGCTAAGGCAAAACAAGCCATGGCACGCATGCGTGAATTCTCTGGAGTTGTGGCGATAGCTTTCAGATAATGCCGGCGTGCCCCAACCTGATCGTTGAGGATATAGCCGTAGTATTCACCCTGATAATACTCATAATCGCGGTCGTTCCGGTCGAGATAGGGCATGGCAAGGCGTAGGTTCTCGCGTGCTTTTTCGCGGTATCGCGGTGCATAAATAGCATCGTTACAGAAGTCACTCCAATAGGAATAGATGCGGAAATGGGTCAGATAGTAGTTGAACCGTTGCCTTTTGCTGAAACGGGTTATGTCGAGTGTGCTGATTGTTTGCAGTGCTTCGCTGTACAATCCGCCGATGGCCAACAATTCGGATTTGCGTATCGTGTTGTCGGCATAGTAGGTTTCATTGCGGTGTCGGGCGAGATTGAGCCCCTTTTCTACGTAGGTCATGGCCGAATCAAATTGGAATACGTGGTAAGCTTGATAGAGTTGGTCGCAGAACTGTAGCTTTTTCTCCATATTTGTTTCGCGGTTCATCCTCACTTTAATGATATTAATCTCGCGCATTTTGGCCTCGGTTTGAAGCGACTGCAATCGGAGTATACTGTCCAAACGGTCTGTTAAACGGTTGTTTCCGCCCGCTTTTGAAGGTGGAACTCCAAATAGGAGGAATGTAACGATAATGATTGTCTTATACATTATATATGTAGTTGATTGCGAAGGCCATGCACCTTTTCTTATAATCTCCATACAAAGATAAAGAAATCACATGTGTTTTATATTCCTACTTGCTATTATTTAATATTATTTATAATAACATGAATAACAGTATGTTATGTGTATTGAGAGTTTATGAAAATCTACTTAAGCTCTACTTTTCTGTATATCGATGAGATATTTTCCTTATCTTTGCGACAAAGAAATCTATCATAAACCTAAATTTAAGATTATGCTGAATCTCAACAATCGATTAACAAGCAGGCTACTTGTTTTTCTTTTTGTGATGTACATGCCCGTTATTGGCTTTGCACAAAACGCTTTTACCGTGGAAGGTCTCGTTAAAGACGCCAATGGTGAACCTATTATCGGTGCCAGCATTGTTGAAAACGGAACGCAAAACGGTACAGTTTCCGACATTGAAGGTGCTTTCAAACTCAATGTAAAGAATGGAAATGCAGTGTTGCGGATATCCTATATCGGATTTCAAACACAGACAATTGCATTGAAAGGAAAGAACAAATTCAACGTAATATTGGTTGATGACGCTGCCAATCTCGGTGAGGTTGTCGTGATTGGTTACGGCACAATGGACAAAAAGGAACTTACTTCTGCGGTCTCACATGTGTCATCCAAGGACTTCACACGGGTGGCAAGTGTCGACCCTTCCATGATGATTCAGGGCAAGGTTCCAGGCGTATCGATTACCAATACAGGTGCCGGTGACCCCAATAATGAGGCAAGTATTCAGGTACGTGGAGTCTCTTCGCGTGATGCGGGCCTTGGTCCTTTGATTGTAATCGACGGTATTCCGGGTGGCAATCTCACTAATCTTAACCCCAATGATATCGAAAGTTTCGACATATTAAAGGACGGTGCGGCCAGCGCAATCTATGGAACACGCGGCTCAAATGGCGTGATTCTCGTGACAACCAAGAAAGGATTGCGTGACGGAAACCTGCATACTACCTATACTGGTAACGTGTCGTTAGATGTCATTAAGCATGAACTTGATATGTTGGATGCCGATGAATATCGGGCCAACCGCATTGCTTCAGGCATGGGATATGACCTTGGGGGCTCTACCGATTGGCTGAAAGAAGTGAGTCGGGTGGGCGTGCGTACACAGCAAACCCTGACATTAAGCGGTGGCAATGCACGCTCGAATTACCGCGCATCTGTCGACTATCGCAATGCAAAAGGCGTAGACAAGTATTCCGGCCGTGAGGAATATGGTGCCCGTTTCTCCATCAATCATACCACAAAGGGAGGACTTTTCACTTTCATTGCCAACGTAGCTCCGCGTGTAGCTTACCGAAAAGTGGCTACTTGGGACGTGTTCCGCAATGCCATAGAGGCCAATCCTACGACCCCAATCATGGACCCTCGAAACCCTGCTTTATATTATAATTTCAAGGGACAGTCGGCAGCTTACAACCCATTAGAGGTGGAAAAGCTCGAAAAGAACACTGGAACAACCAAGTTAATTGATTGGGATGGCACTGTGAAACTCAATCTCTTCCCCCTCCTTCTGAATGATCCCGGAAAGCAAATGCTGGCGACTCAGCTCACTTTTGCCGACCATCAATACGACAATTACGACCATTGGTTTCGCCCATCTACCAGCACTCAGGCCATCAATAACGGCCGAACGGGCGAGGCAAAACAGAAATACTCCAAATCTTCATTGCACAGTTTAGAATGGATAACGAACTACAGTAACTCCTTCGGCGACCATAACATCAAGGCCATGGTGGGCTATTCCTACCAATATAATAAGTATTCCGGCATGGAAGAGCAAAACAAAGACTTCCCGAACGATGCGCTCGAAGACAATAACATGGGTTCCGGTACCTACGCAAAAGACGAAGGTGAGGTCGGAATGAGCTCGTATATGAACGATAATAAGCTGATTGCTTTCTTCGGACGCCTTAGCTATGACTGGAAAGGACGCTACATGTTGACGGCCTCATTGCGCCATGAAGGCTCCTCAAAGTTCGGTGCTAACCACAAATGGGGCAACTTCCCGGCTGTCTCGGTGGGCTGGCGTATCTCGGATGAGCCCTTTATGAAGGAGACAAAAAGCTGGCTGACAGACCTCAAACTGCGTGCCGACTACGGCGTAACCGGCAACCAAAACTTCGATAGTTATAAGTCATTGAACACTATGTCGGGTTTCGGTTACTACGTATATAATGGAAAATACTATCAAGTTTGGGGCCCCGGGAAGAATGTCAACCCCAATCTTCGCTGGGAAAAAGGCAAGAACTGGAACATTGGTTTAGACTGGGCATTGCTCAACGGCCACCTTTATGGTTCGTTCAACTACTACAACCGTCGTCAACAAGACCTCTTGGGAAACTACAAAGTGTCCATTCCTCCCTATCTGTTTGACGAGACTTATGTCAATGTAGGAACGATGCGCAATAGCGGTTTTGAGTTTGATGTGACATGGAATGCCGTGAAAACCAAGACATTCAGTTACACATTAAATATCATCGGAGCCACGATGAGCAACAAATTCGTGGACTTCAGCAACAGCGAATTCGTAGGACGGGACTACTACGACGTTGTAAGTCCGGAGGATCCTTACCCATTTCACACCCTACAACGTATCGAAAAGGGACGTCGCATCGGTAATTTTTACATGTTGAAGTATGCCGGTGTAGACCCTCAAGGCCGCTGGATTGTCTACGATAAAGACGGTGATAAGGTGCTTGCCGACAATGCAACCGACGAAGACCGCCAGTATGTTGGCAACGGATTGCCACAGTTTACGGGCTCAATGACCCATACTTTCCATTACAAGAACATCGATCTTTCGCTGTTCTTCCAAACGGCTTTGGGCTTCGATATCTTCAATATCCACGACTTCTACTATGGAACAAAGAACTTCCAAGGCAACGTTATGGACAAAGCCTACAGCAAAAACAAACTCATTTCACAGAACCCTATAGTCTGTGATTACTTTCTTGAGCCGGGTGACTACCTGAAATTGTCTTCCGTCAACCTTGGTTATACACTCAATGTAAACAAGAAATACGTCGATGCCATACGTATTTATACAACGGCAAGCAATCTTTTTACCATCACGAAGTTCTCAGGTGTAGACCCTTCTACCTATCAGTTGAACGGCTTAAACCCCGGTGCAACGAACTCACGCACCTATTATCCGTCAACCCGTCAGTTCATGTTGGGTATGCAAATCGACTTCTAATCAATGATGAACCTTTTATATTATCACAATATGAAAAAGACTTTCAACTACATAGCAAGTGCATTGATCGTGGCAACAAGCCTCGTCGGCTGCACCAATCTGGACGAAACACTCTACGATCAGGTTGCCTCACAGAACTATTATAACACAAAGAGCGATGTCATTCGGGCCGTTTTGCGTCCTTTCGAGCATGGTTATTGGAGCGTACAAAGCCGACAAGTGCTCAATGAAGAGACTGCCGACCAGCTCATAACGCCTACACGCGAGGACTGGTGGGACGATGGTGGACGCTGGGCACGGTTGCATCGGCATCAGTGGTTGACTACGAATGGCGAGGCACAAAGCGAATATAACGGTTGTTTTCAAGGCATCATGCAGGCCAATCTCGTGATTGAAGATCTGCAAAACCGGTCTGCTTCGCGGTTCGGTTTCACTGATACCGAGTTCAATAACCTCAAGGCGCAGAACCGTGTTTTGCGTGCTTGGTTCTACATTCGCCTGTTGGATGCGTTCAGAAACGTGCCGCTTGCCGTCAGTTATTACGACACCGAGAAGAACTCCAAAGGCCAAGTTGAGCCGCGAAAGATTTATGATTTCATTGAAAGCGAGCTGAAAGCGGTTATCCCGGAGCTTACCAAAAAGACCTCGAATGGCGGAAACCAGAACATTCAAGGGCAGTGGACGCAGGCCGGAGCAGCCGCCCTTCTCGTCAGACTCTACCTGAATGCCAAGGTATATATCGGCGAAGCGCACTACAACGACTGCGAAAGAGTAGCGCAGGATATCCTCGATGGTAAGTATGGTTCATACAGTTTGGCCGACCGTTGGGACGCAGCTTTCGACTGGAACAACGAAACTTGCGACGAAGTTATCTTCGCTTTTCCAGGTTCGGCAGGCTATTCTCACTGGCATTATACGGGAGATATGTATTGGTGGTCGGTGCCTTCACGCGCCAAGGACTGGCTGAAAGACACCAAAAACAAGCAGGGTGACCACAACATTAAGTACTCCGCTTCGCCGAGTTATAACCCAAAAGGCGAGCGATATGACTTCGAATTGGGCATGCCTATCGCCCGTTTTAAAGACTATCCTTCTGATGTTCGCCTAAAGAAATACAAGAACTTGGGCAACAACAAGCGTGAAGGTCTCTTCATATATGGAAAGATTTCATATACTGATGAGAACGGAAATCCCCAGTATCTCAAGGACCATAACGGCAAATATACCCTCGATTTGCGTGACGCTGTGGGCCGTTTCGGGGCCACAGATGGCGACAAATGGCTTGCAAGTGCAGACAGTAAGCTCGAGAACGGAGACGATAATTCGGGGTGGATGTTCGTGAAATACCCCCTTTATTCAGATGACGAAACAGGGCAACTCGAGGCAGATTACTGTGAAATTCGGCTGCCCGAGGTTATCTACAGCCTTGCCGAATGCAAGTTGCGCAAGGGAGATACCGCTGCAGCGGCCAAGCTTCTGAACAGCGTCCGCAAGCGCAATTACCCGTCGTCCGATTGGTCTTCAGCTCTCTATCAGCCCGAAGGAACGGCCCAACTCAACATGAAAGAGTTGCTGAACGAGTGGGGGCGCGAGTTCTTTGCTGAAGGTCGCCGCCGAATAGACCTCATTCGGTTCGACAAGTTCCTGAGTGCATGGTGGGACAAACCTGCCGATGCTGACAACCATACGCTTATCTTCCCGTTCCATCGCGACATTATCGGTGCCGCCCACGGGGCCTTGAAGCAGAACCCTGGCTATCACGATTGATAATCCGGTCCGGCCAGCTGCGCAAGATGACCTGTTTTGCGCGGCAATATGGCCCATATTACACGCTAAAATGACTGATATTGCGCGGTAAAATGGCTGATATCGCAGGCCAAAATGACTGATATTGCAAACAAGCCTGTGCACCCGGCTTTTCAAAGTGGGTGCGGGCGGCTTTGATTGCAGCACTGAAAACCAACAAAACAAATTCATGATATGAAAAAGATTCACAAATATGGAATGCTTCTTTGTGCCGCATTCCTCGCAATGATGACCTTGCAGTCATGCAACGACGACAAAGATCTCGTCGTTATAACCGAAGAACTGCCCCTGAAGGTGGACCATCTTTACATGGTAGGTGACGCAACACCCGCCGGATGGAGCATAGATAACCCCACGCCCTTGGTGAAAGACAAGGCCAATAAGTTTGTTTTCACCTATCATGGTGTGCTGAAAACGGGCGAAATGAAGTTCCCCTTGTCTAAAGGAGACTGGGGAGCAACCTTTATTTATGCCCCGAAAGCCGACACGGAAATCGGTTCCAAGGGCGTCGCAAGCAATGAAATCGACATCCGAAAAGGCGGCGACGACAACAAATGGAAGGTGACCGAGCGGGGCATTTACACCGTTTCCATAGACTTGCGCAGTCGAAAAATCAACGTTGTCTACGAGGGTGCAGAGCCCGTAGAACCTATTCTTACCGAGTGGCTCACCTTCATCGGCGATGCAACGCCATGGGGTTGGAACAACAATCCGGCCGTGATGACAAAGTTCAAGAAGACGTCTGCCGACCCACTTCAGTTCACTTTCGAGGGCAAACTCAATACGGGCGAGTTCAAAATTGCCTATGACAAGACTGATATTCCAGCCTGGAGCAACTATATTCAGGCACCCCAAGCCGGTGTGACTCTTAATCATGAGGGCGTTTCCAAGCAGGGAATGACCATCGGAGGGGCCGACAATAAGTGGAAAGTGACAGAGGCCGGCACATATAAGCTTGTGTTCGACCTGACGAAACACACCATCACCGTGGCCGCTTTTTCTGCTTCATAAGTATAAAGAAACTATAAAAGGGGACTTCTCTACACCTTATTATATATAAGGGGCACAGGGAAGTCTCCGCGAAACGAACAACATAATCGAACAATGAAAATGAATATGATTGCCGGTTTGATGCTTGCTATGATGCTGACCGGCTGCAACAGCAATGAATGGGACGTGACAAGCGACCTCACTGTAGACCGTGTTGACCCCACAATCGGCCTTTCTCCGCTGGCCGAACAGCAGGGAATGGACTACGCACCGCTCTATTGGAGCGTCTACGGACAGCTGCGTCAACAGGAAAAAGAGGGCTCGTTTCCCAACATCTTCACCGAGGCCGACTGGGACAAAGCCATCGATTACGTGGCAACCAACCTGAAACCCTACGGCTACGACATGCTCGTGACCGACGGATTTGCCTCGATGAGCGGTGATAATGGCTACATGACGCGCTACAGTCGCACCAAGAAAGACGAGCATTCCCCTGAAGTAGAACTCTCGACTATCATTGAAAAGCTACGCAAAAAGGGCCTGAAACTCGGCATTTATGACAGTCCTTTCTGGCTTCACTACACCAATCCCGATGCCTTGATACCGGGAACGAAGTACACTGTGGGCAGTCTTCGCTACAATCCCAAGACAGATACCGACGTACTTCACCCCACAAAGGACGACAAATTTGGCTGGGTGGTCACCGACCATCCCGGTGCCGAGCAGTATTTCGAGGGCTTCTTCAAGCACTATTCCAGCATGGGTGTGAAGTTCATTCGCATGGATTTCCTCTCATGGTATGAGGATGGAATGAACTATACCGACCAAATCGACCGTGGATATGGCCGCGAACGCTACGTGAAAGGACTGCAATGGATCAACAAATATGCCCGGAAATACGGTGTATATGTATCGCTTGTGATGCCTCATCTCAAGAATAATGCTATCATGGAACGCTATGCCGGCAACATGATTCGCATTGATGCAGATGCCTTGGAGGGCTCTTGGTATCGCTTTTCCGATAATAATCGTGGCACACTTCGCGGCGGTTGGCCCAACTCTGAGAATGCTTTCGACGGCTTCATCAATTGGTCTAAGATTTCAGGACACAGGAAAGTGCGGCTTGACGGCGACTTCATTCGTATCGGAAGTTATGCAAACGATGCCGAAAAACAAGCGGTCATCTCGCTTCCTTTGATGGCCGGCAGTCCACTTTCCGTGACAGATATGCCCACAGGACACGACCTTTCCTTCTTCCAAAACAGCGAGATACTGGCCTTGCAAAAGGAAGGTTTCGTTGGTCAACCGCTGGCCCGTGACCTCTGGAGCACCGATGGTGAGATATGGTATGGTCAAATGAAAGACGGCTCTTGGGTCATTGGGCTCTTCAATCGTGGTGAGACTATGGCACAACGCACGCTTGATTTCTCTCGAATCGGGCTGTCCGGACGGTGGAATATGCGCGACCTTTGGAAGCATTCCAATGAGGGGACGGTCAGCGAAAAGGTTGAGGTTGAGGTGCCGGGGCACGGTTGTAGGATTCTGAAATTGACCAAAGTAGGCTGAACGGACAAGAGATTGCCGTTCGTCGGCATTGACATTATACACAACACACTTATATTTTGCTTTGATTCTTGCGCCATCGAACTGGTCGGGGCGCACGTTCGGCGGGGAAGGAGCGCCTTCTCCGCCGACAAACAAGAATGAAAAAAACAAAGAATATGAAAAGAAACAAATTCTGCATTGTCGTTGCTGCGATGCTCTTCGCTTGCTCTTCGGTCCTGAAAGCACAAACGGTGAAGTCGCCCGACGGCAACGTTGTCCTCACTTTTGCGCTGAAAGAGGGCGGAGTTCCCACTTATGAGTTGCGCTATAAGGACAAAACGGTGATCAAACCATCGCGTCTGGGGCTTGAACTGGCGCGTGACAAGCATGCCAGCAAGGGCATGGAAGAAACCGACCTTATGGACGGCTTTGTTGAAACGGGCCATAATATCTCCTCGTTCGACGAGACTTGGAAGCCTATATGGGGTGAAACGGCCACCATTCGCAACCATTATAACGAGTTGGAAGTGGCCCTCAATCAGCCAAGCAGCAAGCGCAACATCGCGATTCGCTTCAGGGTCTACGACGACGGTATGGGCTTTCGCTACGAGTTTCCACAACAACGCGAACTCAACTACTTTATCGTGAAGCGCGAACGCACCCGCTTTGCCATGGCAGGCGACCACACGGCGTTCTGGATTCCCGGAGATTACGACACACAAGAGTATGAAACGCAAATCAGTAAGCTCTCCGAGATACGCGGATTGATGAAGACTGCCGTCACCGAGAACTCGTCTCAGACGCCATTCTCGCCTACCGGCGTGCAGACTTCCCTGCAGATGAAGACTGCAGACGGCCTGTATATTAACCTTCATGAGGCTGCTTTGGTGAACTATCCCGCCATGCATCTCGACTTGGATGACAAGAATTTCGTCTTTGAAAGCCGGCTTACACCCGACCCAGTGGGCAATGAAGCCTATGTACAAACGCCGTTCAACACGCCTTGGCGCACCGTTATCGTTAGCGATGATGCCCGCCGAATGCTCGCAAGTAATCTCATCTTGAACCTCAATGAGCCTTGCAAACTGACCGATACCAGCTGGATTCACCCTACGAAATACTGTGGCGTGTGGTGGGAAATGATAGCAGGTGGCAAGCCATGGAGCTATACCGACGTTCTTTCCGTGCATATCGGCATCACGGACTATACGAAAGTGAAGCCCAATGGCACGCATCCGGCCAATACAAACAACGTGAAACGCTACATTGACTTTGCTGCCAAGAACGGTCTTCAGCAGGTTTTGGTCGAGGGATGGAATATCGGTTGGGAGGATTGGTTCGGGCATTGGAAGGATAATGTCTTTGATTTCGTGACACCATATCCCGACTTTGACCTTGCCTACCTCAACGAATATGCCCACTCAAAGGGTGTGAAATTGATGATGCATCACGAGACTTCGGGCAGTACTCTCAACTATGAGCGACACATGGAAGCCGCTTATACGCTGATGAACAAGTATGGTTACGATGCTGTGAAGAGCGGTTACGTAGGCGATATGATACCTCGTGGCGAGTATCATTACAGTCAAAGCATGGTGAACCACTATCTCTATTGCGTCAAAGAGGCTGCCAAACACCGCATTATGGTCAATGCTCACGAGGCCGTTCGGCCCACCGGACTGTGTAGAACCTATCCCAATCTCGTTGGAAACGAGAGCGCTCGCGGCACAGAATACGAGGCTTTCGGTGGTAATGCGCCTTATCATACGGTGATACTTCCCTTTACTCGCCTGCAAGGAGGCCCCATGGACTACACTCCGGGCATCTTGGAAACGAGGCTGAACAAGTGGTGTGGCAACCAAAGCTACGTGCATACGACGCTCGTCGGCCAGCTTGCACTCTACCTAACCATGTACAGTCCACTCCAAATGGCGGCCGATTTGCCGGAGAACTACGAGAGGTATGACGACGCATTTCAGTTCATTCGCGACGTAGCCTGCGATTGGGACGACTCCAAATACATTGAGGCTGAACCGGCACAATACATCACCGTAGCCCGAAAAGCAAAGGGAACGGACAATTGGTTCATCGGTGGAAAGTGTGACCAAAACGGACATCGGAGCGTCATCAAGCTCGACTTCCTTGACAAGGGCCGCAAGTATGCTTGCACAATCTATGCAGATGGGCCCGGAGCCGACTACGAAAAGAACCCCTCGGCCTATGTGATTACGAAGAAAACCGTGAAGCGTGGCGATACGTTAAGGCTTACTATGGCCCGCGGCGGTGGCTTCGCTGTGAGCCTGATGGCCGAGAAATAAAGTTTTCCCCACCTGCTCGGGCATAAAGGGAGGAGAAAACGATGTCTTTTCTACCGACGGTTGCGTAGTTCGTTCTTGTCGATGACTACGTAAACCGTATCGACCACGCGGCCTTGGCGGGCACCGCTGAGCCGCTTGGCCACGTTGGCAAAGTCCTTGTCAAGCACGGTTACGTCGTCAACAAAGTAGTTGGTCTCGCCCCGATTGCTGAAGATATTCTTGAGTCCCCACACGGAATGATACTTGATTTGGACCTTCCAGCCCTCTACTTGCGCCCGATAGAGCAGTTTGATTAGGCTGTCTTGGTCCGTGCGGTCGTTGTCGAAAGAGAACGAAAAAGGTTCACCGCTGGTGTTCATTCCTGTTTGTGTGAGGTTTAACCGGCCTTCCCAACTGTCGTAAATCACCCCTTTCTTGGTGAATTCTATTAGGTTCCCCACTTTTTCTCCTCTGGAATAATTCTCCTTACAGCCGCCCAATAGGAAGCAAATCGCGGCAAAAAGCGTGTAGATAAACGTTTTCTTCATGTTCAATAGCATTAATGTTGCTGCAAAGATAATAAAAATCAAAGTGTAACGCCCACCGAAAGCTCGAAAAGATTACGCTGATGTCGGGTGGAGAAAGTCGTGTGTTGGAACTTCGCTTGCATGAAAATCGTGTTGAAGGGCTTGCCGATTGCATAGTCATAGCGTACGTCTGCCTCACTCATCCATGCGTTACTGGAGAGCATTTCGTAATTGTCGGTCAGCGTTGGCAGCTGTTGCGGGAAGGCATTTAGCTCCGAAATGGAGAGCGATTTGTGCAGGTTGGACACGTTAGCAGCCGAAATTCGGGCTGTCAACAAGCCTGTTTGGTGTTGCAACATGGCCTGAAAAGCGAGCTTAGGTATCAGTGAGGTGAGACTCATTTTGCGTACGGGCGTCTTGTAAGATTGCCGATGATGGCACAGCATGAGCGACGGAGTGGCCGACAAAGTCCATGCTCCGGCCGTCCATTCCTGTGAGGCTTCGGCCGTAATATGGGCCGTCACAGCTTTGAACGGTTTTGTGATGGCGATGCGATGATAGTTCTGAATGCCGTCGTCATAGATGTTTTCGCTTCCTTCCCTGCTGCTGTATGCACCGCTTAACAGGGCATAACGGCGATCGGACCGCCATGCGATTCCGCCCCGATAGGTCCACACTTGCAAGTCGTTGATGGGCGCATTATTCAGTCCGGAGAGCTGTTTTTGCAACTGACGCCGCTCTGCATAGAGCATGATATCAAAGCCATGGCCCGTCGGTTGCAGCGTAAGACCGGCCCCGAAAGTGTGTCCCGTGTAATAAGCCTGCCCCAATGTGCCCGCAAAACGATGGTAATGCATGTTCATTCCCGACATCTGATAGAGCAACATCGTGCCATAAGGGTTCATAAAAGCGATGCTCTGCTCCTGCGAATAATGCTGCCAATGCAGGTAAAGTCCGCCGGAATAGCGGCTTGAAAGCGCTCTTGAGGCCCCCAATGTGAGGTTTACGAACAGGCTGTTATCCTTGGGTCGTGGGTCGGTGTCGCGGTAATGCAAGGCCGATTGATAGGCGGCTTCTACCCCATAGCTCCACTTTCGGAAGCCTTGCGCATAGCCCAGACGGAATGAATAACGCTCGGCTTCCATCTTTCCGCCTACACTGTCGGCTGTCACATAGGGATAAACGGTCAGGAAATCAGCTGTCTCGTTCCACCGAACATCATTGATATGCCTTCTGTTATAGCCCGCATGGCCCCATGCAACGCCGTGTTTTCCCATCTTTTGATAAGAGGAAGCGTCGAAAGCACCGGCCGTGTGGCCCCTTCCCAGTTGTGCAATCACGGCCTTGTCTGCATGGTCTGTAGAGAATGTTCCGCGCATTTCGGAGAACGATTCGCCGTAACGTGTGCCGGCAAAAGCTGGGTTTTGATAAGTTGGAAACGCCTTTCCGCGTGTGTCGGAAAGGCGTTGTTGCAGTCCTTGCTGTGCTTTCCCGACCGTAGAAACGGCCAGAAGCACAGCTAAAAGACCTGTTTGAAGTTTCATCTTACTTATTTAAAAATGTAATAGGGGTCTGCCTTCACCATGCTTTCAAAGTCGTTGGTCGAGTTGTTGGTGTCGATTAGCTTGCCGGTTTTCTTATCGAACTTACGACGCACGGCCTTTCCATAACGACTTTGATCGTCTTCTTGCACAGAGTTATAGGCAAATCCGGCATCAAGTGCACTCGAAGCGCAGAGCCAGGCCTGCACCGTTTTCTGCGGACGCATGTTCACACAATCGGCAATCCAGCTGTTGGGAACCATGAACCCTGTGTTATCCATATCCACAGAAAGACCTTCATAAACAAACTTATAGCTGTATTTATAGACATAATCCGTCAGGAATTGCTCTACGGAAACCTTATTGTCGTCTCCGAGATAGCCTATTGCATAAGTTTTCACGCCACGTCCGTGGGGTGCCCACAGCCCAACAGACTCGCCATCCATTGTAGTGATGAGCTTAATCAGATTGGGTACGTCGGTATCTGTGTCTGCCCCGTCCTCCGAAGCATCATACCATTCGAAGTCGGCCTTGGCCAAATTGAAAGAATTTTTGTTGTTTTTCGTATGGTCAAGTCCCACATCTACCAACAGAATACTCTTGCCCGGAGCCACCGGATGCTCCTTTCCTGTGCCCGGAACCATGTAGGCCACGTCGATAGTAAAGGCCTTATCGCGTAAGTCGGGCGTGTAGTTATGCGGGTCATCATTGGTGAATGCGCTCTCGAAAAGCACCAATCCGTCGGCATAAAGTGTCTCGTCAGAATTGTTATAGATGCGGAAATACTTGTCACTCTCATAGCTATCGCCATCCGGAGTTTTTGTTCCAGAGACAAAAATCTCGGCAAACACGAAGCCTTGCTTGACCGAAACGACCTCAGCAGCGAGCGAGATGGCCACCTTGCCACCGCTTACCGAGACGGCATTCTTCACCGCCCGGAGATGCGAGGTGATGGTTTTTCCGTTCACCTCGTAGGTCAATTGACCGACAAGTGTGATATTGTAGAGCCCGTCATCAACGGTAATCGTTGTACTGCCATCAAGGGGATACTCGATCAAACGGCCCGTATTGACATTGTAAAAAGTGACCTTTGCGCCCGTGACTTTACCCGTTTTGAGACCTTCAGGCACACTGTAAGTGAGGGAAACTTGACTCTGCGGTGTCGTATCGTCACTGTCACCGCACGATGATAAGAACGAGGTTGCTGCAAAAAGCAACAAGCCTGCTGCGAAAAATTTAACTTTATTCATGTCTGTTTTTATAATTGAATGTTTAATTCCATACCGAAATAAGGTGTGAAAACTCGTCTGACGATGAAGCCATCGACCTCATAATCGGGAGCAATATTCAGCAAACGGTCGGCGAAAAAAGCGAGCGTGGCATAGCGCCCAAACCGCTTCGAAGCCTTAATATTCAGGCACATGTAAGCCCGCTCGCGCTGTATCATGTCGGCGTTCTTTTGATTTCCGAGAATCAACCAGCGCTTATAGAGGTCTGAGGCATCTGCATCGGTGTAAGCATGTTGGTTGCCTTCGACATCGACATAGGCTACGGGGCGCGGCAATCTTGACGGCGCACGCATCCTGCCCAGCCAGAAACACTCGGCCGTAGCCGAGAGAATGAGTCCCAACTTGTCGAGGTAAGTATCGGCAATGATGTTGGATGAGAATTGGTCTTTCACGTAACCGCTGCTCCATTCATACAATCCGATGAAACGATTGCTTATCGTTATGCCGTTGATTTGGCGGAAAGAACCCGCATAATACTCGGGTGCTGCGGTGCCATATGTGCTGTGAAACCATGCTCCGTTGATGGTCAGACGCGTATTGATGAGGGGAACTCGTGGCGAAGCATACTGAAATTCGATGCCTTCTTTGACGATAACTGTTCCATTACCTGTGACAGTTGTGGTGCGAAGAAGCGTGTCCATGCGATATGGAAGTGCCTCCAATGCAGGCGGAGCCGTCAGCTTTGAGCCGTCAATTCCTGATGTATCGTAACGCTTATACGTGAGCATCGGAATGATTTGTTGGGTGCTTCGGAAGCCGTCATTCATCTTTTCGTGAAAATAGGTCACGTAGAATTGATGGTTGTCATAGCTGCCACCGAGTCGCAATTCCACCTTATTATTATGGGCAGGACGCAGCCCGTAGTTGTTGGTATCAATCGTATAAGTGCGTATGTTCACCCGCTTCAGCTTCTCATTCTTATTCCAATAGTTCAGTTGGACGAAGTCAAGATAACGCTTTTCGGGGTAAAGTTCGCCCATGGTTGGCATCTTACTCATGCGTCCCCAGCCTGCCGAAGCATAGAGTTTCAGCCGTCCAAGTGACGGAAAGTCCCACAGAAAGTTGACTCGGGGGTCACAATATAGCTTGCCATGCATGGCAAACGACGCGGCAATACCGGCCATCGTGGTGCCTCTAATGCCTGCCATGATTGTCAGAAGATGCTTACCCAAGGGCAAAGAAACCTCGTCTTCGGCATAGAATGCAAGGAGGTTCGTGGCCGGAATGTCCTTGAATGCACGTGGACGACGAGCAGAAGTGCCGTCCAATGGACGTCGGAAATCATACACTTGTCCATCACCAAAGTTCTTGTTATATTGCCATTCGCCACCCAAGGTGAGCTGATGTGTCAGCTTACCCATAGTAGTTTGTAACGCCGTTTCAAGTCTTAGATTAGAATAAAAAGGCAATCCTTTCACCTGATGTCGTGCGATATAGGTTGCCGGAAGGTAGGAAGCATCATATTCACCATTCTCTTGTTCGAGTGGTGTATGCGTATCTCGGTCTACCGAAACAAACTTTGTTTGGTCGATTTTGTCGGCAGAAAGACTCGTTGAGTAGGCCAAAGAGATCAACCGAAGCAGGCTTTCGGCTTTCGGACGATAGCGCAATGCCGTGCTTAAACCACCGTGATGATAGGCCGAGCGATACTTGTCTTCAAGATGAATCTGCACTTCGGGGTCGGTCTTTACATTGTCGATGTTACCCGAATAGTCTGCCGAAAGGTCCCAATAGAGGTGACTTCCGCCGGCAAACGACCAGAACTTGTGGAGCCGAGAAGAGAAGTTAAGGCGGCTGTAGGTCTCAAACTTGTTACGCGGGTCGGCCATCGAGCGGAAGAAACCGCCGTCGGTATTGAGCATCCAACCATGGCTGAGCGAGAAACCTTTGCCCATCGAGAAGAGTTTTCCATATTCATCGGCCTTCATTCTTGCCTCGAATGGACTCGCTGTTTGCTTGCGACGAATGTTCACAAGTCCGCTTGTGAGGTCGCCATACTTCACGGATGGAATGCCTCGCACAACCTCTACGGACGCTATATTGTCCGTCGAAAGCGTGCGCATATCGACCCCATACGCGGCATAATTGCGCTTGTCGTCGGCCGAAGTGCCTCCCGCAATGCCCTGCATGTTGGCATCTGTGCCCACAGGAGCACCGTCGATAACGAACTTGGTGCCTAAACTACTGATAGCATAATCGCTGCCCGACATGCCAACCTCGCGCAAACGAATCACATTTGCTCTGTTGGTATGCGGTGTAGACGTGCTTCCTCCGGGTAGGAGACTCAGCAAATCGGAGAACGAGGAAGGTTGAAGATGCTGCATGGCCGTGCGATTGATGACCGTCGTTGCAGTCAGCCCCTTCTTCTCAGAGGCCGTGACAATCACCTCGTTCAGGCTCAATGCCGACGAGGAAAGGCCGATGTTGCATCGTCGGTCGGCCCGTACATGGACCAAACTGTCGACGGCTTCGTAGCCGATGTGGCTGACATGGAGCCGATAAATTCCTTCGGCAAGATTGTCGAAGCGATAGTCTCCCTGCGTCGTTGATAGCTGTCCCGAAAGGAAATTATCGTTGGAAAAGAGCTGAATTGTCACGAAATTCAACGCCTGACCGTCAGCTTTGTCGGTTATTTTGCCTTGAAGAGCGAACCGACCCGCGGGCGGCGAGGCCTGGATACCGAAAATGTTGCAGAGAAATATACCTATGAGAAATTGTTTAACTCGCATGCCGTCATGAAAAGCGGCTGCAAAAATAGGCATTCCCGTGAGATTGCACAATACTCAAAACTTGGTATTTCCCATTTCGGGCCGAGCGGAACGGGAGCCCACGACAGCGCCTTTGCTGCGCATAGGGTCGAGATAAGGAAAACGAGGCTGGGCGCAGAAAAATGCTCTTTTCTGTTCATCTTCAGCTGTGCCGCGTCGTTTTACCGTGAATATGATGCACAATCGCTGCAAAGTTACGCATTATTGATAATTTTTTATACCTTTGTATGCAATTTCTGCATAGTAACTATAATTTAAGAGAGGAAACAAGAGATGAACAAGAAAGAAATTCCGGTTTTACTGCTCACGGGCTATCTGGGCAGCGGGAAAACGACGCTGGTGAACAGAATCTTATCGAATAGGCGCGGTATCAAGTTCGCGGTCATCGTAAACGACATCGGCGAGGTGAACATCGACGCCGATTTAATAGAAAAAGGTGGAATTGTGAACGAAAAGGACGACAGCCTCGTCGCCCTACAGAACGGTTGCATCTGCTGCACGCTGAAAATGGACCTCGTTAAGCAGCTGCACGACATCGTCAAGATGCGAAAGTTCGACTACATCGTCATTGAGGCCAGCGGCATCTGCGAACCGGCGCCCATCGCCCAGACGGTTTGTTCCATACCGACCATGGGACCGGAATACATCAAAGATGGCATTCTCAGGCTCGACTGCATCGCCACCGTAGTCGATGCGTTGCGAATGAGAGACGAATTCGGAAGCGGCGACGCGCTCGTGCGGCAGGAAATCGGCGAGGAAGACATCGAGAACCTCGTTATCCAACAAATCGAGTTCTGCAACATCGTCCTGCTCAACAAGGCCGCCGAGGTGGAGCCGCGTGAGCTGGCACGCATCAAGCACATCATTCGCGCGCTGCAGCCAAAGGCAGAAATCATCGAATGTAACTACGGCGACGTGGACCTCGACAAGCTCGTCAACACCGGCCGCTTCGATTTCGACGCGGTAGCGACCTCGGCCGCGTGGATTGACGAAATTGAGCATCATCACGATGAGGAAACGGAAGTGGCTGCGCATCACGACCATCACGACGACCACAACCACGAAGCGGGCCATCATCATCACCACCACGAAGGGGGCGAAGTGGAGGAGTATGGCATCGGGACCTTTGTTTATTATCGCCGCAAGCCGTTCGACCTCGTGGGCTTCGACGAATTCATCGCCACACAATGGCCCCGGACCGTCATTCGCTGCAAAGGCATCTGCTGGTTCAAGGATGAGCCGCAAACCTGCTATGTCTTTGAGCAAGCCGGCCGCCAGATGGGGTTACGTAACGCCGGACAGTGGTATGCCACGATGCCCGAAAAAGAACTCGAGGCGCTCAAGGCGCGCGAAGAGGGGCTGCGTCGCGACTGGGACGAAACCTACGGCGACCGCATGCAGAAGCTCGTTTTTATCGGCCAGCATTTAGATAAGGACGAGATTTCACGTCTGCTCGACGCGCGATTGGTGGATTGAAAAGCCCACCCCCAACCCCTCCCGAATAAGCAAAAAAGAGGAGGAACCCACCCCCAACCCCTCCCGAATAAATGAGAAAGAGGGGGGAGCCCACCCCCAACCCCTCCCGAAGGGGAGGGGAGTGCAAACTGCATACAAATAATTTGCTGTAAATTTAGTCTCTCCCGTATTTGGAAATAGCGGGGGAGATTTTGTTTTTTGTTCCCGCATAAAGGTTTTTTGTTTTCTAAGTTTTTAGAAACATTGTCGCAAAATGTTTTTTATTTTATAAATATTTGGAAATGCTGTCGCAAAATGTTTTTTACTTTCCGAGGCCTCGGAAATACAATTACAATATGCATTTTTGCTTTCCGAGGTCTCGGAAATATAATTTCAATATGCATTTTTACTTTCCGAGGCCTCGGAAATGTAATTTCAGTATGCATTTTTATTTTCCGAGGCCTCGGCAGAGCTGTTGCAAAATGTTTTTTAAGAAACGAGGCCTCGGAAA